>CAYGOF010000001.1:0-491635 GCA_964351395.1 uncultured Roseivirgaceae bacterium
GGTAATCATTCTTTTCCCCTAATTCCAAAATAATTTTTTAAAATATTTTTGGGGGCTTTTCAGTAAACTTTTTCGAGAGCGTTTCTCTCAAATGGGACTGCAAAAGTAGGGGACTACTTTTTACTAAACAAGGTGTTCAAATATTATTTGTGATATTTTTTTTGAAGACCGGAACCGTACTGCATGGCTCTCCATACATAAGGCTTGAAACCCAAGGAATTAGCCTTTGCGTTGCCTCAAAAAAACAAAAATCAGGATCCTCTAAATCGCTGCATCCTTTAATGACCACTTTCGTGTCTTTGAATTTGGACCAGTCCTTTTTATCCAATTCCTGTTCGAATAATTTTTTCTCAAGCTCTTCTGGAGATCCCTTTACACTAAATTTAGCAAGAGAATTAATTTTCGTGGCCACCAGCATATAAGCCCAAGTGGGTACGATAGCATCGGTAGAACAATAAATAGCCACGAACTTATCTTTGAATACCGACCAATCAAATTCCTTGATCGCCAGCCTGAAATCCTTCTCCCGAAGGATCAGCCCCTGAAAGAGATAGTCCTGCAAATCGAATACCGAACGTTCACCCGCAGGGATAAACTCCGCAAGGTCTAGCGATATCAATGTGCTATTTGCTACTTTATTAACTATTGGTTGTTCCATCTGAAGTATTCAAACACTAGCCTGAAGCTTTTGGTTTAGTTGCCCGGAATTCTTTTAAATAAAAAGGTTCGAAGTAAGCCAGGTCCCTGAATGATCCAGACTGAAATTGCTGATGAGCGAGCTCCCCCATCGATTTGGCAGAGGGAACAATGCCAGACACAAAGACGGCATTTTTATTTGCGCCAAAAACGTCCTTACACTTATCAGAACCGTTTCCAAAAAACCAGACCTCCTTCTCCTTCAAAAAAGAAGAGAAAGACATCTCATCAATAATGTGAGGCGCGGTATCTTCCACCACCTTTCCCTCAGCGCTAATTACACAAGCATATACCTCCATCCGCCTTGCGTCTATCATAGGGCAAAGGAGCGCTTTGTGCTTGTTAAAAACATTTACTTCCGCTGCCATTACCTCTAGTGTATTAAGAGCGATGAGCGGCAGTTCGAGCGAATAACAGAGGCCTTTGGCAATCGATGCACCTATACGCAAGCCTGTGTAAGAACCTGGACCTTCCGATATCGCTACAGCATCAATATTAGCCTTGCTCAATGAAACACCTTCGAGGGTAGTCTCAATGATAGCTGGCAAGAGACTAGAATGCGACTTGTCAATCCTGTACTCCTGAGAACCCAATAAATGCGCATCATCGAATACAGCCACTGAGCATACTGTTGTTGCCGTTTCTATGCATAGTATGATCGACATAGCTAGTTCGGAGAAGCCAGTAGCTCTTTGTATCTGGCTGGTGTACGAAATAAGTTGACCGCTTCGATAATATCGGGGTCGTGGTTAAAAGAAGACTCTATAATGCCGGATTCAAAATAATAACGACTGACAATCTCTTCTTCAAGCACCTGCTTGATGTCATCTTTAAAATGGACCAAATCCATTTCTTTCATTTTAACCAGTTGGCGTCTAAGTTGCTGGATTTCCTCATCAAGTGGATCGATGTACTTTTCTTTTTTTGCAGATGCTTCAAAACCATCCAGCGACCTTTCCATGGAGTTCGAATATTTGAAATCACGGCTTTTGAGCCAGGCGGAAAAGTCAGAAAACTCTTCATCAGTCAAGTGGAAGTCTTTTGCCGAAGAAATCGCTTTGTGTTCAAAATGATATTTGGTCGCATAATCAAAAATATGATTCCCATTAACCAGCCCCATGGTAATGGGAGCATAATCAACCATTGTAGCTGTGATATCAGGATTTACGCCGCCACCATCATACACTACTCTTCCATTTGAAGTTTTAAACGCCACCATTAAGGAATCAGGTATTTTAGCCACGCTCCCATCGGGGTTCCGATGGGCATAATCAATAGCCTGAATACACCTGCCGCTGGGAATATAATATTTTGCCGTAGTAATTTTCAATTGAGAATTGTAGGCCAAAGGCCTGGTTGCCTGAACCAATCCCTTACCGAAAGTTCTACGGCCTATCAGGACTCCTCGGTCGTAGTCCTGGATAACGCCAGCGACAATCTCAGCAGCAGAAGCACTACCTCCGTTGACAAGTACCACTAAGGGAATATCGGTATCTCCAGACTCCTTATACGCCTTGTAGGTCTTGTTCCATTCTTTCATCCTACCCTTAGTAGTTACTATCTCGGATCCTTTTTCAACAAACACATTGGAAACATTAATGGCCTCATCCAAAAGCCCGCCAGGATTGCCCCGAAGGTCAAGAATAATATTTTTTGCCCCTTGTTCCTTTAGTTTGGCCAGAGCATCCTGCACCTCTTTGCCAGCTTCTGTTGTAAAATCGGATAATCGGATATAGCCAATATCAGAATGAAACACACCAGAAAAAGGTACATTATTGATGGTGATCTTTTCCCTCATGAGAGGCACGTCAAAGGGCTGACTTACCCCAAACCTTTCTATTGTGAGTGTGATCGGCGTGTTGACCGGGCCTTTGAGTAGGTCGCTTATGTTATCTGCATATTTACCTACAATGTCCTTTCCGTCAATCTTAATTACTTTATCACCAATTTGTATACCTGCTCTAAAGGCTGGGAAATCTTTGAAAGGCATAATGATGGTGCTATAACCGTCGCGCTTGCCTACCAAAGCACCGATGCCTCCATACTGGCCAGTGGTAATAGTTCGGAAGTCATCATACTCATCTTCTGAAATGAAATCAGTGTAGGGATCAAGAGACTGTAACATGGCGTCTATTCCTGCCTTTACAATGTCGTCGGGATTCACCTCGTCGACATAGTAAGTGTTCACTTCCTTGAATAAAGTAGCAAAAATGTCAAGGCTTTTCGCTATCTGAAAATACTTGTCATCTTGCTCTGAAAATGAAAAACCGAAAACACCTCCTATAACCAATAAGAGAAAGCCAGTTCTTACAATCCTTTTCCTCATAGACTTGCTATGTTTTTATTGCGTTCAATTTATTCAAACGCTTGAGCGCTTCAATTAGTTGACGTTCTATCACCTGATAGGTTGCTTTTTCTTTACCAACGTAAATATAGGCGATTAGCAGGAAATTTTCGTGATCGGCGGAAGGAGCTAAGAGATGCTTGTGCTGTCTGTAAGCTTCAAACATTCTCCTTCTGAGTTGGTTTCTGTCTACCGCTTTTTTGAAGTTCTTCTTAGAGACAGAAAAAAGCACCTGATTGACCTGCTCTGGTACAGGAGATTTCAGGTGTTTGATGAGCAGTGGGTATAAAAAAAAAGAGGAACCTTTAGTGAAAAGTTCCTTTATGCGCTTGTCTCTCTTTAACCTCTCCGATTTTGAAAAGGTAGCAGGTAGACCGTTGTATTCCTGCTCCTTCATAAAAGCAGCAGTGGCTTATTTCTTATGACGACGCTCGTCAGACACTGTGAGTCTCTTCCTTCCTTTTGCCCTTCTGGCAGCCAAGACTCTACGACCATTAGCAGTCGACATTCTTTCTCTGAAGCCGTGCTTGTTCTTTCTCTTTCTTACTGAGGGCTGAAATGTCCTTTTCATATCTGTCTATTCTTCTTTGCCTATTCTTAAAGTATCTTTCCGAACTTTACTTTTTGTTCTTCTTCAGAAAAATTACGGGCTGCAAAGTTAAAGAGCTTTTGGAGAATTACAAACAAGGAAACGAAAGAATAGTTAATGAAAATTAAAAAATGATCAGATATACAGTTAGTTATAGTAATCCGCTTAGTCATATTTTAAATATAGCGATGATTTTTGAGTCTGAGGCTAAGCAGGCAATAGAAGTGATGCTACCTACCTGGCGGCCCGGAAGGTACGAGGCTGGTGATTTTTCCAAGAATATTTTGAGCGTTTCAGCCAGTGGGTCCATCAACGAGAGCCTTCCTGTAAAGAAAGTAAGCAAAAGTTGTTGGCAGCTTGAAATTCCATCGAAACAGGTGGTTTCTATCACCTATCAATTTTACGCCTACAAAATGGATGCAGGTAGCTCATGGCTTCACGACGATCAACTATATGTGAATCCTGTCAATTGCCTGATGTACCTGCCCGAAAGAATGAATGAAGCGATAGAAATTGAGCTGCAAATTCCAGCCGATTACGAAATAGCGTGTGCGCTTCCACAAGCAGGTAGGCGATTGTTGGCTAGCACCTTCTACGAAGTCGCGGATAGCCCTTTTTTTGCCAGTCCAAAGCTGACACACCTAACCTATCAGCTAAAAGGTATTACTTTCCATATTTGGTATCATGGTGTTACCGACGTTTCTTCAGAAAGAATGGAAGAAGATTTTAGCAAGTTCAGTGACACTCAACTTGAACTATTTGGCGAGCTCCCTGTAACGGACTATCATTTTTTATTGCAGTTCCTTCCTTACCCTGCCTATCATGGAGTTGAGCATGCAGCTTCGACCGTAATTACGCTTGGCCCCGGTACGGGAGAACAAACCGAGGAGTTCTACGAAAGATTGCTTGGTATTTCTTCTCATGAACTCTTTCATGCATGGAACATCACCAGAATCAGACCACAAGAACTTACACCGTATGACTTTTCCAAAGAAAACTATTTTGAGACAGGATACGTCGCTGAAGGCTTCACCACCTACTATGGCGATTTAATGCTCGTTAAAAGTGGTGTTTATGATGAAACATGGTACCTGAAAGAACTTAACAGATTACTCAACCGGCATTTTCAAAACTTTGGCAGATTCAATCAATCTGTCGCAGAGTCATCATTCGACCTTTGGCTGGATGGCTACCAGGCCGGCACGCCCAATCGGAAGGTATCTATTTACGTAAAAGGTGCCATTATCGCCTTGATGCTGGACTTTACTATCCGCCTAATGTCAGAGAATCGATATAGCCTGGATGACTTAATGCGCCGACTTTGGGGTGACTATTTTAAGGAAGGAAAAGGCTACACGAAGATCGATATCCAATCAGTTGCCGAGGCACTAACTGGTACTCCACTAGCATATTTTTTCGAGCAATTTGTAGACGGCAATCAACCTGTAGAGAAGGAACTCGCAGTTCTTGGCAGTCAGTTTGGTCTTACGCTCAACAAAGCCTATCCCGACAGTATACATGAGAGAGACCTAGGCTTCAAAATGAAACTGGACAAAGATCGATGGGTTGTGTCGCACGTGCACCCAAAAAGTAGCACATATCAATTGCTTTCAATTGACGACGAAATTAAGAGCGTGAATGGCGAGACTGACCGACATAAAATAGATTCGGCATTCACGGCTAAAGCAGAGCTGCAAATCATCAGACATGCTACGCCATTGAGCCTTCATCTTTCATCAAATGGCCTTTTTTATGAAACCCATGTATTTGAGAGAAAAGAAAGTATGTCAGCCAACGAATCAGCTAATTTTAAGCGTTGGCTGATGAAATAAATCTGCTATTCGAACAAGTGGTTCATGATTTCCTTCACCTGATGCCACTCCAAACGAGGCCCGTACTGCGAAACCACTTTGGAGGATGCCAGGCTGGCCATTTTTCCAGCCTCTGCTATTGAATGACCGTGTGTGATGCCATAAAGGAATGCACCTGAAAACATGTCACCAGCGCCCACAGTATCAACCGCATTCACTTTGTAAGGTTCGATGTCGATAAAAGTGTCGCCATCATAAATTATTGCGCCATTCTTGCCCTGAGTAATGGCAAACTTTTTCGCTGCTTTTTTCAGCTCTTCCCGCGCATGCAAAATGTTACTCTTACCAGTGAATAGCATCGCCTCTTCTTCGTTGCAAAAAAGCAAATCGACACTGGCGCCAACTACCTCTTCCATTTGGGTCTTGAAATACTTCACCATGCTTGGGTCAGAAAAAGTCAGGGCGACTTTAACGCCATTGGCCTCGGCTACCTTTTTAGCATGCTTCATGGCCTCGAGGCCAGTTTCACTAGTTACCAAATAGCCTTCGATATAGAGGTACTGCGAATCTTTCAAGGCTCTTTCATCAACTTCCGCCGTAGAAAAATTAGTCGTAATACCGAGAAAAGTGTTCATCGTGCGATCAGCGTCGTCAGTTACCATCACCAGGCATTTCCCTGTTATGCCCTCTGGAGCCGTACCATCAGTGAGGTTAGTATCCACACCGTTTTTCTTCAAATCATCCAGGTAAAAGTGGCCAAACTTGTCGTTAGCTACTTTACAGGCATAGTAACATTTACCACCAAATTGACTTGTGCCGATGATCGTGTTGGCTGCAGACCCCCCGCATTGCATCATGTTTTCATCCAGATTGAGCGCTTCAATAAGCTCATGTTGCCGGGCCTCATCTACAAGCGTCATCAGGCCCTTTTCTACTTTGTATTTTTCCAAAAAGCTGTTGTCAGCGTCAAATACAATATCTACAAGAGCATTTCCGATACCAAAAACGTCGTAAGTCTTTTTCATTGATTTAGTAGCTAATTTTTACAGCGGGCAAAGGTAATAAATACAAAGCAATTAGGATGCGACCTGATCGATGAGGTTGGGATAGTCAGTGATAATGCCATCTACCCCAATTTTGATCAATGCTCTCATTTCGGACACTTCGTTAACTGTCCAGGGGATTACATCTACCCCCTGGCTATGCAGGTAGTCAACATCTTCTTTTCTCAAACTCCTGTACTCGCTACTGTAAACTGCCGGCGTAAACCCCAAATCATCCAGGTTTTCCTTTACCGATCTGTTATTTGACACGAGGACGGAGAGTTTTACTTTGGGATAAGTTTCATGAAAATATCTGAGAATCCTAAAATCGAATGATTGAATGGTCAACTTTTCAAAAGGAACTTTCCCATCCACAGCAGCATATACCAATTCGCAAAACACACTCGGTTCTGGATGGAAAACGTGGTCGCCTTTTTCGTCAGATTTTAACTCAATATTGTAGAACGGTATGTTTAACCCGTGATCATCTGCATAAGCATCAACTGCCGCAAAGACCTCAGACAATAGTGGCTTAGTAATTGGTAATTTCTGCTGTTCTGGAAACCTGGTATGAACCCTGCTCCCACAGTCAAACAACACTAATTCATCGCTTCGAAGCTGGTAAATGTTCCATTGCTGCTCAGAACCAGGCGCTATTGGATTACCTAAAGAATCGGCACAGAAAGTCGCAGAAAGATATGGGTCATGTGACACTACCACCTTATTATCCGCGGAAATCACCACATCTAGTTCCAGCGTTTTTATATTGTACTCCATCGCTTTCAAAAAAGCAGGGATCGTATTCTCCGGCATCAAACCTCTGGCACCCCGGTGTCCCTGCCAATCGAACTCAGGCACCTGAGGCGTACAGGCAAAAAGAAGAACAATAGCAGAGAGCGCAAAAAAATTGCGCATCATTTTTGAGTGATCCTTTTTATACATAATGGCTGTGAAAATGAAAATATATTAGATGACGGTTGAACGGGTCAATTTGTTCATGGTTACCAAAAGATACCCTGCATTTATAAAATTGAATTAGTTAGCCGAAAAATAATCTTTTAATTTGAGCCTGGAAACGGAACTATGAGAAAAGCGCATATAAACATTTTTTTATTTTGCTGGATATGTTGTTGGGGATGGAGTTGCAAAGAAGCGGAGCCAGCCCAACTCATCCGATTCCAGAAACTGACTTTTGGGACCGCAGAAAATAATGAGACACAGGTTCGTGGAGAGGCACTGTTGTTCAATCCCAATAACTTTGCTGTGAGTATTAAGGAAATAGACTTACAGATCGAAATAGAATCAACAAAAGTAGCCACATTACGGGAGGTGAAAATCGTCAAGGCGGGAGCAAAAAAAGAATTCGCTGTGCCTTTCCAGGGCATTCTCCTCATGTCCGACATTCAAAAAATATTGGAAAAGCAGGGACTAGCCTATTTGCTGGGGAAAAAAGTGCCCCTTAGATTCACAGGGGAAATCAAAACTAGTATCGCCGGTTGGTCGTCCAGGTTTCCTGTAGACGTAAAACAAGAAGTAAGCCTTAGCACATTAATGTCGAAATAGGCTTTCGTTGTTAATTAAAACAGTTTACTGATCAAAGTAGTTGATAATTGAAGGCCGATGAAAACTTTTCGTTGTTTTCAGCATGAATTGGCGTGATCTCTCAATGAAATCAAAGACCGTCTACGTCATTTTATTGACTGCACTGGTAACTGCATGTGAGCCAGACAGATCAGCATTGATTGGTGACGCTGAAATAGTCGGCATCTCTTATACGGTCCTCAGCTCCTGTTCTAATCCCTTTCCTGTACAGTTTAACGCTAGTGTGAATTTCGATCAGGAAGATACTTACTTGTGGGATTTTGGCGACGGCGAGCGTTCATCGAAAAAAAATCCCAAACACACATTTGCGTCTGAAGGAGTTTATGAGGTAACCCTTACGGTAGGTAACGATCAACAAAGTGAACTGCTTGACCTAAAAATCACAGACCTTATACCAAGTATCTCGGTACGAACTCCTGAGGTTTATCCAAATTCAATTCTTAGAATAGAAAACAAAGCAAGCCATTACGATAGCGCTTTTTGGGAATACAGAGTGGGGTCAGGTGACAAAGGGATATTTTATTCAACTGATTTTATCTACAGAGTCATTTCTTTGGCACCTATCGAAGTGACATCTGTGCTTTTGTGTAAATCGGGCGAGCGGGTAGAGGTGAGCGAAATAATCGAAGTATTACCACATACGACCAACAGCATAACAATTGATTACCTTCGCTACCTACCTTCTTTTCAGCCTCGCTGCTATGTGGAATTCGTTGTCAACGGAGAATCTGTGGGTACTACCCATCAAAAGTCTAACGACGTAGTGCCTCTCGACTGGACCATGCCATCAGAGTTAAGCGCTGGAACAAACCAGTTGCAAGTGAGCAACAATGAAGTCGAAATAGAGCTACTGCTGTTTGTGGATGACAAGTTGGCTGAAACCTATACCCTGGATACTCGGTTTTTGAGGGAATACAGACCTACATGGATCGGATTTCCTTTCGACCCTTTCTTCGATGTCTTCAATGTGAGGTTTTCTTACAATTAGGAAAGCACCCTGATTCTGGCGAAGATATAGTCGAGGTCTTCTTTGTTGATCACCATTCTGTAGAAATCCGTGTCTCCCAATTGCTCTGGATTATATCCAGTTTGCTTAAGGTATTTTTCAGTTGTTTTTTTATCAAACCAATGGATGAGAGCAATATTGCCATTTTCGATCTCGAGGCAGGTTATTCCTCTTTTGCCAATCACGGTACCAGAATTGAATAGGCTGGGAATATGAAAAATGGTATGATAGAGATTCCCTATTTCTAGAAACGGAAGTTTTTTACCGTAAATAGCCTTTAGCTCCTTCTTATAAGCTTTAATACTCTTTAGTACAACTGACTCCTCACCTTCTTTTAGCCCCACCAGTTCTCGGCATAGCTGTTCAATTTTATACTTTAATCGCTCAGCCTTCGACAGTGATTCAAATAACGGACGATGAGTATGACCAATCACTGATGCTATCTTATTGAATACCGAATAATTATAGACCCGCTTTTCGATTTTATATTGCTTTCTGCTGTCGTGGGCAACAGAGAAATTTTTGATTCTGAGTGGATTTGCAATGTACTTTAAGGTAAAACCAATCAACTTGTTGTTTCTTTGGTATTTTTTGGACGCCTGATGACCATGAAAAATGAAAATGGGGTGCTCTTTGTAAATGAGCTTCACGGATTCATAGAGCTCATACTTGAAGGGCTGTTCAGGCTCATTTACCAATGTAAGGTCATGATTACCTATTGTTTTGATGAAGAGGTTTTCTTTATTGATCTTGTCAAAAAGCTGATAAACCTCGCTCCACTGTTTGGCTATTTTCTTAAGTGAAAACCGCTGTAGTTCCTCGACATCTCCATTCAATACCATTGAATAATGCTTAGGGATATAGTAATCCTCTACAGCTTTAATAAAAAGTTTGGAATTAGGCAGGAAATCATCTTTGGAGCTTCCATCACCCATGTGCAAATCGCTAAAAATGACAATCTTACTCTTCTTATTTATTGGGAAGGAAGCTGCTCTTTCAAACAGTTCATCAAGGTTTTTATAAACAATCTTGGCTTCGTTCATTTAGTGAGATCGCTATCAAGCGGGCAATTAAAAGTCTAATTTATAAAGGGACAAAGGGTCGAATTTAAATAATCATTAACCGAATGTTACCTCTTCTACTTTCGACCCATATCAGCCTTTAAACATGTAGTTGCTAGTTGCCGACAAGTTAAAAATAAAGCGCATCAGATTGCGGCATACTTTTCGCTAAATTGCATTATCCTGTTCCAATTTTTAAAGAAAGTATCATGAGACCACTGATCTGCTTACTATTTTTTCTCTCTTCGCTAGCTGTAGAAGCGCAACTACCCAAGCTGGTAGTTCCGATAGGACACACAAATCCAGTCACCGGAATTGCGGTTGACCCGACGGGGAGCTACCTATATAGCATTGATGGAGGAGAAGAGATAACCGTTTGGGATGTTCGTACCAAAGCCGTTGTGTCGTTTCTTGAGGGACATAGCGCTGCTATAACCAGCATTGCGGCTTCCAAGGACGGAAAATACATAGCTACTTGCGATGCAAGCGGAAAAGTTGTGGTTCGCAATCAGCTAGATTGGAAAATTGGTGGCATGGGAGAAGCCGAAGGGAGTTTTAGTAAGATTCAATTTGATGCGACAGGAAAATTTTTGGGCGCTCTCTCTTCAACAGGTAAACTCACAGTGATTACTTCCAGCCAACCACAGGAGGCCTATACTATTGAAGTGAAGGAGAAAAAAATCACGAGCTTTGCCTGGAACGAAGCTGGTAAGCTGATGCTTGGCTTCGACGACGGAAGCCTTGGCATTCGGCAGCAGAATGCCGAGGTTGCTACTATTGTTACCAGTTCTTCAAAAGCAATCACAGGAATTGTTCCAGGTATGGAAGAAAACTCCTGGGTGTGTGTGACTGGAGACGGTGAAGTTTCCCGATTCAAAGACGGCGCCTTTGTTTCCCAAAACAAATCGCCACTTTCCAGGCTCATCTCAGTAACAGCTTCCAATGAATTAATTGCTTTGAGCGGACGGGGCAGTGGTCCTAACCTGCACTTTTATCCTTTGGGAGGCGGAGAGGAAATAATAGGAAAGTTGCAAATCCCGGACGCCATAGCGAACCAACTTTCGAAAGCCATTGGAATTCAAACAACCGCTTTCTCCTATAGTGGAGAGGAATTTTACCTGCCGGATTACGAGGGAGGCATTCATGCCTATGATCTCGCTACAGGAGACTACAAAGGTAGTTTCACGGGTTTGGCTTCAAAAATTCTTTCTCTTGCCATTAACAACGAAGGCACTCAGCTTGCAGTTGGAAGAAATAGCGGAGTGGTTCTATTCGACCTAACAGGAGCCAGCGCTCCCCGCCAATTGAAAAATGCCAATGAGCCTGTGATCGGGCTGGCCTTTGGCACTAACCAAAACCTACTGGCAGGCGTACAGCAAAACGGGTTTGTAACAGCCTGGGACACAAAATACGATGCAGTTGTATATAGCAGGCCGACCGGTGAGCGGCTAACTTTTCCTTACATTGAGGTGACAGCTGATGATGAGCGAATCATCAAGAAAGTTGACAATGGCACAGGCATTTTTACGATCAAGAGTGGAAAGAAACCCAAAGTGATCAAACTAAAGGAATCATATGACCAACGCCTGACCCCTGATGGTAAAATGCTATTGGCACAGGATGCATCGGATGGCATCACCTTCTATGAGACCGAGAATTTTAAAAAGCAATCAGCCATTAAAATCGCCGGACTCCAATATTTCGAGATAAGTGCTGACGGCAAATGGATCGGAGCTGTTGTTAAAAATCAGGGAACAAGCCTGCAATTGATCGACCTGAAAAGCGGCAAATCAGTTAAGAAAATAGATGTTCCAGCTGCGAAGAGCATTACCAAACTTGCATTTGATCCAAGTGGGAATTTTCTGGTGACACTTTCCAATGTGATCAGTAAAGGGAGTAGCCAGGGCGACTATAGCATCACTTTTTGGGACCTGGAAAAGGGAGCTGAAGCCTTTCAGCTGAAAGGACATTCTGCGGCAGTATCGGGATTGGCCTTTAGCCAAACCGGGCAGATACTATTCTCCTCCGGCTTTGACGGTTTGATCAAGTGCTGGTCATTGGCAGATAAAAAGGAACTGGCTACCCTTACGCCACTTGACACCAATGACTGGGCTCTTGTAGGCTCCGATGGTTTATTTGATGCTTCAAGAGAAGCTATTTTGAAAATGCATTACTCAGTGGGCAAAGAGTCTATAGCATTGGAGCAAATGAAAGATAAGTTTTACGAGCCTTACCTGCTTCCCAAACTTCTGGGCTTCCACAAAGACCCGATCAGGCTATCACCAAAACTAGACGGATTTGATCTTTATCCTGAAATCAAACTCTCCCATCCTGAGCAAAACGCTGGAAAACTTGGCATTAACCTTAACGACCAGGGAGGTGGCATTGGCAGGATCGTCATTCTCATCAATGGAAAAGAAGTGATCAACGAGTCACGTTCTGTTGAAACAACCACCGATGGTTTTGCGAGCTTCGACTATGGCATCGAAAACCACCCTTATATTAAGAAAGGAGGCCTGAACAAGATTACCGTCAAAGCCTATAACCAGGAAGGTTATTTGTCGAGCCCTGAGAAAAGTGTCTACCTGATCGACGAAAACGAAGCTGGCAGTGAAGTGCCATCAAAGGTATTTGGGGTTATTGCAGGCGTCTCCGATTACCAGGGGAGTGATATGGACTTGAAATATGCGGCCAAAGATGCTGAAGATTTCTATGACGCTATAAAGCTGAGTTCTGAGAGCAGATTTGGGGAGGAAAATGTAAGCATTAAACTTTTGTCCACACTGCCAGGCTACGACAAGCCGACCAAAGCCAACCTGGTATCAGAACTATCAAAAATCAAAAACGTCGCCACCTCCAACGACTATCTGGTGGTTTACCTGGCAGGACATGGAGTAGCCGATAAAGGTGAAAATGCTGACTTCTACTACCTGACATCCGAGGCATCGAGTATGGACGTGAGTGGAAACAAGGAACGTGGCAACTATTCTTTGTCAAGTAAAGAGATCGGCAAACTTATCATGGAGGTGCCCACGATCAGGCAGGTCTTGATTATAGATGCTTGCCACTCCGGACAGCTAGCACAAAACCTGAGCGGCAGCAGCTTTACCATGAGCTCGGAAGAAGCCAGGGCCCTTGAAACCTTGAAAGATCGCACAGGGCTTTACATAATAGCAGGGTCGGCAGCAGATGCCGTAAGCTATGAAGCGTCAGCTTTCGACCAGGGTTTGCTCACTTACTCCTTGCTATATGGAATGAAAGGGCCTGCTCTGAGGGAAGACAGGTATATTGACATCATTAACCTGTTCAATTTTGCTTCTCAAAAGGTACCTGAGCTGGCTTCGGAGATAGGAGGTATTCAGAAGCCTGAGGTGAGGGTACCCAACGATTTGAACTCTTTTGATATTGGAGAATTAAATAACGAGCAACGAAAGCAAATATCGCTGAAGGCCAATCGACCTGCTGTAGCTTCCTCCCTATTTCAAAACGAAGCTTCGTTTATGGACGACCTACAACTAGGAGAACTGATTGACCAGCGTCTGAAAAAAATGGAAGGTCAAAACAGTGAAGCCGGTGTGATGTTCGTCGATTTGAAAACCTTTCCTGAAGCTTATGTGATACGAGGAAGGTATACTGAAGAAGGTGAAACAATCTCTGCGGTCGGTGCCGTTTTTCAGGGCAAGAAGAAAATTGCTGACCTGGAAGTTAAATCAAACGACGCCAACCAACTCGCTGACCTCATTCTAACCAAAGCACAGGAATCGATTAAATAAGGAAAGATTAGTTACAAATAGTGCAAGTTCCTCCTTCGGCTCTTTCGCAATCCGTTTGGGTGGCATAGCAAGAACTTGCTCCCGCCTTGGACCAAGGACTAGCTGCGGTACAGCCACTACAGGTTGGGTTTTCATCCTCTGACCCGCATGCCGAAAAAACAAGTAGGCCTGTAATCAATAGCGACAAACTTAGGGATGAGAGAGTAAATCGTAGGTTTAAAAAGTTGGTTTTCATACAATTAGTTGATGTGGCTAATATAACGAAACGCTTTAAATTAGTTAATTCCTTTCGGAAAGTCCTGTTTTTCTTCCCCCTTTCCATTCTATGTCGCCTTTCCACAAAATTTCAAGGGTTTTCAACAATATACTTATTAAATTAAGGTCTACCCTAATTTTAACTACCAATGAGAAATGCATTTAGTAAGACAAACCTTTTTTTGTCGATATTCCTTCAGCTCTTTTTCGTGTTTACCCTGTCAGCTCAGGAAATAGGCCTGCAGCTCTACAGCCTACGAGAGCAATTCAAAACCGACGTTCCCGGCACACTGACTTTGATCAATCAAATGGGCATCAAAGAAATAGAAGGGGGAGACACCTACGGAATGGAAGAGTCGGCCTTCAAAGGCCTTCTTAAAGAGAATAAACTTAAGACAATATCAATTGGGGCAGATTTCGGAGAGCTAAGGGGAGATTTGCAGCCAATTATACAGAAAGCCAGGTCGTTCGGAGCAAAGTATGTAGTTACTTTCTGGATTCCACACAAAGGAGACGACTTTACGTTTGCTGATGTGAAAGAGGCAGCGAGTGTCTTTAACCAGGCTGGTAAAGTATTTGCCGAAAATGGCCTGACTTTCTGCTATCATCCGCACGGATATGAATTCCGACCACATGATAGTGGTACCCTGTTCGATTACCTGATGAAAAATACCGATCCAAAATATGTAAGCTTCGAAATGGACGTGTTTTGGGTGAAACATCCAGGCCAGGATCCTGTAGCGCTTTTAAATAAATATCCGGGACGTTTCAAGTTGATGCATCTGAAGGACCGAGCAAATGGGACTGAAGGGAATCAGTTTGGTCGGGCGGATGTAGAAAGCAATGTGGTACTGGGGACCGGAGATGTAGGTATTGCGGACATCATGCGAGCTGCCAAGAAAGTGGGGGTAAAGCATTACTTCATTGAAGACGAATCGTCGAGGTCAGTCGAGCAAATCCCTCAAAGTCTCAATTTTTTGAATTCCATTAAGTACTGATCCTTGTCATGAGAATTAATCCCACTAAGGAAAGGCAAACTGATTCTTATGAAACCCATTGTTCAAATTTCACTTGATCTTACCAATATCGACGAAGCGCTGGAAACGGCGGCGATGGGGCTCCGGGCCGGCGTCGACTGGTTGGAAGCAGGTACCCCGCTTATACTCGCTGAAGGTCTGCATGGGGTTAAAAAGCTCAGGGAAGCATTCCCAAAAGTACCGATCGTGGCCGACCTCAAAACCATGGACGGTGGCTACCTGGAAGCTGAAATGATGGCCAAGGCTGGTGCTACGCAAGTAGTGGTAATGGCAAGAGCACATGCTGAAACCATCAAATGTGTGGTAAAAGCGGGCAAAGATTTTGGCGTGGAGGTCATGGGGGATAATCTTGGCTGTCCCGACATGATTGATGGCGCGAGGTGGCTTGAGGACCTTGGGTGCGATTATATCGTTCACCATATTGGGTATGACGAACGCCGTGGCATTGCTGCAGCGGGTCAGCGAATGCCAAGTCCGCTAGACCAGCTTAGAGAAGTAGTAAATGCTGTGAGTATTCCGGTGCAAGCGGTGGGCGGATTAAGCCTTGAGCAAGCGATCAGATGTCCCGAATTCGGGGCACCACTTGTTGTCCTGGGAGCACCATTAACTATCGATGCTGAAGCCTTCAAAACTGCTAATGGCAATCTGGAAGACTCACTGAGAATGATTTGCGAAAAAGTGCACGCCTACGGCGACGTGGCGATTGGGAAGTCTTAAAATAAGGTTTTAAAAAGTGATTTATTGACCAACAAAATCCTACTTAAATAAAGTATAGCGATGAAATCTGCAGCGGTAGTCAATTATTCAGAAGTCAAAGGTTCAGTAGAAATTAGGGAGGTAGAGCAACCCTTGGTTGGTGACGATGAAGTATTATTAGAAGTGGCCAATGTAGGGGTTTGTGGAAGCGATCTGCATCAGTGGACCTCGGACCATAGCTGGGCAGTCAACTACCCAGTAGTGCTGGGCCATGAATTTGGCGGACACATTGCTGGTCTGGGGAAAGGAGTCAAAGGCTGGAAAGAAGGAGATCGGGTGGTGAGCGAAACAGCCGCTGTCATCGACCCAGATAATCCCATGTCGAGGCGTGGTTTTTATAACCTGGACCCCAACAGAAAAGGCTTTGGCTACGGGGTGAATGGAGCGATGACAAAATATGTCAAAGTGCCTGCCCGTTGCCTTCATACCGTGCCGGCGGAATTATCCTTTGAAGAAGCCTGTCTGACCGAGCCATGTTGTGTAGCTTACAATGCAGTGGTAGAAAACAGCAGGCTGAAACCCGGTGACCGCGTCGTTGTTATTGGTCCTGGCACCATAGGCATTCTAAGTGCTGCAGTAGCGAAACTTTGCGGCGCAGACGTAGCCATCATAGGTTTACCTGCCGACAAAAAACGCCTTGAAATAGCCAAACAATATGGCCTTGAAACCATTGTGGGGGATGCTTCAGAATGGGCCCGCACAACCGATGGTCTTGGTGCCGACTGCGTGATAGATGCGGCCGGTGTTAGTGACTCTCTAAAAATAGCCATGGATCTCGTTCGCCCGAAAGGGCAAATAACAAAAGTAGGCTGGGGGCCAACGCCGCTCGGTTTTTCGATTGATCCTATCGTGCAAAAAAATGTAACACTGCAAGGTAGCTTCAGTCACAACTGGCCCGTCTGGGAAAGGGTGATCGCCTTACTTGCCAGCGGGTCTCTAGATGTAAAGCCTATCATCGGCGGAGTTTGGCCAGTCACCAGTTGGTTGGAGGCGTTTGAGAAAATGCACCACCACGACATCGTCAAAAGCGTGCTGAAACCTGTATAACCATGAGACTTGAAAACAAAGTAATTATCATCACCGGCAGCACCACTGGCATTGGTAAGGCCATTGCCCTGCGATGTGTGGCCGAAGGTGCTTCAGTCATACTAAACGGCTTAGAGAAGGAATGGGGCGAAGCCGTACTAAAATCCATTGGGAAAGATCATGCCAGGCTTCATGTAGAAGACATCAGCAAAGACGGAGCCCCAAAGCGGCTGGTTGATCTGGCTATTGAATCGTTTGGCAGGCTGGATGCAGTGGTCAACAACGCCGCAACTGTGGTGTCTTCCAATCTGCACACGACAGATCTAGATTTCCTTAGAAAAGTGATGGAGGTGAATACTGTCGCTCCATTCGCATTGATCAAAGCTGCATTGCCTGAGCTCAGAGTCAATAGAGGATGCGTGTTAAACATAGGGTCAGTGAATGCATGGAGTGGAGAGCCCAATTTGCTTGCCTACAGCATGTCAAAAGGTGCTCTCATGACCATGACGAGGAATCTTGGCGATACACTTCACCGGGAAGATGGTGTGAGAGTGAATCAGATCAACCCAGGCTGGGTGTTAACCGAAACAGAAACCATTCGCAAACGGGAACATGGTCTTGCCGACGACTGGTACAAAGACCTGCCCGACGTATATGCACCCGCGGGACGAATTCTAGCTCCTGCTGAAATTGCCGCAGCTGCAGTTTATTGGCTTGCCGATGAAAGTGGCCCTATCAGCGGTCAAGTAATAGACCTGGAGCAATACCCATTGATGGGCAGAAATCCACCCAAAGATACCACCACCATTAAGACAAAGAAAAAATAGACTGATGCCAAAACTCGCTGCTTTTCCCAAAGCCTTTATGCAAGCCCTTTGCAAAGATGGTACGATGAAAGTATCTGAATGGATTGAATTGGCTGTTAAACTGGACATTGACGGTTTAGAATGGTATGCCGGTTTTCTAGAAATGGCTGTTAAAAGCAACTGGCAAAAATTTCGTCAGCAAGTGGAAGATCATGGTAAAGTAATTCCTATGATGTGCTGCTCGCCTGATTTTACCCATCCAGACAAGGGCTTTCGGGCGCAGGAAATAGCCAAACAAAAGCATTGGATTGACATGACCAACACCCTTGGCGGACACTTCTGCCGGGTACTTTCAGGGCAGAAACGTCCGGAGTTAACGATTGATGAGGGAGTAAAACTGGCTGCTGAGTGCATTGAGGAATGCCTACCCTATGCACAAGACAGACATATTACGCTGATAATCGAAAACCATTACAAAGACGACTTTTGGGAATATCCTGAATTTGCTCAAAAGGCGGATGTTTTCTGTCAGTTGGTCGACAGCATTAATCATCCAAAATTTGGGGTTAACTACGACCCCAGCAACACTTACCTGGCAGGAGAAGATCCTATCGATCTCCTCAAGCGAGTTTCCCATCGGGTTGTGACCATGCATGCCAGCGACAGGTATTTAAAATACGGAACTATCGAAGATTTGCGCAACGAAGAAGGTGGAGCGATGGGGTATGCTAAACGATTGAGCCACGGCGAAATTGGGAAAGGCCTCAACGACTATGATGCGATTTTTACGGAGTTAAAAAGCGTTGGCTTCGATGGATGGATCAGTATTGAAGATGGTGTCGATGGAATGGATCAGTTGGAGAGAAGTGTTGCCTATGTTAGGAAAAAGATGAATCAATACTGGGAATTGTGACAACGGCTCCGACTACAATTTTTGAAGCCAGCGCATAAGTAAAGTATCATGCAAGGTATGCTTGCCATCATTAACAATAACAAACTCCTTTTTGGTCAGCGCTTGTAAAGCGGAACTCACCGAGCTTGCAGCACCAAGGTTGTGTCTGGTCAGAAAGTCTTTGGAAAGTGGGTTTTCAACCTCTTCAGATTTGGCGATGGCATTTAACAACTTCCATTGAAAAGTTGTAAGCAATTGCTGGTAGGTCGAAAAAAGTGGCACCTCCTGATATATGATCTCGGCAAGCACTTCATTGAGTACCTTCTGGTCAACGACCTCACACCTCCCATATAGCTTGTTACAAATAAGCTGTACATAGTAGGTTTGCAGCCTTGTCCATTCAAAAATCATATCGATAAAAGCAGTGTCGATCGACTTTCCCGCTTTTTTGAATCGAGCAGTAATAAAATTCGAATATTCTGGAGCCGGCAGTGCCTCCAACTTCAGCATTTGGGTGCTTCGATAAAAAGGTCTCGACACCTCACTGAACATTGATTCCATCATTTGCCGGTGGCTTCCACTGAACACAAATCGTACCATTGGAAATTCCTGCATCCATGTCCGAAATGTAGCCTCCGCATGGTCTTCTTGATAATTAACTACCTGCTGAAATTCGTCAATACAAATAACCACCGGCCTTTTTCGTGCCTGCAGGTACCTGCCGATTGCCTCCAAAGATGATGGTACTGAAGGCAGGGGATCAACGCCAAAAGTAATTTGAGGTGTTCCACTTAGTGGATCAACCCCAATTGTGGCACCAATCGATCCTATCAACTTGAGCAGGCCAGTTCCTATACCATTGCTGGCTTCATTTAGTTGATAAACAATGGCTTGAGCAATCCTCTTATTGGCTTCGCTTAGTGTGGAGGTACCCAAAAGATCAACAAATACAGTGTCAGCTCTTTTATCCCTGCTCAAATGAAAGAAAAAATGCCTGATCAATGAAGTCTTTCCCATCCGGCGCCAGGAATAAAGCACCATGTTTCGTTCATTATCGAATTGTTCCATCAGCCAGATTAGTTCCTGGCCTCTGTCACAGAAATGTTCCGGGCTATGATAGCCTGAAACTATAAAAGGGTTCGATGTAGGTCTCACAGTTTTCCATTACGAATTATCCGTTACGTAACTCTCGTTACGTAATGTTCGTAATAAATTAGTAGAAATGCTAGTTAAGCTTGTAGAAAGCGGTCGCCAATCAACTTTTCAAATATGAGGCTTACCATGAGAGCAAAAAAAGAAGGTGTTCTATCAGAACACCTCTTTCAACGCTGCCTATTCGCACAGTATTGCTACTTTACGATCAGACTGCTAATGTCTTAATAAGCCTATGGGACCTCTTCCAGTTGGAAGAGGCCACCAATAGGCTGAGGTCAGGTCGATGGCCTCATAAATTTTTATATCTTGATTTCTTGAAAAACCGAATGGAAAGTCTACCTGGACGTCGCCGCCTAGCCAAGCATTTAATTTGGCCTTCATCATTTCGACTAATTGAAAATAGCCAAAAGAAAACGTGTCAAAATTAGTCATCAGGCAGCTATAAAATAAGCTTAATAGTACTCTTTAGTTCCAAGTTGCTTAAATCCTATTAGCTACAACAGCTGTATTTAGCCAACGACATGTTTTTTTTAGTGATCGACAGTAATGATCAAAAAATCAATTAGAGAAGGGAGATCTTGGCCATGAAATCCTGTTTATAGGCCCGTCCAATAGGTATCTTGATCTTACCAAAAAAGATATAGCCCTCGCTTATCATGGTGATTTTTGCAAAATTGACAAGGTAGGATTTGTGTACTCTTTCGAAACCAAAGGCTACGAGCTTGT
The DNA here is from genome assembly GCA_964351395.1 of uncultured Roseivirgaceae bacterium. Taxonomy (GTDB): domain Bacteria; phylum Bacteroidota; class Bacteroidia; order Cytophagales; family Cyclobacteriaceae; genus Imperialibacter. Next base: position 20,579 of record CAYGOF010000001.1, read on the forward strand.
CTTCAATACTCTTGAGCGTATGACTAATGATGTGTGCCTGAGCTCCAGAAAAGATTTTAGCATAGTTATCAAAAGCCTCCACATAGTCGATCGATTCAGGATCAATAGAAACCAGCCCTTCTTTATCTTTGATAAAAAACTTTTCTGGCTTGGCCTGCTTTCCATTTTGAATCTTGTGAAATGCCATTTCTACATTTACCTGAATGTCCTGTTGGTTGAAAGGTTTGAGAATATAAGCAACCGGATTAACTTCCTTGGCCCGTGCGAGTGTATCGGAGTCGTAGTACGAGGTGACAAAGATAAATGGCACCTGGTTGTTCCGGTTGATGAACCTGGCCACGTCGATGCCATCTTTGTCGCCTGATAAATTTACGTCAAGCAGCACGAGGTCAAATGTATGTTCACTGAGCTTTTTCAGGGCATCCTCATATTTGAGGGAAATCTTGATGTCGATGATGCCCAAATCTTGCAGATGAAATGACAGATCATCTGCAATCAAGGGTTCGTCTTCCACTATAAGCACCGACTTTTTCATACTCAATTATACCAACTTAAAGCTTGAAATAAGCAGGGATGCCTCTGTTCCTTTCGAGAAATTAAACGCAACCTCTGCTTCCAATTTCATGGCCAGCGACCTGATCATACGGATGCCGAAAGATTCTGATTTTGAAATATCCGCACTGGTCCCCACTCCATTATCAACAACCCTCAGCTCCAGTTGATTGTTTTTTCGCCTAAGTCCAATGACAATCTCTCCTTCATTTTCCCCTGGAAAGGCGTGTTTGAACGCATTACTTATTAACTCATTCAAAATCAGGCCAATTGGAATAATGGTATCTACATCAATATTGAGGTCATCTACTTCATACCGTACATTTACGCGATCCGGATCAACACCATATGTCGAGCGCAGCGTGCTGGTAAGATTCGTAATGTAGTCCAGGGCCTCCACGCCCGCAAGGTTGTCATTTTGATAGAGTTTTTGATGTATCAGGGCCATCGACTTAACCCTATTCTGTCCCTCATTCACTGCATCCTTTGCGCCTTTATCTTCAATAAAGCGTGACTGAAGGCTCAATAGGCTCGAAATGATTTGCAGGTTATTCTTTACCCGATGATGTATCTCCTTTAGCAGGATTTCCTTTTCTTTCAATGACTTAGTAATCAGTTGATTAGATTTAGATTTGGAACGAATCAGTAGCCCAAGAAAAATGGCGCCTACCATTATCATGATGATCACAAAAAGGTAGATGTTTCGTTGATTAGACGCTTGCTGATTTTCTAATTTCAGCGCTATAATCTCCTGTGCCTTCTTTTCACTCTCATATTTGGTTTCCAGCTCTGCCAGTGCTTTCAGTGAGTTTTCGTTGATTAGCGAGTCATTCAATGTTACATACTGATTCAAATATCTATTGGCGGATTCAAACTCACGATTGGCCTGGTAGGCCAGGTATAACAACTGGCTGGCATCGACCGCAGATGGTAGCGCGCCGGTTTCGCTAGACAATTGCATCAGTCTGTTTGCGTAATCAATAACTTTGGCGGGCTCGCCAAGTTCCAAATGGATCTGACCTGCATTTTTGAGAACCGTCGACCTGACATCTGCATCAGGATTACTACCGGCCAACATTTCTTCATACAAAACCAATGCCTCCTTAAGTTCGCCACGGTTTTCATAAAGTTTTGCCAGGTTGATCTTATTGTAGTCTCTTAGGTAGTCAATATTCGCTCGTTCTATGAGTGACGCGGCTAGTTGGTGATAATCAATCGCTTTTTCATACTCCTTCTTCTTATTGTAAATCAAAGCAAGCCCAACGTAACTGTAAGCCATCTGTGCCGAATCACTGATCGACTCTGCATGTTTAAGACCTCGCAAACTGTATATTTCAGCTTTGTCATTGTCGCCCATACCAAAATAGATACTGGCTAAATTGGCAATAATTGAGCCTTCGAAACTTTGGCTCATAAAGTCGGACTTGCCTTCCACAGACTTTAGTGCGTTTTGAAAGCTTTCGAAGGCCCCTTCATTTTCTCCTATTTGCCGTTTTACATTACCAATGCCGTTATAAGCCCGCGATTTAAGCAGATGTTGCGATTCAATAGCATACTGCAGTGCTTGTTCAAAGAAGTAGATGGACGAATCGGCCTTACCAGCAATACCAAAAGTGATGCCTGACCGCAAGAAAAACTCAGCAGCTATCGAATCAATCTCTTCTGTCTTCACCAGTTCGAGACCTCGGGCAATCAGCTGTTTCTTTTGACCAGGATCGCCTTCCGTATCAAATTGCGAGACAACTTCCGAAAGCGATCCTTGCCCAAGGGCAGTCATCGACAAAAAGACAAATGAGAGTAGACCAAAAATTTTCATTCTTTTTAAAATAGACAGTGGTTACTCAGGTAATATATCCAATCCATGGCAATACCAAAATAGTAAATTTGCGAGTAGTTTCGCGAGCTACTGTTGATACCCTCCTATTGAATGAACCGCCTATCGCCGTACTTGAAAGAAAATTGAGCGCTTTACCTTTCTTCCAACTTCCCAATTTACCTTTTAACTTAGCTCAAATAATTGGGGCCCATGGACAACAACTTTATAGAATATCTTTATAGCCGTTTTTTACTATCAAGCGGAGTAAGTACCGACACCCGAACGGTGAGCGAAGGAAATCTCTTTTTCGCACTTAAGGGCCCTAATTTTAATGCTAATGCATACGCCGAAGACGCTATAGCCAAAGGGGCCAGTTTTGCCGTAATCGACGATGCCGCTTTTAAAAAAGGGGACCGTTATATTCTTGCTGATGATGGGCTGAAAGCGTTGCAGGAACTAGCCAGGTTCCACAGAAGCAGGTTCAAACGAAATGTATTGGGCCTAACGGGTTCTAACGGAAAAACCACGACTAAAGAGCTGATCAACGCAGTACTCAGCAAAAAATACATCACGCTGGCAACAACTGGCAATCTCAATAATCACATCGGTGTGCCGCTCACAATTCTACAGATACACCCACAGGTAGAGATTGCCATTATAGAAATGGGGGCTAACAAGTTGGGAGATATCAAAGAGCTGTGCGATATAGCCAATCCTAATTACGCTCTTATCACCAATATAGGCAAAGCACATCTGGAAGGGTTTGGCAGCATTGAAGGTGTGCTGCGTGGAAAAAGTGAATTGTTCGACCACATCAGAAAAGAAGGTGGCACTGTTTTTATCAATACCCGGCAGCCAATGCTAGAGAATATGGCTAAGCGATTTGAATCGGCGATAACTTATCCAGAAATCGGCGATACCTACCCTGTTGCTTTCATGGAAGCCAATCCTTTCGTGGCATTTAAAGTGGGCAACCGTAAGCCGGTCACCAGTCAACTGGTAGGAAGCTACAACTTCGACAATATTGCCACCGCGCTGGCAGTGGGACAATACTTTGGAGTAAGCTTAGAGCAGGCAGAACAAGCCATTGCTGCCTATCAACCGAAAAACAACCGTTCGCAAATCATGAAGCTGGGCAGCAATACCATCATCATGGACGCCTACAATGCCAATCCGGACTCTATGAAGGTGGCCATTGAGAACCTTCAAGCAATGAAGGTTGAGGGTAAAATCGCTTTACTTGGTGATATGCTGGAGCTGGGAGCAGACTCTGAGAAAGAACATGTCGCCATTGGAGAGCTTGCTTGCAGCGCTGGCTTTAGTCAGGTGCTCCTTTGTGGGCCCAGGATGAAACAAGCCCATGATGCCTGCCAACAATCTACATACTTTGAAAACCGGGACCAGCTTGCCGCTTACCTCAAAACCAATGAAATTTCGAATAGCACTATACTGGTTAAAGGCAGCCGTGGCATGGGGCTGGAAAAAGTGGTAGAGTTGCTCCAATCTAAATAAATTAGGGATGGCCGTGATGGACGTTAGTTTTTGATGCCGCCTACCTTTTTGGTGGTATCACTTTCAAATTCGAAGAAATCATCGTCTTTCAACTGCAGTGACTTTGCCTTCTTTTCTGGCTCTTCTTGTTTGATCTGCTGCAAAAACACCTTGCCTTCTTCTTTGATATTTTCAATCAGGCTTTTGGCAGCCGTTCTTGCATCATAGCTTACCTTATAGTCGTCGGTAGTGCCTGCAATTTTTACATGTGCATATAAGTTGCCCCGCTCATCTTCCTCAATGGCACCAAAGGATGCATCACGGTCGTTCCGTTTACGATTAAACAGCGGAACCTTTAGTCTGTAGTCAATCTCCTGATCGAAGGTATGGGTGCCGCTTAGGGTGATGTTGGAGACGTTCGATCTGATTTCCATACTTGGAATAAGGATCTTTCTATTTTCAATCAGAAATTGGTTAGTCAGTTCGCCAAAGACCAGGTGATCCAACTTGTCCTCTTTTACCAACCTCGACAACTCCTGCATGGGTGCAAAATTGTTCAGCTCACCATTGAGCCCTCGCACGTCGATTCTGGCTTTAAAAAGGTCGGGAAGAAAGCTAAGGTTATTTCTCACGCCCATATCCACGTCAAAGTCTGCAAAAAGCTGTCCTTTTATATGCTTGCTCTGTATCCATGTTTGGTTGAAATCGTGGAAAACGTAAAACACACTGTCAATATGTAAATTTTTGACTTCGCCAGAGAAATAGGTCAATAAGGTGTCGCCAGACTGGTCAGACAGGTTTCCGGTAAGTTCAATACTTCCTCCCATGGTCGACAAATCAAGCTGCTTCACATAAACCTGGCGATTTTGGATTTGCACTTCGGACGACACATTAGTGCCTGTAAAACGGTCAAATACCACTGTATTTGCTTCGGCATTCAATTTCAATCTAAGGCGGGGACTCACTGTCAGCGAGTAAGCGTCTCCTTTTGATCCCGGCACCGACTTCTTATTGGATAGGAGCTCATTCAGATCGAGGTAATTCGCGGAAATTTTCCCTTCCACTAGCAACAAGTTATTTTTTGGTGAATAGAAAAAGTGAAAATTACGCAGTAAGCCATCCACTTTCATATCGCTGTTGCCAAGCTTACCCGATGTTTCAGTAAAGGCTACATCCCGATCATTGAACAGCAGAATGCCGCTCCAATCTCTGAAAAGAAGTGGGTAGTCTTGCCATGCAAAAGTGGCATTTTCAATTGTTGTTTCACCGTCAATCAGCCATTCGGCACTTTTCGATTCATCAAGCTTTCCTTCAAAGCCCAACAGGTAGGTAAATGACCCACTATTGCTTTTGATGCCCCAGTCCGGAACAATCGTTTCAAACAGAGCCAGCGTCATGCTGCCTTCTGCTTCTGCCGTGGTGTGCATGGTAGCCATGTTCGTGATCGTCGCTTTCCCTTTAATTGGAAAGTCATTCATGGTTCCTGACAGTTGCTCAAGGTGAAGACTGGTGCCGTCAGCCTTCAGGCTACTAATAAGTCTTCCTTCTGTTTCAAAACTTGTGAACAAAAGCTTTCTGCCCGGATAACGAAAATGGACATTCTTTCCTTGAAAATCTGTCACTAGTGAGGGCACACTGTTTTTCCTGGCATACTTACCTGTGAATGCTGCTTCGCCCTCGAGGGCATATGACTCCCAATTTGATGGCCACTCAACCGGGACATTCCCTAGTAGATCTGCAAGCGATTTTGTTTCACCCCTCCAATCAATTAGCAGCTCATTGCTATCGGGTGACATAAGGCTACCCTTCAATTGGTGATTAGCCTCTTTGATCTCCCAGGCTTTAATGTTCTGCAAATGTCCTTCACTCATCCGAACACCTTCCATTTCAATTTCCATACGCCTGCCTTCCAGATAGGAAAATCCCTGGAAGTGGGTTTCCAAATTGGTCCCGGTCCAATGGACCGAAAATAACTGAGGGTCGTTCAACGATTCAAAGTCAATATGAGCGGTGCTGAATTCCCAGGAGCTGACCAAATCGTTGGGCTCATCATTGTACAGCAACCTACTTGTAATCAGTTTAAGAGTACCTATGCTAAGCTGCGAGGGCGATTCAGAATCTACTTTCTTTTTAAAAACATCGAAATTTCTTTTGCCGTATTCATCGATCAATAAATTGATGTCAGCGTTTTCCAGCACCAACTGTCGTATCTGGTAGTTTTTATCCAGGAAATTCCAAAGGTGAAAGCTAAACGATAACCGACCAATAGTCATTAGCGGCTGAGGTGATATTCCAGCTTGAACATTTTCCAGCACGATTGAGATATCAGGAAAGCTCTCCAGGTAGGAAATATCAATTTTGCCTACTTTGACTGGAGTGGTGAGGCGCTCATTTACATTGTCGAGAAAGTACTGGATAAACTCGTCACGGTTGATTTGAATATAAAGCAGGCAAGCCAAAAGAGTGGCTGTGACGAAGGCAATAACTCCAGTAAATATAAAAGCGGCTAACCGTGGAATTTTCACAGGATAAAATTAAACAAATCCAAGGGGTTTCTTTGATACAACGCTGGAGATATAAATTTTATGTCAGAAGAAATATTTTTTTCTCAACCTATTTGCAAAAATATAAAAGGGTACTACATTTGCACTCCCTAACGGGGAAGCGAACCATGAAAATGGGAAGCATTCTTGAAAAGGGGCTCATAGCTCAGCTGGTTCAGAGCATCCCGACTTAAGGGTCGGGAGGGTCAAACGCTAGCAACTATGAAATTAAATAGTGGGGCTCATAGCTCAGCTGGTTCAGAGCACCTGCCTTACAAGCAGGGGGTCCAAGGTTCGAATCCTTGTGGGCCCACTAAAAGGTCATTCAGAAATGGATGACCTTTTTTATTTTCATCCATGCCTTGTTACTTCTACATTCTATCCTCCAAGTCAAAAGGTAAATTCTATCTTGGACATACCTGTGATAATCTGGCTGAAAGGTTGCGGCGGCACAATTCAGATCATAAAGGGTTTACCGAACGCAATGGAGACTGGACAATCGTCTATACAGAAGAATATCAGGAGAAGACATTAGCCTATCAGAGAGAACGGGAAGTAAAAGCGTGGAAAAGCCGAAAAAGAATCGAAAGGCTCATTGACTCAGCTGGTTCAGAGCATCCCGGCTGATAAGCCGGGAGGGTCCAGGGGCGGACGGCTAGTTCGGTTCGCCGCTGCGATCGAATCCTTCCTTCCGGTCGGGTGGGCCCACTAAAAGGTCATTCAGAAATGGATGACCTTTTTTTATTTTCATCCATGCCTTGTTACTTCTACATTTTATCCTCCAAGTCAAAAGGTAAATTCTATCTTGGACATACCTGTGATAATCTGGCTGAAAGGTTGCGGCGGCACAATTCAGATCATAAAGGGTTTACCGAACGCAATGGAGACTGGACAATCGTCTATACAGAAGAATATCAGGAGAAGACATTAGTCTATCAGAGAGAAGGGGAAGTAAAAGCGTGGAAAATCCGAAAAAGAATCGAAAGGCTCATTGGCTCAGCTGGTTCAGAGCATCCCGGCTGATAAGCCGGGAGGGTCCAAGGTTCGAATCCTTCCCTCCGGTCGGGTGGGCCCACTAAAAGGTCATTCAGAAATGGATGACCTTTTTTATTTTCGGGGCTTTTGCACCTATTTCCAATTACTTTAGAAAGGCCTCTTTTTAAAATGACTGTTTTTGTAACTTTATGGTTATACCCAAAAATAACATGAAGGCTAAGCAGACCATAAAAAAAGTTTCCGCCAGCGCTATTTTACCTAATGGAATGAAATCGACTTTGTCATGGGACCCTGAAGTAGATCCAAAGACAGAAGACCGGCTTCGATGCATGGCGATGAGCGATCATGAATATTGGAATGCCATGATGCGACTTATTAATATCGGGCGTACTTCACCAGTTACATTTGCTAAACGAATCATTAAATGGTCATAAACGATCCATTCTACTATGAGATCGCAAAAGCGCTTAACCACAAAGAAGTAGAATACATCCTTATAGGTGGTCTTGCAGTTGCTTACTATGGATACCACAGGTATACAGGTGATATGGATTTGTGGGTAAAGTCGACCGAAAGTAACATGACTCGCCTTTACTCAGCACTTGTGGATGTGTTAAAATATGACGAAGCTGCTATCGAAGTCATTAAAAAATCCAGAGCGATTGAAAGTCCAACACCGATAAGACTTTATTCTGATGATGAAGCAACTTATGTCGACTTAATGACCAACACTTTTCAGAGAATATTTAGTTGGGACGAGTGCAGACGACAGACAAACTTGATTGAGCTGAAAGACATCAAATTCCCAGTCGTTCATATCAATCATCTAATCCAAATGAAAGAGAACACGAAACGACTTGATGATTCTATGCAGGACTTGGTAGACGCAAAAGAGCTAATAAAAATTCTAAATCTTCAGTCGCAGACAAAATCAAAAGGCAAAGGACCAGCCTTTTAACCCTGGCAGATGAAAGCCATTCATCTTGCTTTCCCTCACTATTCCATAGGGTCAATCTCTTTCTTGATGTTTAAGACACAAACTAATTTTTACTCATTTTTGTCTTAACTAAAAAAAGCCCCTTTTGAAACGCAGGCATTTTCACATCCTGATCTACCTTTTTGCGCTGGAAGCAGTGCCTGCTGGCCTCCTAGCACAAAAAATCCCCGTGTTCAGGCCAACCGACGACTTCTCCATCCAAGCCAACGACGTTGCACTTAGCCAAGCTTTTGCTGGCGGCATGCATTCAGGTCAGTTTTTTATGTTTGATACCAACGTCGATGGCGACGAAGACCTGGTCGTGTTTGACCGTGCAGGTGACGTAGTCAAAGTGTTTACCATAGAAAACGGGCAATACACTTACCAACCCGACCTCTCCTCGTTTTTTCCGCCTGGACTGGAAAACTGGATTTTCCTGGGCGACTATAACTGCGATGGTCAAAAAGACCTATTTACCTATTCTTCGTTTGGTGTTCGGGTATTTACGAATACATCAATTGCAGGTGAGTTTCCTTCCTGGGAACTAAGCAAAGACCCTCTTTTTACACAGTCCGGGAATAATTCCGTCAACTTGCTGGTGAACCCCTCCGATATCCCGTCTATTCAGGATATTGATGGCGACGGAGATATCGACATCCTGGCCTTCAATTTTAGTTCAGGCGAAACTGCCGAGCTTTTTGAGAACCTAAGCATGGACACCGAGCAAATCTGTGGGCTTAATTTCCTGAGAGCAAATCCACGCTGGGGAAATTTCTCGGAATGCAACTGTGGCAACTACCAGTTTGGTGATTTTTCTTGCTTCAGTCCGGCGGAACGCACACTCCATATTGAAGGAAAAAGCTTACTTGTGACCGACCTCTCGGGCGATGGCTTGCCTGAAGCGCTCATTGGACAAGAGTCTTGCAGCGAACTAACTTACCTGGCAAATAATGGAACATCCGGCGCTCCTAATTTTAGTGAGCGACAGCTTTTTTTACCCAACTTCGCACCACTAGCCGCTACTTTCTTTCCTTCTGTGTTTCTGATTGATGCCGACAAGGACCAAAACAATGACCTCGTAGTGTCTTCCAACCATCGTGAAGACCTCATAGGCCTCGATTATACCCAGTCTGTATTCCTCCTCACCAATAAAGGAACGAACGCCGCTCCTGATTTTTCTGACCCACAACCTTTCTTGCAACCGGACATGCTCGATGTTGGCGAAAATGCTGTTCCGGTCGCCTATGATGCTAACAGCGATGGACGCCCCGATATACTGGTGGCCAACAAAGGCCTGCCGGACGCTGATGACAAATTTCGCTCTACCATCACGCTGTTGCAAAACAATGGCAATGGCAGTTTCACCTTGATCACAAGCGACTGGATGAACCTCAGCAACCTGGGCCTTACCAACTTGAGCTTTCAGCTGGTCGATATGGATGGAGACGGCCGTGCCGATCTCGTGCTCAAAGGCTTTGGCCTCAACACTTTCGGCCTCAAGCTGTATTGGATTCCCAATAAAAACGGGACCTTCGATCCCTCAGATGCGCAATTGTTAGAAATCAGTATTAATGCCACCGACTACCCATTTTTCTATGACGTAAATGGTGACCGCAAACTCGACATATTGCTCGGTCAAAGCAACGGTCGCCTTTCGCTTTGGCTCAATAGTGGCTCTAATATCGCCCCGGTTTTCAACACCAAAACCGACGCTTATCTGGGACTGGAGCGAACCCCGGACCGCACTTTCCTGGTGCCTCAGGTAGTCAACTTTGATGGTAATGGCACTCCTGACTTACTTTTAGCCGACAATTCAGGTGGCCTCCGCCTACTCCTCGATTTCACAGGACAAAACCCTCTTGTCACCGAATTTCAATCTTACAACGCCGTGCTGGATCAAACTAATCCATTGCAAGCTGGCCGTCGACTCTGGCCTGCCCTGGCTGACTTCAATGCTGACAATTCCAACGACATGATTATCGGCACGGCTCAGGGCGGACTGCTCGCCTTCTCAAGTACAGATGAACAGGGAAATCCAGGTAGTGAGGTCAAGTTGCAAGTCACATTGTATCCTAACCCTCTGGCAACTACACGGGAATTGCGCATCAGCACCAACCTCAATAGCTCCGTTGCGCTTTTCAATCTCTCGGGTCAGCGACTTAGCAATAGTTTCACTCTGGAAAGAAACACCGAGCAGACAATCGACCTTACCCATTTAGCTACTGGCATGTATTTACTCAGGGTGCAATCAGGAAGTCAGGCTGTCACCAAGCGGATCATCGTCGGACCATGACAAAAGCACTGTTCTATATTCAGTTGGGCAATCCACAGCAAATTGCCTTTGGACATCCTTTTGGGACGCAGAGTGATTGGCAATGCTTTGACCTCGATAATCACTCTGATTCAACAACTATGCAATACGCCCGCCGGCTATTGGGTGAATCGGAAAAAATCATGGTGATTATCCGGCAGCAAGGCAACTATGAAAGTTTGGGCGGAATCGCCTCCTTTCTGGACACCATCCTTCGTCAGAAAAAAGGCATGCTCACAGCCTACTCTCTTGGGCCTTGCACGCTTCCAGCGCTCATGTCGAAAAAATTGGACTTGAAGGAAAGAAGCCTTGAGCAAGTGATCGGTTTACTTTTTTAGCCTCAACAGCCTCTCACTGGATTGTGTGTAAAACATGTTAGAAAGGTACATCTGTAGCAAGCGGAGCATATCGACAGAAAAACACAAAAACAAGGGCCTTAACTTGTTGAAAATTTATTGCTCAAGCACATGAAAGTAACCCTCACTCTTTTTGTAGTTCTTCTCATTAGTCAGTCAACATTTGGCCAAGAGGTTGACAACGTTGATGCCGAAACCTCACTTACAATTAATGAAAAGGAGAAAATTGAGAAAAATAGCGAAACAACTATCATCTCAGAGAAAAACGATATTGAAAGGACTGCAGTTAGTCACTCTGTGGCTCCAAAAGATAGAAACAAGGCCAAAGTAACTTCAGCGACAAACACGCCAAATGGAAGTTACAGTGTAGCCCGTGCGAATACGGCACAAAACAAGTCTAAGAAGAAAAAAAGAAAACGAGCACAGATCAGATAATTGCTACCAGCAGAAGCATATCTACCATTCATTGAATGCTTTTGCAACCATATCTGTAGGGAAAGTCGTATCGACATAGGACACTGAGGATTGGAACCTGATGGCCAACAATTGTGTCCATTCCAGCTAAATCAATTCTTGGCTTCTTTTTGGAGAAGGAATCCTCGAGCCCCTGCTATATTAGCTAAATGAAATATACGATCCACCTGCCCCTCTTCCTGGTCATTTTTTCCTGCGGATCAGGAAATCAACCAAAAGACTACGATCAAACCCAGCCATTGGTAACGGCGCCATTTGAAGGGCTCGATACACTTGCGACCAACGATTGGTGGAACCGGCCAGCTAATCCTATCATCAACCTGAAAGTACCTCGCAGTGAAGTCGTGTCGTTTGGGCTTTATACTGTTTCGAATAATACATTGAAACTTTCAGCCCAGCTCTACCCTTTGTACCCGGACGAAACACGTGAGGTCAGGCTTGAAGTAAAAAAAGGAAACAACTGGGAAGTAATTCAGACAGCCAAAGTTAACGATTTGGGTTGGTCAGCATTATTTCGGGTAGAAGGATGGGATACCTCACAAGACAGACCTTACCGATTGCTTCACGGTGATTCTGCATCGTTCGAAGGGCTTATTCGAAAGGATCCGGTTGGCAATAAAGAGATTTCTCTGGCAGCACTTTCATGCAATTCAAATAGAGACCGTGGCGACCGCGCCAACTACGTGCGTAATATCAATCTTCAAGACCCTGATTTGATGTTTTTTGCTGGTGACCAATCCTACGACCATACGGAGCACACGGCAGCCTGGCTGAAATTTGGCCTCCAGTTTCGGGAAACATTTCGTAACAGACCCTGCATTACCATTCCAGATGATCATGATATTGGTCAAGGCAATATATGGGGTGAAAATGGAAAGAAAGCATCATTAGTGGAGGGAAATGATGGCGGATACTTCTATCATGATCAATATGTGAAAATGGTAGAGCGATGCCAAACGGCCCACCTTCCCGATCCGTTTGATCCCACGCCTATTGAGCAAGGTATCGGGGTGTATTATACTAACCTTCTGATAGGTGGTGTTGATTTTGCTATTATCGAAGACCGCAAATTCAAGTCTGGGCCGGGCGGAAAAATTCCTCAACAAGGCCCCAGGCCAGATCATATCCGGAATCCTGACTATGATCCAGCATCTATTGATTTGGAAGGCCTTGTTTTGCTCGGTGACAGACAGCTATCCTTCCTTGACCAATGGGGAACAAGCAGCCAGGCAACGATGAAAGCGGTACTTTCTCAAACCGGTTTTTGTGGAGGTGCTCACATTCACGGTGACTCCACCAATCGCCTCCATGCCGACCTGGACTCCAATGGCTGGCCTCAAACTGGACGCAACAAGGCACTTGAGAAAATAAAAGCAGCTGGAGCAGTCCATATTGCCGGCGATCAGCATTTAGCTACTGTTATTCAACATGGCATTGATGAGTTCGGCGATGGCCCATGGGCTTTTGTGGTGCCGGCCATAGTTAATAATTACTATAGCCGTTGGTGGTGGCCACTCAACGAACAAGCAGGAGCCCACCCGAATTTAGCAACTAGTCTTCCCTGGACCGGTGACTATTTCGATGGTTTCAATAACAAGATCACCATGTATAGCTACGTCAATCCAGAAAGTCCATCTAAGGGATCTGGCTATGGATTGATCAGGTTTGACAAGGTAGAGAACAGTGTCACTTTCGAATGCTGGCCCAGAGAAGTAGATGTAAGCAAAGGTGACAGTGGGCAGTTTGAAGGCTGGCCGTTTACTGTAAAACTAGGAGAAGAGTAAACTCAAAGCCATGTCTTGCGGAAGGGCAAAGCAAGTTTAGCACTCAATCAATATATCTTTATTAGCATTTTAGAACACTCTTCATGCCTTTCTTACACGTGGGATGGTCTATACTGCTGCCTTTCCTTGTTTCCTCAATTCGAATTGATCAGCTTCCTTATAAAAAGGGTAACGGTTGCGGAAAGCTGCCATCTCTTCATAGTTGAGTGCTGCTTCCAGGATACATTGCTTGCCTTCGTTGAACACCATCTCCTGCCCTTTGTGGTTATACACAGCCGAGTGTCCAAGGTATTCTGCTTTTACACCGTCGACTCCCGTGCGGTTCACTCCTATACAATAGCTCAGGTTTTCGATGGCCCTTGCTTGCAGCAATGTATCCCATGCATTGACCCTTGGCGCCGGCCAATTGGCTACGTACACCAATAGATCGAACGCAGCATCGCCGTCTTCCCACTTATTCCTGGCCCATACCGGGAAACGCAGGTCGTAACAAATCATTGGGCAAATCTTCCAACCCTTCCATTCAAAGATCAATCGTTCTTCTCCTTGAGTGTACCCATCGGCTTCACCTGCCAGAGCAAATAAATGTCGCTTGTCGTATTGATGGTGGGTGCCATCGGGCAACATAGCAATGAATCGATTAAAATACTGGCCCTTGTCGGTTACAATATAACTTCCCAGCACAGCGGCCTGCGTTTGGGCAGCCTGCTGCTTCATCCACCTAAAGGTTTTGCTGTTCATGGGCTCCGCCAATTCCCTGGCCTTCATGCTGAAGCCAGTGGTAAACATTTCCGGCAGCACAATGATGTCGGGCTTATTTTTCACCTTCCAGATTTTCTCTTCGAACATGGCCAGGTTGGCTTCGATACTCTCCCAATGGAGGTCCGACTGAATAAGGGCTACTTTGAGATCCTGCATAGTTTTTCGGCTCCTTGTATAATGGTTTCATCCTGCTTGGCAAAGCAAAAACGCAATACTTTGTGGTCGGTCCGGTTGTGGTAAAAAACCGACACCGGTATACTTGCCACCTTCATTTCCTTCGTCATGCGCATCGCAAGATCATAATCCGACTCTGAAGTTATCTCTTCATAGGATAACAATTGAAAATAGGTACCATGGCTTGCCAATGGCTTCCAGTCTGTGCCTTTGATGCAGTTCAGAAACAAGTCCCTTTTTTTCTGAAACATTGGGCCAATGCCAGAATAGTGATCTCCTGAGCTCAGGTAGGCCGCAATCGCCGCCTGCATGGGCGTGTTGATACTGAAGGTGAGAAACTGGTGGACTTTTTTCATCTCCACCATCAGCTCGGCATTGGTGACCATATAGCCAACCTTCCAACCTGTAACGTGGAACGTTTTGCCGAAAGAAAACACTGCTATTGCCCATGGCTTGAGATTAGGCCTCGATAGCAGGCCATGATGCTTCTTCCCCTCAAAAATAATGTGTTCGTAAGCTTCGTCGCCGAGAACATAAATGCCGTGCTTGTGTGCAATTCTTTCTAGTTCTACCAGGTCGCTTTCTGCCAGGATTGCGCCGCTTGGATTGTGAGGTGTATTGACCACGATCATCCGGGTACGTGTTGTGATGCTGTCTTCTACCTGATCCCATGGAATACTATAATCAGGGAAATTGAGTGGAATAGGAACCATCGTGCCACCTGCCAGCGCAATACATGGTTGGTAGGAATCATAGGCTGGTTCAAACACGATCACTTCGTCGCCTTCCCTCACCAGGGTAAGAATGGCGCAAACGATCGACTCTGTAGCTCCAGCAGTCACCATTACCTCGCTTGCAGGGTCCGGCGTCCAGTCGAAGGTTTGCTGGACTTTTTCAGAAATGGCCTTCAGCAAAGGTGGGTAACCGGGCATCGGCGCATACTGATTGAGGCCCGTATGCATGGCCTTGACTACCTCTTCAGCTAGCTCTCGTGAAATTGGAAAATCTGGAAAACCCTGTGATAAATTAGTAGCGCCCTCATCCAATGCCAGCTTCGACATAACTGTGAAAATGCTCGTACCTACATCTGGGAGCTTGGATTGAATGGCCATATTGCTTTATCTTTTCACGGGTATCTTTAATCGGTAGTCGGCAGTTACTTTACCTCTGCTGATATTGACCAGCTTGTTTTTAATAATCCTTTTTTTGAAGGCTGTAAGGTGGTCGGTAAAAAGCACCCCTTCAATATGGTCGTATTCGTGCTGAATGATACGGGCTTTCATGCCGTCGTACGTTTCAGTATATTCTTTCCAATGCTCGTCAAAGTATTGAACCTTGATACTATCAGGTCGCTGCACGTCGTCTCTTACTCCAGGGATGCTTAGGCAACCTTCTTCCATCACTACTGGCTTGCCATCTTTCTCCAAAATTCTGGCATTGATAAATACCTTTCTAAAACCCGATACTTCCGGATCTTCCAAAGGCGACCCATCGACGACGAAAAGTCTGACCGCCATACCAATCTGAGGAGCAGCCAAGCCTATACCACTAGCGCTTCTCATTGTCTCAAACATATCAAGCACCAGTTGCTCCACGTCAGATCCCTTCTCCAGGTCGGTCGCTTTCTTTCTCAAAACGGGATCGCCATATACTACTATAGGGTAAATCATAATCTATTACTCTCCATGTACGACTGCAGTATAATCACTGCACTAATTTTATCTACGTTTCCTTTTATTCTCCTGTCCTTTTTCTTCATACCACCAGCAATCATGGCATCCAGGGCCATTTTAGACGTGTAGCGTTCGTCAATCAAATGTACAGGCATTTCCTCAAACTCTTTTTTTAATTGGACTAAAAACCGATTAACAAGCAAAGTGCCATTCGTATCGGTATTGTCAAGCTTCTTCGGCATACCCACGACGAAAGCGTCAACTTTCTCTTTTTGTAAATACTGTTTCAGGTAGGGAATCAATTCGTGAGACCTCAC
This sequence comes from uncultured Roseivirgaceae bacterium, assembly GCA_964351395.1. Classification (GTDB taxonomy): domain Bacteria; phylum Bacteroidota; class Bacteroidia; order Cytophagales; family Cyclobacteriaceae; genus Imperialibacter. The sequence continues at coordinate 36,804 of CAYGOF010000001.1, forward strand.
CATATCAAGCGAAGTAGCAATTAATTGTAAGGGGTCGGTAACTGCAATACCAGTTCTTTTGCCTCCATAGTCAATAGCAAGAATGCGCCCCATTGATTAGTTCCAGCGGATTTTTTTATTGATCACTTCCTGCACACTCTTTTCCAGCATCAATGCCTGTGGGAAGAGCACCTCATCTTCGATAGCAGCATGCTGAATCAACTCTTTATCGAAGCACTTTAGTTCCTCATAGATCACCTTCAGATGCAAGCTATTGCCTGGATTATACTCGTAGTTGTTTGTAATTTCTCTGATACCCTTCAACTCGTCTTCGGTGTGGTCATGTTCAAGCGCAGCTTCTTGAATTGAGTACGCCTCCAACATATAAAACAGTTTGCTGGAGGGCATCAGACCCTGATTTACTTTGAACAATGACTTCACGTAAGCAAAAAGCGTATCTTCCTCTTCATACACGTGATGAATAAAATCTTCCACGAAAAGAGGGAATACAAATTTCAGGTCATCCACTACCGTTTTTTCGACATCAGGTTGGTACTCAAGCCCCTGAATCAACCTGGCCAAATAGGGGAGCTTTTGTTTGATAAAAATATGATGCGAGTGTTTTAGGTACTCAATAATTAAATCGATTGGGTAGTTAGCAATGGTGTTTCTATCCACCTGGCTAAGTGGCTTATAACGCTCCATATTTCGAAGGACCGTTTCTAACGGAAGGTTCTTCTCACTGCAAAGTGCTTCCAGGGTACGTTCCGAGTACTTGTAGAAGGCCACACCGAAATAGTCGAGCACTTTGGCCATAACGAAATTCTCGTCGATAATGGAATGTATGGTTCTCTGAGCAAGCTTCACACCACTGTTTCTTATTTTCATGCAAATATACACATATTGGCTGACCTGATAAACGCTGAATATTAAAAACTTACCGTTGCCATTGATCAAGTAATCGTATAAATTTCAAGGCTAAAAATAACCGTATGCACCGATACTGCGTTTGAATGTAAACTGTTATTATTACACATTCATTCCCTAACGATTGCTGGTGAAAGAAATTACTGGCTTCAGACCAAAGAAAAAATTATGAATAATTCGAAGTGGGCTATCCGACTACCAATCATTGTCTCTTCAGCCATAGCCATTGGCGTACTTCTGGGGGCTAATTTTACTACTAGCGATACGCCTTCAGGAGACATCAATAAGAGCCTTTTCAAATTCAGGGAAGTACTGGGCTATATCGACCGGAACTATGTGGACGATGTAAACTCAGATGAGCTGGTAGAAACGGCGATTGTCAAAATGCTTGAGAAGCTGGACCCTCACACCGTTTATATCCCGAAAGAAGAAGCACTGTTGGCACAATCGCAGCTACAGGGGAACTTTGAAGGCATTGGTATTGAATTCAATATTTTCAAAGATACGCTGTATGTAGTTACCCCTTTGAGTGGCGGACCTTCAGAGAAAGTAGGCTTGCAAGCAGGGGATAAAATAATAAAAGTAAATGGCGAAAATGTAGCTGGCATTGGCCTGAACAATAGAAAAGTGTTTGAAAAGCTGAGGGGCGCAAAGGGTTCAGAAGCAAGGCTACAGATCATTAGAGGCTCAAAAAAGACGCCCCTTGAATTCACCATCATCAGAGACAAGATACCTCAGTCATCTGTAGACGTTTCTTACATGGTTAACAAAGAAGTCGGGTATATCAAGGTGAGCCGTTTTACTGTAACTACCTATGATGAGTTTTACGTTGCAATGGAAAAACTGATTGATCAGGGAATGAAAAAGCTGGTATTAGACCTTACCGGCAACCCTGGTGGCTATTTGGATAAAGCAGTAAACATGGCTGACGAACTACTAGCCGGCAACGATATGATCGTGTACACCAAAGGCAAAGAGACTCGCTACAATGATGAATATAGAGCAGTGAGAAAAGGTGTATTTGAAAAAGGCCCGGTGGTAGTAATGATCGATCAGGGCAGTGCTTCTGCCTCCGAGATTGTGGCAGGCGCCCTGCAGGACAACGACAGAGCACTGATTGTCGGTCGGCGTTCTTTTGGCAAGGGTTTGGTGCAAATGCCGATTAACCTTAGCGATGGCTCCGAGCTCAGACTAACTATTTCTCGCTACTATACGCCAAGCGGTCGCTCAATTCAGAAGCCTTACGACGGGAAAGACGAGGCCTACTCTCACGACCTGGCCGATAGGTATGAGAATGGTGAGCTTTTTGTCGCCGACAGCATCCATGTTAATGACTCACTGGAATTCGCTACCACTAAAGGGCGGAAAGTATACGGCGGTGGAGGTATCGTGCCGGACTTCTTTGTGCCAATAGACACAACAGAAACGTCGAGCTACCTGACAAAAATGTATACCAGCAATTCACTGCGTGAATTCACTTTCAAATATTATGAAGCCAATAAGCAGAAATTTGAAAAAATGGGCTTTGCAGAGTTCTTCGACAACTTTACCGTTACAGACACGATGCTTGATGAGCTGAATAAAGTTGCAAAAGAGAATGGCGTAAAATACGCCGTGGAAGATTTCGAAAAATCGAAAGAGCTTGTCAGAATCCATATTAAGGCGCAAATAGCCAGAAGTAATTGGGGCGAGGAAGGTTTCTTCCCAGTGTTCAATCAGGCTGATGAGATTTTTATCAAAGCGCTTACCCTGTTTGATCAGGCGGAACAGTTGGCAGAAAGAAATTAATGGCTTTATATATTCCGGACACCTGGTTCGGAATTCAAAAGGCTGAGTCTGGCGAATGTCAGGCTCAGCTTTTTTTTGGCTACGAGTCATCGCTCTCTCTATTAAAAAAGCTCGTATATAGGATACCACTGTACGACAAGAGCCGTATTGCGCCATCAAACTTTTGCAGTATTGACTAAAAAAATTGGATCATTGTGTAAATTGAAACATTAACCCTACATAAAATGGCTTACTATTATAAACTTGGAGAAATACCCCCAAAACGGCATACTCAGTTTCGCCAGCCGGATGGCAGCCTGTACAAAGAAGAGTTGGTAAGCTCAAAGGGGTTCTCCGGCATCTACTCAAACCTGTATCATATCAACGCCCCTACAAGGGTAAAATCTGTTGGTCAGTCGCTGAAAGTGGGTACCAAAATGGCGGAAGATAGCCCTCTACTCCAAACCCACCTAAAAACCAGCGGCGTTGGTGTGACTGGCGCCGATTGGCTGGATGCGAGGAAAGTACTGCTGAAAAACAAAGATGTGTCGATGGCACTCTGCAACCCCAGCAGTCGCCATATGGATTATGTCTATAAAAACGCCGAAGCTGACGAAGTCATTTTTATCCACGATGGCAGTGGCTGGCTGATTTCACAGTTCGGTAAACTTCGGATTAAATCGGGTGATTATGTCGTGATTCCCCGCACTACTATTTATAAAGTTGAATGGGATGAAGGCCCGCTAAGACTGCTGGTTATTGAGTCGGTTGGCCCCATCGAAACGGTAAAACGCTACCGTAACGAGCTCGGGCAACTTCTCGAGCATTCCCCCTATTGTGAAAGAGACATCAGGCCTCCATCTGAGCGGGTAACTGAAACTGGAAAAGGTGAATTTCTGATGAAAATAAAAAAAGGCGGCTACCTCCACCATTATGTCTATGAGAATAGTCCGTTTGATGTTATAGGCTGGGACGGTTTTCTGTACCCCTATGCCCTCAGTATCCATGACTTTGAACCTATTACTGGCCGCATACACCAGCCACCACCAGTTCATCAGACCTTTCAGGCTCATGGTTTTGTCATTTGCAGTTTTGTGCCTCGCCTTTTCGACTACCATCCATTGGCGATCCCCGCCCCCTACAATCATAGCAATATTGACTCCGATGAGGTGCTCTACTATGTAGAAGGCAATTTTATGAGCAGAAAAGGGGTAGACCGAGGATCTTTCACATTGCACCCTGGTGGACTACCCCACGGCCCACATCCTGGAACGGTGGAAAAGAGCATTGGCGCCAAAGAAACTGAGGAACTGGCAGTGATGCTAGACACCTTTGGTCCGCTGTATTTAACTGAAGAGGCCCTTGAATTTGTCGATTCAAAATATCCAATGAGCTGGACGGAATAGCGGCATTAATGCAAAAGTTTTCAAAACCTTGGTGTAACTTCACTAACTAACTTTATCGACCTTGATTACGCTCATTCAGTACACCGACCCGGGATACAATACCCAGGACAATCTAAGTCCTGCGGAAGCTTCAAAGCTTGTGAAGTCTGACCACATCAACTGGTTTGATGTAGAAATCACCAACAAGGTGATTGTGGAGGACACAGCACATTTTTTTGACATCCATCACCTGATTGCCGAGGATATTATGAACCTCGAGCACCTCCCTAAGTTCGAGGCATTTGATAACTACCTCTTTTTTGCGCTGAAAATGCTGGTTTTCGATGAAGAGAGCGGTAAAATCACCCAGGAGCATCTTAGCATTGTGATGGGGGATAAAATTGTGATCACTTTTCAAGAAGGCCTGCCTGGTGACGTTTTTGACGAGCTAAGAACGAGAATTGAATTAAGTAAAGGGCGGATTCGAAAATTTGGAGCCGACTACCTATTCTACAATATTATCGACTCTGTGGTGGATCACTACATGATCATTATGGAAAAGCTTCGAGACAAAATAGAAAAACTGGAAGCCCATATTATCAAAGATCCCTCCTATCATGTGGTGGAAGAAATCATGGAGATAAAAAAGGAAATCAACACACTTAGAAAGTACACGCTTCCACTAAGAGATGCCCTCAATAAAATGCGGGCCGAAGGCTCCCACTTTATTGCCAAAACATCCGTGAACTACTTCCAGGATGTTGCAGATCACATTCAATACCTTATCAGTTCGTTTGAAACATCCAGGGAAATGCTAAAAGACATCATGGACCTGCACTTATCTAATTTGAGCAACGACATGAACAAGGTCATGAAGACGCTGACAGTTGTTGCTGCTATCTTCATTCCCCTCACATTTATTGCAGGCGTATATGGCATGAATTTTAAATACATGCCAGAACTCGATTCACCTTATGGCTATCCCTTGCTTTGGATATTTATGGTAGTGAGTAGTGTGGTGATGATTGTCTACATGAAGCATAAAAAGTGGCTTTAAAGAAATCAATTTTGTTATCTTGAGCCCATGCTATTGAGAAACAACTTCTTCCTCGGCCTTTGTTTGCTTTTGTTAATGGCAGCCCCGGGCTGCAAACGCCCAATGGCAAAGCAGTCGAATGCGGTCACTCTGGTGGGAACAGTCTATGAGACACGATCCTATTGTGGTGGTGCCGCGCCAAGTGAAGATCGATTGGCCCGACTGAAAGCACCCAGACCTTTACCAGGCAAAACGGCCTATATTAAAGCAGGCGACTCCAACGATCCCGACGCACCAGTGGTAGCCGAAATCACATCAGACGATAGAGGGGAATTTACAGTCGCCCTTGAACCAGGCACCTATGTAATGGTAGACGAGAAACGAGTGGACAAAGCTTCATACAACTACATGATGACCAACTTCGCAGAGAAGACTGAAACCTACGGTCCGGTAGACAAAGCATGCCTCGACAAATGGGTAGTACAGGCTGATTTAGTTTTCGAAGTGAAGGACGAAGGTAATGAAGTGCTGAACGTTACCTTCCATACACCTTGCTCCTGGAATTCGTTTCCCTGTGTAACTTTCATCGGGGCACGCCCTCGTTAAGCTTTTTATTTTTTGGTTTTTTCTCGAAAAACCTCTTCGTAAGCATGACTCTCAGTGCCCATCCACTTGTCCCAAAAGGTGAAGTACAACCCGAAATTTGTATTGAATTCAGAATGGTGTAAACTATGATGAGTAGCCCCAATAAGCCATTTTCCAAGCCAGTGACGGTCAAAATCTTGTGGAAAAATCTCTATATCCAAATGGTTGACCACCGCACTTACCGTCATAATTACCAGCAGGGCTAGGATCACAAAAATATGTAAAGGCAAAAACCAGACAATCAAAGGAACAATTACTGCTTGCAGCAAGCTCTCCCATGGATGAAAAGAAAAAGCGGTCCATGGAGAGGAAATCAAACTTTCGTGATGGGTTTTATGCATCAGTTTAAACACGCCACGATTGTGCATCCATCGATGTGCCCAATAATAATAGGTCTCGTGTATAAAAAGTGCAGCTACCAAACTGACCGGAAGATAGAGGTAACCATAAGTGTCAAGCGCCGTATAAATGGCCGTATGGCCACTTTGCCAGGCCCACAGCATTCCTACCCCTGACATGGCAAACACTAATGATGTTATTGCAGAATAGGTGATTTCTTTTTTGAATTGGCCCTTCTTCCAATTGCCTTTTGATATCTTTCTGCTGACAAATTTATTAGGAACCAGGCGGTAGAAAACTCCAAAAAAAATACCCGAAATAATCACATAGCGAACGAAAATGATTAGAAAGAGAATAACTGTAAATTGCACCACTTCCCATGGCTCATTAAAATTGATGATCTGAAGTCTATTGCCCATAATAAGAAATAGTGTTTGTCTGCTACAAGACTATAATTACCTAACTAAATTTGGCCCCAAACGTTCGCCTTCATAAACAAAAAAATGTCAAGATACCTATCAATCAGTGCCCTACTCATTTTTTCCTATCTGGGCTCTTGCACCAGCAAGGTAGAAAAAACCAATACAAACGCAGATCCAAAAGCCCAGGAGATAGTTGATTTAGCAATTGCCCATCATGGAGGCGCGGCCTATCAATCCACCTCGGTGGGCTTCGACTTTAGAGACAAACACTACACTATAACCCGTTTGCCAGACAAATACATTTACACCCGTACTTGGCAGGACACATTAGGATATGTAGAAGACATTCTTGTGAATAGCAGTCAATTTACCCGAAAGATCGATGGAGACACCACCGAACTCAGCGAAGAGTGGGCATTCAAATATGCCAACTCAGTGAACTCCGTCTTGTATTTCGCCCTACTACCCTACGGACTGAATGATGCTGCCGTTATCAAAAAATACCTTGGGGAAACAACCATCAAAGGAAAGCCTTACCATAAAGTTCAGATCACATTTCAACAGCAAGGTGGTGGAAAGGACTTTGAAGATGTGTTCATTTACTGGTTTGACAAAAACTCCTATCAGCTCGATTACTTCGCTTATTACTACAATACCGATGAAACCGGCATTCGTTTCAGGGAAGCGTACAACCGACAAACTGTAGATGGTATTCTATTTCAGGACTATGTCAACTACCAACCCATCGACTCAACGATCACAGTACATCAAACCGACGAACAATTTGAGAAAGGCCTGCTGAAAGAACTTTCAAAGATTGAAAATGAGAATATGGAGGCATTGAAATAGGTGAAAGTTAGTACTTCTTCATTGGCCAGTGTTCCAAGCCTGGGCATTGAAGATTTAATGCCCTCCAGACGGCAGAAGCTCCTTCCCCCTGAGCATATCCACGGAGTTCGACATCCCTCTGTAGTTATGATAGGCTGACTTCCATATATTGCCTTTTCCTCTGAGTTTTAGGTCAGGCTGTTTGTCAAGACCACCTGAATACCAGCCGCCGTTCTCATGATCGATCAAATAGGTATCGACATATGACCATAAAAGTTTAAACTTCTCGTAATAACGGTGCTCGTCTTCCGGGAAAAGTTGCGACATCATCAACAACGCATTGAGCCCTTCGGCCTGTGCCCACCAATTCTTAGTGTCGGCGATGATTCGGAAGCCATCATTGAAATAGTAACCTTCATCGTAAAAGCCACCAACTTCATTGTCCCAGCCAATACTCAAGGCATGGTCGACCATCATTTTGGCAATCTTCAGCGTCTTTGGGTCGTCGTGCACACCCAAAACATGTTCGGCTTCAAGCATCAAAAAGGCTGTTTCCACATCGTGACCGAACGACACATGATCTAGGTAATGATGTTGCAAAATCACCTCCTCTGATGAATCCCTAAAAGTAACAGGTTGCCAATCGGGAGTGAGAAACAGTACCAAATAGCCCTTTGGGTTGGTAATAGTATCCCTGATCAGGTAGAGCAGTTCTGCCAGTCGCTCCTTTACCAGTGGGTCGGGCCATACCTGATAAAGTTCTGTCATGGCTTCCAGCAGGTGGATGCTGCTATTTTGGTCTTTGTAGCCCAGGTCAGACAAAGACGATATTGAATCGGGCCTTACAATAGGGGTTCCGTCACGTTCAAGGTGCTGAAAATATCCGAGTTTAATTGAATCATGGCTGTGTGTTTCTAACCAATAAAAAGCCTTTTTAGCCAGATCCAGGCCTTCTTCATCTTTGGTAGCCATGTAGTAGGCGGCCAATCCGTAAATACCAAAAGCATTGCCATAAGCCGTTTTGTCCATGGTTTTGGCGGTGCCTTGCTTGTCTACCAGCTGGTAGAAGCCACCCATTTCCTGGTCCCACATTTTATCTCGGAGAAAATTAAATCCATGTTCTGCGCTGGTTTTATAAAACGTTTTGGAAGGATACCGCTGGAAAGCCTTGGCATTGGTCCACACATGGCGGGCCTGTGTCACAATCATTTTATCCTGATTATCTCCTGGCTGAAAATTGTAAGTCAGGGAGCTAAGAAAACCTCCATCTTCCCTGTCGACATCCTGGGGATACCACTTATCGAGCAGCTCGGTAGTGAGCGATTTCTCTATGGCGTTAGCAATTTCAAGCCTTTCTGTTTGAATGGGGTCGGGGGAAGAGCAGGACGACATCATCGCAGCGCATGAGATGATGAAAGACAATAAAGAAGGTAGATTTTTCATTGTGTTTAGCATACTAGCAGACAAGCTAATATACTAATAGAAATGGGGATTCTATTTGAAATAAAATCCCCATTGCTCTGCAACGAACTTTTAGTTAGCAATCAAACCCTAGCGGTCTCCAACCGATCAGGCGACAGCCTTTTTCCTTGTCACTCGCCAGATAATTACCAGCCCCGCCAATACCATTGGAATAGACAGTATCTGTCCCATATTGATTGGAAGTGGATTGCTAAACTCTTCCTGCCATTCTTTCAGAAATTCCATCAGAAATCGGGAAGTGAAAAGTAGCGTGAGAAAGATGCCAAAAAGTAGACCCTCCGGCATTTTTGCTCTTTTATTCTTCCACAAGAAATAGAGGAATATTGTTAGAAAAACACAGAAAATAGACTCGTAAAGCTGGGCTGGATGTCGCACCACCCCATAGGTATAAAACTCAGCAAAAGTGGACCCATTAGCGCGATACAACTCGTACTTTAAACCATCGCCTGGGTTATGCCAAACATACCCACTTAGGTAGGCGTTGTTGCCGAGTAGCGCTGGCATATCCTTTTGATAATACCTATTGGCTTCTTGTTCATCAACCGGAACTTCATTGTATTTTACCAACACATCGATTGGCGCTCTTCCGGGGACATCTGAGGTGATTTTGGTCGTACTGCTGATATCAATCTCTTCCGATCGGACAATAAAATGTTCAAGGTAACTGGCAATCGGGGTTGCAAAAACCACCCCAAAATTGGATTCAGTAGGCTTACCAAGAATTTCAGAATTTGTAAAATTTCCAAATCGAATAAAGGCACCAGTTAGCGCTGTAACAATCGCCACTCTATCTAGAATCCAATAATAGGACATGCCTTTCATTTTCCTTGCGAAAAGCCACAAGGCAATAAACATTCCGATAGCACCACCATGGCTAGCCAAGCCACCTTCACGGATATAAAGTATCTTGATCGGATCGCTGAAATAATATTCAGGGTTATAAAATAGCACATGGCCTAAACGTGCACCAACAATTACAGCGATGACCAGATAAAGTGTTAGTGTATCTACTTCTTTTTCATCACGTCCATCAGCCTTGAATACATAGTACATAACCTGCTGGCTCACAATAAAGCCGAGAGCAAAAAGGAGTCCGTACCAGCGAACATCAAAACTTCCAACACTAAAAATCGACGGATCAGGATTCCAAATGATATATGATAACATTATTCAGATTTTGGTTTAACTGTGTTTTCTCCAAAAGTAGGGCGTAAATAACATCAGAACGGTAAACAATTCCAACCTGCCCACAAGCATTAAAAAGGAAAGCACCCATTTGGCTGTAGCCGGCAGGTGAGCAAAATTATCTACCGGACCAACTGAGCCCAGACCGGGGCCAATATTACCAAGGCTGGTAGCCACCGAACCAATAGCCGTCATAAAATCTACTCCTGTCGCTGCAATCACAACAGAGCCAATGCCAAACACACTGATATAGATCATGATGAATGCAAGGATATTGAATGTAATATCTCTTGTTACTGCTTTATTATTGAATCGAACAGGAATTACTGCAGATGGGTGAATTTGTCGTTTCAGCTCAAGTATACTGTTCTTGACGAGGATCACATGTCTGACAATTTTTACTCCTCCAGCTGTAGAGCCAGCAGAGGCCCCAAAGAACATCAAGATAAAAAACAGAACGGTTAAAAAGGGTATCCAGGAAGTATAGTCTGCCGACACATAGCCGGTGGTAGTGACCACTGAAACTACCTGAAACAGGCCGTCACGGAAAGATTTCTCGATGCTGGCTTCACTTACAAAATAAATGGTAATACCAACCAGCAGTGAAATAACAAGGCAAAACAATGAGTAGTACTTAAACTCCTCATTAGAAAACACTTTTTTGAAGTTCCCTTTAAAAATAAAGTAAGTCATTGTAAAGTTAGTGCCTGCCAAAAACATGAAGGCTACGATGACGTACTGAATAAAAGGTGATGTGTAATAGGCAATACTGGCGTTTTTAGTGGAAAAACCACCAGTAGCCATGGTTGTGAGCGAATGGTTGATGGCATCGTAAAAGGTCATTCCACCACCCCAAAGCAATAGGGTTTCAAGCCCTGTGAGCCCCAGATAAATGAGCCATAAACGCTTGGCTGTCTCTTTGATCCTTGGCTGCAATTTGTCAGGAGAAATTCCCGGTGCTTCAGCCACAAAAAGCTGCATTCCACCAATACCCAAAATCGGCAATATAGCCACCGCTAATACGATAATTCCCATGCCGCCTATCCACTGGGTTAGGCTCCTCCAAAACAGAATACCTTTGTGCACACCCTCTATATCAGTAAGGATAGAAGCACCAGTGGTAGAATAACCCGAGACCGTTTCGAAAAAAGCATCGGTAAAATCTGTTATGGTACCGCTGAGAAGATAGGGGAGGCAACCAAAAAGTGACATAAGGACCCAGCCCAGTGTAACGATCAGGTACCCATCTCGTTTCTTTAATTCTTTATTCTTGATGTTCCTGGTTAAGAAAAACATCAATCCACCCGTTCCAAGCGTAATGGCGCTGGCCATTAAAATCCCCGAAAGGTCACCTTCATTGAAAGCCAGGGAAACCGGAATACTCAACAACATAAATACCCCGTTCATAATGAGCAGAACGCTCAGGATATTCGTCATTACCGATAAATTGAATCTCATTTAAAGAAGCTTTCTACTTTATGAAGACACTCTGGTCGAATTAAAACCACCACTCTGTCCTTCGGCTCAAAACGGAATGAGCCACGAACAGTATGGCCTCTTCCTCTCCTAATTACGCCACCAACAACGGCAGATTTAGGGAAGTCAAGGTTACGAAGCTCAGCAGACAATATCTTACTTTCCGGCTTCACTTCAAATTCTAAAATTTCTGCATCCACTCCGTGAATGCTGGTCAGGTTCAATACCTCTCCTTTTCTTATGTACCTAAAAATGAAATTTGCCGCTATCAATTTTTTATTGATCATCGTATCTACACCAATATTCTGGGAGAGGTGGATGTAGTCGATGTTTTCAACCAGAGCGACGGTTTTGGACACGTTATGGTTTTTTGCTACCAGGCACGATATGATATTGGTCTCTGAGTTTCCGGTTACGGCGATAAAAGCATCCATATCAGTGATGCCCTCTTCCGTTAGCAAATCAATGTCTCGCCCGTCCCCATTGATTATCAGGGTATCTGGCAACATATCTGCCAGCTCAAAGCATTTTTCCTTGTCTTGTTCAATGAGCTTGATATTGTATTTCTTAGAAAGTCTCCTGGCAGTGTTGATTCCTACTTTTGAACCACCCAGGATCATGATATTTTTGATGTCAGTTCTTTTCTTCCCTGCAAGGTCCATCACTCTGTCAACGCCATCCGGCTGCGCAATAAAATAAGCATGGTCATTTGCTTTGAATGAATTTTCACCATGTGGGATGATGGTTTCGCTGTTTCTAAGGATAGCGACGGTAGTGAAGCTATTATCTGGGTTGAGATACGCTGTTTCACTCAAAGTTTTATCGGCAAGCTCCCCAGTATCATCTATGGTGATACCAACTAACGACAGCAGCCCATTATCGAAATCGAACATATCGGTAAGCGCTGACTCACGGAGCAGTCGTTTTATTTCCTTTGCGGCTAATGACTCCGGAGAAATGATCTCGTCAATACCTATTGATTTTAGATCGAGAATCTCTTTTCCCAGAAGAAATTCAATATTACTTATCCTGGCTACTGTTCGTTTGGCACCAAGATTTTTCCCAATAATGCAAGTTGCAATATTGGTCTCTTCACTAGATGTAACCGAAATTAAGAGGTCTGCTTTACTGATATTTGCCTCAAGTAGAACGCTATAAGAAGTTGAACTTCCCCTGATTGTTGCCACATCCAGATGATTGGCAGCATATTTCAGTTTCTCCTGGTCAAGGTCTATCAGAATGATGTCCTGTTCCTCGTAGGCAAGCAATTTTGCTAAGTGAAACCCTACATCTCCCGCCCCTGCTATTATTATTCTCATTTGATACAGATGATCAAAAAGTGACTGCAAATATAGAAAATAAACTTTCAGGTAAGGAAATCTCCCTATTTGTTTATGGCCCTCCCCTCATTTAATCTCCTAAATACAGTTTTGAAGGGATAAAACAGACCATTTGTCAAAGGCGAAAAGTCTTAGACAAATACACCAATTCATTGTTCTTGAACACCCTTGCTACGCTAAATCTACCATTTGACAGCGTAAAAACAACTTTGTCCGATTGAAGCTGTGCAGATGGACAATTAACAACTAGACGAGGATATACCGAAGCCATTCGCCAAGCTTCTTCTACTGTTGCCAAGCCGCGTCCAACAAGATATTCAATGCCCATAAGCAATGTTTTGGTTGCCCCGGCCAACAATCCATTGCCATCCTCCATGCTTAGTCGGCCATTTGATTCGAGTTTCACTTTTCCGCCAATGTGAGTGCTATACAATCCTGGCTTCATGCCGGTAAACCATGTGCCATCACTCACTATCAAGCATTTATCACCCTTTACTTTCATCACTACCTTGATAAAGCTATCAGGCAGATGAAAGCCGTCTGCAATCAAGCTTGTATAAAGTGGATCTTGAGCCAATTGCTCCCAAATGATATTAGGATGCCGGGGAAGCATAAGCGGCACAGCATTACCAAGGTGAGTCGACATGGTAGCCCCAGCGGCAACAGCATCATTGAGCTGCTCAGGAGTAGCCAGGCTATGGCCAATCGAAACCCGCACACCACTTTTTCTACATTGAGTGATAAAAGCAGGGGCTGTCTTCCATTCTGGCGACAGGGTAATAATTTTTATCCTATTACCTGATGCCTTTTGAAATCGAGAAAAAAGTGCCCAATCAGGTGCTTTAACATGTTGAAGCGGGTGCGCACCCCTGGCACCATCGACTTTAGATATAAACGGTCCTTCAAGGTGGATACCGCCTATGCACTGACTGAGTAAATTGTTTCTTTGACAGGCTTGACCTATCGTAGTTAGTAGCTGAATGATAAGATGGTCGGAATTGGTAATGATCGTTGGGAAAAAAGTAGTCACTCCCTGACTTAGCAGATAATGAGTGGCTTGAATGAGGTGATCATCGGTGATCGATGGATTGTTAAAATCAACTCCGTTCACTCCGTTGATCTGCAGGTCAACAAGACCCGGCCCGATAAAAGGAACATCCAAATCCATTTTATCCGAGGTCACAATTGAACTGCCAGTCGATGAATCCACAAGCACATGGCACCCAGTTAAACAGTCGATGGCCTCTATAGCAGTTGGCTCGGTCATTTCAGTGCTTCAATTTTGTTCTCTCCAAACGAATCTTCGTCTAAAAACAAGCGGCAATTGTCGTGCTGTCGCAAAATGCTAGCAGGGCAACTTTTAGCCACCGGACCGTTCAAAGCCTCACTCACTGCCTTCGCTTTGGATCTGCCGGGGACCACACAGAACAGGTTCCGTCCGGTCATAAGTATCGGAATGGTAAGTGTCATTGCATGTGTGGGCACGTCGGAAAGCGTCGGAAAGCATCCGTCATTCACTTGCTGCTGCCTGCAGGCTCCATCGAGGGCCACCACCTTTACAGACTCCGGGTCCTGGAAGTTTGCTACCGGCGGGTCATTAAATGCAATGTGGCCATTCTCTCCAATGCCCAGGCAAACAATATCAATCGATTTTTCCTGCAGCAGTCGAGCATATCTTTGGCACTCAGAATCTCCACCATTTCCATCCAGAAAATAAACCTCCTTCAACGGAACAAGGTCAAACAAATGCGTCCTCAAATATGCAGCAAAAGTCGCTGCCGAATCGGCCGGCAACCCTATGTATTCGTCCATGTGAAAAGCAACTATCCTTGACCAGGGAATAATTTTACTGTTGCTTAGGTAGTGAAGCACTTCGTTTTGGGACGGAGCAGCAGCAAAAATCATCCTTAGCTCCGGCTGTCTGCTGAGCACATCTATTATTTTATCCTCCACAGCCTTAGCAGCTGCTTTACCCATTATTTTTCTTTCCTTGAAAACCTCAACTTTCATTACCCAACGATCTTAATAAATCTTCAACATCTCCCTTCACCGGCATATTTCTGCCAAAGAATCCGATAGTTGCATATACGCTAAATGAAACCATCAGTGGTAGCGCGACCGCCAGGGCAAGGCTATCGATGTCAACGTTCTTAGTAACTACAAACGTAACAAACCCTGCAGAAATAGAACCAATGGCTGCTAGAGGACCACAACTTCGAAATACTGGCAACATGCCCAATAGCATGGGTACGGCGATCGGTCCTACCAATGCGCCAAACCAGGTAACAATCAAGCCAAATACTCCCCCAAACCGTTCGTTTTGAAAGGCCACAAGCAAAGTGAGGAGTGTGAAGAAAAACGTGGTTGTTCTGGCCACAACGAGTGATGTCTTTTGCTCCTTCAATCGCTTTGAAAGCACGGGCAGGATGTCTCTGGTAAGTACGGCTGAAATCGTATTGATATCGGAAGAGGTCATTGTCATAGTGTTCGCAAAGAGTGACGCTACTACCAAACCAACGAGCCCAGCTGGGAGCAGCTTGAGGGTCAGCAGGCCATAAGATTGCGATGGGTCTGCCATATCTGGCAAAATGAGAGGAGCCGCCCACATCGGAAGAAATAGGATCAAAGGCCAAATCAGGTAAAGGGTACCGGAAAGGTAGGCAGCCCTTTTGGCTTGAGTTTCATCAGGCGAGGAAATATAACGTGTGGCCAGGTTCCATGTGCCTCCATTATAGCTGAGAAAATTGATGAAAAGAAATGCCAGTGCAAAGCCGGCAGTATACGGCGAATTGAACAACTGGCTATTGCCTTCCGGCAACTGCTGCCAAAAGGTAAATAGTTCTGACCAACCACCCAACTGACGAATGACCATCACGAGCATCAGTATACCAGCAACTACTTGTACAATAAACTGAGCAAAGTCGGTGATGATAACTGCCCACAAGCCACCGAAAGTAACATAAACAAGAGAAACACCACCAGAGATCAGGATGCCATAGTGTAAGGGAAGGCCTGTAAACACCTGCAGCAGAACAGCAATGGCAGTCCATTTTCCGCCTACGTCAAAAAGCTTGAGGAGCACGCCGCTCCACGCCATGATCTGCTGGGTAGTCAGGTTATACCTAACGGTGAGGTATTCAAGTGGTGATTGTACCTGAAACTTCTTTCTCAACCTCACCCAAAACACAGGAAAGAGCCTCGCACTTAACAATACAGTAATACCGATGGTAAAAGCCCACCAAACATAAATAGAAAAGCCATGTGTATAGGCCAGACTGGCATAGGCAACAAACACTGCACCACTATACCCTGATACATGATGGGAAACACCAGAAAGCCACCAGGGTAGCTTTCCGCTCGCTACAAAGTAATCCTCCGCTGTTTTATTCTTCCGCATCGACCATAAACCGATCGCTAGCATGAGCAGGAAAAATAGGCTAATAACAATAAAGTCGGAGGTAGCTAGCTGCAAGACAAAGACGTTTTTAAGTAGGAGATTGAAGTCATGTTTAGCTTCTGGCTTTGTCCATCACTTCTTTAAGGGCTACAGCACTACCACCTCTACTTTTGCTTTCATCGGCTGCTTCCATAAAAGCATAAATTTCTAGTGTCTCTGCTGGGAGCACAGGTGATTTTCCGGTTCTAAAAAAATTTACAATTTCCACTAAAAGCGGCCGATACCCGTCATATGGTCCTATAGCTGCTATTCCGGTTTCGCCGTACACAGTTCCTCCGTAACCTGTTTTCTCTTGGCGCATGCCTCTAAAAGTACCTATTCGCCCGTCTGCCCACACACCAACCACAACATCGGTCTCTGGTGTTTGTATTCTCGTCACTTCTTTGCAGCCTGTACCCATCACTGTGAACAAGGCTTCTACCCCATGGATGCCGTACCAAAAGAAATCGGGGTGGTGAGGCTCTAAATGGGCTGGGCTGTAAGTTTCCGCTCCATTCACTTTACCAACAAGTTCACCCTTTCTGGCTTCATTGGCATCTTTCATATATCGCAACGACGAGGCTGAAAATATTGGAACCCCGAGTGTATCCGCTGCCTGATAGATCAATAGACAATCTCTGAGGTTGGCGGCAACGGGCTTATCAACAAATACCGGTTTGCCGGCCTTAAGTACTTCCATCGCCTGCTCAAGATGGGGCCTCCCATCATTGGTTTCGAGCAGAATGACGTCAGTTCGGGAAAGCAATTCCTTGATTGAGCCAACTATTTCCACGCCAAGTTTCTTCACATCCTCGGTGTAGCCTGGAATGCGGCTCACACTGGACTCAATATCTGCGCTGCCATACGGATAGGCAGCCATTACCCGGTAGCCAGCCAAATCGGAAGCCACCTGGGGATCGTTGAGTAGTTTTGTGAAAGCCACACTATGGGAGGTGTCGAGGCCAATGATACCTACTTTCACTTGACTTATTTGGCGGTTGGCTAAAACTGGTTCAAAGTTGCCTAACAACCCAAGACCGACACCAGCAGCGGCTGATTGTCTTAAAAATTTTCTTCTATCAAGTGCCGTCATTGTCTCATTGATTTTGGGCGATTATAGCTTGGGTTCCCAACCTGGCTCGTAACTCCGTTTCCATAATGCCATGGCTGCTTCGTCTCCAATAACATTTCCATTTTCAGGGTTACAATTCAACGACCTGCCAACTCGTTGAGAAATATTTCCCAGGTGGCAAAGAAGCACACTTTTCCGTGAGTCTTTATAATCAGAAACGGGTGTCTTTCCTTCTTTGATTGACTGATAAAAATCGGCGATATGGTCGGCGTCTAAATCAAACCCAGGCCCGGTAGCGTCTAATGGTTTGCCACTAGTTTCTGCGCTTGCCCGCTTGACTAACTTATCTTTATTATCATACACCACGTAGCTGTTTCCATCTATCACCAGCGTGCCATTTTCCCCATGAAAAGACACGCCTGCTGATTCACCATCGAGGCGATGACCATTGCAGCTTCTTCCCTCCCAGGCTATCGTTTTGTTGCCTTCGAAATCCCAAAGTGTCATTTGTGTATCTGGCGTTTGCCAATCGTCTTTATAAGCGTAGCGGCCACCCTGGGAACTCACCTTTGTGGGGAACTCTACACCCAGTCCGAGCCGACATAAGTCGACAAAATGAGTACCATTATTGAGTAACTCTCCGGTACCCCAATGCCAAAACCAGTGCCAGTTGTAATGAATGAGATTGTCTTTGTATGGCATTCTCGGTGCAGGCCCCTGCCACATATCGTAGTCAAGTCCCGCAGGAACCGTGGCAATCTTCCCATAGCCTATTGAAGCCCTGGTATTAGCATACCAACCTTTGGCCAGGTACACATTGCCAATCACCCCGTTTTTCAATTCGCCCAGTGCCTCGGCCACAAATGGCCACGAACGGCGTTGATTGCCCATTTTCACCACTTTGCCATATTGTTCAGAAGCACGGGCGACCAATTCTCCTTCATGGGGATTATGACTTCCTGGCTTTTCGACATAGACGTTTTTTCCGGCGCTCAGAGCCAATAGTGACGCTGGAGCGTGCCAATGATCTGGTGCGGCAATCACCAATGCATCTACCCCCTTATCGTCAAGAATAGCCCGAAAATCTTTTACAGCCTTTGGTTGCTTTTTCTGCCCGGTATCAGCAACAGCTTTGAGGCCCTTTTTTAGTGCATTATCGTCGACGTCGCAAATATAAGCTACCTCGATTCCGGGCGTTTTAGCAAAGCCAGTAGCCAACGCAGAACCTCTTGAGTTGACACCCATAATACCGACCACTAGTTTGTCATTGGCAGGCGCTGAACTGAAAGCACCGTATTGGTGGCCCCCAAGTAAACTGACGCCAAGTGTGGTGGCGCTGGCTTTTTTTAGAAAATCTCTTCTGTTGTGATATAGTGGCATTCGGATATAGTATTAGTAGGCACTACAATATATTGAAATCAGTACCGAAACTCATGGCCGTTGATCAAATCGCCAACCAAGTAACAATTACTAAACAGCTTTTTGCTTGACCTCGTAGCCCTTCCAGCCGTAGTAAAAAAGGTAAAAGTAACAGACTACTGGAAGCAAGAAAGAAGCTTGAATTCCAAACTGATCGGCCAGAAAGCCCTGGACAGGCGGAACAATAGCCCCGCCTAACACAGCCATCACCAGCAAAGAGGATCCCTGGCTTGTATACCGACCCAGGTCTTTGATGGCAAGGGTGAAAATATTAGACCACATGATAGAATTAAACAACCCAATAAAGAGCAACACCCACATGGAAATAGCCCCATTCATGAAAACGGCTATTAAAAGAAGTACAATCGCTGACAACGAAAAGGCTGCCAGCACTTTATTGGGATGGGCGCCAAAAATCATGAAAACAACATAATTGAGCGCCAGACCAACCAGGTAAGGCAATGACTCTGAAAAATCTACTCCTGCAATCAGAGAAACTATCGCATATCCCGCGACACCGAGAGCGAACATACCAAGCAGCTTTTTCGAAACCGTTGACTTATCGCTCATCATAATAGCCCCCATAAAACGACCGATCATGGCTCCTCCCCAGTAGAATGAAAGGAACTTACTGGCAGGCCCTTCCTCCATTCCAGTGATGTTTTCTAACCCAATAAAGTTAATGAGCAGACTGCCTATGGCCACCTCAGCACCCACATAGGCAAAAATGGCAAACATACCGCCTCTCAAATGGCTAAAGCCGAGCACTTTTGCTCCTTTTTCGATCACCTCCTCATTGGCGAACTTCGGAAGCTTAATGAAGAAAATAATAACTGCCAGCAGCCAGAAAAGAACTGCAAGTACTATGTAAGGTACTTTTACCGCCACCTCGCCCGCAGAGGCATCGGTTACAAAATACTGAAAGATAAAAAATCCGCCTATGACCGGTGCAATGGTAGTTCCAAAGGAGTTGAAGCCCTGAGCCAGGTTCAGTCGACTACTGGCTGATTCTGGTCTACCCAGTAATGCCACATATGGGTTGGCGGCAATTTGAAGCATGGTGAGTCCAAGGCCAAGACAAAACAAAGCGCCAAGGAAAAGGCCATACTGAAGGAAAATGGCTGCCGGGTAGAATAGAAAGCAACCTGCTCCTGCCATTACCAATCCTATAATGATCCCGTTTTTGTAACCAATACGATTGATCGGGTCTCCAAACTTCACCGAAAAAAGGAAGTAGAACAAAGCACCGAGGAAGTAAGCACCAAAGAAGGCAAATTGCACAAGTGTGGCCTGAAAAATAGTCAGGGTGAAAACTCCACGAAGGTAGGGAATCAGGATGTCGTTCAGGCAGGTGATGAAACCCCACATGAAAAACAAAGAAAAGAGTGAAATTTGTGCCTGGAACTGACTGCCAGAGGGCCCTTCATGGGACGCTCCGACATTTGCGTTAACTGAGATCGATGCCACGTTAGTAGTATAAGTTTAGGTGTATAATTAGGAAGTGTCAATATAGCATATTAACGTCAAGGAAAAACAGGTTTTAACACCTTGATATTAAAGCCGACCCGCATTAAAAAAGACCGCTCGAAAAGTTAACCCTATCCAAACTTCAAATAATTATGCTTTTTAAGTAAATTTTGAACTGCCTTACAAGACCTAACCTTGATCAAATTAAAATACATGCCTTTCATATTGGCCTTTTTTGCCTCAGTAGGCCTTTCAGGCAAGCTATTGGGTCAAAAAAGTGTGAGGGATAGCCTTCTCGTTGCCTTATCCTTAGAAACGGATCCAGCCCGAAAAGCAGACTTGTTAAACGACCTGGCATTCGAATTTTTCGATTTTAACGACACCCTAGCCACCTCTTATGCCACTGAAGCACTTGAAGTAAGCACCGATGCCCGATACACAAAGGGCATAAAATACGCCACCCTGTTGTTAGGAATAGGCCAATACGGCAAGGGCAACCTCAAAAGTGCGCTCGATATGTTTGCCAAGTCGCTCCAAATTAAAGCAGAAGGCGCTTCCGAGTTGGAGGTATATGCGCTGTCATTAAGCGGCGAAAGTTTGACCCTTTTGGCAAAATATGACTCCGCAGAGATCTTGTTTAATAAAGGCCTGGCTATCGCAAAGCGCTCAAATGCTTATTGGCTTCCAAGGGTGTATACTGGTTTCGCCAGAATCCTTTCAAAAAAATGGGAAAATCAGAAAGCACTCGTTTACCTCGATAGCGCCGCTGCACTTCTCGACCGGGAAAGTAAGGACTTTAGGTGGTTGGAACTTCTTTCTATCTCCGGAGAGGTTTATGCTAATCTGTTGCAAAATGAAAAGTCCTTTGAGGCTTACCATCGAATGTGTGAAATTGCCTCAGAATTAGATGATATCTATCATCAGGCAAAATGTATGCTTAACCAAAGCAGACATTTTTATGACCAGGGCGACTATGCACAGGCATTGAAATTCGCTCAGGCGGATCTGGAGTTGACCAAAAAATATGTTTTCCCGGTACAGCAGGTGGCTTTATATAGTCAAATCAGTTCAATTTATGTGCAATTAGGGGAGTATGACCTGGCACTGAACTATTTATTTAAGTCGATCGATATTTGTGAATCAATTGGCCTCTCATACGATCTAATAACAATTTTTGACCAAATAGCCTGGGTTTACAAAGACGAAGGAAAATTGGAATTGGCAATGCAATTTGCCAACAAAGCCCTGGACCTTGCAGAAAAAATAGGAACGAAGCGAGAAATTGCTTTTGTTCTCAACACGAAAGGTTTAATCTACCTGGTTGGCAAAAAATATGAACTTTCCATTTTGACCCATCAGCAAGCGCTAAAATTGAGGCAGGAGATTGGCCACAAACTTGGGGTTATCGCTTCTTTATTCAATGAGGCATTGGTTTACGAGCAACAAGGACAATTAGAAAAAGCACTTCAATTGCAATTGAAGGTTGACTCTCTCAATGACCCAAATAGCAGTCCTGTTGAATTCATTCTATCCTACCAAAGGATTGCCCGTCTGTTAATTAACCTGAATCGATTACAGGAGGCAGAGATGTATATAGAGAAAGCCGTGGCTAAAACAATTACCACTAGCACTATGCCATCCGAACGAACCAACAGCCTTCTTTATGCGATGCTCTACGAAAAAAAGGGGAATTTTGAAGTTGCTCTCAGTTATCGAAAAAAGTACGAGGAATTAAACGATAGTATTTTTTCTCAATCCAGCGTTAAAAAAATAGCTGAGATGCAAGCGATTTACGAGCTTCAGCAAAAAGAGAATGAAATAGACGTGCTCAAAACCAAACAAAGCCAACAGCAAGACCAACTCCTGCTGCAAGGCACAGAAATACAAAATCAACGGCGCTTAATATTTATTGTCGTTGTTTTCCTTACCATTGTCACCATCCTGGCAATCGTTCTAATAAGGCTTATTTCTAAACTCAACCACACTCAAAAAGACCTGGCAAATGCAAACGCCAATCTTTCAGCAGCTAATCGTGAAATACTTGACACCAATAAAACGCTTGAAGACAAAGTAAACGAAAGAACCAAACAATTAAGTCAGGCCTACATTGAATTAGACACTTTCTTCTACAGGTCTTCGCATGACTTCCGGCGCCCGCTCACTACTTTGATTGGACTGGCGGATGTAGCTAAAATCACAGTGAAAGACAACCAGGCCATTGAATTGTTCGAAATGGTGAGGTTGACAGCGCAAAATCTAGACAAAATGCTCTTTAAACTGCAATCCATTAGCAATGTGGGCGCTATGGAGCTCAGTAAAAAACAGGTTTTGCTCGAAACGTTGATCGATTTATCTTTAGACAAACATGCTACCCAAATAAAAAAGTTGGGAGTCGATGTCGAAAAATGTATTGAAGTTCACGAACCAATCCACTCGTACCCAACACTTATTACTATTATCCTGGACAATCTTATTGAAAACGCCCTGGATTTTTCTAGTCACATCGATCCTCAGATGAAGATCAGTGTATATGGCAAAGAGGGTTCCGTCTTTTTAACTATTGAAGACAACGGTGACGGGATCCATGACAAATATAAGCATGACATCTTCACCATGTATTTCAAAGGAAGCGAGCGTTCAAAAGGCAATGGTCTTGGACTTTACATTGCCAATAAGGCAGCCGAGAAGCTTTCCGCGTCGATCACTGTCGAAACAGCCTATGCTAAAGGAAGTATATTTAAAGTGGAGCTCCCTAACACTGCATCAAGTGTGACCGTTGCGAATTCCTGAGATGCCAAACGAAAACAATTCGTTGAAAATGTATACTTTTGGCCTTTATTAAAGCATCTCAAAATTAAACACTGAAATAATGTACGATATACTTCTTTTTGCACATTCATGGCTTCGTTGGGTAGCACTGGTTCTTTTTGCCATTGTCTTATTCAATTCACTTCAGGGAATGGGTGGGGGTAAAGAATACCTGAAAAAAGACAAAACTCTGACCACATCCTTAATAGGCACATTACACCTTCAACTCCTAATTGGGTTGCTTCTTTATTTTATCTTCAGTCCCATTACCACCAATGCATTGGACAACATGAAAATTGCCATGAAAGTAGGTGCTGTCAGATACTGGGCGGTAGAACACATTCTGATGATGGTCGTTGCCGTTGTAGTTGCCCAAGTGGGAAGTATCATGGTAAAAAAGACATCGACTGCCAAAAAGAAATTTAAGCTTCAGGCCATCTTCTTTGGTATCGCTTTGGTACTTATCCTTTCCAGAATTCCCTGGACAGAATCAGCTCGTCTTTTTAGGTTTTAATTATTAGCATTTAGGCACCCTTTATTCACTAGTTAGTAGCGCCACGTGTCACTTTATTTTCCCTTCAATCAATAGAATGAATCGGATAAAAATAACCTGGTTAAGCTTTTTGGGGGGTGTTGTTCTATCAGCCTGTCAACCATCCTCTCGTTTTCCAGACAAACTTGAAGCCATTGACGTTTTTGATGTTGTTATTAGAAATGGAACGATCATAGATGGGACTGGTGCAGCACCCTATCTATCCGACATAATCGTGCAGGCTGATACGATTGCCTTTATCGGGAAACTTAGCGAAAGTGATTCTGCCTATCTCACAATTAATGCTTTTGGCAAGGTAGTCACACCAGGCTTCATCGACACACATGCACACGGCGACCCACTTAAAACGCCTGAATTCTTCAACTTTGTTGCGCAGGGAGTTACTACCATTTGCCTTGGTCAGGATGGCTCCAGCGATGCCATAGGGCAATTTGCTGAATGGCAATCATTGGTGGACAGTATCCAGCCATCAGTGAACATTGTGCCCTTCACAGGCCATGGGTCTTTGCGAATGTCTGTAAAAGCGCCATTTGAGCCGAGGCTCAGCGACGAAGACATGGCAATAATGACATCTGAGCTGCAAAACCAGTTAGCACTTGGGAGCTTTGGACTTACGATGGGCCTTGAATACGTGCCAGGCAGGTATTCGAGTGAAGCAGAGCTGCAGGCGCTGGCAAAACTTACCGGCTCGTATAACGGTGTCTTAATGGCCCATATTCGAAATGAGGACAACGACGAATTGGAGAATTCGCTTGGCGAATTCTTAGGCCTGGGCAAGTGGGCACCAGTTAACGTATCCCACCTTAAGTCAGTATATGGCGCAGGGAAGGAGCGAGGCATCGAAATTTTATCGATTCTTTCCAGCTACAAAGAACTGGGGTATCAGGTGAGTGCCGATGTCTACCCATACACTGCGAGTTTTACTGGCATTGGCATCATGTTCCCCGAATGGGCCCTTCCTCCTGCCAATTTCAACCAAGTTAAGCGAGAAAGAAGGAAGGAACTGGAAGAATTTTTACGAGCAAAGATCGCTCAAAGAAACGGACCACAGGCAACGCTGTTTGGCACTCCTCCATTTGCCGGCAAAACATTGGCCGACCTGGAAAAAGAGATGAACAAGCCCTTTGAGGCTATCCTTATCGATGACATCGGGCCCAGAGGCGCCAGTGCTGCCTACTTTGTGATGGACGAAACCCTTCAGTCTACACTGCTGCAAAGTGACTTTGTTGTACTTTCCTCCGACGGCAGCCCTGGCATGCGACACCCAAGAGGTTACGGCAGTTTTGCTAAAATGATTGAGACCTATACAGTAGCCAAACAATACTTCAGCCTCGAGCATATCGTACACAAAATGAGTGGACAAACTGCTGAGATGCTTGGCCTCGAATATAGAGGCCTGCTAAAAGTCGGCTATAAGGCAGACGTTACCGTTTTTGACCCAACTGCTGTGAAAGCCAAGGCCGACTTTGAACACCCCCACCATTTGGCCGTAGGATTTGATTGGGTCCTTGTGAACGGTAAGTCAGCAAGGCTTAACGGGGAATTTAGTGAGCAGCGAAACGGTCTTCTGCTAAGAAGAAATTAAATCCTTGTCGCAAAGGCTTAATTCCGTAATGAAATTTCTTTGCTTTTAACCCGTCCAAAATAGTCGTTGGCAGCTGCTTTCACCTTTGGTGCTAAAAGGATCGCTGCTATCATAGTTGGGATGGCCATTAAGCCAAACATAACATTGATGAAGTCGACCACCATAGTAAGCGTAGTGATAGACCCTACTATGATAATTGAAACATACCAATAGTTAAAGTAGTGGGCATACTTTGCACCAGCCAGAAACCCAACACATTTAGTGCCATAGTAGCTGTAAGAGAACAGTGTCGTAAACCCGAAAATCAACACGCAAAGAAAAAGTAAAAATGGACCAACTACTGGCATAGCGGCTTCAAAAGCTTTACCTGTCAATGTTATTCCATTTGTGTCGGTGGTTTGCCACACATTGGTCGCCAAAATAGCGAAACCAGTCAATGTGCAAACGATCAAGGTATCAATGGCTGGGCCCATCATGGCTACAAGTCCTTCTCTAACCGGCTCTTTCGTTTTAGAGGCACCATGCATCAAAGGCGCTGTGCCAATTCCAGCCTCATTTGAAAACGATGCTCTTTTTGCTCCTTCAACAATAAGAGCCCCAATGGCACCTCCCATGGCAGCCTTGGCAGTAAAAGCATCACTTAGGATCATTCCGAAGATGCTGGGAATATCCATGAAGTGAAGACCCATGATATAAAGCACGCAAGCCATATAAAGCACCACCATAAAGGGCACCATACGGCTGGCCACCAACCCAATTCTTTTGATCCCACCAAAAATTACCAGGCAGGTAAGCACGGTAATGAGTAGCCCAAGGCTAAGATTGCCACCAAAAGAACCGGCCCACACAAATCCGGCAGGTTTAAGTAGCACATCGTTGGTTACCTGAATAACCTGATTGGCCTGAAAAATAGGCGTAGCACCGAAAAAGCAAAACACGCTGAAGAACACAGCCATAGGTTTCCATTTCTGGCCGAGCCCCTCAGTAATAAAGTACATAGGACCGCCCTGTACCTCTCCATTGGAATCTTTTCCCCGGTACATTACCGCCAGTGTGCAAGTAAAAAACTTGGTAGCCATACCAAAAAAGGCACTTACCCACATCCAGAAAATAACCCCCGGACCTCCCATGGTTATTGCAATGGCCACACCACTCACGTTTCCCATGCCTATGGTGGCGGCAAGCGCACCAGATAGTGCCTGAAAATGACTGACATCACCGGGGGCATCCGGGTCGTCATATTTGCCCCTTAACACATCGATCGCATGTTTAAAATAACTGAATGGGGCAAAGCCAGAATAAAACATAAAGAATATACCACCGCCCATTACCAGCACCAATAAGGGGACGCCCCATACGAAGCCCGACGCAGCAGAAATAAAATTTTCTATTTTCTCCACAGATTAAATTTTGTTTTCGTCAATAATTGGAAGTAGCGCTGACCAAACATTTTCCATTACGATCTTATGCCCTTCGGGTGTTGGGTGAATACCATCAGGTAAATTAAGCTCGGGAATGCCTCCCACTCCATCTAAAATAAATGGGATAAAAGCAGTTTGCTGCGACTCAGCCAACTTAGGAAATATGCCCTTGAACCGGTCAGTATATTCCTGACCCATATTAGGAGGAATTTGCATGCCAGCCACAATTATTTTTACCTGCGGGTTAGATTGCTTGACTTTCTCGATGATAAGGCCAAGGTTTTTCTCGGTTTCATCAAGTGGAATTCCTCTCAAACCATCGTTGCCACCTAACTCTAGCACAAAAACATCAACTGGTGTTTTCAGCACCCAATCAATTCTTGACAAGCCGCCAGAACTGGTTTCTCCACTCAGGCCAGCGTTGATTACATGATAGTTGTAACCTAGTGAATCGAGCCTTTCCTGTATAAGTGCCGGAAACGCTTCGGACATATCGAGACCATAGCCTGCGGTAATGCTGTTACCGTAGAAAATAATGGTATTTTCTGTTTGCTCATTTTCCTCAGGTGCAGTGGTTGGCTCAGTAGACTGTTGCTGACCGGCCTCCTCGTTCTTCTGTTTCTGTTCGCAGGAAAAAATAACAAAAACGGCAATAAGTAAGCAGATATTTCTCATTTCAAACGTTTATCGGAAACTGCAATAATAGTGATACCAAGTCAAAAATGTTGACCTTTTCCAATTAAAGGGTCGATTTAATGAGTGCCGCACAAGTCTGCATGCATCTGATCAAAAACTTGTTGCCCTTGACTATATTATTACTAATTTAGAATCTGTTAGTTAGCCAAGTACCCTATGGAGCATTTGAGAATCCTCGTTGTCGAGGACAAATCTGTTGTGGCAGAAGACTTGAAACTTTGTCTGCAAGACTTTGGATATACAGTCGTTGGAGTGACCAACAATGGTGAGGATGCCATAAAAATGGTGGAAACGTTGACACCGGATATCATTTTGATGGATATCAATATCAATGGTCCGATTGACGGTGTTGAAACAGTTAATATCATCAATCAGCAGCATGACTTACCAGTTATCTACCTAACAGCCTATAGTGATAATTCGACGATAGAAAGAGCTAAAAACTCCCACCCATCTGCTTATCTTGTCAAGCCTTTCGATCCGATAGACCTCAAAATTGCCATAGATATTGCCATCGAAAATTTCTACCAGGGTAAAGATGGGAAGAAAGAAGAATTCAAAAATGGGCAGCCAGTGGTGACAGATTCTCTCTTCATTAAAATTGGAGAAGCATATCAGAAAGTACACTTTGACAAAATTAAGTTTTTAGAGGCAGATGGTAGCTACACAAAAATACACACCAACGAAGGCGTTTTTACCCTGTCAATAAACTTAAAAGCAGTTCACAATTACCTCCCGCCAATTTTTCACAAGATACATCGCTCCTATATTGTCCATATTGAGAGGGTAACTGGCTTTGACAAAGCAAACTTGTTTATTGATCAGGAAAAATTGCCCATTAGTGTTGCCAATAGAAAAGTTTTTGTAGAGAAATTCCTAAAGGTTTAGGTCAACATTGACTTTTCGTCCTGGATTTTGAATTTCATTAACAGCGCAGCCCCCTTCGTGTCTTTCCGGTTGCTAAATTCCACATGGCCTTGCAGTTCTTCAGCCAACATTTCCATCAGATGGATCCCAAAATGATCCTTTCCAGCAATTTTGTCTTTAAATCCTGGGCCGTTGTCGGTAATAGTAAAATAAATGAACCCACTACTTGTCTGGCATTCGCATGAAATTTCCAGCACTTTCCCTCTCGAAAATGCATGTTTGAAAATATTCGTAAATGCCTCATTAACGAATAACCCAAACGTTACGGCTGCATCCATGTCTAATTCGATGGTCGATTCGCAGCCTTTGAAACGTACTTCTTTTTCGCTCACTCTATGTACTTTCAACAGATGCTGAAGAATGTCTTGCGTGTATTCCTTTAAGCTAATGGACTCATAGTTACCCTGCTGATAAAGCCTTTGATGGAGTAGTGACATGGACTGCACCCTATTCTGGCTTTCAAAAATGACATTTGCGGCCGCAGGATCCGATATTTCTCTTTGCTCGAGGCGAAGCAAACTCGCAATTATTTGTAAATTATTCTTTACCCGATGATGTATCTCTCCTATCAACAGCTCCTTTTCATGGCCCTTTTTCTCCAGCACCTGGTTTTGTTCAACGATTTGAATTTTCTGTTCTTCGATATCGGATTTCAGAAGCTTTATTTTTTTCAATCGACCATTCACAACGATCAGTAGCACCAGGATAGAAAGTAAACTAATGCTTAAAAGCCAAATCAAGCCTCTCTGAAGAGTCAATACATTTTGATTAAGGCTAGTGATGACGTTAAGTTGATTGATTTCCTTTTGCTTTTCTTCACTTTCGTAGCTTATCTGTAATTCAGCAATTTGTCGATTGGTCAGGTCGTTATCAAAGCGTTGCTGAAGCTGGGTGCTTTCCTCCAGGTACTTCAGCGCTTCATTGGGTTGTCCCATTCTCTTGTAGATCTCGTAAAGCTGTTGGGCACTTTTTTGCCGCCTAACCAAGGAACCAATTTCTTCGGCTACTTTATAAGAGGCTCGTGCAATTGTCAGTGCCTCGGGCAATCTGTTTTCTTTTAGCAAAACAGAAGCAAGCACTTGCTGAATCCTGGATTTGGCCGCTTTGTGTCCAAGCGTATCATCAAGTAAGACCACCCGTTTGTAATCAAGGATCGCCTGCTCGGGGTGGCCTGCCAGTGCGTGAGTCTCCCCAAGCTGAGCAACTACTGCAGCCAGTCTGATATAATTTTCAGCTTTTAGATAAATTCTTTCTGCCTGTTCAAAGAGCACAAATGCGCTGTCAAGCTGCTGCAATTGGACATAGCATTCGGCTTGATCTCTGATGCAGTGCCCCAACGGAACATTCTCTCCCAGTAATGAAAATAGCTCCCCGGCTCGGGCATAAAACTCCAACGCCTCCTTGTATTCCTTTAGGAAGAAAAAATTTTCGGCGATTGACACGTGTAAGGATGCCAGTTTTTCTGATGGACGGCTTTGATCAAACGAGGCTATCTGCTGCTGCTTTTCACTTATTTGCTGCCTATTGATAAACTCATTTTCATGGATAAGCTCTTTGCTGTAAGTACGGGCCTGCTGATCTCTCAGCAAGCTGAAGCTCTGATTCAGCTGAAGGCTCTCAATGATGTACTTTGTTGACACACCATAATATCCTCTTGAGTCATAGATAAGTCCAAGGTTGTTCAATACCCGCGCCAGGTTGACTGTATCGCCTCGCTCCCGATAACCTGCTTCTGATTTTTCAAGGTAGGCGATGGCCTCTTTGTATTCAGCTATGTAGTAATGTACCAGTCCAATCTTATTATAAGCTTCGGCCAGCTCGTTTTGGAATCCTTCTTCTTTGAAAATTTTTAGTGCCTTAAGGTGATATTCTAATGCGTCTTTGTAAAAACCATTGGCCCAGCTAGTCAAAGCTATATTTTGAAAGCCCTTGGCAAGACCATACTTATAGTCAGAATCTTGTGATTTTTTAATCGCCAGCTGGGCATATTTAATTGCTTCTCTATATGCTATTCCGTGTTGCGCTGTAGAAATTCTATTCAGCGTATTGATTTCGGTGGTGTCAGCCAATTCCTGCTGTAAAATATTTTGCAAGCTGTCGACCTTTTTCTTGAATGCCTGGCAGTTTGCTACCAACTCCTGAGAGAGCAACCAGACAATTATCAACAATACTCTTATCGACGCTTTTTTCATTCACAAAAAACTTAGGTCGCTTTAAAAAGTAAAACTCACTACTCACAAACATCTCCGGTTTGCAACTCCTTAGCTAACTAATTTCCTGACACTTACCCAGGTAGGAACATACCCTTAAATGGCCTTCTATGTACTTGATTTTTTTGGAAAAAACAATTTGCTCACATGCGACACCCAATTTTGGAGCCTTACAAAATTCAAAAAATAAAGAGTCACCAAAGTCAATTTTATGTGTCGGAATCAGTAGTTGATTTCTGCCTAATTAGTAGACCGACATTGTTAAATAAAGTTCAATATGCCAATGATGCAAAGCATTCATCTCCAATGATATCAACGTCACGGAAGCAATTGTCAGGCGGTCATTCTATTCTTAAAAGTAAAGAGCTGAGGGTAAGAACATAGAAAGAAATTGTGGAAACACCGAAAACAAAAAATACATCGAACAACCAGACCCAACCATTGTAGAACTATATCACTTTATCGATACAACCTATGAAAGCGAAACTCTACTATCTCATATTTTTACTAAGCCTGGCATTTACTTCTCAGGCGCAGTTTAGCGGAAGTGGATCGGGTACGCCCGAAGACCCGTATATCATCACTACAGCGGTTCAACTTGACGAGGTCAGAAGTTACCTTGATGCCAACTTTAAACTAGGAAATGACATTGACCTTTCCACGGCGACAGGCGACCAGGCCGGAACCTTTTGGAACGGAGGAGTGGGTTGGCAACCTATAGCTGCGGTAACTGTTAACGTGCTAGCCACTACTCCTTTTTCGGGCACACTAGATGGTGATGGGCACACTGTATCTGGCCTTTTTATCAACCGCCCGAGCCAGGACTATGTCGGACTTTTCGGCTATGTGTCGTCAGCAGTCATCAAAAACCTAACGCTTGCAAATACCAACATCACCGGCAAGAATCGAACCGGAGCCCTCATCGGCAACTTAAGTCATGCAAACGGCGAAGTCCACAACTGCCATGCAACAGGCACCGTGACTGGAGAGGGATTTACAGGTGGTTTAATCGGCCAGGTTTATAATGGAACAGTGACAGAATCGTCATCAATGGCCACGGTACAGGGAACCAACCAGGTGGGCGGCTTAATTGGCACTATCAGCACTAGCGGCAGTAGTTTATCATCGTCGTTTGCTTCTGGCCAGGTAAAAGGAAATCTTTTCGTAGGTGGGCTCGTAGGCGCACTGACAAATGGCTCTGTCGTCAATACCTATGCCACCGGAGACGTGGTGGTCAATCAGGAAAGCTATACCACCAAGGCCGGCGGACTTGTCGGCTCGATGAACAGCATCAATAGTGGAGGAGGCTTCAACCCCTCGCTCCGATACTCTTTTGCTACGGGCAGCGTCACCTTCAACAATGGTGACAAAGGAAATGGAGCCATTGGACGAGATAGCTACGCTGTTGCCGCCAGCCAGGTAACCAACGTTTTTTTCGACCTTGCCTCTTGCAATGTATTGGAGCAGTTTTCACCAGCGGAGGCATTAAAAACTTCGGAGATGGTGGTGGCTGAGTTTTTAAGTAACAAGCTTACTACCCAAGGAACCCCGTGGGTCATGGTCATCACCGAAAGCGGAGTTTATCCCTTTTTCTCATGGCAGGGCGAAGCAGGAGAAAACCTTCAACCTTTCAACATGGCGCCTACTGACATTGCCAACCCTACTCCCGATTTGGCTACTCTGCCTGATCTCACCGCCGAATGCTCCTACGCAAGTACGCCAGAAGCGCCTACTGCTACCGATGCTTGTGGTAAAAAAATTGATGGCATTACTGACACCACCTTTCCAATCACTTCTCAAGGCACTACTATCATTACCTGGACTTATACAAGCGTCAATGGGCAGTTGACAACTCAAACGCAAAACATAGTGCTTGCCGATGTGACCGGGCCAACCCCTGATGCTGATACACTTACGGCAGTTCAAACCACCTGCGAGGTCACCGAGCTTACAGCACCCACTGCCACTGACAATTGCGGAGCAGTAGTCACGGGCACTACCGACACTTCCCTGCCCATCTCCGTTCAAGGCACAACCGTTGTTACTTGGACTTTTAAAGACCAGTATGACAATAGCTCCACTCAACAACAGTCAGTAATTATTAAAGACGATGCGGCGCCAGTACCTGCACTTTCTGAACTTGCCTCCTTTGTCGCGGAATGCGACGGCCAGGTAAGCAGTATTGAACCACCAACAGCAACGGACAACTGTGCAGGTCAAATAACCGGCACCACCACCACATCCTTCCCGTTTTCAACAGTAGGCGAAACCGAAATCACCTGGACATATGATGATGGAAATGGGAACACCGCCACCCAAAAACAAACCATTGTTATCCCACAGTCTGCTTCGGTAGCCAAAGACACGACCATCTGCGCTGGCAGTTCCTTCACCTTTCCCGACGGTACAACAGGTACAGCAACTGGTCAATATGTGAGTATATTAAAAACTACGCTAGGTTGTGACAGCACCATTACCACCAACCTGATCGTAAGCCCAAGCCCCCAAGTATCTTTGGGCGTAGCCAATAACACTGTTCAGGCTTGTGTAGGTCAAGAGTTAGCATTCGGGATCGACGAAAACAACACTAATTATCAGTCGTACACCGTAAGCTATCTTAACGGATCAGTAACAGATGATTCTCTGAAATTTGTATTCAATGAGAACCTGGCCGTAATCGCCCGCACCCAGGGGTTGTCGGTAAAATTGGAAGCAACGAGTAGCGCCGGGTGCACAGCCTCCACAACGGTAGCGCTACAGGACAATACCATGATCAACTGGGGCATTGGAATCACCCAGGTCACAGGTGCTACAGTCAGCATTTCTAACAATTCTTATCCGGAGACCGTCGATTCATGGCAATGGGATTTCGGTGATGGCACAGTGGTAGAGAACGAGCAAAGTCCAAGTCACACGTATGCCAACAATGGCGACTTTACCATCACACTAACTGTATCGAATGAATGCGGAGGCGAGTCATTGAGCACCTCCGCAACGATCACAGAAGCCTGTGAACTGGAAACACCCTCCATCAGTCAAAACGGCAACACATTAAATGGATTTTTAGACGGCACCACTTCTTATAAATGGATTGACTGTGACACAGACACTGAAATTCTTTTGGTAGGAAATAATTTTGAATTTTCGCCTACCGAGTCAGGAACATTTGCAGTGGAAGTAACCATCGGCGCATGTAGCCAGCGTAGCGAATGCTTTGACTTTGTGTACGACGATTCCATTTTGTCTGTAGGCCTGGAACAAAGCGGCTTATCAATCTACCCCAACCCTGCGTCGAACAGCTTAACAGTTTCACTTGAGAGCACGATCAGGGGCCAGGTCAATATCACGGTATTATCGTTGGACGGCAAAGCAATAAAAAACCTGACCTTAGAAAAAACGACAGAGCGAACTGAGATTGCGCTTGGTATCGAATCCTTGGTGCCCGGTATTTACTTCATCAGAGTATGGGACAATAAACATCACAAGTTGATGAAGTTCATCAAACGATAATTAACACCACAACAATAATTATACTCCGGTGTAGTTGACTAACACGGGACCAAATAGAGCCGGCAGCAAATGTCGGCTTTATTTTTTCCATACTGGCTTCGAGTTGACGCCGCGATACATCCTTTGGAGATCCCGGTATTCAGTCTGTCTCGCTCACAAAAGAAACCCTACTATTCGGCAAGGAAACCAAGCTATTCACAAAGTACGTTGGGTGCATTTACATTTCTTAATTAACTTAATATCAGATAGTTGAATGTTGCTATGCTTCCTTTTAACAAGCCTAATATTTTTTCAGTGACTGTACGTCAGTAAGTATAATCAAAACCGGTTCACTGCTAATTCTTTTGTTTCAATCTCATAATGTCGACTTCATATGAAAAGACTCTTTACCTGCTTCCAATCACTGCCAACAAAAACATTACAGTTCCTTGTACTCTTTTTTTTGATGTGTCTGGCTACTCATCAATTGTCGGCCCAGTTTTCTGGCACCGGGTCGGGCACGGCGGGTAGCCCCTACCTGATTGCCAATGCCACACAGCTAAACGAAGTAAGAAATGACATGGCTGCTTATTACAAATTAGTGAGCAACATTGATTTGGACGTCGCTCCATATAATTCCGGGGCTGGGTGGAATCCTATCGGAAACAATTCTAACAATTTCACCGGCTCATTCGACGGACAATCCCACACCATCACCGGACTGTTTATCAGTGGGACATCAGACTACAGAGGGCTATTTGGTTATCTGTCTGGTGGCATGGCGGAAATAAAAAACGTGAGGGTTGAGGGCATTTCGGTTGCAGGTAAATCGAACGTAGGAGGCCTGATTGGCTTCAACAATGGTGGGACCGTCACTAATTGTTCAGCATCCGGCTCAGTAAGTGGTTCCACGAGTTTTGTTGGAGGTTTGATTGGATATAATTACAACGGAGGTACTGTAACGAAGTCTTGGTCAACCGGCACAGTTTCAGCATCCACTCAGTATGCGGGAGGCCTGGTTGGCTACAATCATAGTGCAGCAATTGTCGATTGCTGGTCGTCGGCTAATGCCACAGGTGAATTTGGGGGCGGATTGGTCGGCCTTAACAAAGGGAGTATCCAAACGAGTTACTCCTCAGGCAATGCGTCGGGGTCATTCAATATTGGAGGCTTCGCCGGCCGCAATGACACTGCAGGCACTATCAACGATTGCTATGCCACCGGAAATGCTTCAGGCAGTGTCAACATTGGAGGTTTCAGTGGAAGCAACCTGGGCACTATTACCAACTCCTACGCTACCGGCACCAGTAGTTCGGGAGCAGGATTTTCAGACTCAAATACAGGAACTGTTACAAATGCTTTCTGGGATGTTGAAACAAGCGGCACCGCAAGTTCCAGCGGTGGTACCGGATTGACGACAGCCAACATGAAAAAGGAAGCATCCTTCAGCAGCTGGGACTTTACAGATACCTGGGTGATACTGGAGGACCAAAGCTACCCTATTCTTCAAAGTAGTTCAGTGCTTGCAGACCTCGCAATATCAGTTGGCACCACAGATATAGCATCGGGAACCGGCAGCTTCGACTATGACCAGGTGATGATCGGCTACGACAACAGCTCCTATTTCACTATTAAAAATGTTGGCAGTTCCACTCTCACGCTTAACACAGGCAGTTGCTTTTCAATAAGCGGCCCCGATGCCAGTAGCTTTGCGATAGATGAAGATGGCGTTTCGGGTTCGGCCATCGACCCGAACGGGCTCGATGCTTTCGGCGTCACTTTCTCCCCGACAACAACAGGTGTAAAAACGGCGACCATCTCCATTGCCAGTGACGATCCGGACGAAAGCAATTTCACTTTCACAGTTACCGGAACGGCCATCGCGGCTCCCGCCAGCTGTACGCTCATCACGGCAGATATGGAGGCCTTTCAAAATACATCATCCATCACCGCCGACGCCTTTGGCTCTGGCGTGACCGGAACTAGTCAATTCAGAACTCCTTCGGGGTGGTCACCCCTTTCCAGTGTTTTATTAGCACTGCTGTCCGACACGCCTATCAATATCAACGAAACGAGCGACGCACATACCGGTACTAAAGCAGTGGAATTGTACAGTGATGGTGTTGGCGCTGCCGATCTTTATACGGTGGTTACTTGTGCCGACCCTTATACTTCACTAAAAGGATATTACAAATTTTCAGGTGCTGCCGACGACGAGGCAACCATCACTGTATCGACAGGAGGCTCAGAAGAATCGAATCGCACGAGCTCCAATACCAACACCGTCACCATCGATGCAGATGCGGCGAGCTATACCCTTTTCGAAGTACCACTCTTGTACGACGGCGCCTCAACAGGCGACCTCTTCATTTGGCTGACCATTACCAACAATGGATCTTCCAGTTCCTTTAAAATAGACGACCTGGAATTAGGAAGCCCGATTGCGGCTGGTGCACCTTTTCAGCCAACTTCACCCACTTTTGGAGCAACCACCGCTTCCTCTGCCGTTATCAATTGGTTAGCTGCCTATCCAAATGGATCGGCCATCACCAGCTATTCACTGGAACAAAAAGAAGGTGCTGGCGGCAGCTTTAATGAAGTCTACAATGGCTCAGCACTTACCTATACTGCTACAGGATTAACCGAGGGAGAAACATACTACTACCGCTTATCTGCAACCAACGCAAGCGGCACATCTGTTTTCTCCGAGGTGTCCGAGGTAGTAGCCGAAAATGTCATTCTAATGAACGACGGCAGCCTGGCCACTTGCAATACGGTATTCAAAGATTCAGGGGGGGCTGCAAACTACGGCGACAACGAAGACTATACATTCACCATCAGCCCCGAAACTCCCGGCAGCAAGGTATCTGTCTCTTTCTCGTCTTTTGCTCTGGAAGACGGATGGGACTATCTAGAAATTTACGACGGGGCCAATACTTCTGCTATTCAGCTCGCCAACCTTACAGGATCTTCATTGCCAGCTGATTACACAGCCACCACCGCTGGGGGAGAGCTTACCTTTCACTTTACATCCGACGAATCCACCAACGACACAGGCTGGGAGGCGACGATATCGTGTGTAATTCCTCCCAGTGTGCCGGCAAAGCCGGAGCCGGTTACTTTTGGTTCCATCACCACCTCATTGATTGTGGTAAATTGGACAGCGCCAGATGATGGCGGATCCGCCATTACAAGCTACACCCTGGAACAAAAAGAGGGCTCAGGAGGGAGTTATACTCCAGTTTACACTGGAACCAACCTTACATATACGGCCATAGGCCTCACCGAAGGAACGACCTACTACTATCAGTTGAAGGCTACAAATGCTGAGGGGGATTCGGAATACTCGAATGAGGCGACCGCTATACCCCAATACATGTCTTTCATCACCACATGGAAAACTGACAATCCTGGTACATCATCAAACGTACAAATAACAATACCGACTCACCCTTCCGAGACCTACAGCTACACGGTCTATTGGGAAGACATTAATGATGCAGGAACAAATGGATCGCTACCCACTCAAAGCGGTGATGTGACCATCGATTTCCCGCAAGCAGGGACCTATCGGGTAGAGATATCCGGGATTTTCCCAAGGATATACTTCGCATATTCAGGTGATCGTCAAAAAATTCTGACTGTCGAGCAATGGGGCAACCTTGCATGGTCATCGATGCAAAACGCTTTTGATGGCTGCTCCAATCTCACTGTCCCGGCTACTGATGCACCCGACCTTTCTGGAGTTACCACTTTATGGCGCATGTTTGCATCTGCCACCTCCTTTAACCAGCCCATTGGTCATTGGGATATAAGTACTATTGACGATATGACTTCAATGTTTTACCTCGCGACCTCATTTAATCAAGATCTTTCAGGGTGGGGTGAACAATTGACGGCCACTTACATAAATTCTATGTTTGAAGGAGCCACTTCATTTAATCAGGATCTGAGCACCTGGAATGTAGCAGGTGTAACAAATATGGGTAGCTTATTCTCAGGTGCCACTTCATTCGATCAGAGCCTTGCGGATTGGGACATAACAAATGTTGTTTACATATCTTCGATACTAGACAACTCCGGGCTTTCTGTTTCCAACTATGAAGCAACACTAGAAGGCTGGGCAAGTCAGTCAGCCCCTCAAGGTATTGGTCTTGGCTATGAGGTCAACCTCGGCGTAACTGGATTGTATTATTGTAACACGGATGCTCGAAGCACGCTGGAGGGCAAAGGATGGGTGATTACAGGAGATTCTCAGGCTTGCCCGGCTACTACACCTTTCATTACTACCTGGAAAACCGATAACCCGGGCACTTCCGGCAACAATCAAATTACAATTCCCACAGTTGGAAGCGGCTACCAATACGATGTGCACTGGGAAGAGGTAGGAAATGCCAGTAACAACGGCAGCCTTTCCAAACAAACCGGTAGTGCCACGATTACATTTCCCTCGGCTGGTACTTACCAATTAGAAATTACAGGCCTTTTTCCACGTATTAAATTTAACAATGGCGGAGACAAGGAAAAGATACTAAGCGTGGATCAATGGGGTAATAACCCATGGACCACTATGCAGGCTGCCTTTTTAGGCTGCACCAATCTCATGATCCCCGCAACCGACGCCCCCGATCTTTCTTCAGTTGGCGATTTGAGCTATATGTTTGGTGGTGCTGCTGCATTCAACAACCCTATCGGTCATTGGGATGTCGGAAATGTAACAAATATGAGCAACTTGTTTAGCGGAGCGTCCTCGTTCAATCAGGTTATCGGTGGATGGAGTGTTGACAACGCAATAAACATGAATAACATGTTTAAGGATGCATCCTCATTTAATCAAAGCCTGACTGGGTGGAATGGAAAGTTAGGAAATGTAGAAAATATGGCAGGTATGTTTTTAGGAGCCACAGCATTCGACGGAGACATCACGGGATGGGTAGTGAGCAACGTCCAGTATATGACTAGTATGTTTAGTGGTGCTGAACAATTCAACCAGGATATAAGCGGATGGGATGTCACCAATGTCATGTCTATGTCTAATATGTTCTATGAAGCTAAATCATTTGACCAGGATATAGGCGGATGGGCTATGAATAATGTGTCAGGCGTTGGGTTTATGTTCTATGGTGCTTCCAATTTCAATCAGGACTTATCGGGCTGGAACGGGATATTGGGGAATGTAACCGATATGCGTTCGATGTTTCAAGGAGCCTCTGCTTTCAATGGTAACATCACCGGGTGGGATGTTAGCAACGTGGAAATCATGTATTTTATGTTGAAAGACGCCTCTTCATTTAATCAAGACATTTCTAACTGGGACGTAAGTGCGGTAACAACCATGCACCAGATGTTCAATGGTGCCTCCAACTTCAATCAGGATTTATCAGGGTGGAATGAAAAACTGGGGAATGTGGAAGATATGAGTTATATGTTCCAGGGAGCCACAGCATTCAATGGTAATATTAGCGGCTGGAACGTGGGAAATGTAAATAACATGAGTTACATGTTTAACGATGCCGCATCTTTTGATCAGGACCTAAGCGCTTGGGACATAAGTGCTGTCACAAACATGCAGCACATGTTTGACAACTCCTCTGTGTCAATTGGAAATTACGACAATATAATAGCGGCATGGGCTGCGCTTGCAAGCCCCCCTTCAGGGTTGACACTAGGAGTTTCGGGCTTAGCCTATTGTTCTTCAATAACGGCCAGGCAATCTCTTATCGACGATCACACCTGGAGTTTCGCCGGAGATGATCTTCAAAACACCTCACCTATTCCGGATGTAGGAACACTTCCAGAAATTAATGCAGAATGTTCTGTAGATGAAATATCTCCGCCCACTGCCACAGACGGTTGCGAAGGCACCATTATCGCCTCCACAAGTCAAGTGTTTCCAATTACCACGCAAGGCGAAACAATTGTCTCATGGAATTACACTGACTTAAATGGAAACATAGTTACCCAAACGCAAAAAGTTACCATTGACGATGTAACCGAGCCGGTTCCTGATGCAGCATCACTCGACGATATTACCTTACAGTGTTCAGTAGAAGAAATCGTTGCTCCAACTGCAACCGACAATTGCAAGGGCTCAGTTATCGGCACAACAACACAGGTGTTTCCTATTACCACACAAGGCGAGACCATTATCACCTGGACCTATGATGACCAAAATGGAAATACGGCTACACAAACACAAAAAGTGATAATTGACGATGTAACCGAACCGGTTGTTGACAATACAACTTTGGCTGATATCATTACTACTTGCGCTGAAGTCAATCAGCCAACACCTCCAACAGCCACAGATAACTGTAAGGGAAGCATCGCTGCCACCACATCACAAGTCTTCCCCATTACCGCGATTGGCACTACTACGATTACCTGGGTATTTAACGATGATAATGGAAACGAAACCACGCAAACACAAGATGTTATCATCAATCAACAAATCTGGTACGCCGACACAGACGAAGATGGCTATGGAGACCCGACTTCGACGCTTTCGCAATGCACACAACCGGCAGGCTATGTGGCCAACAATACTGATTGTAATGATACAGATGGCTCCGTCAATCCCAATAAGCTTTGGTATGCCGACTCGGACCTTGATGGCAGCGGCAACCCTCTTGAGTC
Organism: uncultured Roseivirgaceae bacterium; assembly: GCA_964351395.1. GTDB lineage: Bacteria > Bacteroidota > Bacteroidia > Cytophagales > Cyclobacteriaceae > Imperialibacter. The sequence continues at coordinate 77,334 of CAYGOF010000001.1, forward strand.
AGTAACAGCCTGCGAAAAACCCACAGGATATGTGGACAATGCGGACGATTGCAATGATACTGATGGGTCATTTGTTGCTTTTACCTTGTACGAGGATGTAGACGGAGACGGCTATGGCAAGAATAGTGTAACCATCTTCTCCTGCACCGTTCCGGTAGCTGGATACGCCATCAATGGGGATGACTGCGACGACAGTAATTCGCTCATCTTCCCTTTAACGAAATGGTATCTTGATGAAGACGGAGATGGATATGGACTTACCACTTCATTCATCGTCGATTGTGAGCAGCCACCAGGTGGATACGTGCTGGCAGATGGAGACTGCGATGATGCTGATTCCGGTAAAAACCCTGGTACTACGTGGTATGCAGATACGGACAACGATGGGTACGGCAACCCTGCCAGCTCCCAAATGGGATGTGAGCAACCTTCTGGATTCGTTCTAGATGGCACCGACTGTGATGACAATAACACAAATATTAATCCAGCAACCGTACTATGGTACGCTGACACCGATGGAGATGGGTACGGGAACCCGTCGTCTAGTTTGAGCCAGTGCACCCAACCGACTGGCTATGTTAGCAATGCTGAAGATTGCGATGACACAAGTTCCTCGATTACCCCCCTAACCACCTGGTTTGTGGATATGGATGGCGACGGCTATGGCAATAGCTCCACAACATTGATTCAATGCAATAAGCCCTCCGGCTATGTGCTCAACAGCAATGACTGCGATGACACCAAAGCCGCTATCAATCCCGCTACCATATGGTATCGGGATAGTGATGCCGATGGCTATGGAAATCCTCAAGACTCCATGACTGGTTGCCAGCAGCCAAGCGGTTACGTTAGTAATAAAGATGACTGCAACGATTCAAATAATGCGGAGCTTCCAGGTGCTACCTGGTATGCAGACACAGATGGCGATGGCTATGGCGACCCCAATAATTCAACGGTTTCCTGTTCCCCGCCTAATGGATACGTGAGTAACTCTACAGATTGCGACGATAAGGATGCAACGATCAACCCAACCAATCTTTGGTATAAAGACAAGGATGGAGATGGCTTTAGTGATAAGCAAATTTCTGTACAATCTTGCACAAAGCCAACCGGGTACGTTGCAGCATCAGTCGCCCAGGACTGTGATGATAACAATGCCGAAATATATCCAAAGCTCTGGTATGACGACTTTGACAAGGACGGTTTCGGTAATCCAAATTCCACTTATATGCTTTGCACTGGGGCCACTCCAAACAATGAGGATTGCGATGACCAAAACTTTGCAAGAAATCCGAATACTATTTGGTACCTCGACGCAGATGGAGACGGGTTTGGTGACGCCAGCATGACACTTAAACAATGTGAACAACCAACAGGGTATGTACTTGACAAAACTGACTGCAAGGATAGCGATAGTTCTGTCACTAATCTTGGCATCACCTGGTATATAGACAACGACGGCGACGGCTTCGGAAACCCGCTGGTAACTTTAATGCAGTGTGAGCAACCAATTGGTTATGTGCAAGACAATACTGACTGCAACGATAATGATGCATCAATCACTAACCTGGGCATCACCTGGTATGCTGATAGTGACGGAGATAGCTTTGGAGATGCTCAAGTTACCAAGACGCAATGTGAGCAGCCAACAGGGTATGTTAGTAATTCTGAAGACTGTAATGATCAGGATGCGCAACTAAACCCTAACACCAAGTGGTACCTCGATAGCGACGGTGATGGCTTTGCCATTGGGAATGCAGTGTCTCAATTTACTACATCTTGTACAAAGCCAGCTGGCTATACAAATCAGTTTGGCGACTGCGACGATTTCAACAACACCGTCTTTCCTGGTGCCCCGGGCCTTCCTGATGGGCTCGACAATGACTGCAACGGCTCTATCGACAAGGGAACTCAGTCTATCTCTTTTGAAACGATCGCCGATGTAGTTTACGCCGATGCCTTGACCATTGCTTTGGCAGCTACTTCTGACTCAGGATTAGAAATTGCGTATTCAGTGACCGGAAATGCAGGCACAATTAGCGGATCTGAACTGTCCATATCGTCGCCAGGGCAGTATACTGTGACGGCCTCGCAAGCAGGCAATGACCTTTACGACCCTGCCACAGACGTCACCATCACTTTCTGCGTGCTTCCACCTGCTGTAACCGTCAATGCGGCACTTCAAAATGTGCCACCGCTGGTAGTAGCTGAAACGAACTTTCAAGGTGCCACTTACAAATGGTTTCTGAACGGCGAATTTCTAAAAGATGATGACGCTTCTCTGGAAATAGATACTGACGGCAACTACAAGGTCCAAATCATCGCGGATGGGTGCGAAGGCGCCTTTTCAAATGAAATCGCTGTGATCATTCCAGAAGCGGTTGAAACAGGAATAGAAGTCGACCCGCTACAAAACGCGAAAATATACCCTAACCCAGCCAGGGAACAAGTAACCATTGGCTTCGAAGGTGCAACGAACGGTGCGGTCACAATGTCCATCCTGAACATCAACGGCATGGTACTGCAACGCAATGTATACCCGAAAAAATCACTGAGATGGGAAAAAACAGTTGATATCAATGAGCTGCCGGCAGGTCTATATTTTGTAGAGTTGTCGGTCGGGAAGTACCACACAGTATCAAAAATTATTAAGCGATAGTTCACAACAACGATAATTACACTCCGGTGTAGTTGGCTAACACGGGAAGGAATACAGCCGGCAGCTTATGCGCCGGCTTTATTTTTTTGCCCCGCTGACATAATTGGCTGAACAAGCCCCAACCTTTTTCGTTCTTAAGGCAAACCGAATCTTCAAATTATTCTAGCTTTGGCTATTATGTCATCAATCCTTAAAGTAACCAACCTCTCCAAGTCCTATTCAAGTACCACAGGCTCACTCACCGTGCTGGACGATGTTTCGTTCGACTTGCAAAAAGGCGAAACCTTCTCCATCGTGGGGCCATCCGGTAGTGGTAAAACGACACTGCTCGGTCTTTGTGCAGGTCTTGATCGAGCATCCTCAGGCAGCGTCGAAGTGTGCGGTGTTAAATTGGATACACTCAGTGAAGATGATAGGGCCAGGGTCCGCAACCAGCACATCGGGTTCATTTTCCAAAACTTCCAACTGCTCCCAACACTCACCGCACTTGAAAATGTAATGGTGCCATTAGAACTTAGAGGGGAAAAAGGAATTACAGCAAAAAGCATCGAATTGCTCGAGCGGGTTGGACTGGGCGACCGGATTCATCACTACCCCAGCCAACTATCAGGTGGCGAACAGCAAAGGGTAGCATTGGCCAGGGCTTTTTCCAACGATCCCGAAATACTATTTGCAGATGAGCCCACTGGTAACCTGGATGAGGAAACAGGCATTAAAGTGGAAGATCTGCTTTTCCAGATCAATAAAGAGCAAGGAACCACCCTGGTGCTGGTTACCCACAACATGGAGCTGGCCAGAAAAACTGGGCGCATCCTTCGCCTCAAGGGCGGTCGAGTACTCGAATTAACGGAATCAACACTGGCAGCTCAGGCATAATGGATAGCAAAATTAATATTGGCAGACCTGAGTACAGCAAAAGCTGGCTCTGGAAAATGGCCTGGCGAGATAGCCGTAGAAGCCGCTCAAGGCTTTTCCTCTTCACTTCGTCCATTATTCTGGGGATTACAGCCCTTGTGGCGATCAATTCATTTAAAGCCTCTCTTTTCTCAGCCATCAATGGCCAGGCCAAGGGGCTGCTTGGTGCCGACCTGGTCGTACGTTCCAGTGAGCCATTTACCGATACTTATACGCCACTCCTGGATTCCATCGGCACGGTGCGTTCCAGCGAATGCTATTTCGCTTCAATGATCTACTTCCCCAGAAGCCAGGGCACGAGGCTTGTGCAGGTAAGGGCATTGGAAGGAGAGTTCCCCTATTACGGGGCCATTGAAACCGACCCAGTGGAAGCTTCAAGGTCTTTCAGAGGGAAAAAGCAGGCACTTGTTGACCAAACCCTTATGCTTCAGTTTGGCGTAGAGCTTGGCGACGAAGTAAAAGTGGGGACCGAATCCTTCGAAATTGTGGGAAGGTTGCAAAAGATTCCAGGACAAACCGGCATCACCACATCAGTGGCACCAGTGGTGTATATCCCTTACGAATACGTCGAGCAAACCGGCCTCCTGCAAAAAGGCAGTCGCATCAATTATATGGAGTATTTCCGTTTTGACGACGAAGAATATGTAAATACCGTAGAGGAAACCTACGAGAGCAGGTTTGACCAACTGGGCTGGAGGTACGATACTGTTGAAGAACAAAAAGAAGACACCGGACGGGCTTTTGAAAACCTGACGGGCTTTCTCAACCTTGTAGCTTTTGTGGCGCTATTGTTAGGCTGTATTGGGGTGGCAAGTGCTGTCCACATCTATATCAAAGAGAAAATTACCTCAGTGGCCGTCATCCGCTGCCTGGGCGGCACCTCTATTCAGGCATTTTTTATTTTTCTTATCCAAATAGCCTTCATTGGCCTCCTCGGAGGTATTATTGGAAGTGTGCTTGGTTCGGTCCTTCAGCTGTACCTACCAGGTGTGCTCAAAGACTTTCTTCCGGTGACCGTCGAGTTTGCATTATCGTGGTCTGCCATCGCCCAGGGTATCTTATTAGGTCTTTCTATTTCTGTATTGTTTGCGCTTCCACCCTTGTTGCGAATCAGAAAAGTGGCACCCCTTCAAGCCATCAGAGCTGGAATAGATGGTGCAGTACCTGAATCAACCCGAGGGATCTATCCTGTTTACGGAGGCATTTTATTATTTATTCTTGGCTTTGCCTGGTGGCAAATCGGTTCTATTCTCGATGCACTTTCCTTCACTGGTGGGCTCATCGCTGCCTTCCTTCTTTTAGCCGGGGTCGCAAAGCTGATCACCTGGTCGGTGAAAAAATTCTTCCCTACGTCATGGAGCTATGTTTGGAGGCAAGGATTGGCCAACCTGTTCAGACCCCAAAATCAAACGCTGATACTCATTGTAACCGTAGGACTGGGCACGGCCCTCATTTCCACGCTTTTCCTGGTGCAACAATCGCTCATCAGTCAGGTGAGTATCACCGGGGCTGGAGACAGACCCAATATGGTGCTGTTTGATATCCAGTCAGACCAAAAAGAGGCCATCAAGGAAATGACCCTCGACTACGACCTGCCGATCCTTCAAGACGTGCCTGTGGTGACAATGCGGCTGGAAGAATTGAGAGGGTATACGAGAAAAGAAGCGGAAGCAGACACAACCTTAAAGCTTCCCAATTGGGCCTATAACCGGGAATATCGAATTACTTATCGCGATTCGCTGATCGACTCGGAAGAAATAATAGCTGGAGAATGGTCGGGAAAAATTGAAAACCCTAGTGACTCCATTTTTATCTCCATGAGCGATGGTTATGCTGAGAACCTGGGAGTAAGCATCGGCGATGAACTCTTGTTCAATGTGCAGGGAGCGCTGATAAAAACCTATGTGGGCAGCCTGCGCCGTATAGACTGGAACAGAGTACAGACTAATTTTCTGGTGATTTTCCCCACCGGCGTACTGGAAAAAGCGCCGCAATTTCATGTGCTAATTACCCGGGTTGACAATAATGAGCTTTCAGCACGGTTCCAACAGGCAGTGGTACGGAATTATCCGAACGTGTCTATTATCGACTTGCAGCTGATCCTGTCTACCCTCGACGATATTTTGGGAAAGGTGTCTTTTGTCATTCGTTTCATGGCACTGCTGAGCATTTCCACTGGTATTCTTGTATTGATTGCCTCGGTCGTCATCAGCAAGTTCCAGCGAATCCAGGAAGGCGTTTTGCTTCGAACACTTGGAGCCAGCAGAAAACAAGTGCTCACTATCGCAGGCCTCGAATATCTCTTTTTAGGTGTGTTCGCATCATCCTCGGGCATCTTACTCTCGCTCGCAGGTTCCTGGGCACTATCTTACTTCTTGTTTGAGACTATCTTCAATCCAGCACTGTTGCCGCTATTGGGCATTATCGGAGGAATAACATTGCTGACAGTCGCCATAGGTGTTACCAATAGCAGAGAGGTAGTCAACAATGCTCCTCTCGAAGTGTTAAGGCGTGAAATCTAACTGCAATTGACTATGAATAAAGCGACAACGTTTTTCATCCTATCATTGTTCATAGCGACCTCGATTATGGCGCAGAAAAAGCAGCGATGGAGCAATGAGCAAAAAGAAGTAGTTGGCGTTGTTTTCGACATGTTTCAAGGCATGCGAAAAGCAGATACTACTGGGTATTACAAAATGTTTACCACCAATGCGCAGCTATTTACCGTGATGGATAGAGAAGCTGGTAACGAAAATCTTCGAAAAGATGACGTGGAAAAGTTTTTTCAAGCCATGGCCAAACCAAGAGACATTGTGTATGATGAACCACTGTGGGACATTCAAGTGGAAATAGATGGAAGACTTGCGCAGGTCTGGACAAAGTATGCATTTTTCGCAGGTGATAAGTTTTCTCACTGTGGGGTAGATGCGTTTCATCTTTTCAAAGACAAAGATGGTTTTTGGAAAATATTCCAATTGGTCGACACAAGGCATTTCGGAGAGGAAAATTGCGACCTACCAAAAAAATACCTCAGGAGTTTATCCGATCTGTAGTGCTATCTGCAAGTCGCCTTTTTGCGCAAAAAAAGAACCCCGTTGAAAGATTCAGCGGGGTCCTTGAAATTGATAAGCACAAAACAGAAAAGTTATGTCCAGATGACAGTATTCTCTGTTGTGTACCAAGTTTGCAAATTTTCTCCGTATTTTCCTTCTAAAACATTTCTTTTTATACTCATCTTAGGTGTAAGAACACCATTTTCGGCGGTCCAGGGCTCTTTCATGATGACAATTTTTCTTACTCTCTCATAATCAATCAGGCCTTTATTAACTGCCTCCATCGTTTCAACTAGTGATTTTTCTACTAGCGCCCTATCTTCTTTCATTGCCTTATCAGAAATAACCAATAGGGCTACAGGATGGGGAAGTCCCAAGCCTAACACGCAAATTTGCTCGATATAGCCATTCTGTGAGTAACTCCACTCAATGGGCCCAGGCACAATGTACTCGCCCTTCGAGGTTTTGAATGAGTCCTTTACCCGACCCGTGATTTTTAAAAACCCTGCCTCGTCTATTTCACCCATATCTCCAGTATGCAAAAAGCCATTCTTCACCACTGAAGCTGTCATCTTTGGATCTTTGTAGTAACCCTGCATCAACCAGGAAGCCTTCATGATAATCTCTCCGGTTTCAGGCACGATCTTTAGTTCCGCCCCGCGGTAGGGCTCACCTACAGTACCCATCCTGACATTATCCGGGGGCATGAGTGTGCAGGCACCAACATTTTCAGTCATGCCGTAAAGTTCCAGCAGTTGAATGTCAAGCGCTTTGTACCAGGCATGCAGTGAAGGTGGGCAGGGAGCCGACGCTGTCAAACAGTATTCAGTATCGTTCAATCCCAAACCTTTGCGAATCTTCTTCTTTACTAAACCCGACAGAATCGGAATCTTCAAAAGAAGATCAAGCTTCGACTGTGGCATTTTTTCCCAAACGCCCATCTGGAACTTCGTCCAAATCCGAGGCACAGCAAAAAATATGGTTGGACGGGCATTGGCAAGATTCAGTACAAATGTATCCAATGACTCTGCAAAAGAAACTACCCCTCCACAATGTAAAGCCCCAAGTTCCACAATGATCCGCTCTGCCACATGGCAAAGAGGAAGGTAGGAAAAGTAACGATGCTTCTTGTCGCCAAAATTGATCACATATTTCGCGGCAGCAGCTACTAACTTAAGCTGCTTATGATTATACATCACACCTTTAGGGGAACCTGTTGTGCCTGATGTATAAATGATAGTAGCAAGATCCATTTCGTTAGGCACAATGCTTTCCTTCATAGGCTCTTGCTGTGCAATCAAATCTGTCCACTTAGCATAGTCCTCAACGTGGCTTTCAGGAAGAGTGACACAGGGTAATTTGGATGGTATTCCTGCCTTCATATTTGCCCAATCGTCGACCTTGCCTACAAACAAGAGCTTTATTTCACTGTGTTCAATCACATGGGTAAGCTGATCCCCGACAAGGTTAGGGTAGAATGGAACGGAAATATATTCGCCCATCATCATCGCAAGGTCAGCAATGATCCAGTGCGAGCAGTTTTTAGAAATCAATCCAATGTGCGCACCTTTGGCCAAGCCCTTGCTTTGCAGGTAAGCGGCCATTCTCCTTGCCTCACTACCTACCTGAGCCCAAGTGTATTCAATCCATTGGTCACCGTTAGGTTGTCGCAAAAACACAGCGTCGGGCGTTTCTTTTTCCCAATGGTAAAACCATTCGACTAAAGACCGTGGGTCGTATTTGGACCTAATATTGTCTGGAATCTCAATTTCCTCTGTAGCGATCATAGGGATGTTGTTTGTTGAATTTATAAAAATTGTCCTAAAACCGAGTAATATTCGAATGAAAGTAGCTTGAACGGTAAATCCTTTGTTTCAACTATTTTACACCCAAACCAGCAAAATGAGAGGTACATCGCAGTTTTTGATGGCTCAAATTGTACACTCTTGAAAAAAAAGTGTCACAAAATCGGACAACAGCACATACCTAAAATAATGCAAACAACTGATATATAGTTGTTTATGTTTTTTGGCACAGCTATTGGCTATACATATCACAAGGTCAACAACTCAAAATAATCAGGACATCAAATTTTTCACAAAATGCTATGGCGTTTATTCGGTAGTAAAAATCTTTGGGCAGGACTGGCAGTCGTGCTTGGTCTCACCATTTTGTGGCAAGCAAGTGAAGCGAAACGATCAGAAATAGCTTCTACAAGCTTTCGTTCGAAGTGAAAAAGGTAGTATAAATATTTAGATCAGGTAGCTGATCAGGGAAAGAAAAACTCAAAAGTAAATTCTGACTAAGGACTAATCAATCTCTAAACAACCGGGCAGTCTACTGCCCGGTTTGTTTTTTCTGTCCAATCATAAAAAATAACAAGGTTAATAGGTCCGAAAATGTTTATTTTGCCACGAAATCCTAGTGAAAGGATACATGTACATAAGAGACATCGCACATTATATTCCCAGCCAGCGGGTTAACAATCAATACTTCGCAGATTTAAATGGCCTGACTAACGAATGGATTGTAGAACGCACAGGCATTTCTGAAAGACGTAAGGCAAGTGCCGACGAAAATACAGCTACGATGGGGCTCGAAGCAGTTAAAGCCCTGGAGCAAAAAACCGATTTTCCCCTTCAGCAAGTTGACCTGATCGTAGGCGCTTCTTATACACCATACGATACTATTGTTACACTTGCGCACAAGGCACAGCATTACCTGAATGTCACCGACGCTGCAGTTGTGTACATTTCTTCGGCTTGCTCTTCATTCCTAAATGCAATGGAAATCGTAGAAGGTTATATGGCCATGGGTAAGTCGAAAAATGCATTGGTCATACTCTCCGAGCACAATACTGCCTACCACAATGAACACGACCACAAGGCTGGACATCTTTGGGGAGATGGCGCCAGCGCGCTATTAGTAAGCAAAGAAAAGCCCGATAAGGCAAATCTTGCAGTGAAAGAAATTTTCACCCGCGGTGCAGCCCACGTAGGCAGGGGACTTGAAGGAGTCACGTTGAGGCCACTCCATGGAGGCATCGATATGCCATACGGAAAGGATGTATTCTTAAATGCCTGCTCCTATATGGCTTCAGCTACAAGAGATATACTTGAAAGAAACAGCTATGGCATTGATGACTTGTCATACCTCGTACCACATCAGGCAAATTTGCGCATCACAAAAAATGTAGCCGAAAACCTGAAAATAACGACAGAAAAAGCGATTTCAAATGTCCAATATCTGGGCAATACCGGGTGTGCCGGAGCTGCTATTGGACTGTCAGAAAACTGGGAGAAATTTAAAGATGATGACAAAATCGTTGTTACTGTGTTCGGAGGTGGTTACAGCTACGGTGCTATGTTATTGGTAAAAGAGTAGCCCTACGTAAATACTACTTTTATAGTTGTACTGTACATCAACGACCTATCCCTGTACCATATTCGGACACATTTTTTATATCCCCTCTTTTCTAATTTAACTAACTAGCTGAATAACAGTGATTTATAGTCTTTGGCACGTGGTTTGGCTAACAGTTCATATCTGTTCAAAGCAGGCAAAAGGTCAAAAACTCAAAATAGGGAATAGTAGCCGAGAGAGGCGGAGCAACGATGCGAATCTGGAAGGTATTAAATCTCAAGGTCAAGAAAATACTCCTAAGTCTAGGTATGCTTAAGCAAGCAGCTTAAGCCTTCATTCTGACGAAAGGAAATAGTTTTTAGTTTACGGTTGGTTGATGGAAAAGGGAGGGCACAAGCCCTTCTTTTTTTTACTCGGCTGTCGCTAATTCTTCTTCTTCCAAAACTACTTCATCCAGAAATACTTCATCTTTCTTCGGTCTGCCTTTGAACGTTGTGTCGGGTTTGAAACCATTCTTATAGCGACGCTTCCTGATCTTCCAAACTTTGTAATTATCCTTATTGCCATTTTCAAACTGAAACGCCATATGCTCCGATGAACTTACCCACTCCAGGTTGGTAGAATCATTGTTCTTGGGATTATTATCCAAGTGTATAATCATACTATATTCATCAGGCAGTACATTAATGCAATAAGCTTTCGCCACTTCTTTGTGAGGGTATACAGTTCTTCTCTTCCCGTCATCATTCAGTAAATCCAGAAAAAAGCACTTACAAGACTTATTCCAGCGCTGTTTCATGATCTTTCCTTTTACTTTCATCATTGTTTTACTGCCACGATGAAATGTTTCTCGATCTTTACTCCTTATACGACCCCTATTAGATATTTCGTAATTCGAAAATTCTTCAATAGGCTTCCACACCTCATCTATCCGTTCAATTCTTTGAATATTCATAGCGTGAATTAGTAAATTCGCAATTTTATGATATTGATTTTATTTAATATTTAATTATTCACAACATTAGCCCCCATATGTAGAGATTATTTCAAATATAACATTTTGTCGCTACGAGAAAACGTCGATAAGGAGAGAGAGTGAAAAAAAATTCTAATATGTGGTTTTTATTATTATTATTATCATCTTATTATATTTTTTTTCTTGAACATACATCTATAAATATTATTTTTTCAATCATTATTTCATTTTTTCATATAAATTAAATCGCGTAATATCTCTATTTATTAATGTGTATTTTATGCCGCAATCGTTTGCGAAAATTTCGATTCTATCCGAAAGAAAGCAACTCCGTTTTGACAGCAACGATGTTGCAAAAGCAGCACTCAGTTACGAAATCACATCGAACTAGTTGGTCATGACTGGAGCAGAAAGTTGGCCGTTAACAACCCCTTCATGGCATTGAAGGTTGTTAATCAACCTGCCAAATCGCTCTTAATGTACCGCTCTTAATGGCAGATCGGTAAATAATGCAGTATTTACATCACGAATACCACTTAGCCATTTCTTCCTTAAAAAAATAGTTATAATTTACCTAGCACATTAAACACCTGAATGTTCATACCTATTAAGCACATACAATATGAGTACTACTAAAGCCCAGGAAGCAAAAGCGCCAAAAGTGTTGAAGAAAATCAGCAAAAAAGAAATGAAGGACACATTGCTGGTGGAAATCGCCTGGGAAGTTCTTAATCAGGTAGGAGGCATCTATACCGTCATACGATCAAAAGTACCAGCCACCATGCCTAAGTGGGGCAATAATTATTGTTTATTAGGCCCTTATTTTAAACACCACGTAGCAGCAGAATTTGATCCGATAGACGACTTTTCTGATCCATTCGGAAAGGCTGTACTAAAAATGCGTGAAAAGGGATTTGAGGTGCACTATGGATATTGGCTAGTTACTGGTCGGCCGAGAGCAGTGCTTTTTAACCTGGGCAGCATCTGGGACAAGCTTGGCGAGATCAAATACCTTTTATGGGAACACCATGGTATCACCACGCCAGCTGAAGATCACCTGATCGACCAGGTAGTAGCATTCGGCGAGTGCATCAAAATATTTCTTGAAGAGCTTTCTCTCGGCAGTGCCAAAAAGAAACAAATCATAGCGCACTTTCACGAGTGGATGGCCGCCTCTTGTATCCCTGATATCAGGCGGCAAAAAATGCCTATAACCACGGTTTTCACAACACATGCTACCTTACTGGGTCGCTACCTTGCTATGAATAGCGCCGACTTTTACCAGCACCTTCCTTTTATGGACTGGTCGAAAGAAGCTACTAATTTTAATGTGGAGGCCATTGCCAACCTGGAACGGGCTGCGGCTCATGGAGCTCAGGTGTTTACCACCGTTAGTGATGTGACGGCACAGGAATGCAAATACCTGCTGGGAAGGACTCCTGACGTGATATTGCCTAATGGCATTAACAATCAACGATTTGAAGCCTTGCATGAGTTTCAAAATCTTCACAGAGAGTACAAAGAAAAGATTCATCAATTCTCAATGGCTCATTTCTTTAAGAGCTATACATTTGACCTTGATAACACACTATACTTCTTTACTTCCGGTCGGTATGAGTATCGAAACAAAGGATTTGACCTGGCGCTGGAAGCATTGGCCAGGCTAAACTGGCGATTAAAGAACGAGGGAAGTGAAATGACGGTCGTAATGTTCTTCATTACCAAGCAGCCATTCCACAGTATCAACCCGGACATCCTGCACAGCAGAGCCGTGCTAGAAGAGCTAAGACAAACAACTGATGCTATTAAGAAGCAAGTAGGCGAGCGTTTATTCTATTCAGCAGCCTCTAGCGATGACCATAGATTACCTATGCTCAACGACTTCGTCGATGACTACTGGAGACTGCGCTATCGAAGACTTTTACAGAGTTGGAAGACTGATCAACTGCCGCCTGTTGTCACTCACAACCTCGTAGACGACGGAGGAGATGATATTCTCAACTTCCTAAGATCATCGAGCCTTGTTAATCATAAAGACGACAGGGTAAAAATTGTTTATCACCCTGATTTTGTCAATTCTACCAATCCTCTGTTCGGCATGGAATATGGCCAGTTTGTCAGAGGTTGTCATATGGGTGTTTTTCCAAGCTATTATGAGCCATGGGGCTACACTCCTTTGGAATGTATTGCAAGTGGTGTGCCTGCCATCACCAGTGACCTCGCAGGCTTTGGTGATTACGTAATGCATAATATGAAAGACCACAATGCCCATGGTATTTACGTAGTCAATAGGCAAAAAAGAAACTTCAATCAAGCGGCAGATCAGCTAGCCTTTCAGATGTACAAATTCATTACGATGAATCGTAGAGAAAGGATCACCCTGAGAAATAAAGTAGAAAGCACGTCGGTCTACTTTGACTGGACCACCCTCACTAAATACTACGACCAGGCCTACCAGTTAGCGCTTGATAGGATGAAAGCCTAGCGATATACGAGCACAAAAAAAGCGCCCTTTACAGGGCGCTTTTTTTACATCTATTAATGATAATTCAAACCTTATCCGATAGATATTCTTTTGAATTCAGTTACTGTCAATCCCTTATTAACACTATCAAGGTACTGAGCGATCGTCTTTGAGTTGTCTTTAACGAAAGCCTGGCTAAGTAAAGTGTTCTCTTTGAAGAACTTATTCAATTTACCAAGCGCAATCTTTTCGATCATTTCCTCAGGCTTACCCTCCTGACGAGCGATGTCTTTACCGATCTCAATTTCCTTCTCAATAACAGCTTTATCAACACTGTTTTGGTCAACTGCAATGGGGTTCATGGCAGCAATCTGCATACCCACGTCACGTCCAGCATCAACAACGTCGGCACTATTACCGCCCTTCAAGGCCACCAACACGCCCAATTTACTTCCAGCATGAATGTACGAAACAACTGTTTCAGCCTCCATTACTTCGTAAGCAGAAATCTCTAGCTTCTCACCAATCTTACCCACCAGTTCGATGATCTTCTCATCCACTGTAAGATCACCAGCTTTCATAGCTTTCAGGTCTTCTACTGAGTTGGGTGACTTCTCAAATGCAATGTCAATAATTGTCTTGCCAAGCTTGATGAATTCTTCGTTTTTAGCAACAAAATCAGTTTCGCATGTGAGCGAAATAAGAACTGCTTTTGTATTGCTATCATTAGTGCGCACAAAAACGGATCCTTCTGTTGTTTCACGATCAGAACGTGAAGCAGAAACTTTCTGGCCCTTTTTTCTAAGGATTTCAATTGCTTTTTCAAAGTCACCTTCTGATTCTGTAAGTGCTTTCTTACAATCCATCATGCCGGCGCCAGTCATTTGGCGTAACTTGTTTACGTCTTGTGCAGTGATTGCCATTGTTATATATACGTTAATGTTTTATAGAAATGCTTTAAACAAAAATTGAACACCGAAGGATCTCCAATGTTCAATTTTTCCAAATCTATCCGTTGCCGGATAAAATGTATACTAATTAATCTTTTGATTCTTCTACTGCTTCTACTTCATCTACCCGACGCTTTTCGTCTTCATCTTCCTTAGACTTAGCATCATCTTTTTCTCTCTTGCGTTCGTTAAGACCTTCCTCAATTACTTCAGAGATATAAGACAAAATAAGTTTCACAGACTTATAAGCATCATCGTTACCAGGGATAGGGAAATCAACCTCATTTGGGTTAGAGTTCGTATCCACGATAGCAAACACAGGAATGTTAAGCTTTTGTGCTTCTTTCACTGCGATATGCTCACGCTTGATGTCCACAATGAAAAGAGCAGCTGGCAAACGAGTAAGATCGGCGATTCCACCCAATACTCTTTCTAGCTTTTCTTTTTCACGAGTCACCATCAAACGCTCTCTTTTGGCAAGACTAGTGAAGCTTTCTTCCTTCATCATCTTGTCAATTCCCTGCATTTTCTTCAGCGACTTGCGGATAGTAGCAAAGTTTGTAAGCATTCCACCCAACCAACGCTCAGTAGCATAAGGCATTTTCAGCTTTCTTGCTTCATCAGCGACCAGGTCTTTGGCCTGCTTTTTAGTAGCTACGAACATCACCTTACGGCCTGATCGTACTACTTGCTTGAGTGCGTTAGACGCTTCTTCGAGGCACACAAGCGTTTTGTTAAGATCGATTATATGGATCCCATTCTTCTCCATGAAAATATACGGAGCCATTTGGGGGTCCCACTTTCTCGTTAAGTGTCCGAAATGAACACCAGCGTCTAGTAAGTCCTTGTATTCTAGCTTAGCCATTAATTATATATAAAGTATATGAAATACTGATTAACGCTTACTGAACTGGAATCTTCTACGGGCCTTAGCACGACCGTATTTCTTACGTTCAACCATGCGAGGGTCTCTGGTAAGGAAGCCTTCCTTCTTCAGTGTGGGACGGAATTCTTCGCTGATTTCGCAAAGCGCTCTGGAGATAGCCAAACGGATAGCCTCAGCCTGTCCTTTGATTCCTCCACCGTCGACATTGATTTTGATATCATACTTGCCAGACTCGCTAGTGAGTTCAAGTGGCTGCTGAACAATCAGACGAAGGATTTCCGAAGGGAAATACTCTTCAAGGCTTCTTTCGTTTACTTTGAAAGTACCTTTTCCGCTCTGAAGATATAATCTCGCTACGGAGGTCTTTCTTCTGCCTATGGTATTTATTACGTCCATTAACTAAATACTAATATGTTACCTTAATTTCTTTTGGTTGTTGTGCAGCATGAGGGTGCTCAGTGCCAGCATAAACGTAAAGGTTGCGGAATTGCTCTCTGCCCAAGCTATTCTTTGGAAGCATTCCCCTTACAGCCATTTCTACAAGTCTTCTTGGGTCTTTTTCCAACACCATTCTAGGTGAAGCAAAACGCTGACCTCCAGGATAACCTGTGTGACGGATGTACGTTTTATTATTCATCTTCTTGCCAGTTAGGCGAACCTTCTCAGCATTCAAAATGATGACATTATCTCCACAGTCCGCATTCGGAGTGTAACTAGCCTTTGTCTTCCCGCGAAGAATGTTAGCTACCCGGCTTGAAAAACGACCAAGAATCTGATCGGCAGCATCAATCACTACCCAATTCTTCTCAATTTTCGCCTTGCTAAGAGACTGTGTTTTGTAGCTTATCGTATCCATTTATCGAAACAGCTTTAAATTCTTTATTGTGTACAGAATATACCTTGCCCTCAAAAAGGGACACAAAGATAGAAGTATAAAAATTGAATTACAATAATGGCCTGAAAATATTTAAGTTAGCCATATGTTTTAGCGTTGGAAACATTAAGTAATCGCCTAACTATTCTTTGTCAACTGCTTGATCAACACTTCAAAATCTTTTGGGTAAGGTGCCACGGCGGCTACTTTTTTCCCATCAAGGTCCTTGAAGCCAATTTCGTAGGCATGCAACGCATATCTTTTAATTAATGGCTGTTCCTCCTCCAACTTACCCAGATTAAACTTGCGCTTCAGACTTGACAGGTAAAGCCACTTACCTCCATATAACTCATCGCAGGCTATAGGCGCACCGGCATGCGCACAATGCACCCTTACCTGATGCATACGACCTGTGAGTGGCTTACAACTAAGCAATGTATGGTTCGAAAATGCTTTTACTGAATTGAGAATCGTTTCAGAAGGCTTCCCCTTTCGGTTGGGCTTCACCTCACCTTTGCCAGTTGTGAGCAGCGGCGCCGACACTTTATAGTCCTCAAATTTATGAATTCCATCAGTGAGGGCATGGTACACTTTAAACACCTTTCGTTTTTCGAACTGAATAGCCAGGCTCCTGTAAGCTTCCGGATTTTTTGCAACTGCAATTACGCCTGAGGTGTTTTTATCAAGACGGTGTGCGACCTGGGCTTCTGCAACATATTCCCGAGCAAGATCCAGCAAGTTGCGCTCACTTTGCCTGTCCATCAGCGTTGAAAGAAATGGAGGCTTGTTGACAAGTATATAGTTATCGTTCTCAAGCAATATCCAATCCTCAAAGCGTTCTTTCTTCATGAAGCAAAGTAATTCTGACTACAAAGCTATGATAGAAACACTAAAAACCCTCCATTGGTTGAATTAAGGTTGGCTTTACCTGATATTTATTCTTCATTACATAAAAAAGAAAAAACATGAAAAGAGCGGCCTACCTATTTCTTGCCTCCTTGCTTTCCTGTCAGTCAATCGCCCAACCAGATGACTTCCTGAAAAATGTAGAAGCTGCCTACAACGACTTTTCAGAAAAGAGCATTACCGTAAGACGGTTTAAGCATAGTAATGTGGAGCCTTTACTCCTTGACTTAAAAGGAAAACCAGGTTTCACTGTTAACAAAGCTGGTCAAAGTACTGAAGGAAGGAATATTTACCTGGTAAAAACTGGCACCGGACCAGTAAAAGTGCTCTTATGGTCGCAAATGCATGGCGACGAAACTACTGCCACCAGGGTGTTGCTCGATCTTTTTAATTTTCTATCAGATAAAAGCACATTTACCAAAGAAAAAGAAGAACTATTAAAAGGAGTGACACTTTATTTCATTCCGATGCTGAACCCAGATGGCGCAGAACAGTTCCAGCGTAGAAATGCTCTGGGCATTGATATCAATAGGGACGCACTCAGATTGCAGTCTCCTGAATCAAGGCTTTTGAAGCATGTAAGAGATAGTCTAAATCCCGATTTTGGTTTTAATTTGCACGATCAAAATCCGACTACCAGCGCCGGAAGCACAGGCAAGCCTGCCTCTCTCTCATTTTTGGCCCCTGCTTATAACGTTGCCAAAGACATCAATGAATCCAGAACAAGGGCTCTCCAGGTAATTGTTCAGCTTAACAAGCTGGTGCAAAATTACTTACCAGGCCACACTGGCCGGTACGACGACACATTTGAACCTCGGGCATTTGGCGACAATATCCAAAAATGGGGAACCAGCACAATCCTTATAGAATGTGGTTCTTACCCAAATGATCCAGAGAAGCAGGTCATCAGAAAGGCCCATTTTCTCGCTCTGCTAGGCACACTGCAAAGTATTGGTAATGGCTCCTATAAAAACCTTGATCGCAACGACTACTTCAAAATACCAGAAAATGGTCACTATTTTACTGACTTGTTGGTTAAAAACGGACAGGTAGAACTAGAAGGTGCTTGGTATACGATGGATCTCGCTATTCGGCTGAGAGAAACCACCAGAAGTGACTTAAGAACATTTGATGTATCCGGCACTATTGACGACACTGGCGATATGTCAGTCTACTTTGGTTACGATGAGATTGATGCCAATGGAATGAAGATTTTACCTGGCAGGGTGTATCCCGAAACTTTCGAGACGATTGCATCAATACCAAGTTCAAAAATAGAGGGCTGGCTTAAAGAAGGATACACATATTTAAAGGTCACCAACCCGAAAGGACGATTCACAGACTTGCCAATTAACATTATCAGTGCTTCAATATCGCCCGACAAAAACGTGTCCTTAGGAGATCCGGCTACTTTTATTGTAGTAGATGGTGATAAAGTCGTGTATTCAGTGGTAAATGGGATGGTTTACATAACAGATACCGGAAGTAACGAAATAAGGAACGGCATAATAACCAGGTAGTGAAGGCTTAATAAATAAGGGGACTAAATACCTCAATAAATAAGAATCAAACAGAGACACTCTGATGAGGATTTATCAAAATAACCATGCCTTTTTTAGGGTTTCTATAAAATTATTGGCTTCTGATTAATCTCCTCGACAGCTACTTAGTCATTCCATGAAGAATGACTATTTTTGACTGCCCTCATTCATTTACCGCTGACAGTGATGGGCCGCATTCACTGATTAGCTTTAAAATCACACCTTATGATAGACGTACTGGAGCAGGTAAGGATTGAACTTGGAAAGCCTTACGAAGACCTCGCATTTTTACTAGAAGCCCTTAAAGAGGTATTAGCTGAAAATGGTGAAGAAGTAATCGCCTCCAAAATCCCCTGGATCAACAAAGTAAATTTTGCCAATGCTGATGAGTTAAGCGAAAAAGAAATTCAGCTTTACTCACTTGTTTTTCAGATTGTCAACATGGTAGAAGTAAATGCAGCTGTTCAAAGCCGCAGGCATCTCGAAGATCAATCGCTCCCAAGTATTAGCGGCCTATGGGCCAAAAACCTTCAGGCGTTAAAGGAAGCCGGGCTTAAGCCAAAGGACATTGCCAGCAAGCTATCAGAAATTTCGATTGAGCCAGTGCTCACAGCTCACCCCACTGAAGCCAAGAGAGCAACTGTTCTTGAACATCACCGGGAGCTCTACCTACTGATTGTACAACGGGAAAACCAGATGTACACGAAAAAGGAACGTGAAAATATTAGACACAATATAAAACTGGTCCTTTATCGCCTTTGGAAAACTGGTGAGATATATGTTGAAAAACCAGACGTAGCCTCAGAGCTCAGAAATATTCTTCATTACCTTGTCAATGTATTCCCCGAGGTGATTCCAGTCCTCGACAGGCGAATGATCCAGGCCTGGGACGACGCCGGATTTGACAAGTCTCTCCTTTTTGAAGGTAATACTTTCCCAAAAATCAGCTTTGGAGACTGGGTGGGTGGCGACAGAGATGGGCACCCGCTTGTTACCTCACAAGTGACAGCTGAAACCTTACAAACCCTCCGACTGAATGCCATTGTAGTGGTGAGACGCCGTCTGATGACCCTGGTTAAGCATTTGAGCCTAACCTGTGATATCGACAAAGTATATCCGCCATTAAGGGATCGTGCCTACCAATTAATGCATGAGCTTGGCGAAAAAGGCTCGCAGTCATTACAAAGAAATAAAGGAGAAGCCTTCCGTCAGTTTGTCAATATTATGATGGCCCGCCTCCCCATCGACACAAAAAGAGGCCACGCTACTGAGCTGCAGGAGTTCAAAGGTGCTTATGCGGGTTCAAAGGAACTGATCGATGACTTAACGATTTTGAAGGATGCACTTATCGACTATGGTGCAAAATCTATTGCATACGATGAGGTAATTGGGGCAATAAGAATTGTAGAGACATTCGGATTGCACCTGGCTCGCTTAGATGTGAGACAAAACAGTGCGTTTCATGACAAAGCGATAAGTCAGTTAATGGATGCTGCCGGACTGAAGGGTTCAGATTACCTCCAATGGAACGAAGAGGAAAGACTTGCTTTTCTGAACAAAGAATTAGCTTCGAACCGTCCTTTTGCCAACAAAAATGTGCCATTGGGCGAAAATGCCCAGGCTGTAGTCGACTGTTATAAGGTAGTAGAAGAACATATTTCCAAATATGGAACGGAGGGAATTGGCTCACTTATCGTGAGCATGACCAGAAGTGTATCAGACTTACTTGCAGTATACGTATTGGCAAGAGAAGCCGGCCTCACCACCCAATCTGAAGAAGGACTTGTTTGCACACTACCTGTAGTTCCACTGCTCGAAACGATAGACGACCTGGAAAATGGCTCGCAAATCCTGACTGGGTTTTTAGAACACCCATTCACAAAAAGAAGCCTTGAGTTCATTAAAACAAAAACCCAGGCAAGCACGCTCATGCAACAAGTGATGGTTGGCTATAGCGACAGTAACAAAGACGGCGGCATTATGGCCAGCCAGTGGAATCTCTATAAGGCACAATCAAGATTGAGCCAAATTGGCCGCGATCTCGGAGTAAAAGTCATGTTCTTTCATGGAAAGGGTGGTTCTATTAGCCGTGGAGCGGGACCTACTCATTATTTTGTCAATGCACTTCCCCACTCTTCGCTGCAAGGCGCCATCAGACTAACCGAACAGGGAGAAACTATTGCTCAAAAATATGCCAACAAGGTAAATGCGGAATACAATCTTGAGCTTCTGGTGGCTAGCACTACAGCACGCACCATTTTGGACGGAGTAACAGAAAGGAAATACCACCCCATGGCCGACACTCTTGAGCAGCTAGCCAATGAAAGCAAGGGTTACTACGAAAAACTAATGCATGAGGAAGGTTTCATTCAATTCTTTCGAGAAGCTACCCCAATCGATGCTATCGAGTCCAGTAAAATTGGATCAAGGCCAGCAAGGCGCTCTGGCACCAAAACACTGGAAGACTTACGGGCGATACCCTGGGTTTTTAGTTGGAGCCAATCGCGGTACAATATGACAAGCTGGTATGGTGTTGGCTCAACACTTCAAAACCTGAAGAAAAACAAGCCAGAGGCTTATGCTGAGTTTAAGAAGGCCATTAAGTTCGATCCCCTGATCCGATATGTGCTCACTAACGTAGATACAAGCCTTGCATCAACCGATCAATCGATCATGCGTGAATACGCCTCCTTGGTGACTGACGAAACCGTTAGAGATAAGTTCTTGAATATTTTTATCACCGAGCTTAAAAAAACCAGTGAAGCGCTGGAAGATCTTTTGGGCAGACCCATGATGGAGAGAAGGCGGAACCATTACTATTCTAGTCTTTTGAGGGCCTCTCTGATGGATAACCTCCACAAAACACAGGTGAGTCTGCTAAAAAAATGGAGGAAGGAAAAGGAGACTGGGGCCAAAAATACCGATGCGACGTTAACCCATTTACTCGTTACCATTAATGCCATAGCCAGCGCGATGCGAAACACAGGATAATGGGATGATTTGAATTGATCCTGAAAAGTATCATCTTTCTGAATGATTTCGTTTACAAGGGCATGTTCCATGGTGTGGCTATTGGCCGTTTCTGCATTATCTTCTATGATGCTTACTGGCTGTTTTATGCAAAACCCGCCTGTTCATTTAGGCGAAAAGATCAGTGGTGTGTCGTTAGTGGCAGGTCGGGAAGTGAGCCCTGAAGAAGAACTTCTCCATCTGGACAGTGTTAATGCCGGATGGGTAGCTATTATCCCTTTCGCTTTTGCACCTGGTCATTCCCCGGAACTACATTTTAACCACTCCCGACAATGGGGTGGAGAAACAGCTAAAGGAGTCGGAGATCAAATTATTGCTGCCCACAACAAAAGCCTAAAAGTGATGGTGAAGCCCCATGTATGGGTACGGGGTGATGGCTGGCCAGGTGATTTTGTGCTTGACAACGAAGAAGATTGGGCAACCTGGGAAGAGAATTACCTAAGCTACATCATGACCTATCTGAAGGTCGCCGACTCTCTAAACGCTGAAATTTTTTGTATTGGCACTGAATTTAACCAGGCGATCATTCATCGCCCTGAGTTTTGGGTCAAATTGGCCTCCACCTGCCGAAAAAACTTTAAGGGGAAGCTTACCTATGCAGCCAACTGGGACAATTTTATGGAGGTTAGTTGTTGGAAAGAGCTCGACTACATAGGT
Source organism: uncultured Roseivirgaceae bacterium (assembly GCA_964351395.1). Lineage (GTDB taxonomy): Bacteria > Bacteroidota > Bacteroidia > Cytophagales > Cyclobacteriaceae > Imperialibacter. The sequence goes on from CAYGOF010000001.1 coordinate 99,608, forward strand.
ATTGATGCTTATTTCCCTATTAGCCAGGAAAAAACGCCAACTGTAAAGGAGCTCAAAAGGAATTGGGTTGACCCTAAAAAACAATTGGAAAGGCTTTCGCAACAATTTGATCGCCCAATTCTGTTTACAGAATATGGTTATCGTAGTTCCGACTTCGCAGCCGCAAAGCATTGGGAATTAAACGAAAAAGAGCTGCCGTTGAACCTGGAAGCCCAGGCAAACACGTACGAAGCACTTTTTCAGTCATTCTGGGATGAGACATGGTTTGCAGGAGGCTTTCTATGGAAATGGTACCCCAATCATCAAAAAGCCGGAGGCGAGCAAAACAACGACTACACACCCCAGAATAAGCCCGCCGAAAAAGTAATTCGAAAATGGTATGGCCGCCCAGCACACAGCCTACAGGCCAGCGGACGTTGAACTATTTTGAATTCATTACATCTAGGAAACGCATCATGCTAAGAAGCATGCAGATCGCCCGCCAATTCAAGCTATCTCATAGGGTTTTCAAAAGAATAGAGTATAGCCTTATTGTTTAGCCTTTGGACTTGCCATGGCCAGCACCTTAAACATCCACTTTGGAAGTGGTTTGTTTTGTTTGCGCTTGGTTAAATCAAGGAACCAGCCATATTTTTTCATGATTGGTATTTTATGTGTCTCCACTAACTCAATCAACGCACCATCTGGATCTTCTACATAAGCGAATCGACCGCCCGCTTCACCCATCGCAAATGTACCTTTACTGTCAACAGTAAACTCATGCCCATTTTTGCTTAAAACACTTTGCAAAGAATTCATGTCTAACACATCGAAACAAAGGTGAATAAAGCCACAATCTCCCCAATACCGCGAACTATCGAATATGCGCCGTCCAGCTCCATCCTTCCTCTCTACAAGCTCAAGTTCAATACCTCCAAGTAGGTTGCTGAAAGCTCCAAGCTCGCCTGGCTTTTTCGTCAAGAGCAGGCGCCTCAATTCAGGTGCGCTGTTGTCAACAAACTGATCTCCAGTGGACTCTTCATCAAATACGACGTTAGACGTGCCAAGTAAAGTTTGATAAAATGGCAAGGCCTTTTCAACAGAGGAAACGCCAATTACTGCACCAATGATACCACCAGTGATATGACCACTTTCCCCAAACCAACCATAACTATGCTCCACCACCTGGAAAACATTTCCCATCGGGTCTTTCACCCATACGTAGCCTCTGCCATTGGCGTCGGTTAACACCTCCGACATATCTACCTTCTCATCTTTTGCAAGGGCCACAAATGACTGAATATTTCTTGTTTTTATTTTTAACGCAAAAAGTCCCAGATCACCATACACTGGACTAAATGAACAGGTTCCCGGAGTTCTGCTGGTAAACTGCCAAATTTCAGCACCACCACCTCCTGCCATATTCAAAGCAAGCACTGCTCTTCTGGAGTGAACCTCCCCTCCCGTATAAGGCGTCATAAGTGCAGCTTCTGCCTTGTCGTCAAAAATGGCGACAGACAAGCCGAAAATCTTGCTGTACCACGGCCAATATTTGTCGATATCCGGCACGCCGATACCTGCTTGTTGAACCCCAGTGATAAAACTCTCCATATATCTATTTTTTCAATACTTAAGTAGCCTTTTATATGTACTTACCAGCCTAGACTGCGAAGCGCCCCAAAAATACATGGTAAAAACTAAAAAGTTGGCAAATTGAACACGAAGGTAACTATTGGAATCATATTTTCTTGCTGACACCACGATGTTACTGGGGATGATTCGAAACCTGTGTTTTTGCCTTATTTTTTCAATTATATCGTAATCTTCCATGATTTGCAGGTCTTCTTGAAAACCTCCCAGCTCATCGAATAAGTCACGTGTAATAAAGAGGGTTTGATCCCCACCCCTACACCACAGAGGCTCAAACCGCGTAAAAAATGCATTGATTCGCAATAATGGCTTGGCAGAGTCAAATTTGTAGCGGTAACAACCAGCAGAATAGCCTGCGCTTAACGCTTCCTGTATATCAATTGGGTAATTCACTTCCATCTTGATATCGGCATGCACAAAATATAACACATCTCCTTGAGCACTTTTCGCGCCAAGGTTCATTTGGACTGACCTTCTCAACACAGGAGCAGCAAACACCTTGGCTCCGGCCTTTTTGCTTTTAGCGACAGTATCGTCATCGCTACCTCCGTCAACAACAATAACCTCGACCAACGAATCTCCCCCTTTTTCTTTTAAGTCACATATCAACTCACCTATATGGGCACTCTCGTTGTACGTGGGAATGATGATACTAATGGTCATTAAAAGCAAATCAAAAAGATGGCCCTAATATAATAGGTCAGGCAAACAATCTGGCAGGCATGCCTACATCAACGCAACAAAGTCAATTCAGCTTTACTATTCTTCATCGTCTGAGTCGTCGCGAAGTATTTCTATCTCATCAGGGGCGCTTTTTTGAAGCTTAAAAAAGAAAGTAGACCCTTTATCAACAGTGCTGGTCACGCTTACTTTACTACCATGCGCTTCAACAATATGTTTCACAATAGCAAGCCCCAAACCGGTGCCACCTTTTTCCTTGGATCTACTCTTTTCAACTCGATAAAAGCGTTCAAACACTCTTTTTAAGTCATCAGGCGGAATACCCCTGCCTGTATCTTTTACAAAAATCGTAATATCATCCTTGCCCTCTTCAAACGCTACTTCCACCACTCCGTGATCCTTTGTATACTTAATCCCATTTGAAATAAGATTGGTAAGAACCTGGTAAATTCTTTGGAAGTCTGCATACACATAAATGGGGGATTTGCCCGGGTTGGCATGCTTTAATTTGATATGCTTTTTTTCTGCTTTGTCTTCAAACTGCTCGAAAATCTCCTCTGCCAATTCCTTTACATCGAAGTCTTCAAAATGCATTTTTATTTCGCCGGTTTCCATTTGGGAAATAGTCAGTAGGTCGTGAACAAGCATATCTAAACCGTCGAGACTTTTTGCCGCTTTCTTCAAAAATTTAATACGGACCGACTTATCCTCTACTGCTCCATCAAGCAAGGTATGCACAAAGCCTTGAGCGGCAAAAATGGGAGTCTTCAGCTCGTGGGAAACATCTGCGAGAAACTCTCTCCTAAAGGCCTCCATACGTTTTAGCTCATCTATTTCCCTTTGTTTGAACTTAGCGTAGGAATAAATTTCCTCATTAATCTTTTTTAATGGGCTTAATGGATTGGTCGACGGATCCTCTACGTCAGTAAAATCCATCTTTCTGATATTCTCAAACACTTCATAAATCCCGTTGATCTCCTTGAAGAAAAGGAAGTCGAGCACTACGCTAATAAGTATGTATGAAGAAGAAAACGAAAGCCCACAGGCCACAAACAATGCGGTTGTACTTACTCCCGGAACCAGGTATAAAAAAGCAGTGGTTACAATTGAAATCGAAATAGAAAGGAGCAAGGCTAGCGCCCGGGAGTTAAGCAACATAATGGCTTAGTTAGCTTCGAACTTATAACCGACCCCTTTGACAGTTGAAATATAACCCTCGCCAATTTTTTCCCTGACTTTTCTGATGTGAACATCGACGGTTCTTGCAAGAACATATACATCTGTACCCCAAATATTTTGCAATAAGTCGTCACGACTGAACACCTTTCCGGGATTCTGGGCCAAAAAATAGAGAAGTTCGAATTCTTTCTTAGGAAGGTTTATCTTATCGGCTCCTATTGTGGCAGTGTAGCTGGTTCGATCAATGCTCAAATCACCCACTGAGACTTGGTTGTCATCCTTTTTCTTTTTTAAATCCCTTCTGAACAAAGCATTGATTCTACTCATCAATGCTCTTGGCTTGATCGGCTTTGTGATATAATCATCTGCGCCGATATCGAATGCAGCTACCTCTGAGTACTCCTCAGAGCGAGCTGTCAAAAAAATCACAAACGAGCCTAGTAACTCTGGAATCTCTCTCAACTGGCGACACGTTTCTACGCCATCCTGATGAGGCATCATAATATCTAAAAGTATTAGATCAGGGTGATAAGTCCTGGCTATTTCAACAGCTTTTCTACCATCTATGGCCGTCTTCACATCGTAGCCTTCCTTAGCCAGATTGTACTTAAGCAGTTCTAAAATATCTGGCTCATCGTCTACGACAAGTACCTTTTGCGATTGCTTGTTTCCCATTGCTTAAAGAAGATTACTGCATTTAAAGTCAAGTCTAAAAACTCAATTCGTCAATAATCTGGCAAATACCAGCACCAAAAAATTTAACGACAGGTTAAAAATAGACAATAAAGAACTCAATGAAAAAGGGGTAACAATTTGTTAATACTTATCTTCAACGAGAGCCAATTTAGACTTGATATTACTCGCAGCCGTGATATCAACTTCTACTGAACCAACCAAAAACATTTTGGCTCTGACTTTCAATGGAATCTTATTTTCATCATCAGACATCCACATCAGAATTGAATCCTCTCCATCAAAAATACTGTTTTCTGGCATGATGGGGGCGAATGTCAATGCCCTAATTTTTCCAAGCTTGGTCTTTAACACCTCTCTTCTGACAAATCTGATTTTCATATTAAAAAGCTCCTTGTCAAAAAAAGCCTGAACAACTAAAGTATCATTAGGTTGCACATTGGAAAAATCCATCGTGCGGATAAAATAGTAGCCACTTACCAGGTCCTGAATATTAGAGGGAATGTCAAAAGTCTCAGTCTTCTTCGGCTTGAAAGTATGTTTATCAAGGCTAGTAACTTTTGCTTTTGCATTGAGGTGGTCAAAATCAACCACTTCATATTTGCGATACCTGCCCTCCTGAATATTGCGATAAAACTGATGCGGCACCAGTGAAGCTGTATCGTAGTAAGTCCCCCAATTATCTTTTACACTATACAAAAAATCTGTAAAGCCTGTGGTTTTACCGTAAACATCTATACGATAGCAGGGCCGGCCATTCCTTCGTTCAATCTCAGGCAAAATACTTAAAGAGGCCTCACCAGCCGTAAGCATGCCGAGGTGTAGCCTGTACTCTAAAAACTCCCCTTTCTTGAAACTTTGATTACTGATCGATCTATAATTGCCATTATCATAGTACTGACCGAAAGCAGAAAATATTCCGGCAACTATTATTAAACCCGCAATTTGAATCAGCACCTTTTTCATAATGAAGGATACAATTCTTTAAAATAAGTGACATAAGCCCGAAGGTCACCTCCAAACTTATCTTCCAATTCCTTTTCAAAGCTATCCAACTTACCTCTATATCTTAAATACGACATAAAGAAGGTATTGTTAGGGAGCTTGTTGTCTCTTTTCCATTTTAACGGCGCACGGTCTTTGAATGTTAGTGTATCTAATTGCTGCATGATACCCAAAATCATTTCCGTTTTCAGTTTCGCTTTCTCTTCCAGTGTCATTGACACAGTCATACTTTTGTATAAGCTATCCAATTTTCGTGCCCCTTTCAAATAGTGTTGATAGATCTTTTCATAATCAGCCTCGGAATCAATATAGGATGCCAGCTCCCTAGAGTTAGTTCCAAAACGGGTGCTTAGGAATCGGATCGCCCCCATACGTCCAACAAAACTTGCCAGGTTTTCATTAAATTCCACACTGTCTTTCACATACAATGTCCCATGGGTGAGCTCATGAATGATCAACTCTGCAAGGTCGCCTTCAGATCTATTGAGCATCTTGCTTAAGATGGGATCCTTGAACCAGCCTAGAGTAGACCAGCCACTTACAGCACCAATATGGGTATCATACCCGGCACTGTCCAGCCTGGCTCTTTCCATTTTGGCCTTCTCCAGGTCAAAATAACCCTTATAAGGAAAAGACCCTAAAAACGGGAAAGTCCACCTGTAGGGAACCAATGCGAATGGTTCGGCGGCAGTCACATTCCAGAGTAGGTTCTCTCCAAGCTGATTGTACATAGTTGTATAATTATCTGATGGGGAGATTCCCAGCGAATCGATGGCAAATACCCGAACCTCCTGTATAAGCCTCAATTTGCCTTTAAGTGAGTCCGGGAAATCTGGAGCCTCCAAAAAATCCTCTATAGGCTGTGCTTCCCATAAGATCATCAACTGACCTTTACCTTGCATCAATCCATAGCCAACTAAATCCCTGTAATAGGTCAATGCAGCTGCTACCAACAGCACCATTGTCAACACAATCTTCTTCTTCACGATTCTAATTTAACCCTTCAACTCAAAAGCACGAAAATTATTATCTAACTAGAATTAATCCAACCATTTAGTTGGCATTGCGTATAATACCTTGTTAAGCATAGTACCAAACATTACCATGTCATTATGAAGGCTCCTGACCAATTCCAAAAACACAATAAAATCATCGGAAAAACCCTCCTTGTCGTATCACTTTTGCACTTTGTATTTTCCGCATTTTTATATAATGCTGTCTACTTTTTCGAAAGTTGGGAAATATTCAACGACATACATATCGGAGGCATTACCTTGCGGCATCCTGCTGCGTTGATGTATGCTTTTCCATTTTTCTATGTTGGCTTGGCCTTTTTAGAATTTGCTTTGGCGGCGGGTATTTTGGCCAACAAAAAATGGGCACAAAAGGGCTCACTTGGTCCAGCTGTTTTTTACTTTTTCAATTTTCCTTTAGGAACTGCCTTTTCCATTTACATCTTCCTTACATTCTGGGAAACGCCCTCAGAAAGCGATATAGAGATCGGACAAAAAGTGGAACAAAACAGTTAACGCATTTTCTTGAGTGCCAGAAGGAAATCTGCTTTTGATAGCGTTGGTAATTGAGGTGATTCGTAGTAAATTCACATCCCCAATACTCAATATTTTAATCACACATCATGAGCGATAAATCTGAAAAACTGAAGGCGCTGGCGTTGACCATCGACAAACTTGAGAAAACATACGGCAAAGGCACCATCATGAAGCTAAGCGATGAGCGAGTGGTAGACGTTCCTGCTATTTCCACCGGCTCCCTTGGCCTTGATATTGCCCTTGGTGTTGGTGGCATACCCAGGGGAAGAGTCATTGAAATATATGGTCCGGAATCTTCAGGAAAAACCACGCTTTCGATGCACTGTATTGCTGAAGCTCAAAAAAAGGGTGGACTTGCGGCATTTATCGATGCAGAACATGCATTTGATAAGTCATATGCGGAGAAACTTGGCATCGACACTGAGAATTTGCTAATCTCACAGCCTGACAACGGCGAGCAAGCACTTGAAATTACAGAACACCTGATTCGCTCTGGAGCTATCGACATTATAGTGATAGACTCAGTGGCTGCCCTCGTGCCTAAGGGTGAACTAGAAGGAGAAATGGGTGACAGCAAAATGGGCTTGCAGGCAAGGCTGATGTCGCAAGCGTTAAGAAAACTTACGGGCGCCATCAACAAATCGGGCTGCTCATGCATTTTCATCAACCAATTACGGGAGAAAATCGGTGTGATGTTTGGCAACCCTGAAACAACAACGGGTGGTAATGCGCTAAAGTTTTATGCTTCTGTTAGGTTAGACATACGCCGGGTTGGGCAGATCAAAGAAGGTGCAGATAATGTAACTGGCAATAGAACCAGGGTAAAAGTTGTAAAAAATAAAGTAGCTCCTCCATTCAAGATTGTTGAGTTCGACATCATGTATGGCAAAGGAATTTCCAAAGTGGGTGAGATCATCGATATTGGTGTTGACCTTGAAATCGTGAAGAAATCCGGATCATGGTTCTCCTATCAGGAGACCAAGCTTGGGCAGGGCAGGGATTCAGTAAAAGAACTACTTCTCGATAACCCTGAACTAATGGAAGAGATAGAATTGAAGATTAAAGAAAGAATCGCTGGAGTGGTGAAGCCTGTTGAAGCAGAACCCGTAAAAAGCTAACAAAAGGGAGACATACAAAAAAAGCCTTTAGTTTATCTCTGCGAGGGAGATCAAACTAAAGGCTTTATTTTTTGAGAAGGCCGCTTATTTGGCGTAAGCGATTGATCTCATTTCACGAATGACAGTCACTTTAATTTGACCTGGATATTGCATATCTCTCTCAATCTTCTGACTGATTTCGAATGACATGTCCCCAGCTCTCTGATCTGACACAGAATCTGCATCAACTATCACTCTGAGTTCACGGCCAGCCTGGATTGCATAACACTTGTTGACACCATCAAATTCGAGTGCTAATGCTTCCAGCTCTTTCAGCCTGCGTATGTAAGACTCCATTACCTCACGACGCGCTCCTGGTCTTGAGCCTGAAATAGCATCACAAGCCTGAATGATCGGTGAGATCATCGCAGTCATTTCAATCTCATCGTGGTGAGCGCCTATGGCATTGCACACATCCGGATGCTCTTTGTATTTCTTGGCCAGTTCCATACCTAAAATAGCATGTGGCTGCTCTGGTTCTTCAGGCCAAACTTTTCCAATATCATGCAGTAGACCGGCACGTTTCGCCATCTTAGCATTGAGACCAAGTTCAGCGGCAAGAGTCGCACAAAGCTTGGCTACTTCTCTTGAGTGCTGAAGCAGGTTCTGTCCATACGAAGAACGGAACCTCATTCGGCCAACCATCTTGATCAATTCAGGGTGTACGCCATGGATGCCAAGATCGATGACAGTTCTTTCTCCAATTTCGACGATCTCGTCGTCGATATTTTTGGCAGTCTTTGCTACTATCTCTTCGATACGAGCTGGGTGGATCCGACCGTCCTGCACCAGACGGTGAAGTGACAGCCTGGCTACTTCTCTGCGAACAGGATCAAAGCCTGAGATAATAATTGCCTCCGGCGTATCATCTACAATTATTTCAACTCCAGTGGCTGCTTCCAGGGCACGAATATTGCGACCCTCTCTACCGATGATCTTCCCCTTGATATCGTCGCTTTCGATATTAAAAATAGATACGCAGTTTTCGATGGCATGCTCAGTAGCGGTACGCTGAATTGTTTGCAGCACAATTTTCTTAGCCTCCTTAGTGGCGGTCAGCTTAGACTCCTCAATTATTTCCTTGATATGAGAAGAAGCTTTGGAGCGGGCTTCATCCTTCAACGTCTCCACCAATTGTTCTCTAGCTTCATCGGCTGTCAGACTTGAAATCTTTTCGAGTATATCTACCTGCTGCTGTCTGATTTTATCAAGCTCTTCCTTCCTCTTTTTCATTATCTCCATTTGAGCGTTGAGGTTCTCCTTGGCTGAATCCAGCTCTGCCTCAGTTCTCTTGTTCTGCTCAAATTGCTTGGAAAGAGTCTGTTCTCTCTGCTTGATTTTATTTTCGTTGGAGATGATGATGGCCTTCTTTTTGTTGGCCTCTTCTTCGAACTCTTCTCTTAATTTCAGAAATCTTTCTTTTGCTTCAAGAATCTTATTCTTCTTGATATTCTCAGCTTCAATTTCTGCTTCCTTTACCAGCAGTTTACTCTTCTCCTGTATATCAGCTTCTTTAGAGGCATACGATTTCTTAAGGGCTACTCTTCCTACGAGAAACCCAGCTACTACTCCTACGAAAGCAAACAGGATAATATATACGGTTGTGTCCATAACGTTAGTTATAAGGTGTTCACTATTAACAAGTCAGCACCAGCAGAAATTGCTACAGAAGCACAAAAGCAAAAAATGATATGCAGGTTATAAGGCCTGGGTGATCAGATGATTTAGGTGAGTAATCTTTTCAAGTGTTACCTGATCATTGTCTACAACAGTCTCGTCGACTTTGAGTTTTTCGATAAGCAAATCAAATGACACCATGGCTAGCAAATCTTGTGGGTCGTCGATACCAAATTGTTCTTTGTACGACTTCATCCGTTCATTCAATTGTTTGCCTGCCTGACGTATCATGCCCTCTTCATGAGCCGATACCTTCATTGGGTATTCTCTGTTGCCTATTTTTATCCGAATCGAAAGCTGTTCCCCCATCACTTATTGGTCGAGGTCATTGGCTCAAATGAGCAATGCACCTATCTATTTCCTTGATATATTCATTTAATACTTGTTTGAGTTCTGTTGAGTCGTCTCCGCTCAATGCCAAACTATCAGCAATCTTACTAATTTTAAATTTATTTTGGAAGTCGCTTATCTGATGTTCCTTCGAACTCAAAACACCTCGGAGTTCATCATTCTCCGTTTTAACATGATCTAACTCATTTTTCAGGTTTTTGTATTCATTTAAAAGAAGAGAAATCTTTCTTTCCAACGAGTTTAATTCCGTATTGAGTTGGTTCGGGTTCATAGCACTTACTTCCTTATTTTTGCACCGAGCTGACTTTCAAAAGCCGTTATCAGTGAGTTCATTGTTTTGTCAATTTGTTTATCTTTCAAGGTCTCCTTTTCATCTTGAAGAATAAAACTTATGGCATAAGATTTTTTACCAGCCTCCAATTTATCTCCTTCATAAACGCTAAAAACGTTCAATCCTTTTATCAGGCGGCGTTCCACTTGTTTTGCAATCTTCTCTACCTGAGCGAAGGTCACCGCCTTATCAAGCACCAACGACAAGTCGCGTCTTACTTCCGGGAACTTCGGCACTTCCAAGTAATCGATAGAGCCTTTGTACCATTTAAGCAATTGCTTCCAGTCAATATCCGCATAAAAAACAGCCTGACGAACTTCTGCAAGCTTAAGAAAAGGCTTTGCCACCTGGCCTATACTGGCAAATACTTTCCCGTTCAAAGAAAAATCGAGACCTGTCTGAAATACTTTATCCGAAGTTGCTGCGGTTTCGTATCCTGCGATGTTCAATTTATTCAAAATTTGCTGCAAAGCCGCAGACAAATCGTAGAATTCTGCAGTCTTTGTTGCTTCTCTCCAGGACTCTTCATGATTCTCGCCAGTAAGAAACAAAGCAAGTCGGCTTTGCTCTTTGTACTTACCACTCTCTTTTTTCTGATAAGTCTTTCCAAATTCGAAAAACTTTAGGTTTGACTGGCGGTGATTATTGTTGTAAGCCACTACTTCAAGCCCAGAAAAAAGCATGGACTGTCGCATTACTCCTAATTCCTCACTAAGTCTGTTGAGAATAACAACATTTTGTTCCTCCTCATAAAGACCAGACTTCGTTCCATAATCAGGATTAGTCAATGAGTTTGTGATGATTTCGTAGAATGACCTTGCAGCAAGAAATTCAGAAATTTTCAGCTGAAGTTTGTTGTCATCCACCGTAGGGAACTCTGACAAAGTTTTGGCGCCAAGGTTAGCAGATAGCTCAATATTGTCGATGCCATATACTCTTAGAATCTCTTCAACAATGTCAATTTCCCTTTGAACATCTACCCGATAAGGAGGGACCACTGCAGTAAAATCAGTGTCGGTTAAATCCTCGGTGCCAATCTGAAGGTTTTTCAAAATCTTGAGAATCGCTTCGTTCCCAATCTCTTTACCAATAAGCATATTAATTCTTGCAAAGCGCACTTTAAATTTAAAGTCGGCTATCGGATGAGGATACAAGTCAATAAGATCAGAACTGATGGTTCCACCAGCTACTTCCTTGATAAGCATGGCGGCATACTTAAGAGCATTTACCGCACCATTGGGATCGATCCCTCTTTCAAAACGAAACGAAGCATCTGTTTTTAACCCATGTAAAATGGCAGTTCTTCTTACATAGTCAGGTGCGAAATAGGCTGATTCAAGAAAAATGCTTGTAGTACTTTCAGTAACGCCTGAATGAGCCCCTCCAAAAACACCTGCAATACACATTCCTTTTTCAGCATCACAAATCATCAAATCATTGGAGGACAGCTTACGTTCCTTCTCATCCAGGGTAGTGAATTTGGACCCTTCTGTCAGGGTCTTCACCACAACCTTTCCTCCCTTGATTTTTGCCGCGTCAAATGCATGCAATGGCTGCCCTAGTCCATGACATATGTAGTTGGTAACGTCAACAAGATTGTTGATAGGGTTTAACCCTATGGCCTCCAGTCTTGCTTTCAACCATGATGGCGATGGCGCTACCTTCAGTCCAGTCAAAGTCACACCGGCATACCTTGGGCATGCGTCTGTATTTTCGACCTTCACATCAATCGCAAGCGAGGTGTTGTCTATTGTAAATGCATCTGTGGCAGGAAATTTTAATGGCCTACCATAATACGCTGCCAGGTCTCTGGCAGTACCGTAATGTGACGTAGCATCTGCGCGATTAGGGGTAAGCCCAATTTCGAACACATAGTCCGTTGAAGGCTTGAAATAATCGGCGGCAGGTGTTCCGTTAGGAAGAATTGTATCCAGCACTATCACTCCCCCATGGTCGTTGCTGATACCAATTTCGTCTTCAGCGCAAATCATGCCGTTCGATTCTTCACCTCTGATCTTCGCCTTTTTTATTTGAAAGGGCTCGCCACTTTTAGGATGAATCGTAGTGCCATTTGTCGCTACGACTACTCGTTGACCTTTGGCTACATTGGGTGCCCCGCAAACAATATTGAGCAACTCTGGCCCACCTACGTCTACTGTTGTCAACTTCAGTTTATCTGCATTGGGGTGTGGGTCACAAGTCATCACCTCTCCCAAAACGAGGCCAGCCATGCTTCCAGGTATTTCCTCATGAAACTCAAGCCCCTCTACTTCAAGGCCAAGGCCTGTGAGTACTTTCGACACCTCCTCAGGTTGTTCCTTAAGATCAATGTATTCTTTGAGCCAATTATATGAAATCTTCATTCTGTGCTTCTCTTCTTTGGATTCAATCTCGTTTTAAAAAAACGAAGGAGTAAAATTAACCAAATAGCGGCAAGTAGCAGGCGAGCTAGTAATTTTTTTCGCCGGCCTCAATGGCAATACTTAAAATATTTTCTTTCAAAGGTAGCGGGCACGAATAACTCGCATTATAATCGCAATACGGATTGTAGGCTGTATTGAAATCGAGGGTGATTTGTCGGGCATTTTTCACCGATACATCGAGATAACGACCACCTCCATACGTTTCTTCCCCACTGGTGGCATCGGCAAAGGCCAGAAAGGTAACACTTTGCATTCCGGGAGCAGCCTGGCGAAGTAAGGTGAGCTGATGCCGCTCACCAAGCAATTCAAATTCAACATAAGCGAATTTCTGGTAAGGTTGCACCTTGCCATCGCTTGTCCCAAGCTGTACAATTTCTTTCTCCTCAAGCTGCTTCACGTTGGCCATTACTTTGTATTCCGGTTTAATGGGATAATACTTCAACTCACCGAATTCCCTTCCTTTGAAAGGTGACTCACTGGAAGAGCGCATAAAATCGTCCTTGTCCTTTCTTTCCTTTTCAATTGTAGAAATATATTCTTCTGGAGACGGATCGCCGGTGTTAGCCAAATAAATAGCTACTCCAACTACTATAGCGATGAGGCTGATAATAAGTCTAGCTCCTTTCATTTTATTTATAATGTTGCTTCATCTGCAAAACTATAATATCCTTCGTCACAAAAAATCAAATGATCCAATACAAATATCTGAAGAAACTCTCCTGCAGCCTTCATTGCCTTGGTTAGCCTGATATCTTCCTGGCTGGGCTTTGGATTCCCAGATGGGTGATTGTGGGTTAAAATAATGCCGGTACAACCAGCCAACTCAAGTGCTCGTTTGAAGATGATTCTGGGATCGGCCACTGTTCCATTAATACCTCCCACGCTAACTTGCTGAACCGAAAGCACCCGGCCTCCACGCCCCATAAATATTACCCAAAACTCTTCGTGAACCAAATCAAGTAAATGTGCTTGCATAAATTGGTAAGCCTCTTTGCTGGTAATAAGAATTGGTTTGGCTGTGGAGTTTTGCTCTTTTCGTCTTCGTCCCAGCTCAAGAGCACTCAGAATAGTAATTGCACGTGCTTCGCCGATCCCGTCAAAGACAGTTAAGTCCGCCAGGGTAAGTTTACTTAGTGCATTGAGGTCATGATTGGCTTTTTGAAGAATTAACTTGGCGAGGTCAAGCGCACTATGCTTTTTGGTGCCGGAGTTGATTAGAATGGCAAGCAGTTCGGCATCGGACAACGCAGCTTTGCCCTTTAGGATGAGCTTTTCACGGGGACGGTCATCTTCTGACCAGCTTTTTATTGATAGTCGCTGAATATAGTTTGCTTCCGACATACCTTTTTTGTTGATTTTGAAGGTAGTCAAAAAACATTAAATGAAACACTTATAAAAAAGAAAAGCCTCTTCAGTTTGAAGAGGCTTACAAATATTTTAAATTAACTACTTAATTAACCAAGTGAATTAACCAGCTTAGCAAGCTTTGATTTCTTGTTAGAAGCATTATTCTTATGGATAATGTTTCTTTTCGCAAGCTTGTCAATCATGCTTGCAACTTTCTTGTAAAGCTCAGATGCTTCGGCTTTGTCAGTAGTTCCAACAAGCTTCTTAATAAAGGTACGAGTGGTTTTGTGCTGATAGCGATTTCTCAACCTTTTAGCTTCTGTAGAACGAATTCTTTTTAACGACGATTTATGATTAGCCATACTATTTTAGTACTTGCGGTAAACAGTTCATTTTTAGAGAGCGCAAAGATAAAAGTATTGTTTGAAATTACAAAACACCACCGCAATATAATCTTGAGTAAGTATTTCGTATTCTATGAATCCAGCTACAAACACTCAATGCGGGGGATAGTCATGTTTTTTGCTGCAATGCTATTTCTTTCTGTAAATATAGGGCATTCAAAGCCCACATCTAACAGATGGGGCTTTTTTGCCCATCAAAAAATCAATCACCTGGCAGTTTATACCTTACCCGCTGAGTTAGGCGTCTTTTTCAAACACCACATTCAGTACGTAGAAGAAAATGCTGTCAATCCCGATAAACGCCGCTATGCCATCCCTGAAGAGGCGGCCCGGCATTATATTGATATCGATGTGTACGGCGATAGCGCTGTTTTCAACATGCCTCGTTACTGGAACGATGCGGTGGAAACATACACCGAGGATACACTTCAGGCATATGGCATCGTTCCATGGCATTTGATGACGATGAAAAACTATCTAACCAAGGCGTTCCGAGAAAAGGACATCGAAAGGATTCTTCGCTACGCCACGGACATGGGACACTATATCGGCGATGCCAACGTACCGCTTCATACCACCGAAAACTACAATGGACAACTTACAGATCAGTATGGCATCCATGGATTTTGGGAATCGAGGCTTCCAGAGCTCTTTTTTGATAACTATGACCTTTTCGTAGGTGCGGCTGACTATATAAGCAACCCACAACTGAAAGCTTGGGAGGCAGTTGCTAATGCACACCTGGCGCTTGATTCGGTGCTGCTTTTTGAGAAACAGCTTGATGCCCGCTTCGCGAAAGACAAAAAATATACCTTTGAGGAAAGGGGAGCTGGAATGACACAGACCTATTCAAGAGAATACGCTAGCGCCTATCATGAGATGTTGGGCGGGCAGGTAGAGAAACGAATGAAGGCATCAATCAAAATGGTAGGTGATTTTTGGTTTACGTGCTGGGTAGATGCTGGCCAGCCCGACATGTATGAACTGGTAAAAACTTCTCTGAGCGAGCGGCAACAAAAAGACCTGGAAGCCGAGCTGGAATCGTGGAAAGCTCGAAAGGTGTCTTCCAGAGAGCACGAGCAGGCAGGGAATTAACATGCTTATCCGACCAAAAACGACTCATTTTATCTCCTAGCATCAGGAGCAATCAACTACTTGTCAGCCAAACGACAAGAAATTAGCTTTCGATCCTATTCATTTACATAAATTTTGTACTATGAAAAGAATTTGTATTGCTTTAATTGCTTCAATCGCTTGTCTGGGCCAGTTGAAAGCCCAATCAACTACCAACAATATTGACCTTGGGCTAGGCATTGGGAGCTCAGAGGGAAGTCTAAGCACAGCCTATGTACACAATTGGCAACTTGGGAAAAAGAAAAAGTGGTCGCTCGGAGTAGGGGGAAGATTGACAAATTACCTTGGCAAGAACCAATACTATTTGACTGCGCCAGCTTCCATTACATCTGGAGAAAAGGGGCCTCAGGTATTCTTCATTGAGAACATCCTTGAGAACATCGATTCGGTTCAGTTTGAGTCAACGCAGGTAAATTCCCTGAATATTTCGTTCAACGCCGGCTACCAGGTTCATCCCAAAATTTTCCTTGGATTTAATATTGACTTGCTTGGCGTTTCTCTGGGTGGGAAACAAGAAGGCCGGTATTTTGAAGGAAATTCCGGCAGTATTACATCAGCCAAGCCTACTTCATTGAATTTGCTGCTTATTTCTGACAACGATATAGGCAGTCTCAATTCGGAACTATTTGCCAGATATAGCCTAAACGAAACCTGGGGCATTAAAGCTGGTTTTCAGTTCCTGTTCACTGAATACACAACCGACACGGAAGTACAGCAAACGCCAGAGGCAAATGACCGATTCAGAAACAAATCATCCATGTTCACAGCAGGAGTCTCCTATTTTATCATCAAAAAGTAATCGATATGAAGCCAACACAATACTTAAAATTCTTATTGCTGTTTCTACTAATTGCTTGCGGCAAAGAAGATGAAACTCCAACAGAACCAATTGAGGACGACTTCACACCTTCTGAAGCGGCAGTCGTATTAAAAGAAGGAACATTTGTTGATGCCGTTCACAAAGTGTCTGGCAGTGTGAAAATTTACTCGAACAACAGCGCAAGGACTTTAGTGCTTGATCCTTTCAGCACTGAAAATGGGCCCGACTTATTTGTCTATTTAACTGACGACACAAAAGCCTCGAAGTTTATCAGCCTGGGAGAACTCAAATCTATCACTGGCAAACAATCATATGAAATTGAAGAAACCGTTGTGCTCGAAGACTACTCTTACGTAATCATTTGGTGCCAGGACTTCTCAGTAAATTTTGGTCAGGCGGAATTGAAATAACCATGTCGATTTTAAAACAAGCACTATCATTTCTCATCATAGCATCTGCTTTCTCCACTCAGGCCCAAGATTACGTGCCAAAGGCGGAGGGGACAGCCATTACCTTTTCTATAAAGAACTTTGGTCTCACTGTGGAGGGAAGCATGAGCGGGCTTGCTGGGAACTTAACATTTGATCCGGGCAGCTTAGCAACTTCAATGTTTGACGTCACCTTGAAAGCAGAGTCCATCAACACCGGTATAGACCTGAGGGACTCTCACCTTAAAAAGGAAGAGTATTTTGATGTCGAAAATTACCCTTCTATTCGATTTACATCTTTAAAAATCGTAAAACTAAAAGAAGGTTACAGCGTGACCGGCCTGCTCAAGATCAAAAACATAGAAAAGGAGGTCACTTTCCCCTTTACTGTGCAGAAATCGACTGCGGGCAACTCCAATGGCGCCGGTTTTTTTGGCAGCTTTTCGATAGACCGTAGAGACTTTGGTGTAGGGGGAAGAAGCTTTAGCATGGCCGACGAGGTTCAAATTGATTTGAAAGTAAATACTACGCTTCCAGACAGTTAAAGCCTTATGAAAAGGTGTTTCGTTGCTATCTTTCTCAACATGTCTATTTGTTTTCTAACGAATGCACAAGAGACTATCCAAAGCATCGAAATCAAAGGATTAAAGAGGACTAAAGAACAATTTTTAAGACAGTTTATCTACACTCAGCCAGGTGAGCGCTACGACTCTTTAAAGATTGAACGAGACGGACAACGTCTTGCCAATCTCCCAACGATTGGCCAGGTGAGTATTGAACGGCATTCGGAGAATGGGCTCACGCATTTAACCTTCATTTGCACCGAACTGCTAAGTGTCGAGCCCATTTTTGGCCTTGGAAAATCATATAAAAACTTTTGGTGTAGAGTTGGCATTCAAGATTCGAACATTGGCGGAAAAGGGCACGAACTGATTGCCTATTATCAATATTACGATCGACACTCTGCTGTTGTAAAGTATCGCCTAAACAGAGTGAAAGGTAGCCCCTGGAGCTTTTCGGGCAATATGACAAAATGGTCGACTATTGAACCCCTTTCAATAGAAGGCACGGCTGGGGAGTACAATTACGACAACTTCAACATAGGCCTTTCAGTCATCCGTCATTTTACGTTTCAGGAAAGTCTGGAGTTAGGTTTTTCTGGATTTGATGAACAGTACATAGAAAGAGACGATAACGGAAGCCAAAAAGAGCTAATGTTTCAGAGGGCAGGATTGCTAGCAAAAGCCATCTACACCAGCAATTACCTTAATTACGATCTTTACTACATCAAAGGGATTCAAAATCAATTAAATGTTCAAGCAATTAATAGACCTGGGAGTTCTGAAAAGTTCTTTTTGTTTTTCAACGACTTGAAATACTTTTTCCGTCCCTACCATTCGGCCAATATCGCACTAAGGCTTAGAATGGGGCTTTCTACAAAAATTAACAATCCGTTTGCTCCGTTTGTGTTAGACAATTTTGTGAATATACGTGGTGTTGGCAATAGAGTCGATCGCGGTACCGGCTCTATAGTACTGAATGCCGAATTCAGGCAAACTGTGTTTGACGGCAAACAACTGGCAGCCCAAGGGGTTGTATTTGCCGATTTAGGAACCTGGAGGTTACCTGGTGGACGTCTGGATGATTTCACAAGGAGTGAAAATATGAAGAGTTTCAGCGGCGCAGGGCTTAGACTCATTTACAAGCACGGGTTTGACACCGTGCTGAGGATTGACTACGGCCTTGATTTTAGAGGAAGTGGCGACTTTGTTTTTGGAATCGGCCAATACTTTTAGTCATTCCTCCATCCTCCTTTTAAGCTTAACTGGGTTTCTGGCTTTTTTAATTCGCATATTGATCACCTCCACAACGAGGGCAAAAAATACAGCAAAATAGATATAACCCTTAGGCACGTGCTGATGCCATCCCTCGATAAACAACATAAAGCCAATAAGAATCAGGAAAGAAAGTGCCAGCACCTCGAGTGTAGGATGACTATGGATAAAGCTGCCAATGGAGCCCGCGAATCGCATCATCACGCCCATGGAAATAACTACCGCGACGATCATTAACAGCAAGTGTTCGGTTAAGCCGACTGCAGTAAGTATGGAATCAAATGAAAAAATAATGTCGAGCAGCACAATTTGAATAATGACACTTAGCAAAGTAGATGACTTAGCCTGAGTCTCCTGAGCTTCGCCTTCCATCTTCTGATGTACTTCCATGACCGATTTGAAAACCAGGAACAAACCACCAGCCATGAGAACAAGGTCTCTGGCACTCAGGTCGGTTCCGAAGAGGCTGAATACCGGATTGGTAAGTTGGGTAATGTAGCTGATGCCAAATAATAGTCCAATGCGCATGATAAGCGCAAGACTCAATCCAATGCTCCTTGCCCGCTTTTGTTGATCTGCCGGCAGACCTTTGGACACAATAGAAATGAAAAGGATATTGTCTATGCCCAGGACAATCTCAAGGAAAGTGAGTGTAAGAAGGGCAACCCAGGAAGATGGTTGAAGGAAAATATCAAAGCTCATTACGACTACTTTTATCTATCGGTGCAAAAGTAACAATGAGAAAACTAAGCCCTGATATTTTCCATTCATTTAATTGTACGAAGTAGTTTGAAATCAAACTACAGGCTCCCACCCTTTCTGGTATTCGCGGCTCCAGTTTTTCAAAGCCTCTTTATCGTTTAAAATCTCACCTTTGGCCGGATCGATATTCAATGTACGTCCAGTTTCCTGAGAAATATTTCCCAAGTGGCAAAGCTGTGTACTGATTGATGCATCTGCGATCGGTGCATTTAGGGTCTTACCTTCACGAATGGCGTCAGCAAAATTATTAAAGTGGTACACATCAAGAATACCTTCACCTTGAGTATCAGTGGTAGCGCTTTGTGCTCCTTCTTTAATTTCTTTCACCATTTTGCCACGCATGTCGTACAACTGGTAAGAGTTCCTGTCTAATAAGATGGTTCCCTCTGTACCATGTATAGTCACCCCTCTACCTCTATTGTACACGTCAAATCCATTACAGCTTCTACCTTCCCAGGTGATCATTTTTTCAGCGCCGAATTCGAAGTTTACCATTTGGGTGTCGTAATATTCCCAATCGTCTTGAAAAGCATAGCGACCGCCTGAAGACGACACCTTGGTAGGGTAGTCCACACCAAGCGCCCAACGACAAATATCTATTTCATGGGTACCATTGTTGTGTAGCTCACCCGTTCCCCAGTGTTTAAACCAGTGCCAGTTGTAATGCACTATATTGTCTTTGAACTCTTTTCTTGGCGCTGGCCCTTGCCATAGCTCCCAATCAAGCCACTCGGGCACAGCAGCAGGTTTGCCTACACCAATAGATTTTCTGGCATTGGCATACCAAGCCTTGCCCGAATAGGCCTTGCCAATAATTCCATCTCTGATATCATTAATTGCCTGAATAGACGCCTTGCCTGACCGCTGTTGGTTACCCATCTGCATCACAATTTTGTTTTTCTTCTGGGATGCGACAAGGAGTCCCGTCTCATTGGGATTGTGGCTACATGGCTTTTCTACGTAGACATGCTTTCCAGCATTGGCTCCCATGATACCCATAGGCGCATGCCAGTGTTCGGGTGTTGCGATTGTAATGGCGTCGATGTCTTTATTCTGGAGCAGTTTTCTAAAGTCTGTCTCCGTCTTTGCTTTCTTCCCCATCGCTTTTTCGATATGGGCGCCGGCGGAATCAAATACCCGTGAATCAACGTCACACAGATAGCCCAAACTGGCATTATTTACCTTTGAAATGGCGGAAATATGGGCTCTTCCACGGCTATTGGCACCTACTACCGCAAAATTAATCCGGTCGTTCGCACCAAGGATAGAACCATAGCTTCTCGCCGACATAGCGAACGATAAGCCAACAGTTCCTAAAGCAGTCTTCTTAATGAATTCTCTTCTTTCGTTATTAGTAGGCATTGTCTTGAAATTTTATAATTCTTTGATTTTAATATTCTTATAACTCACTTCATTGCCGTGGTCTTGCAAAAGAATGTGACCTACCGGCCACTGACCAAACTCCGGCCACTTACTGTACTTACTGTAGGCCACAAGCGCCTTGAACATTTGCGTAAAACGTTCATATTCAACAACTTTTACTCCATTGAGCCAATGCTCAACATGGCCATTTTCGGAAACGATGCGAGCCACATTCCAGGCACCTACGCCCTTGAAAGGCTTTGGAGATCCGGGCTCTTCCAAGTTCGATGAAGGAATCAGGTCATATAAAGACGCCAGGGTTCTATTACCCGCAACGCCCTTCTTAGCATCCGGATGCTTGTCATCGTCCAAAACCTGATATTCACAGCCGATAGCGGAACCGGATCCTTTGTTCATCTCAGGATCTACAAAATACTTGATGCCGCTATTAGCGCCTTCAGTTATTTTGAATTCCAATTGCAACTCAAAATTGCCATAGACTTTTTCCGTGATGATGTCTCCGGGGCCGGTAGCTTCTGCTCCGTCGGTCGCCAGAATAGTCAATATGCCATCTTTCATTTGCCAGCCCTTGTCGGGAAACCCATCAAGTTTGGCGCCTCTCCATCCATTGGTGGTCTTTCCATCCCACAGTGATTTCCACCCATCTTTGACCTCAGCGTCGGTCAATGGAGTGGTTTGGTTTTGAGCACAGGACTGGCTGAACCCAAAAATAATCAGCGTAATTAGTGTTGTTAACGTAGCGTTCTTCATTAGCAGTTCAATTGAATCAATCAAGTTAATAAAATATCAACCTCTATTGATAACCGCTTATCCTTTCTCGTTAATTTCAATAAAAAAAGCTGCCCCTTTCGAGCAGCTTTCATTACAACTTTAGATTGTGTTATTGTTCAATTTATGCTATTTGGTCATTTTCCTATACTTGATCCTTGTCGGAATAATGTCTCCTCCAAGCCGAGCTTTTCGGTTTTCTTCGTAATCGGTGTAATTACCCTCAAACCAATAAACCTGGCTATTTCCTTCAAATGCCAGAATATGGGTACAAATACGATCCAGAAACCATCTATCGTGAGAAATGATAACGGCACATCCGGCAAAATCTTCCAATGCATCTTCCAGTGCACGAAGCGTATTCACGTCCAGGTCGTTGGTTGGCTCATCTAGTAGCAGCAAATTGGCTCCCATTTTGAGCGTAAGCGCCAGGTGAACCCTATTTCGCTCCCCTCCTGAAAGTACTCCTACTTTCTTTTCCTGATCGTTACCGGCAAAATTAAATTTACTAACATAAGCTCTTGAGTTCATTTGCTTACCCCCTAGCTCAATTAGCTCGTTACCTTCTGAAATAGTCTGCCATACCGTCTTGTTGGGATCCAGGTTGTCATGCTCCTGATCCACATAACCAGTGACCACCGTAGATCCTACTTCAAAGGATCCAGCGTCAGGTTTAACTTTGTCTGTGATCAATTTGAAAAGTGTGGTTTTACCAGCACCGTTAGGCCCAATAATTCCGACAATTCCCGCAGGAGGTAAGGCAAAAGACAAATCTTCAAACAACAACTTGTCGCCATATGCCTTGGCAAGCCCGGTTGCTTCAATCACTTTGTTTCCCAGTCGCGGACCATTGGGGATATAAAGCTCCAGCTTGGCTTCTTTCTCCTTCACTTCCTCACCTGCCATTTTATCGTAGGCATTCAAACGAGCTTTACCTTTTGCCTGTCGGGCTTTGGGCGACATGCGAATCCACTCCAATTCGCGCTGCAATTGTTTCTGCCTTTTTGATTCCGTTTTCTCTTCCTTGGCCATTCTTTCTTGCTTCTGCTCTAGCCATGAAGAATAATTGCCTTTCCAGGGAATACCCTCTCCCCGATCAAGCTCTAATATCCAACCTGCTACATTGTCAAGGAAGTAACGGTCGTGGGTAACTGCGATCACAGTACCCTTATAGTTTTGCAAGTGTTGCTCAAGCCAATGCACCGACTCAGCATCCAGGTGGTTCGTGGGTTCATCCAGAAGCAGCACATCAGGTTCCTTCAAAAGCAAGCGGCAAAGGGCCACTCTGCGCTTTTCTCCACCAGATAGGTTTTTGACGAGCGCATCTCCCGGGGGTGTGCGCAAAGCATCCATGGCCATTTCCAGTTTGCTGTCTAACTCCCAGGCGTTTACGTGGTCTAATTTTTCCTGAACTTCACCCTGCCTCGCAATTAATTTATCCATAGCATCGGGGCTATCCAGCACTTCCGGGTCGGCAAATTTCTCGTTGATCTCTTCAAACTCCTTGAGCAAGTCAACTATTTCCTGCACACCCTCTTCTACGATGTCCTTAACGGTTTTTGTTGGATCAAACTGAGGCTCCTGCTCCAACATTCCGACTGTATACCCAGGTGAAAAGACAACTTCCCCCTGTATCTCTTTGTCAATCCCCGCAATCACTTTAAGCAACGAAGATTTTCCTGAACCGTTTAAACCAAGAACACCTATTTTGGCGCCATAAAAAAATGACAAATAGATGTTTTTCAGTACTTGCTTTTTGGGTGGGTAAATCTTGTTTACCCCAGCCATTGAAAAGATAATTTTTTCTGCACTCATCGTTTAATGTATTATTGATTCAAAGATGGTAAAAATTATTACCAATGGTTCATCTTTAATTTATATTAGTTATTTTGCAGCAAAAGCTCATTTATCCGCAACATTATAATTATTTAGGAACTTGGAAAGAAAAGAAATACCCTTTGGGTATATAGCAGACGAAAAAGTTTACCTGTCGGCCTACATGGAATTTTCTGACAGGCAAATTGGCGAAGTAAAGGAAAGTGAAGAGAAAACCATCCAATATTTTTTGGATCGCTTTCAGCACCTCGTAAACAAGATTGATGAGCTTGAAAAGGCTATCAATGAAAGCGAAAACAAAGGTTCCTATCTGATGAAGCTCCTTCACATGAAGGAATCTTTGGGTAACTACGATGGTCTCGGCGACTACCTTCCTCTATTTGACAGGCTAACGGTATTGGAAGAAGATCTCAACGCTGCCATTGCCATCAATAGGGAAAGAAATACTGAAATCAAGCAAGCATTGCTGGAGGAACTCGACCAAGCCATGGCCGAAAGTGATTGGCGTGAGGCTACCGACAAAGTGCTTGATGTAAAAGATCGATGGATCAAGACGGGCAATGCTAAAAAAGAAGTAAATGGAGGTCTTGATGAAAGTTTTCAAATTAAGCTCACCGATTTCTTTGATCGTAAGCAGGTTTATTTCGAAGACAGACGAAAAGCATTTGACCTTCGCATTCAGAAATGCGAAGACTATATCAATGAGTTGAAATCTTTGAAGCCTAAAAAAGCAGAACCAGGGACAATAGACAGGGTTCGTGAGATTCAAAGAGAGTGGAGAAACGTTGGGGAGCTGCCTGCCAGAGAAAAAAGAAGGCTAGACAAAGACCTCCGATACCATACTAACTATTTCTTCAGAAGACCTGATGCACCAAGCGGTGGCTTTCAAAGCCGAGGCGGCTTTCAGGGACGCAGCGGCCCACCAGCAAGAGGCGTTTATAGTAGTACGGGCGGACCTGCAGGAGCGAGACCGGCTTACAGTGCTAGGCCCACGGTAATGCCTTCACCCGAGGAGCTACAAATTAACCTAACGAAAAAAGTCGCACTCATCGAAGAAGCAGAAACACTTGCCGACGTGGGAACGCGGGAAAGTGTGGAAGAGCTTAGAAGGCTTCAGCAGATTTGGAAGGGAATTGGCATGGTGCCAAAGGAAAGAGCTAAAGAAGTAACGGAGCATTTTCTTATACTATGCGACAGAGCGCAAGAGCGTATCTTTCTGGAGAACCTTGCTGGTAACAAAGACCCTGAATACACCAAAAAGAATAACAGGGAAAAAACCCGCTTCAAAATGAAGCTGCTACGCGATCTTTTGGTAAGAGACGAACAAGACCTGCAAACCTTTCAAGAGAATCTTGATAGGCTAAATGCCACGAAGCAGGCTTTCGATAAAATGCTTCATAACAAATACCTGAATCAAAAGCGGAAAGTGATCGTGAAAAGACAGCTATTGCAGGAGCTGAAAGTCTCACTTGATCAAATTTGAAACTTTTTGAAACTTTTATTGGATAGTTTTGGATTTATCTATAAAATCAGCCCATCAGTGGTTTGATCGGATGTAAATTTTTGTCCGTTCTAAGCTATTCAAGGCCTATTTAACTTATTGTGTATGAGAAATTTAATAAAGGCCTTTGATTACAAAAACTGATGACTAATTTTGCGCACTATTTGAAAAACAGCAAAAAATTGGAGGTATAGATCATGTATTGGACACTTGAACTGGCTTCGTATCTTGAAGACGCCCCATGGCCCGCCACCAAGGACGAATTAATTGACTACTCCATAAGATCAGGAGCACCACTAGAAGTTGTAGAAAACCTACAAGAGCTAGAAGATGATGGTCAGCCGTATGAAAGCATTGAAGAGATTTGGCCGGATTATCCGACCAAAGAAGATTTCTTTTTCAACGAAGACGAGTACTAACACTCTCCTGAGTAGATAAAATGCCTTACAAATTGGCCCGATAGCTTATATCGGGCTTTTTTTATTTATTAGAAGTGCTTCTGCGAGCAGGAGATCAGTAGGATGAGTAATCTTTATATTTTCTTCATTTCCTGTGATCAATTGGATATGGTGACCAGCTGATTCGAATACACTGGCATCGTCTGTAAAAAGAGAACTCTCTCCTTGTTCGTAGGCTTTTTGGATAGTTCGTATATCAAAAGTCTGGGGTGTCTGGATCAACCTGAACCTGGATCTGTCTCTGGCAACTGACCTATCAATTTCCACCTCACGAATGGATTCTTTCAAAGGCAATGAAACAACAGCATTGCCATGTTTTTCAGCTACCCTGAAACTTTCTTCAATTACAGAGGGCGAAACAAATGGACGTACACCATCGTGAATAGCCACCAAGCCCTCCTTTGGCAAAGTTGCCAAGCCATTCTTCACAGACTGAAAACGGGTAGGGCCACCAGCAACAACAGTGTGATCAATTTTAAATTGATGCTTTTTGCAGAGCTCGTCCCAAAGAGGAATATTGGCTTCTGGAAGCACTAATTTGATTACGACGTTTTCCTCGATCCCGGCAAACAGTTCAAGGGTACGCATCAGAATTGGCCGTCCGTTTACTTCCAGAAACTGTTTGGGTAGCACCGCTCCCATCCTGGATCCTGTTCCACCGGCAACAACGATGACGTATTTATTAGGCATAAAAAAAACTCCTGAAAACTAAACTTTCGAAAGATAAGTCCGAAGTTTTGGAATCAGGAGTTTCTTAGAATAAATCTATTGCTTTAAAGAATCAACATGGCATCACCATAGCTGAAAAAGCGGTATTTTTCTTTGATCGCCACCTGGTAGGCCTCCATTACAAGGTCATAGCCACCAAACGCACTCGCCATCATTAGGAGTGTTGACTCCGGCATATGGAAATTGGAAACCAGGGCATTGCAAATCTTGAACTCATAGGGAGGGAAAATAAATTTATCTGTCCAACCTTCATTAGGCTTTAACCTATTGCTGGCTGACACCGAGGATTCCAATGATCTCATCACGGTTGTACCAACAGCAACAACTCTTTTCTTTTCGTCAATTGCCTTATTGACCATATCAACAGTTGGCTGACGTACGAAGAAGTTTTCCGAGTCCATTTTATGCTTGGTAAGGTCTTCCACATCCACAGGACGGAAAGTACCAAGACCAATGTGCAGCGTTATAGGGTTGATTTCTACACCTTTTATTTCCAAACGCTTCATCAGCTGCTTGGTAAAGTGAAGTCCTGCCGTAGGCGCTGCTACTGCTCCAACGTTTTCAGCGTATATAGTCTGGAAACGCTCTCTATCGTCCGGCTCTGCTTTTCTTTTGATATACTTCGGCAGTGGCGTTTCTCCCAAAGAATCAATCATTTTATAAAAATCTTCTGGTTCACCATCGTACAAAAACCTAATGGTTCTACCACGAGAAGTAGTATTGTCGATTACTTCGGCCACAAGATCACCATCACCAAAGTAAAGTTTATTTCCTACCCTGATTTTACGAGCCGGGTCAACGAGCACATCCCATAGGTGTAACTCTTTGTTCAGCTCTCTCAGAAGGAAAACCTCAATTTTAGCACCAGTTTTTTCCTTGTTTCCATAAAGACGGGCAGGAAAAACTTTTGTATCATTGATAATAAAGTTGTCTCCTTCGTCGAAGTATTCAACTATATCTTTAAATGTCTTGTGTTCAATTTTTCCTGAATCCCTGTGTAAAACCATAAGACGAGATTCGTCTCTGTTTTCTGATGGGTAAAGGGCGACAAGGCCGGCAGGAAGATCAAATTTGAATTCAGATAATTTCATTTAATATTACGGTATTAAATTGTAGAGGTGGGAATGTCCAATTAAATAAAGGATGCAAAGATATAGAAAGTTTCAGTACGATGTAATTTTTTGATCTGAATCTCCACTAATAAAAATAAAAAGCCTTGCTGATCATCCGTTTGATACTCGAAAGCTTCAGGTTTGCCTGGAACGCCCTTACATCTAATCTCTTGAGGACGGTATTATCCTTGTTGGGTGTTACAATTGGCATTTTTGCCATCATTGCAGTTTTTACCATAGTGGATAGCCTGGAGCGAAGCGTAAAAGACAGTCTTAATTTTTTGGGATCAGATAATATCAACGTAGAAAAGTTTCCGTATGGTTTTGGCGGAGGACCTTATCCCTGGTGGAAATATTTCCAAAGGCCCCAGCCTACCTACAATGACTATAAGTTTCTGATGGAAAATGGCGATAGTTTTGAAGCCATTACAATTTCTGCCAGAAAGGGTGGTGTAATTGCAAAACAAGGTAGCAACGCTA
Source organism: uncultured Roseivirgaceae bacterium (assembly GCA_964351395.1). GTDB lineage: Bacteria > Bacteroidota > Bacteroidia > Cytophagales > Cyclobacteriaceae > Imperialibacter. The sequence continues at coordinate 127,281 of CAYGOF010000001.1, forward strand.
CTTCGTCGACATTATTGGGTATTGCCTATGGCCATAAAGACGTTTATGAAATACCCCTTGACAAGGGCAGGTATTTTACAAGACTTGAGACGGAGGCAGCCAGAAACGTTGCAATCCTGGGTGCCCGGATTGCTAAAGATCTTTTCCCCTATTCAGAGCCGGTGGGCAAAACCATTAACATTCGTGGCCTGAAGTATTACATAATAGCCACAATAAAAGAGGAAGGCGAAGGCTTCTTAGGATTGCCGAGCAACGATGATAATATTTACCTTCCTTATAAGAGCTTTTTGAAACTCTATTATAGCGGCGCCCGAAACGGCATTGGCTCTTCAATTACTGCCAAAGGAAAATCTTCAGATATTGGATTGGTTGAACTAGAGTATGAGCTAAGAGGCCTTATGCGGCAAAAACGAGGGCTAAAACCAAAAGAAGAAGATGATTTCGCGCTAAACAGACCTGAAGCCCTGGTGAACTTCATCAGCTCCACCTTTGATGTCCTAAGTGTAGCTGGGTGGGTGATTGGCAGTTTCTCCATATTAGTGGGAGGCTTCGGCATCGCTAATATCATGTTCGTATCGGTTAAGGAGCGGACCAATATCATCGGTATTCAAAAATCGCTGGGCGCCAAAAACTACTTTATACTGTTCCAATTCCTTTTCGAAGCTATCTTCTTAAGCATAATTGGTGGAGGAACTGGCATATTCCTGGTATACCTGATATCGTTTGTCAGCCTGGGAACACTTGACCTCCAGTTAACTGTAGGCAATGTAATGTTGGGCCTTGGAGTCTCTGCCGTGATTGGCATGGCCTCAGGAATAATCCCTGCAGCCACAGCATCGAGATTAGACCCAGTAATCGCCATCCGTACCCAGTAGTGTAGCCAATTTACACACCAGCTATGATTCGCTGCTGAGTTCTAGTCAGTCGCCTTTGTCGAGTATCTTCTTAAAAACTCTGCATTTATCAGTGTATGGCAACTCTTTCACATAAATAAGTGTTGAATACACTTTGTCCATTATATTAAAGCCTAACCAACCTTAGCTTATGTCGAAAGAGAAAATCATCCTCTTTACACTTGCCGGCATCAATTTTACGCATATCATGGATTTCATGATCATCATGCCACTTGGCGATATGCTCATGAAAGTCTTTGCGATTACCCCCCAACAGTTTAGCCTTATTGTATCCAGCTACACTTTCACTGCAGGCATATGTGGATTCATCGCAGCCTTCGTTATCGATCGGTTTGACAGACGTAGTGCCCTACTATTCTTGAATACTGGGTTTGTTTTGGGCACCATTGCCTGTGCAATGGCACCGACCTATGAGGTTCTCCTTCTAGCGAGAAGCCTGACAGGAGCCTTTGGTGGAGTCCTGGGCGCCATCATTCTTTCTGTGGTAGCGGACGTTGTGCCAGAGGAGAGAAGAGGGCAAGGGATGGGCATCGTAATGGCCGCCTTTTCTGCTGCTTCAGTGGCTGGCGTGCCATTTGGATACTTTCTGGCGGAAAAATTTAGCTGGCATGCACCTTTTCTTTTGTTAGCCGGTATGGGACTTTTAATAACAGTTGCCATTTTCCAATACATACCATCGCTTACTGCCCATATGGTAAAAAAAGCAGACCGGCCAGGAGTCGCTCAGGTCCTGACCAATGCTGTTTCGTTACCCAACCAGAAGCTTGCGTTGGCTTTCATGCTCACTTTGATTCTGGGGCAGTTTTCGATTATTCCCTTCATCGCGCCCTACATGATAAGAAATGTTGGGTTCGAAGGTGACCAGATTACTTATATCTACCTTGTAGGAGGTGGCTTAACCATTTTCACCTCCCCATTTATTGGAAGATTGGCAGATAAGTATGGAAAAAAGACAGTCTTCATTATTTGTGCAAGTGCGGCGATAATACCGGTTTTTTTGATCACGAATATGCCACCGGTTCCTATTGCTACGGCACTTGCTGCCACCGGACTGTTCTTTGTTTTGGGTGGAGGTAGAATGATCCCGGCCATGGCCATGATTACTTCCTCGGTAAAGCCTCAAAACAGAGGAAGTTTTATGAGCATTAATTCATCAGTGCAACAGCTAGCGGCAGGCCTGGCTTCGATTATCGCTGGCGTTATCATAGTAGATCAAGGCGGCATGTTGGAGAATTATAATTATGTTGGATACTTCGCGATAGCAGTCACACTCGTATGTATATTCCTCGGTTCAAAAATTACATCAGTGCAGCCCTCGGCTCCCGTTGACACCGACAAGGAGCAGGTGGGGCAAGTTAAAGCCTGATCCCCTGGTTTTAAACAATAAAAAAGGTCCGGATCTATCAATAGATCCGGACCTTTTCTTTGAATGACGATACCTTACTTAAACTTAGGATGTTTCATTCCTGGGAAGTTCTTATCAAAGAATACACCGTAGTCTTTGATAATCTGGGGCATCTCTTTTCTAAGCCAAAGAATACCAATCAGGTTGGGGATGGTCATCAGCGCAATGGTAATGCCCGACAAAGTCCAGATGATGGTGGTATCAGTGAAGGAGGCGAGAAAAAAACCTATTGTGTAGACGATGTGGTATGGCATGACCGATTTTGGTCCGAGCAAAAAGGTCATCGCCCTATCGCCATAGTATGACCATGAGATAGCGGTGCTAAAGGCAAAAAGCAAGAGACCAATAGCGACAATATACTGTCCGGCATCTCCGAAATAGCTTCTGGTAAAGGCAATGGTTGTCAATGGGGCGCTGTGAACCAGCGATTTTCCCTCTACAGTTAAATCTCCAGCGGGATCCACCAGGTTGCCATTCTGTACTTTTAGAGCACCGGTGAATGGGCTGCCTGCTTTAGAAATTTTAACATCCTCAGCAATAGAACGGGCATGTATAATCGACAAGTCGTTGGTAACGGAGCCATTTTCAATGGTTAAGTCACCATTATAGAGAGCAACAGAACTCCTATTTGTTAAATGCCCAAAAAGTTTTTCCTGATCCTGTACATTGTTTTCATCGTACGTTCGATCCAGCACAAACATGTCGGTTTGCTGAAAAACATTTTGATGCTTTTCATTCCAAACACCGCTAGAAAGCAGGACAAGTCCAGTAACAGTACAAATGATGATGGTGTCAATAAATGGCTCCAGAATCGCCACCATGCCCTCAGAAAGTGGCTCATTGGCTTTAGCAGAAGCGTGTGCAATCGGTGCCGAACCCTGGCCAGCCTCATTGGAGAATAAACCTCTATTCACCCCTCTGTTAAATGCGTATGCTAAAGTGGCCCCCAAAAAGCCTCCTGTAGCAGCAGAACCGGTGAAGACATCCGCAAAGATCGACACCAAAGATGGGATGATATTACCTGCATTATAGAAGATAACAGCGAACGCACCTATGAAATAGATAATGGCCATCGCAGGCACCAGCTTCGAAGTTACTGCAGCAATTCTTTTGATGCCTCCAATGATGACCATTCCAAGAAAAATAGAGAGAACAAGGCCTGTGATCCAATGCTCGATACCAAAAGTGGCAAATACTGAATTGGAAATACTATTGATCTGTGGCAAACTACCGGTGCCAAAAGAGGACAACACAGTGGCAATGGCAAACAGTGTAGCCACCCATCCAAGGCTCACCTTCTTACCCATGAGCATAAAATTCGCATTTTTCATGTAGTACATGGGGCCCCCTGCCTGAGAACCATCTGCTACAGTTTCTCTGTACTTATGGGAAAGCGTCACTTCCACAAATTTCGTCGTCATACCCAGGGCAGCAGTTACAAGCATCCAGAACAGCGCTGCCGGCCCACCGAGGTGAATTGCTAGCGCTACACCCGCAATATTTCCTGTGCCCACTGTGCCAGACAGGGCAGTAGACAAGGCCTGAAAGTGAGAGGTATCACCCTTTAAGTCGCTTGAATCATATTTGCCGGAAACTACTCTTAGCGCATGGCCAAAGAACCGTATTTGCGGAAATTTGAGGTAAATCGTGAAGAAAAGACCAGTGCCTAAAAGAAAGTAGACAAACCAGTCGGCACTGCCAATAAAGCTGTCGATAAGTACCAGGAAATCGTTGACCTGCTGCATAATAGTGATTAAGTTGATAGTAAAATTGTTGGGAATGAGTTTTGTACAATCGACAAAAATAAGAATAATAGCTTCTGGTGAAAGGAGCATTATATAAAATGCCCAATTGAGTATGCATACAGTGGCTAAAGGAAGTTAATTTGCTTCGTGGGGGAATTAGAATCAAAGATAGACGAATGGCTCTGTGCATTGGAAAATGTACAGCGGCAGGCAGCGACTCTGGGTTTTCCTGCGTGTAGCATCCCGTCAATTCGGACCTACCCATTGTTAGGGACAAAGCGACAAGACCCAAATGTTTTCTTCCCAGCCCTCATCGCCTCAAAGCTACAAGAGTGGAAACATCTGATGTCGGCTCAGCAAGCAGCAAGGGCCAAAAAAATAGCCGAAGGAATCAGGAAGACATTTCCTCTTTACAAAAGTCGCCGGGGCCGTATGCACTACAACTTCTGGCCTACAGATACTGACCTTGCCTTCCCCAATGGCAAATGGCTGCACCGCTTCGATTTTTTTCGTCTGCCCGACGATGTTGACGATACAGCTATGGTGTTCGACGCGATGGAGTCCAATCGCGAAAAAGTGTTCCAGCTTCAGCAAGATATCGAGCAACACTTCTCTACGTTTTACGCAGAGAAGCACACACTTTATGCTGCGTGGCTGGGCGAAAAAATGCCATGGGTAGTCGATGCATGCGCCATGATCAATTTGATTGCGTTGTTTGATAAACACGACCTTGAACCAACCCTATACAGCACGAGTTCAAACCTGTATCTCGAAAAAATTGTTCGTGAAGGGAGCTATATAAGTAATCCCTATGAAGTGGCACCCTATTATCCCGACTCCGCCATTATTGCCTACCATTTAGCTAAGTGGCTTTCGCAAGCGAGGATAGACAATCAGCTTTTGGTGAAATTTTTACAAGATGTGAACGCATTACTTGCCAGGGAAGTCCATCCCTTTAAAAAGATGCTTTACGTCATCTGCCTTCTAAAGCTAGGTGAGACAAAATCCATCGTGCCAGCACCGTTGGATACTGACTATCCCTGGTTTTATGGAACAATGCTTTCAGCTGTTAAGCCTGGCTGGTTGCAACGGATCGGTCGTCTCAAATCATTTCATATCGCCCACTCTTGCACAGCATGGAATCAAACTTTACGGATGGAATATCTTATTTTGAACGAGCATTCAGAAAAACAATGAATACCATCAAAATAGTAAAACTGGTACCATCCCATTGGCCGAACGTGGAGCGGATATACCTGGAAGGCATTGTTACAGGACAAGCTACGTTCGAGACCTTAAGCCCAGGTTGGGAGAACTGGGATGCCGGGCACCTTCAAGAATGCAGGTTAGTTGCCAGAATTGGAGAAACAATTGCCGGCTGGGCCGCCCTGAGTCCAGTTTCGAAACGACTGGTTTACCGTGGTGTTGCCGAGGTAAGCATATATATTGGAGAGGCCTTTAGGGGCAAGGGGGTTGGAACAACACTGTTTAAGGAACTTATTGCACAGGCAGAAGCGTCCGGCTTATGGACGCTACAATCATCCATTTTCAGAGAAAATCTGGCCACCATCGCTTTGCACAAAAAGATGGGTTTTCGGGAAATTGGCTACCGTGAAAAAGTAGCTCAACTTCATGGCATTTGGAAAGACACCGTTTTATTGGAGAGAAGGAGCAAGTTCATTTAGCAGTCAGATGGTCCATCAGTCAACACTGCTGCCACAATGCTAATAGCCGTACTTTTCTTTCCACAAGGCTTTCAACTGCTTGCGCATTTCTTCTTCTCTGGCATTTTTTCCAGGATCATACAGTTTAGTCCCGCTGATTTCTTCTGGTAAAAACTCCATTTCGGCAAAGTTGCCTTTGTAGCTATGTGCATACTGGTAGTCTTTACCATAATTGAGATCTTTCATCAGCTTAGTAGGAGCATTGCGAATGGCCAGCGGCACCGACAAGTCGCCTGTTTTATGGACAAGAGAAATGGCACTATTGATGGCTTCATAGCTGGCATTGCTTTTTGGGGAGCAGGCCAGGTAGGTGGCACATTGCGATAGAATAATGCGGGATTCCGGATAGCCGATCATTGTCACTGCCTGAAAGGCCGAAGTTGCCAGTAGTAGTGCGTTGGGATTGGCGTTGCCAATGTCTTCTGACGCCAGAATGAGCATCCTTCGTGCAATGAACTTGACGTCTTCCCCTCCTTCAACCATACGAGCCAAATAATAAACGGCAGCGTTAGGGTCGCTTCCTCTTATTGATTTGATGAAGGCAGAAATAATATCATAATGCTGTTCCCCTGACTTGTCGTAAATGCTGATCCGCTGCTGGGCAGTGCTGGTCACCATTTCATCGGTAATTTCCAATGGGTCTTCAGGGTACTGATCTGTCACCAGTTCAAACAAATTCAGCAGCTTTCTGGCATCGCCTCCTGAAAGTCGGAACAAAGCTTCTTTTTCTTTGAGGGTAATTTTCCTATCCTTAAACTTATCATCTTCTTTCATCGCCCTGGCCAGCAAATTCTCCAGGTCCTTTATTTCAAGCGCCTTCAATGTGTATACCTGACAACGGCTCAATAAGGCGGAGTTGACCTCAAAGCTTGGATTTTCTGTGGTGGCACCGATCAGGGTAATCTTTCCCTTTTCAACAGCTCCCAGCAAGGCATCCTGCTGTGATTTATTAAAGCGATGAATTTCGTCGATAAACAAGATGGTACGAATTCCAGGTCGGGCCTTTTGAATTACTTCCCGCACATCTTTAACCCCGGCGCTTACGGCGCTCAATGTCTCAAACGGCACTTTGAGTGTATTAGCAACAATATTAGCGATCGTCGTTTTTCCAACGCCCGGAGGTCCCCAAAAAATCATAGAGGGAATTTGGCCAGAACGAATCACTTTCCTCAAAATGCCATTTTCCCCCACCAGATGCTCCTGTCCAATCAACTGCTCAAGGTTGACAGGGCGCATGCGCTCAGCTAGAGGAAAAGTGTTTTGGAACATAATTGTTTCAGCTCATTTACCGGGGAAACAAAGTAACTAAATTTGAGCCAAAAGCTCGACGGTGGTAACCTTGAATTGGGCAAAAAGAAATACGCCTCAGCAGTCAGCGTTAAAATTTTCACGCTGCCGCAGAGGCGCAATCAAACATCAAAGCACTTAGTTCAACAACATCGCCGACTTCACCAGATTAATGAATTCGATTCTATAGCCATTTTGATCCTGGCCTTTGGCTTCAGTAGCCATGGTCACCACTTGATCGTAGTTGATATCACCTTTGAATTCTGAATTTCTCAACAGCATACCGAACCCAGCCACCGCAGCTGACCATCTAAAGTTTTGTGAGGTTCTGGCAGTTGGTTTGTCCATGATGGTATTTACCAAGAGCTTACTAGTGTCGCCATCTGGCTGCTTATAGCGAAGTTTCACGGTCATCAACTCATTCGTTTTGGCTGCATCAGGAACAACGCTATTCTGCTGATACTTCAAAGGATCCACAGGCAAGAAGCTGCTTTCAACTCCCACAGGGATAATTTCATAAAGCGCAGTAACGTTATGACCAGAACCCAACTCACCGGCATCTTTCTTATCATCATTAAAATCTTCTTTATTTAAAAGCCTATTTTCATAACCGATCAGGCGATAAGCTTGCACTTTGGTTGGGTTGAACTCTATTTGTATCTTAACGTCTTTGGCAATGGTGAACAACGTACCTCCGAATTCATTGACCAGCACCTTTTTAGCCTCCAGGATATTGTCGATATAAGCATAATTGCCATTTCCTTTATCAGCTAAGGTCTCCATTTTTGAGTCTTTGTAGTTGCCCATGCCAAAACCCAAGGTAGTTAGGAAAATACCGTCATTTCTTTTCTGTTCTATAAGCCTTTCCATACCGGCATCGCTCGACTCGCCAACGTTAAAGTCGCCATCTGTAGCCAGTATCACCCGATTATTTCCACCTTCCACAAAATTCTCCAAGGCTGTTTTGTAAGCAAGCTGGATACCAGCACCACCTGCTGTCGAACCACCAGCCTGCAACTTATCAAAGGCTTCCATGATCGTTTGCTTGTCGCTTCCACTTGTGGGGGGCAGTACAAGCCCTGCAGCACCGGCATACACCACTATGGCCACTTTGTCGATGGGTCTAAGTTGTTCGGTGAGCAACTTAAACGACGACTTAAGCAAAGGCAGCTTGTTTGGACTGCTCATAGAGCCTGACACGTCGATGAGAAAAACCAGGTTGCTTGGGGGCAAATTATCAGTTGGAATTACTTTCCCCTGCAATCCGATGTGGACCAGATAATGCTTTCCATTCCATGGCGCATAGGATAATTCCGTATTGATAGAAAAGGGGTCGTTACCGTCAGGCTGTGGATAGTCGTAATCAAAATAGTTGATCATTTCTTCAATTCTTACTGCATCAACTGGTGGCTTTTGCCCTTGATTCAGAAAACGACGCATATTTGAATAGGAAGCTGCATCCACATCAATTGAAAATGTAGAAAGCGGTTCATTCAGCGGTTGATGGAAAACATTTTCGTGAATAGTAGCATAGCCTTCAGTGTTATGAATAATTGGGGGAGCTTCCATTATGTAAGCAGTGCTGTATGCCGCCCCCATTCCCATGACTTTTTTAACTTGCCTCTCGGCTGGTTGACTGACCGCCATTTCAAAAAGCATCTCTTCCTCATCTGCCATGTCTTTGTGTTCTGTTTTTGGAGTTGGAACAGCAGGTTTCCAGGCGGGATCCAGCTTCATTTTTACTTGCATAGCTGCTTTGCCTGCGATAGCCACCTCCTTTTTCTTAAATCCGGGCTTAGTAAAAATCAGCACATCATTGGCGCTTGGAGCTTCAATTTGAAATTCACCTTTGCTGTTGGTAACTTCAGTAATTCCAGAAGTTTTAACTGTTACAACTACGTCCGGTATGGGTGCATTGCCTTCATCCATCACCTTGCCTTTGATAACAAAGGTTGCTGGACTCAATACATTAAAAGAAGATAACACGAGGGCTATCAGCACGAGGGGTTTAACTGCATTTTTCATCTTTATTATGTTTTAGTTCTAAATAGTCCCTTGAAATTTTGTTGCTTTGGCGATCAATGCATCTCTTCGGCTAATCGACCCAGGCTTCTTCCATTGTCACTATTTTTTGATTTTGATAACAGGATGCAGTTACATTTCAAATTCCATAAATTGAGGCAATGTTTTTTTCATTAAACTGTTATGTTAGCAGTTGGCTAACCACGAACTAAAGTAAAACCCGTTTGGAGTTACTGGATAGATTTTCCGATGAAGCACTTTGGCAAGGTTTTGTAACCGAAAAGGACAGGAGCGTACTTGCGCTACTTTTCAATAGGTATATGCCCCTTGTATACGGAGTTTGCCTTAAATACCTCGGCGATAGAGAGGAAGCCAAGGACGCTGCCATGGATGTGTTTGAGAAACTATTCGAAACGAAGTCTTCTCAAAAAGTAGAGAAATTCAAAAGCTGGCTTTTTGTGGTGACCAAAAACCACTGCCTCATGAAACTTCGCTCCAAGAAAAACTCAACTGAAAAAAACCTTGAGCTGGTTATGGAAACTGGCAACTATGTGCATCCTTTAGACGAAGAAGTGACAGACCAAACATCCGATCTGCAAAAATGTCTGGATGAATTGAAGGCTGAACAAAAGACATGCGTAGAAATGTTCTACCTGAATAAGAAGACATACGAAGAGATTTCATTGAAAAAGAGCATTGACATCAAGCAGGTAAAAAGTCATATACAAAACGGAAAAAGAAATCTTAAGATTTGCATAGAAGGCAAGCATGAGTAAGGCCGACAAACATATTGAGCCGTCAGGCAAAACTGAGGAAAACGAGCTTTTCCGCTATCTCAAAGATGAGATGAGTGTGAAAGAAAAGTATGCCTTTGAGCGAAAAATGGAATCAGATCCTTTCACGTATGAAGCCATCGAAGGCTTTCAGGAAATGGATGTGAAGGCGCTCTCAAAAGACCTCAACAACCTGAAAAAGAAGCTGCATAATATTGATAAGCCCCAAAATAACTACTGGAAAATTGCCGCAGTCATAGCTCTTATTTTGTTCGCAGGTGTTTCTGCCTGGCGACTTACTACCTCTCCTGCCTCTGAGGAACTTGCCACAACAACCACTGAGGTCGTGGATTCAGCATCTATGGAAAGTGAGCCAATGGCTGCAATGGCCACCGATAGTTTGAAAAGTGACTCCGCAGAATTTTTGCAGACTACAACCGCTCCAGTTCAGGACAACTTGATCGCACAAAATCAGCCCGTAACAACAGATCCGCCAACAAATACCGAACAACAGCCGGTTGCGCAGCAACAAACTGCTCCCGTGGCGGAAATCGCCGATGAAGAAATTTTAGAGGAAATCTCAAGCGAAAACGTCGCCAGTCTTGAAATAGCCGACGATCTTACGGCACTACCGGCAGAGCAAAGTGGCCAGGGTGCTGGATTGGCTGTGCAGGAAGCGGAGAGAAATGAAGTGACGCCTGCTCCCACTTTAGCCGATGCCAAAACTGAGGAGAGCAAACTGGTTGCAGAGGACGCCCCAATCACGAACGCTGCCAAAAAAGCCAGTTCGAGTCAAGCTGATGCACTCGAAACGTCGGCAGGCGTAGCCAGGAGTTCAAAAGAAGTGGTAAGTGGACAACTCGCCAACCCATCAAACGGCTGGGAGTCTTTCAGGAAATACGTGGTTGACAATCAGCAATTCACTGCAGGCATGGTGGATGGTGATGTGACCTTAAGTTTTACAATCAGTGCGCAAGGTATTCCCCAAAATATCCTGGTAACGAAACCACTTTGCCAAGCCTGCGACCAGGAAGCAATTAGATTGCTTCAAAACAGTGGCACCTGGCAATATAATAGTGGTATTACGGGATCACCGCTAACAACTGCCACTATTCAAATCAGAGGCCAGCCTTAATTGGCATCTGGTCAATATAGTACCTAACTTCAAAGCTTAATTCCAGGCTATGAAGTCAAACCCCTGGTGGGTCCACCCAGCACTTTTAATGACAGGCTTGATCTACGGCGCTAACTACAGCATCGCTAAATCGGTTATGCCCGAACCAGTGTCTCCCTTCGGTTTCATTTTCATAAGGGTATTGATTGCTTGTACTTTCTTTTGGCTAATCTCCTTTGCAATTGCCCCCGAAAGAATCAAATCAAGGAGAGACTACTTCCGTTTATTCGGCTCGGCGATTTTTGGTGCCGGCATCAATATGTTGCTATTTTTTAAAGGGCTAAGCATGACCTCCCCTGTGAATGGATCATTGATCATGACCCTTACTCCTGTGGTTGTGGTAACGGTATCTTACATTGTATTAAAAGAAAGCATCACACGGAGAAAGATCCTCGGACTAGCGTTCGGGTTTAGTGGAGCAGTCTTCTTAATAGGCTTGCATGAGTTCTCCTTAAGCAACGACTCACTTTTGGGAGACCTGATGGTGATCGGAAACGCAGCCACTTATGGGATCTATCTTGTGTTGGTAAAGCCACTAATGGCACGCTACCACCCGATTACCGTAGCAAAGTGGGTGTTTCTTTTTGGACTCTTTTTCATTACTCCATTTTCAATTAGCGGTGCGATGCATATTTCATTTGCTGAACTCACAAATGTGCAATGGGCGAGCGTGACCTATGTGATTCTTGGCACGACTGTCTTTGCCTACCTTGCCAATATTTCAGCGTTGAAGCATGTTAACTCGTCAGTGGTAGGCTATTATATATTCCTGCAACCACTATTTGCCGCACTTATTGAGATTGCCACTGGCCGTGAGTTACCTACGATCGGAAAACTAGTCTCAGCAATATTGATCTTTCTTGGTGTTTACCTCGTAAGTGTTAAGCGAGGGTGATTAAAAAGCATTTTTGAGTTTCGCGATCGCCTGGCCGAAGTAACTGACCATGTCATCATTGATATCCAGGTGCGTCACCAACCTTACCTCGTGCTTGCCAAATGGAACTGCCAGGATACCTATCTCCTTCAGTTTCCCCACCATGTCAGTTGCCAGTATCTTCTTATCAAGTTCAAAAATCACAATATTGGTGTCGACCGGCAGCAACCCAGTAACATAAGGTAATTCGTTTACCATCTTACCAAGTTCTTTCGCTTTTTTATGGTCCTCCTTTATCCTTTCTATATGATGATCAAGCGCATAGGTACATGCGGCTGCCAGAAACCCTGCCTGACGCATCCCTCCTCCAAACACCTTTCTAACCCGCTTTGCCTTTTTCATTAATTCTGCGCTGCCCACTAGCGCCGACCCGACAGGAGCACCTAAGCCTTTCGAGAAACAGATAGAAACCGTATCGAATAGCACTCCAACCTCTTGAGGTTTGTCTCCTGTTTCTGCGAGTGCATTGAAAATTCGGGCGCCGTCCAGGTGCATTTTCAGTCCGGCTCCACGGGCAGCTTCACTTACAGCCTTCATTTCAGCCAATGTATAATAGGCACCCCCTCCTTTATTCATGGTATTTTCAAGGGAAACAAGACGGGTTAGTGGCAAATGGATATCATCAGGGTTGTTGACGTTTTCAGTGACGTGCATAGGAGAAAGCCTTCCGCGGTCACCATCTACAAGTCTTGCAGAAATAAGGGAATTACTGGCAATACCCCCACCCTCGTATAAATAAATATGAGAGCGCTTGTCGCAGATTACCTCATCCTGTGGTTGGGTTTGAATTCGGATCGCAATCTGGTTGGTCATTGTGCCTGATGGGCAGTAAATAGCAGACTCCTTTCCGAACAGGGTAGCGATTTTCCGCTCCAGGTGTTTGATGCTTGGATCTTCGTTAAAAACGTCGTCGCCCACTTCCGCTTTCATCATCGCATCGAGCATTCCTGGCGTTGGCCTGGTTACGGTATCACTTCTGAAATCTACTATCATCATGGCGGCAAGATATTAAAATGTTGCGATTCCAAGCAAAGAGAGCAAGAGTCATTGCATAACCAAACCAATCAGCTTTAAATATAAAAATCGCCCGGTAGTTGTGTCCAAAACGCCACATTGCTGGTTTTCTTAAGGTTCTTGGGAAATCTCCTATCCAATAAAATGAATTCTCCTTGCTTTTTGTGACTTCCTCATGATTTCTGGCTTTCTGTTTTTCCGTCAATTTGCAGCCAGATTAAAAAAAGGAACTCTCTATGAAACTAAAGAACATTAAAATTCGGACAAAGCTCGTTCTTGGGTTTGGCCTCCTTATTGGCCTTACATTGGCTCTAGGAGGCATAACCATCTCAAGCATGGTTAAAATTCAGCAAAAAACTGGATACATGGCCAATGAATTCGCTCCCGAAGTAGAGATTGGCAATAGCATTGAACGCCATGCCTATATGGCGATGAACGCTGACCTTAACTATGCGACCAATCATGAGAAGAAAGACTTAGACAGCGTCTACAGTAATATAGAAAAGGTTAAAACCTTTATTAAGGTGGGTTATGAACTGGTAGAAAAATCTAGCACGCTGGATAGCTTAAATTATCTACTAGAGGAAGCCGAGAAGGCGTTAAACAACTATGAAATCATTGTAAAAGAAACAGCCGACCTCACCCAGAAACTTGATGATAATAGGGCTGAAATGGATGTAGCGGCTCAATATTACATTTCGACCCTTTCAGACTTCAGTCAAAAACAAGAGTCATTGATCAGCCAGGATTTGGCAAAAGGTAGATCTGTTAACAGAAGGCTGAAGATGATGGGCGTTATTTCACAAAACACAGTAACTTCTTATCAAACGATAGAATTGTCACTCAAAGGGCAGCTTTCTAAAGATATGTCTGTTCTAAAAGGATTAATTCAGAAGCTCAGCGAGGAAAACTCTACTACCATTCTTACGCAAAATGCCAGTACCAAAGAAGACCTCGCCACTATCGAAGAGATCCAGGGCTTAAACGACTTTTATCTTGAGGCATTGACAAATTACGTACAGGTTTGGGATAAAAAATTAGAAGCGGAAAGAAAGAAAGAAATTGAAGCAGGTGTTTTTCTGGCTGCTGCTAAGGCATCTGCGATGGCTGGAGTTTTAGGCACAAAAGACCTTGCCAACCAATCAATTGGCCTGGTAAACTATTCTAATTTTATTGTAATAGTAGGGCTTAGTTTGGTGGTAGTTTTCGGATTTCTTTTTGCCATCCTCACTACTAAATCTATTACCCAACCCATTTTCGAAAGTGTGAAATTTGCCCAATCTCTTTCTGAAGGGAACCTCACAGTAGAGGTAGACCAAAGCAGAGAAGATGAAATTGGCGTACTGACCAAGGCCATGGGAAACATGGTACAAAAGCTAAAAAGTGTGCTTTCAGATGTATCGGCCAATGCAGACTATATAGCCAATGCAAGCACGCAAATGAGTAACGCTTCTCAGCAAATATCAGACGGCGCCAATGAACAAGCGGCCTCATCGGAAGAGGTTGCTTCTTCGATGGAGCAAATGACCAGCAACATCCAACACAACACCAAAAATGCCAAAGAAACTGAGATCATTTCCCATAAGGCAGCACGAGACATCAAAGAAAGTAGCGAGGCAGTTAATCAAACTGTGAAGTCTATGAAGAGCATTGCCAACAAAATCTCCATTATAGGTGAGATTGCGAGGCAGACCAATATCCTGGCGCTTAACGCCGCTGTTGAAGCCGCCAGAGCTGGGGAACACGGAAAAGGTTTTGCGGTGGTAGCAGCTGAGGTTCGTAAACTGGCGGAAAGAAGTCACATAGCAGCCGTTGAAATAGACGAACTATCAAAAAGCAGCGTAGAAGTGGCAGAAAAATCAGGCAAACTGCTTGATTCATTAGTCCCAGATATTAACAAAACAGCTGAGTTGGTGAAATTCATCAGTGAATCTTCGATTAACCAGGAAGAATCTTCAATTCAGGTGAGTGCTGCACTTCAACAACTGAATACGATCGTTCAACAGAATGCAGCTAGTGCCGAAGAAATGGCAGGTAGTTCACATGAACTGGCAGGCAATTCAGAAAAACTGAAAGAGCTGATTTCCTTCTTTACGATCGGTGAACAACATTTATCGGAGTATGACAATCAAACTTCAACGCCAAGCAAAAAAACAAATCACACATCCAAAGCTGGCAATTCTATAACTCAGTCTGAAGACCGTAATCAAAACCGGGGCATTTCCATTGACCTTGATGAAAGGAACCATCTGGACCTTAAGAGTTTTCGAAACCGCCTGAACATCACCTTATAAAGACTTATTGAATTGCTTTCGGCATCCTACTGTTTGGCCATTTCTAAATCGCCTTGATCAGCTATTGTATTCGAAACCGAAGCACTTTCAACAACAAGCTTTTTCAAAAAACACAAAAAAATAAATTGACGTTACTAATTAATTTTCTTATGAAATCTAAAAACCAATTACCGTCGCTAAGAGCCGGAATATTCATGTTGGCTCTTATGCTCACCGTTACCTTTTCGTACGGTCAGAATTTACAGACCAGCTATTTTGCGCACGGCGGCTACACAGCGAAGTTGAACAACGATGAAAACGTGCCTAACCAAAGTGCATTTAACTCTGGTGGACTTGATATCTTACTTACCTCTCAAATCAGTGAAAATTTCTCAGCCATCGGAGAACTATTCACAGGCTATAGAGGAGATGGATCCAGTTCTGTTGTATTAAGTGTAGAACGTCTTTATTTTAAATATTATGTTAAAGACTACTTAACGGTGAGTGTTGGCCGCATGTATACTCCACTGGGCTTTTGGCAAAGCAGGTATTCTCAGGCTCAGTTTTTTGCCCCTACCATTAATGCCCCTTATCCCGTAAGAACAAAAGCAGACAAAGGAATCATCCCCACCAACAGTGTTGCGCTACAATTTAGCGGCGACAATATGGGAAAACTTAGATTTGGCTACTTTTTAATGATTGACAACTCTACGGGTGCACCCAGTTTAAATACTGACAATACCTTGTTCAAAGCACTATCAGGCAAGTTGAAAATCGAACCTTCAGAAAACCTGGAAGTATTCGTGAGCGGAAGAAGCGATAAACTCATTGCTGGTTCTCAATCAGTATCTGGGCAAGTAGTACCTGAAGATATCGATCAGCAGTATTTCAATATCGGATTAGTTCAAATCAACCCATCCAATCGTTTTGAATTCGCAGCCGAGTATTATCACGTAATTAACAAAGGAGAAACAACTGGCACCAACGATAACAACTTTTTATATGGCTACATGGGCTACAAAATCAAAAAATTCACTCCTTACCTACAATACGACAGGTTGTTGTTTAGCGACAATGACCCTACATACAGCGCCAACGATTTAACAGGTATGGTAGTCGGCGGCCGTTATTCTATTGCGTCTAGCGCCGTAATAAAGATGGAGTATAAATTCAGAGGTACCGAAACACTGAAGCACCAGGATGTACTATCTGTACAAGTGTCAGCTCGCTTCTAAAATAAAATATTGAAAAACTAAAGATATTGATCATGAAAAAAATAAAACGCTTAAGCCTTCTGATCATTGGGGTAACATGCCTTAGCTCATTTATTATGACTCCGGCAGGATCGAACATGGTGGTTATTGTGAACAACGACAACCCAGTGTCTACCTTAACAGCTGGCGAAGTAAAGCTTTTCTATACCAGAAGACTAAAAAGCAAATGGCCTGGCAACGATAAAAACATCAAGCCAGCCACCAGAAAAAGCAAGTGTACAGAAAGAGATGCCTTTTATGCCGAAATATTGAAAATGGATGAAACTCAAGTTGAGGGTTATTTCTCAGAAAGGCAATTTCAAAAAGGCGAGGCAACTCCTAATGAATTTTTCAGTGACTCGGAAATCATCGATTTTGTATCACGTGAAGTTGGGGCCATCTCTTTTGTCAATGCAAGCTCTTTAACTGCCGAGGCAAAAAGTAAAGTCAAAGTAGTACTTGAATTCTAATTACTAGAAGCCACCAAGAAAAGATACGTTTTGGGGCTTGAAGTCTGAGCGTAGAGTAGCCAGGTTGGCAGGCATCGTCTCAAAGTATTTTGGCCGGCCAAGCAAATTAAAAAAGAAGCTTTTCGAATCGAGAAGCTTCTTTTTTTTAGGTAGCCTGTTTACTTCAAGTACTTATTGAAGTATTCTTCTGCCGCCTGAAAAGTACGGTACCAGCTGTCGTATCTTAAAAAACCGTGCACCTCATCCGGAAAAATGAGCAAATCCACATTCACCCCTTTTTCTCTAAGCGTTTCAGCCAAGTCCGTCGTTTGCTGAAAGAGCACATTTCGGTCGTCGTCACCGTGCACTAAAAGAACGGGGGCTTTCCATTTTGAAAGATCTGACACTGGCGAAGATTGATAGGCAGTTTCCATCTGCTTATCCCCAATGCCCCACCAGCCACCTGGCGGGCCAAATTCTCTTGCACGAAAGGCCCAATCATGCACCCCATGAAGGTCTACCCCTGCTTTAAAAAGTTCTGGATTCCGAGCCAATCCCATGGCAGTTAAATAACCTCCATAAGATCCACCCCAAAGACCTATTTTAGTCGGATCTACTTCTGCTCTTCCCTGCAGATACTTTCCACCCGCTACAATATCCTGGTATTCTGAGGCTCCTCGTGGGCCTTGATCCTCAGCTCTTCTAAAGTTTTTACCATATCCGATACCATCACGGTAATTGACCGACATGACTACGTATCCCTTACTGGCCAGGTACTGATTAAAAGCATACGCATTAGAATAGTAGCTGGAATAGTGAAAGGTGAGAAGCATTTGCCTGATAGGTCCTCCGTGCATGAATATCACCGCCGGATGCTTTTCGCCTTTTTTGTGGTTGGCCGGCATAAATAGCTGCCCGTGTATTTCAGTGCCATCTGGTGCTTTGAAAATCACTTGCTCAGGTTTTACCAAAGACTTACCAGGAAAAGATGAAGGAGCTGCGCTCGACACTTGCTTAACAGTGCTTGCCCCATTTGATAAATAGCCTACAGTTTTATCAAAATTATAGCCCATGAATTGCACTGCCAGCCCGCTTCCAGAAGCCAGAGGCACAGGCGTCATTTCACTTCCCTGCCCACTTGTTAGCGCTTTTGGCGTTCCACCTTTAACTGGCACGCTAAATACATGTCGCCGATCGATATCGCCACAGTTGGAAGAAAAGTAAAGCGTGTTACCGTCAGGTGATACTCCGCTGTCCTCTGCTTCGCAGGCACCAGGTGTTGCATCGGTAAGACCAGATCCGTCGGGATTCATAGAGTAAATATGCATCCAGCCTTCGTGCTCTGAATAGAAAAGCAGCCGGTTGGATTTTGTCCACCTCAACGGCGACGCTGGATAGGATTGTGCAAAGCCACCGTCGTCGGATGGAGATTTCCATACTTCTGTGGCTATGCCAGTGGCAGCATCGGCCACATAGATTGAAAATGCCTCTCCTCCTGTAATGTTGACAAGTTCGTCACGTTTCAGACCTTTGAACCGAATAAACGCTACTTGCTTACCATCAGGAGACCAAACAGGTGTATTGTCTCGGCCCACAGATGGTGCTATCCAACGGATTTCCTCGTTTCCTGAGTTAAAAATTCCGATAAAATTGTGATCACCTCTGCTGCTGGTAAAAAGAACCTCGTCTCCATTTGGCGACCATGCTGGTCCACCGTTCCCCCCACGTGCTTGAAAAAGTGGTCGCATGCTTTCCGAATCAGGAATTCCATACTCATTGATATCCACCTGAAAGATCCCTGCACCTGTAGAAAAAAGCACGGTATTTCCGGTAGGGTGAGGCACTGGGTTACTCCCATTGGCCACACGTATAGCATCCCCACCTTCTGTTGATATCAGCCAAATGAGTTGTTCGGCTTCTGCAGGGTTACTGTCTGGATTGGCTATTTCTCCCCGACGGTTTGGTGCGCTTCCCCTCACATAGAGCACCCACTGGTCACCCATAAAAAAAGTGAGTGAAGAAATTTCCTGCCCGTCATCCTTTCCATAATTGGTGAGTTGGATGGGGGCTTGCTCAGGGCTTTTTGCAAAGTAAATGTTCCGCACGCCCTCTTTGTTTTCTACCCAGGCAAGAGCGTCTGTGGACTTGCCAGAAACCAATTCTGTGGCAAAGGGATACGACATCACCTCCCGCAGGCTAAACTGGGCAGAGGTAGAAAACGAAAAAAACAGGATAAAACAAACGAAAAGAATAGAGCAGGAGCGATTGATCATTGTGCGGTTGGTTAGTTGAGCGTAATTTACTCAAATGAAAGTTGGCTGACAATACGTAGTGAGAACAAGGCCAGCCGATGGTTTCATCTGGTTAGAAGGAGTGACAGACGCTTAAGCTATTTGTTGAAAATGTAATCCTACCAGGGTGTAAATGGACCGCCAAAGACAAAATATTGGGAAAAGATAAAACGTAAAAACATAAAAAAAGGGCCCTGAGGACCCTCTTTTTCAAAACCAACCTAAACCTATCTACTAAAAACAACTATGCAGTTGTTAATTATATTGTCTGATTCTACTTACGTTTTAATTCACCATTGTGTTGTCGTCTTTTTCCACTTTTTGACTAAAATCTTTCACAAGTTTTCTTGACACGGCCAGTTTTTCAAGTTTCAACTTGTTGTTCGTCTTTAGTACGTCTTCTCGTTGCTCCGTAGTAGCCTCAGAAACAAACAAATTCAGCGCCTTTGTATCCATAATATCCATGGAGGAAAGCATAGAAATCAAAGCCACGGTTACTCCGAGTAGAAGTATTTTCGTTTTGTTCGTGCTTTCAGATTTCATTGTCTCGTTAGTCATGATATTAAGTAAATATCCAATACTTATGCCAACATTTATAATTCATTGATTTTCTGAATGTTATGACATTTACCCGTGCCGAAATCTGTTCAATAATGAACATTATCGAACATGAAAATGAACGAAAATGTTATTTACAGAGCAACTACACCCTCGACTATCCGTACTAAATGTTTTATCCTGTCTTTTGATCCCTCAATTTTCTAATTTTGTATTCTTACACAACCCAATCAATGAATCAGTCACTTGAAGATATTCGCAGCCTGGTGGCGAAGGAGGTTCAGGCAATTCACAACATCCCCGTGGATGAGTCCATTTTAAATGCCATCGACGCTCTTTATGAGCAAGTTCATTTGAAAAAGGGGAAAATAGTTATTAGTGGTATCGGAAAGGCTGGTCAAGTAGGTCAAAATATCGCGACAACTTTTTGCTCTACTGGCTCGCCAGCTGTTTTCCTTCACCCCTCAGAAGCACAGCATGGCGACCTTGGCGTTTTGCAGCCCAACGATATTTTATTGGTTATCTCCAACTCTGGGAAAACAGCCGAGATACTTAAACTGCTTGAGCTAGCCGATGCCCTTTACCCAAAAATAAAAACCATTTGTATGACCGGGCACCCAGAAAATGAACTTGGCGCCTCAGCTAATATTTGCCTGAGCACGGGGCAGCCTAAAGAAATATGCCCGCTTGATCTTACCCCTACCACAAGCACAACCGTGATGTCTGTATTGGGTGACCTATTGGTGGTATTACTAATGAAAAAAATCAACTTTGATAAAGCTGGCTATGCCAAAAGGCATCATAGCGGCTACCTTGGACATAAAAGCAGAATGCAATGAGCAAGCTCTTCCTTATTTCCGGCCCTTGCGTGGTCGAGAACGACAAAACACCCTTCGAAATTGGCAGAAAAGTAAAAGGCATCTGCGATGAACTAGGCATCGACTATATTTTCAAAGCTAGCTTTAAAAAGGCCAACCGCACCAAGCTGAATAGCTTCACGGGCATTGAAAAAGAAGAAGCCATGGCCATTATACAGGCTGTTGGCAAGGAATTAGGGGTGCCCACCATCACCGATGTGCACGAGAGCTACGAGCCAGCGATTGCTGCCAAGTACGTCGACTACCTGCAAATACCCGCTTTCCTTTGCCGCCAAACAGACTTGCTGATAGCTGCTGGAGAAACTGGAAAAGGAGTCAATATCAAGAAAGGGCAGTTTATGTCACCAGAAGCGATGAAATTCTCTTTGGAGAAAGTGCTATCTACTGGCAACAAAAACGTTTGGCTTTGTGAGCGAGGATTTTCATTCGGTTATGAAGGGCTGGTAGTAGACGCCACTGCCATAGCAAGACTTAAGAAGCATGGCGTGCCAGTGGTGATGGATTGCACCCATTCAGTGCAGCAACCCAACAAGGCAGACGGAGTAACAGGAGGCAATCCAGAAATGATTGAAACGATGGCACTTTCGGCTATTGCTACAGGAGCAGACGGACTGTTTATTGAAACTCATCCAGACCCGGCAAATGCATTAAGCGACGGACAGACTATGTTGCCAATAGAAAAGCTAGAAGGAATTTTGAGAAAAGTGATGAAGATAAGGAAAGCATTAGAGGCTTAATACGAATTGCCTCAGAATCACTTTATTTATTTTTTGTATTTTTAGGAAAGGCAATCGAACAGAAATGGTAACAGTCATCAAGAAGGGAACGTCTGTGAAGGAGATTAATAAGGCCATCAATAAAGTACTTGAGAAGAGCAAAAAAGCTAATATACGACAGTTCGCTGGCTCTCTGAAAACCGACATTGATCCTTTAGCATATCAAAAAGATATTCGCAGTGAATGGTAATGATATTTTTGTTGACACAAATATCGTTCATTACTGAGTTGGAATTGTTGTCTTTCCCAAAAATTGATGAAAATTCAATAAGAGCTATTAAAGGATTAATCAAGAATTGCCGGGTAGTCACTATTAACCAAAAAATCAAAGACGCAACGATTGAGTTTAGAAGAACAGCCAGGTTGAAAATTCCTGACGCACTTATCGCGGCCTCAGCCACCTATTGCAAGCTCCCTTTCTTGACCGCGGATAAACAATTTTTGCAGACAGATAGTCTTGAAGTTATATTCTACGAAGTTTGACTGACTTCTGACCCGAATCGTCAAATAATTAGTTAAAGAACCTTTTTTGTGAAAAACTATCGCAACATAAAACTCCTCATCTTGGACGTAGATGGCACCCTTACCGACGGAGGTATCTATATCCTGGAAGACGGGAGCCAGTTTAAAAAATTTAACTCCCGTGATGGGATGGGTATCAAGCTTTTGCAGAAAGCTGGTGTTGAAGTCGGCATTATTAGCAACGGCAAAACAACATCAATGGTAAAAGCCAGGGCCGACATGCTAGGCATGACCAAATGCTATGTAGGCGATGCTGCGAAAATGGATGTGCTGGAGGCATGGATGAAGGAAATGGGAATAGGGCTTGACCAGGTGGGTATGGTGGGCGACGACATCAACGATTTGCCTGTCATGGAAAAAGCAGGTTTCTCTGCCTGCCCGGCCGATGCTGTCGAGGCAGTGAAGAAAAAGGCTGATATCGTGCTTCAGTTGAAGGGCGGCGAAGGATGCGTACGTGAATTGATCGACAACTACCTGCTTTAGCATTGATAGTAGCACCAAACCGGCCCAATTAGGTTTGGCAAAGCGATTATTAATCCTATTTTTGTGCAAAAATCTTACGACATAATGAGCGTTCTTGTAAATAAAAATTCCAAGGTCATTGTTCAGGGCTTCACAGGTACTGAAGGCAGTTTTCATGCCCAGCAAATGATCGAATATGGAACAAATGTAGTAGGCGGTGTAACACCTGGAAAAGGCGGACAAAAGCACCTTGAGAAACCCATTTTCAATAGTGTAGAAGAGGCAGTCAAGTCGACAGGGGCTGATGTATCTATCATCTTTGTACCACCTGCAT
This sequence comes from uncultured Roseivirgaceae bacterium, assembly GCA_964351395.1. Lineage (GTDB taxonomy): Bacteria > Bacteroidota > Bacteroidia > Cytophagales > Cyclobacteriaceae > Imperialibacter. Next base: position 150,069 of record CAYGOF010000001.1, read on the forward strand.
TTGCTGCTGACGCTATCATGGAAGCTGCTGATGCTGGCATTAAAGTGATCGTGGCTATTACGGAAGGTATTCCGGTAAAAGACATGATGACTGCCAAAAACTATATCAAGAATAAAAACGTAACCCTTATCGGACCGAACTGTCCTGGTGTGATTACTCCAGGAGAAGCGAAAGTGGGTATCATGCCTGGCTTCGTTTTCAAAAAAGGGCGTATAGGCGTGGTTTCAAAGTCTGGTACGCTTACTTATGAAGCGGCGGATCAGATTGTAAAAGCAGGCCTAGGTATTTCGACGGCTATTGGCATTGGCGGTGATCCTATCATTGGTACGCCCACAAAAGAAGCTGTGGAATTATTGATGAACGATCCTGAAACGGATGCCATTGTAATGATTGGTGAAATTGGTGGTAATTACGAAGCACTTGCTTCTGAATATATTAAGAGCACTGGCAATAAGAAGCCTGTAGTTGGATTTATTGCTGGCCAAACAGCCCCTCCTGGCCGCCGAATGGGTCACGCTGGTGCGATCATTGGTGGAGCAGATGATACTGCAGCTGCTAAAATGAAAATCATGACCGCTTGTGGTATCCATGTGGTGCAGTCTCCTGCCGACATAGGAGAAACACTTGCCAAAGTGCTAAAAAAATAAAGAGTACATTATAACAAGCAAACCTAAACCAATGAACAAAGCCGCCTTGCATAGCAAGGCGGCTTCTGTTTTTTGAAAGCCTTTAAAACTTCAGCGTATAGACAATATTTGGGAGCATCGCTAACTGATAGGATCTAACGATATTTCCAGTCCCAGCCACATAGTATTCATTTACCAATGCCTGGTTGTTGGTAATATTCGTGACATCAATTTTAAATTCGCTGGTTGTCTTTTTTCTATTCTTCCTTGTGCCAACAGCCAGGTTAGCGAAAAACACATCATCTCCCTTCACCGAAAAAGGATGCGCATCGTCCCTAACTTCTGTGCCAAGTGCCCTAGAAGCCTCCAAATCAATAGGGGTGTATCGCTGGCCACCAATGAGCGCCGCTTTGGCATTTACGAACATCACCCTGTTCTTGTCAACACTTCCCACCTTGAATTCCTTACCCCCTAACACATTGAAAATGTAATTACCATCAAATGCCGAAGCCCTTTCAATACCATCCTGTGCGGTGTATAGTGACTTATATAAAGAGACAGTTGACATATAGTAAAAGCCCCTGTTCAAGTATTGTTCCAGTGTTAGCTCTATCCCATAGTTTCTGCCAGTTCCCTCGTTCACCAACGACTCGTTAACAAAAGCACCAGAGCTATTGATCATAGAAAAGCTGCTAGATGGGTCTTTCTCCACAGGCACGTCATAAAGGTGCTGGTAATAGGCTTCCAGTTTCAGATGAGTGTTTTGATTTAGTACCTGATTAAACCCAACAACGTAGTGTGCTGCCTTGGTTGTTCTAAGGTTTTGGTTTGGCTGCAACAGGGAGCCATTTTCTTGCGTCTGTTTGGCGAGGTAGGCCGACACTGGCTCCAGCCTGCTATGAAGCCCAAAACCTGTGGTAAAAGACTGTTTATTGTTGAGGTCGTATTTGAGACCGAGCCTAGGTTCAATGGACTGGGAATTATTTAGAGCAAACAGAAAATAGTGAACTCCGCTAGTCATTGTCCATGCCTCACTGAACCTCAGCTTCCAGCTTCCAAATGCCTGCAAAGTCCCTGTATTCCCTTTGTCGTCCAGCCATGTCTCCATTGACCTATTTTCATAATTATAAAGTGCGACCTTCGAATTGTAACCAAGCCGTGAGTAGATCATTCCCGTCTCAAACTTGTTTTTTGCATTCAGCTTATAATTCAAAGTGCTGGCTATTCTGATACTGTTCTTATTGAGATCTATGTCCTCCACATCAATGAAGCCAGTGGCTTCATTTCGGTCATAATTCGAAGTCTGACCCGACAACGACAATGCAACGGAGTTCTTTACAAAAATATTGTCATTGATGAAATAAGTATGATTAACTCCAGCTACCCCCAGGCGGGCGCCAAAATCGCCTCTCGAAAGCACAAGGTCCTCATTTTCTTCGTCGGTTTCTGTTTGGCGGATATTGCTAATGCCTCCCAGGCCAAACATGGTGATGTAGTGTTTCTTTCCAATAGGGAGAGCCACGTTGAAAGAACCATCCTGGTATTTTGGAACGCCATTAAAATCAAGAATGCCTGCATCCGAAAGCAATTGTAACGACGAGTACCGATAGTTGGCAATATAAGATCCTTTGTATCCCTGTTTGAACGGGCCTTCAGCAGTAAAATCCACGCCAAATACACCCAAAGAGGTTGTGTATTCCCGCTGCTCATTGTTTCCTTTTTTGAAGTTAATGTCGAACACGCCTGACAATGCATTTCCATATTCCGGCGAAAAAGCACCTGTAAAAAAATCGGAGTTATCGAGCATATTACTATTCAGTGCGTTCACAGGACCACCAGTGGCCCCTTCATTGGCGAAGTGATTTGGGTTGGGAATCTCCACACCCTCCAACTTCCAAAGGATACCCTTCGATGAGTTTCCTCTCACGACAATGTCATTGTTTCCCTGCGCATCTCCGTTCACCCCCGCAAAGGCAGATACCATTCTCGCCGGATCATTGATGGCACCAGCATACCGTTGAGTCTCTTCAACGGAAAAAGAACGAGCGCTCACCAGCGCCATTTCGTTGAGCACCTCAGATTTGTCCTTTTTGGCAAGGATCACTACTTCATCCAGTTTGTCTACTGATTCCACCAGTTCAATCGTAAGGACCACTTCTTTCGCCGAATTGACCTGGATATTTGGCATCGCTTTATCCTCATATCCAATGTAAGTAATGAAAAGCGATGCCCTACCAACAGGCACATTGTCGATTCTAAAGTTGCCTTCGAGGTCAGTTACTGCACCTAAAATTGGGTCACTGCCTACTAGCTGCACAGTGGCTCCTATCAGGGAACTCTTGGCGTCCTGGTCAATAATTTGCCCCCTTATTGTTTGTGTCATTTGCTGTGCAAAAGACAAAGAAGCTCCGGTCAGGACTGCAAGTCCTGCAAGTAAAAAAGTCTTCATGTGTATGTTCTAAATGCTGAAAAAAGGAAGGGGAGGTCTTAAAACCTCACCCCGATATGGTAGCCAACCCAGGCCTTTACGTTAGTACCTGAAAAAGTTTGATCATAAAAACCATTGTCTCCTAAACCGAGTCCGTAACTACCATCGGCATTTTCAGAACGAGAAGAATAGATATTCAACACAGGTCCCGCATTGATTGACAGCGTCTTGAATACTTTGTAGCCTACGTTAACAGATAGTTTGGTTACTTGATTGAGGTCTTCCTGAAAATCGTCCACCCTGTTGACAGCGTATGACCCTAATTCAACACTTGTTACAATCTTGTCTCTGATCGGTTTGAACTGCGTACCAAAGCCTGCTCCAACCGACCACAATGGGTTGTCGCCTGTTTGAACACCAATTTCGAGAATGCTGTAAAACCTGTTGGTACCAGATCTGAAGGCGCCGTTAATGTCAGTGATGTCGTTGGTGCTTAGTGCCACTTCATGTTTGCCTGTTCTAACGATGTTTAACAAGCCGACAGTTGCGCCCCTTTCCACGGTATCAGCAATATTGACGATACCAAACTGGAAACCACGAAGCGTTTTGGTGTAGTTCGCAAATCCAGACGCCTGCACACCATTTACCTCTTTGGCATGGTTATAGAATCCACTTAGCTGGGCGCCTTTCAAAGAATCGTTAGCATAGTTAACAAAGCCTGAGCCCTGTACGCCAGTCACGCTCTTCGCATAGTTCACAAAACCAGAACCCTGTGCGCCTATCACATCGCCCAGTGCAAAGTTAACGAAGCCTGTCCCTTGCGCACCAGTAATGTCACCGTGCGCATAATTCACAAAACCAGATCCCTGCGCACCAAGCACATTTCCATGGGCATAGTTGACAAAGCCTGAGCTTTGTGCACCGGTTACACCCCCACTCACATTGACGAAGCCGGCCATTTGAGCACCTGTCACTTCCTGCTTGACCGCATTAACAAAACCAGCTCCCTGAAGCCCAGTTACGTTTCCACCCACAAGATTGACAAAACCGGAAAGCTGCAGGTACTTGACATCTGAGCGGTCCATGTTAACAAATCCACCAAGCTCGACTCCATTAACACCATAGTTGTATCCAGCGAAGATGTTCAATGATACATTGTTAAGAGACTGACCATAAGGCCTGAAGTTGGTGCCAATTGCAGGCACGAATGACACTTGCAGAGCTTGCTCGCTTATTACCTCCTCTGTAGAGGATTCTATTACTGCTTCCTCAGAAGCCTCCTGTGCCTGGCTCATTCCGGTAAAAAAACCTAAGAGCGCTACTAGAAAAAATGATTTTGAGTTCATGACTTTAATTTTTTTAAGATTCATTTTTAATTCCCTTTTGCTCTATGGAAATCAAAGTCATGAATACCCCCACGTGGGGTTGAAAAAAATCAAAGAAATTTTAGAAAAGAGCTATAAATCACCTGAAAAGGCTAAAAAAGACGTAAAGATGCAGAATAACCCACCCACACTTTTGAGCTGTTAGAGCTGCCTGATGATTTAAAAAGAGGGCTTCCCTCAAACCTTCCTGAAAGATCAGGCGAAGCATCTGTAGTTGAATATTTATAGAAGTGCAATACAGGGCCGGCATTTATTGATGCCCATTTCAGCAGTCTGAAACCAAAATTAATTTGAATACGGCGGTCATCTGACGAGTTCCCTACCCAGGTGTCAATTGGTTGAACTGTGTTGGTAGAAAGTTCGAAATCCGTGTAAATTTTGTCAGTCCAGTTGACCTTTGTGCCCGCCCCGATACCCATCGACCAAACACCGTCTGCCTCATACGCAGACACTCCAAAGGAAAGCAGCGTGTAAAAATGTTTAGTGCCTGAACGGAAACCCAGATTGATGTCAGTGATATCGTTGGTGCCAATGTCGAAAGAATGAACCCCTTCCTTGACGAAATTCAAAATACCGATAGTAGCCCCATGCTCCACCTTTTTGGCTACGTTAATGAATCCAATCTGCAGACCATTTACCGTACTTGCCATATTAACAAAAGCTGCCACCTGAACACCTCGCATCTCTTTGGCCATATTAACAAAGGCCGAAGATTGCAGGCCTGAGGCATTGCCTGCCATGTTAACAAAAGCCGACATTTGAACACCTTGCATGTCTAACAGGGTAAAATTGGTAAATGTTGCCAGTTGTGCCCCTTTGATATTATTGGCAACGTTAACGAAACCAGTTGCTTGAACTCCGCTATATCGAGTACCCGCATGGTTGACAAAACCCGACAATTGCGTACCCTTTCCCCCGCCAGGAGTCAAGTTGACAAAACCCGATAGTTGAACTCCTTTTACTTCACCACCTACTATGTTTCCAAAACCGCTCGCTTGCACACCAGCAACATCCATACGGTCGACGTTAAAAAATCCACCTAGTTCTACACCATTTACCGAGTGGCCATACCCTGCAAATAAATTAAGGGACACCTTGTTCCCGATTTTTCCTCCCATCAATCCATTTGTGCCTACTACTGGCAAGAGCGATACCTGTAACCATCGCTCCTCTACCATGTCTACGTTCCTGATCGTCTCCCTGGCTTTCTTATTCACCAAGTATCGAACGATGTTAAGCGAATCGACAAACTGTCGGAAACTACGCTCATTTGACAATGCTGCCCTATCGAGCGGCTCAAGTTCAATTTTGATTGGAGCTATTTGCGGATTGGTAATTCTAATAATAGTGTCCCTATAATGTTCCTTACTGATAGCAAATGCAGTCACACCATCCTGAAAGAAAGTAGATAATTTGTATGTTCCATCATCGCCCGACAATGTAGTGGACAGGTTATTAACCTCATACACACTTGTATTTGACAGGCTGCGTCCGGTTGTTGCGTCTACTACTTCGCCTGTAAATTCTATATTCGCTCGATGACTAGGCTTTTCCTGAGCTGGCTGAATAATTATATAACTCCCGCGGACTTTAAAGAGATAGTTTTTACCCAGCGTTTTTTCTAGTACTGTTTCCAATGGCTGATCAGCAAAGGAAGCAGTAATGTTTTTCTCTGGAAGTACATCAGGGTTGAACGAAAATCGGCATCCTGCCTGACCGGAAATCAAGTCAAGGGCCTGTTGTGCCGGAACGTCGACCAGGTTGACAGATAGCAGTTCCTGCAACAAGTTTTGAGCACTTGAGCTTGTCCATGCGAAAAGCAAAAAAGCCGAAACGACTAATTTTCCGAACATCCATTGCCTTTTAAAAGAATCACATTTCCATTCTTGACAACTTTCAAATCGAGAGTCGCCGCAATCACATCGAGGATATTGTCCAATGAATCGTTTTCAAAGTTGACAGACAATCGACAGTTCTCCATGGCTTCATTTTCTAACTCGATGTCCACAAAGTAAACCGACTCAATGGCTTCGACTACATCGGGAAGCGTATGACCGTTGAATGACAGCCTTCTTGTTTTCCAAAACTGGTCTACTCCAGTAGACGTTGAAGAGCTGGTTGATGCCAGCAACCCGGAAGTGGAGATGAAGGTGGCCTTTTCACCTGGTGTAAGAATTACCTCTTCGGTTCCGGCAGAAAACTGCACCCTTCCTGTGGCTACAAAAACGGAAACCGTGTCACCCAGCGGAGAGCTCTTCACGTTAAAAGAAGTGCCAAGCACTTTAATCGTCGTCGGTCCTGCCTGAATCACAAATGGTTGTTCGGGATCAGGTGTTACATCAAAGAATGCTTCACCAGCTAGCACTACCTTCCTTACATCAGAAGCAAATTCCCTGGGGTATAGAATAGTGCTTTCTTCATTCAATGTGATGTGAGATCCATCCTCCAGGTCAATGTCTAAAATTTGTTCAGCGCTCGCTACCTCTACCATCGGAACTTCGCTAAAATAAGTACGCAAGAAATAGCCAACTCCTAGGAGAAGCACTAATGAAGCAGCAATACGAAAGACCCATGAATAGTTAACTACTGTATTTTTTGATGCGTTGACTGACGCATCCTTGACATCTTTCACATGGGCCCATGCAGCGTCGACATCAAAAGCCATAGGAGTGCTTGGGTCATCAAACATTACTGCTCCAAGGTCATCCCAAAGCATCTTCTGCTGAGTGAACATCTCTTCATTTTGACCTGACTCGGCCGCCCATGCCTCCACTGCTGCCGATTCAGTGGCAGTTGCTTCACCGGCAAAATATTTTGCCAGCAGCTCATTGGTGATCGTATGTGGACCTTGCTTACTCATCGCTTCATTAGTTCGACAACCAGTTTACCATTTACCCCCATGCAAAATCATTAATAATAAAATCGCCGGCAGGTATTCACCCAACTCGTCTCTCATTATTTTCAAAGCTTTCCCCATTTGATTCTCCACAGTTTTAAGGGACAGGTTAAGCTCTTCAGCTATTTCCTTGTATCGCTTCCCCTCAAATCGGTTTAATTCAAATATTTCCCTACATTTTTCGGGTATCTTATCTAAAGCTGCTGCAATTTTCTCCCTCAACTCATCCAATTCCAGAAAATCAGTGGCATCGTCTTGTTGGGCCGTGAACCGAGTCCTGTCCACATACTTTTGCTCTACTTTCTGATGTTTGATGTGATTTAAGCAGGCATTTCTAACTGCCCCAAAAAGGTATGACTTGATCGAAGTTTTTATCTTCAGCAAGTCTGTTTTGATCCACATGTCGCTGAAGAGCTCTTGTACAATTTCCTCCGCTGCCTCAGTATCCTTCACGTACTTAAGGGCAAAAGATGCCAGGCCAGCATAGTATTCACGAAAGATCCCCTCGAAGACTTTTTCGTCAGCGATGTTGACTATTTGGATGCTATGTTCTAATTGATCGGCCAGAATAGATGCTTTTCTGCAATATAAATTAGATTTAACTCAAAACTGTGGGTCAGGGTTGTTAAGAAAAATGTCGGCTCGGCGCAAAACAAAGAAAGCCAGCGAGGGAGCCGGCTTTCCTATTGGCAACTTTTTTCTTTTACTCCTCATGAAGCACATCAACCGGGTTACTAATGGCAGATTTTATTGACTGGTAACTGACCGTGATTACTGCTAATATCAGTGCACTTACGCCTGCGTAAACGAATACCTGCCAGCTAATAGAGGTTCTGTACTGGTAATTTTGCAACCACAAATTAGCTGCCCACCAGGAAAGAGGCACTGAGATAAAAAAAGCTATAATGACTAGCCTGGCAAAGTCTCTGCTCAGAAGCATCACAAGCTGTTGCACGGAGGCCCCAAGCACTTTTCGGATACCTATTTCCTTGTTTCTCACTTCGGCCATATAAGCGGCCAAACCAAGTAGCCCTATACAAGCAATCACAATCGCCAGACCAGTAAAAATGGAAAACAGTTGCCCCAGTCTTTGCTCAAACTCAAAGGCTTGAAAAAACATCTCGTCTGTAAATTGGTAGCTAAACGGTAAGCCCGGTGCATAATCATCCCACTTTGAACTAAGGTGTACAAGAAAGTCCTTTACATCTGCCAGACTACTGTTTTCGGGCTTGAGGCGTACAGAGAAAAAATGGGTATTCTGATGGGTGATTGGAGCGCCATAAGGAAACACTGCCAATGGCTGAATGGGGCTGTCCAGTGTCCAATAATTAAAGTCTTTGATCACCCCAATTACATTAAATCGGGATTCCCAATAGACCAGCTTTCTGCCAATCACCGACTCGTCATTTGGCCAGCCAAGGGCGTTGACGGCATTTTCGTTCAAAACCACACTCTTAGTATCCGCCTGAAATCCTTCTTCAAACACCCGACCATAAAGCACTTCTACTCCTAAGGTCTGTAGGTAGTTATTGCTCACGTTCATATAGTTGATAGGTTGCTCTTTGTCGGGGGCATTGTCGGCAGTAAAACTGTCTCCGTCCCAAATATTGGGCGGTACCGAGGTCGACATACCAACTGAAGCTACAGAAGGATGGCCACTAAGGTCATCTCTGAAAGAGACCCGCCTAACTGAATCCATCCTTTGTACTTGAGGGACAATAATAAGATTAGTCTTGTCAAAGCCTAGCTCTCTGCTCTGGAGATAGCTGATTTGGTCATACACGATAAATGATAGTACAACCAGGGAAATTGAAATGGCAAACTGGAATACTACCAGCCCACCGCGAAGCACCCTACCACCTTTGCCCACCTTGTTTTGTTTTCTCAAGGCTGATATGGGGCTAAATCTTGCCATGTAAAAAGCAGGGTAGGCACCGGCTAGCATTGCAGTCACAATGATGATACATAGTAGCGCAAGAAGCTTTGTTCCAGAATTAAAAAGACTAAAAGTAGAAATACTAATGGCAGCAAGATCATTGAAGTAAGGGAGGCTCAGTTCAACCAAACCAATGGCCAATGCAGAAGAAATCAACACCAGGATAAATGACTCGGCCAAAAATTGCAGTAGCAAGTGAGGCTGCAATGCTCCCATTACCTTGCGCACTCCTACCTCTTTCGCCCGGCTAACCGACCTGGCGGTAGCCATATTCATGTAATTTACACTTGCGAGTACAAGCACCATAATTGCGATGGCTGCCAATACATATACGTATAAAATGTTACTGGTGGCCCCAAGTCTGTTGGGGGAACTTACGGAGCGCAGCCAAATATCCGAGAGTGGCATCAAGTACAAATGCCACTCGCTGCCACTTGAGGTTATGGATTCATAAGCTTCTCCTGCTTTGAGGCTTGGTAAGTCAAAAATAGCCTCGCTTACAGCTTTCTCATTTGCTCCTTCTTCTAGCAAGGCGTATGTCACAAAACCCGACCAAAACCAGGTAGTGCTTCTTTTCACCACTTGCGGAAAGGATGACATGGAAACAAGGATATTAAATGAAAAATGGCTGTTGGCTGGAACGTCCTCTACCACACCCGTTACTTTGAACAGGTCTTCATTTCTTCCGTCACGCACCCGTAAAACCTGGCCGATCACATCAGTTTTGCCAAAATATTTTTTAGCCGAGGTCTCCGTAATGACAGCTGAAAAAGGTTCGTCCAGGGCTGTACTCAGATCTCCATCAATTACTGGAAATGAGAACACTTCAAAAAACGTAGAGTCAACCCCTATCACTCCATTATCCTCGTAGGAGACTGCATTCGACTGTTCTGCTAAGCCCACTAGCTGATCGCCAATGGTATAAATACGGGTCGTTTGCTCTACACCTGGTATGTCAGTTCGTATGGCGCCAGCAACACCTGGGCCCGTGGAGCCAAAAGTTGGATAGGCATCACCCCAAATAAAAGTCTGGTCTATTCGATAAAGGCGATCGCCATTTTTATGAAAGTCATCATAGCTGAGTTGGTAATCGATGTAAAGAGAAATGACCATGAACACAGCTAGGCCCACTCCCAGGCCAAATACATTGAGCACAGAATAAAACCTCTGCTTCATGAGGCTACGAATCGCTACTTTTAAAATATTTCTGAACATATACTTACTATTTGGTCCGTCACTATAGACAACGACTGTACCAAAAGACAATCTACTGATTTTGTGATGGTTATGAAATAACAGCACCTAAATCGCATTCCACTATCAAACAGAAGTGTCTGATATCGGACGGTGCAAAAAGAAAGTCCCGCTCAAGGAGCAGGACTTTCAAACATTAAAAACCTATGGTATCAGCTTTTAAAAGTGCTTCTTGTTTTAAGACGCTACTTTCAATTGATGTTCAGCCGAAGCCAAATAGCCAATAAGAAATACTCTTCCAGGTCGGATCCGGAGTATTACTAACATGTACGAATTAAAAAGTAGTTTTGGATTTAGCGGTTGCTAAATTCAAGTCGTGACTTGCCCTAGAACCACCATGTTTTCAAGTGTTGGTGTGGCACGCCCCCCCTTTGGCTCAAGAGTTATAGCAAATGCCACAGCGCCACTTACAGGGCTCATCTTCTGCAAACTGCTGGGGTTAGAAAAGTCGACAACCCCCATGCTTACTGGCTGGCCTTCCACAATGGCCCAAAGTTGGTAATCCTGCTGGTTGCCAGGAGTTCCTAAGTTACCAATGTCAAGGTATACTTCTTCCGATGAAGCGTTCCAGTAAACGAACAACTGAAGGTTGGAGCCTTCCTGGGTAGCATTCAAAGGTACTCTTCGTGTGCTTTCATCGGTCGCAATTGCCAGCAGTTGCTCATTTTGATCAAGAGAATTCTTGACCTGGTTCAGCTCCTGGGCCGTCATGGTATTCTGCGCCACCAAGGCTTCGTACTCACCACTCATGTTGTTGTACTTTTGGAAATAAAATACCGCCGCTGCAAAAGATAGGATGGCAAAAGTCACGCTAGCGGCCATCATCCAGCTACCTTTTGTTTCTTGCGTCGATGAAAGTGTCACTTGCTTTCCATGTGGCTTAGCGGCAGGAAGAGCATCGAATAATTTTTGTTTAACAGCAGCAGGAGTGGCGATACCAAGTTCCATATCCATTTGCTCCATTGCTTCTTCAACCGCTGTCAATTCATCCATCACCTCCGGGTGCTTAGCACACATATGCTCCACTTCCGCTTTCTCGGCATCAGAAAGCGTGTCCAGAACGTACAGTTCCAGTATCCCAGATTCGATGAATTCTTTACTTGTCAACGTTTAAAAGTTTTCTTAATAGAGTCATTCCAGCCCTTAGCCTGGTTTTCACCGTACCAAGGGGTATATTAAACTTCTCCTCAATTTCCGATTGAGTATATCCCTGAAAATACATCAAGTCGACAATCTCAGCCTGATCAGGTTTCAGCTTGCCGAGCAGCTCTTTTATACCAATGCCGTCAATTTTCATTTCTTGCGATGGCAGGCCTGCCTCTGTATATACGAAGGAATCTACCGAATCGGTTTTACCTGATTGAGAATATTCTTTGGAACGGGTTTTATCTATTGCCAGGTTCCTGGCAATGTTGATCATCCAGGTATATAACCTGCCTTTGGAAAAGTCATAACTGGTTGATTTCTCCCAATACCTTAAAAAGGCATCATTAAGGACTTCAGCAGCCACTTCTTCACTTTTCACCACCCGATACACTACCCCATAAACAGCATTTGAGTACCTGTCGTACAAGTACTCAAATGCGAGTCTATCCTTTTCTTGAATTCTACGGACCAACTCTTCCTCTGGGATGATATAGACGGTTTTTCCACTCAATTAGCTACTACTGCTTACAGGTGAATCACCTCATCGTAAGCGGCGGCGGCAGCTTCCATCACTGCTTCCGACATTGTCGGGTGTGGATGAACCGCTTTGATAAGCTCATGCCCTGTCGTTTCAAGCTTACGGGCAGTCACTAGCTCAGCTATCATCTCTGTAACATTGGCACCTATCATATGAGCGCCAAGGAGCTCGCCATATTTAGCATCAAAGATCAACTTCACAAATCCGTCGGATGCACCAGCTGCTTTCGCCTTGCCGGATGCTGAGAATGGAAACTTACCAATTTTTAACTTGTAGCCTGCTTCTTTTGCTGCCTTTTCCGTGTAGCCAACAGACGCCACCTCTGGAGAGCAATAAGTACAGCCTGGGATGTTGTTGTAATTCAACGGTTCAGGATGATGTCCCGCGATTTTCTCTACACAGATAATTCCTTCAGCAGACGCTACGTGCGCAAGGGCCTGACCTTTTACAATATCGCCGATAGCATACACGCCTGGGATGTTCGTTTTATAATAATCGTCTACCAGCACTTTTCCCCGATCTGTAGCCACACCAACATCTTCAAGGCCAATACCTTCCAGGTTTGTTGAAATACCAACAGCAGAAAGCACCACGTCGCACTCCAGGTTTTCTTCACCTTTCTGAGTCTTCACAGTTACTTTACACTTCTTGCCTTTGGTGTCTACTTTGGTTACTTCAGAGTTGGTCATGATCGTCATACCAGCTTTCTTGAAGATTCGCTCCAGCTGCTTAGATACTTCCTCGTCTTCCAAAGGAACAATATTTGGTAAGAATTCGACGATTGTGACATCTACGCCAATTGACTTGTAGAAATACGCAAACTCAACACCTATAGCGCCTGACCCTACCACTACCATGCTTTCCGGCTTCTTGTCCAGGGTCATGGCTTTTCTATAACCAATAATTTTTTCATTGTCGATAGGCAATGCAGGCAACTCACGTGAACGACCACCTGTTGCTACAATGATGTGATCAGCCTGGTAGTCAGTCTTCTTGCCATCCTTGGACGTCACTTCCACGGTCTTATTCTTCTTCAGTTTACCAAAGCCTTCGATATGATCGATTTTATTTTTCTTGAAGAGGAATTGAATGCCTTTGCTCATGCCGTTGGCTACGTCACGGCTTCTCTTCACCATGCCACCAAAATCAGCCTCAGCACCTTTTACTGAGATGCCGTAGTCTGATGCATGATGGATATATTCAAATACCTGCGCACTTTTGAGCAATGCTTTGGTTGGTATACAGCCCCAATTGAGGCAAATCCCGCCTAATTCATCACGTTCTACCACTCCTACTTTCATTCCCAGTTGAGAAGCCCTGATAGCGGCCACATAGCCTCCGGGTCCACTCCCAATTACAATCAAATCGTATTTCGTAGCCATTTGAATATGTTTATGTCTATTTTAAAATAAAGTCCGGCGGCAAATTTAAACCGTTTGGCTGGAGAAAAAAATTTCCCTTACACATCCTCTTTTCTTTCCTATACGTCCTCCTTGCTATGATTTGTATAAGAGAGGCTAATATGCTTATTTCGACTTTGCATGATTGATAAAGTAATCTTGTCGTACATATCAGACAAGGATACATTCAGTAGAACCACTTTAAAGGAGGGTAGGTTCGAATAGATTTAAACAACTTTGACGAATGAAACTATTGGAAGGAAAAATTGCCCTGGTTACAGGAGCTTCGAAGGGCATTGGTAAATCAATTGCCATGGCATTTGCTGAACAGGGAGCCAGTGTGGCATTCACTTATTTATCGAGCGTTGAAAAAGGGGAAGCGCTGGAAAAAGAATTAGCTGCCAAAGGAGTGAAAGCCAAAGGCTACCGATCTGATGCAAGCAATTTCCAGGCGGCTGAAGAATTAATCACCGCTGTAGTTGCCGACTTCGGAAGACTAGATGTGCTGGTGAACAATGCCGGAATCACAGCCGACACCCTGCTTATGCGAATGAGCGAAGAGCAATTTGACAGAGTGATTCAGGTGAACTTGAAGTCATGTTTTAACACGGTAAAAGCAGCGACGAAGCCATTTTTGAAGCAAAAAAGCGGCAGTATCATCAACATGACATCCATCGTCGGACTCAAGGGCAACGCTGGACAGGCCAACTATGCAGCGTCGAAAGCTGGCATTATTGGCTTCACTAAATCGGTGGCACTGGAGTTTGGCTCACGAAACATCAGATCAAATGCCATAGCGCCAGGGTTTATTGAAACCGAGATGACCGAAGTGCTTGACGAAAAAGTGGTACAGTCGTGGAGAGATGCCATTCCCCTGAAGCGTGGCGGCCAACCGGAAGACGTAGCCAATGCCTGCATATTCCTTGCTTCTGACATGTCTACATACATTACCGGCCAGGTGCTACAGGTAGACGGTGGCTTACTGACATAAAAATTAAAATTGGTAATCGGCCAAGGACCTCACCGGTCATTCAGCGCCGATTACCGATTAACACAAGCCAACATACCGCTTACCAAATTTAGCCTATCTTCCCTGACCTTTTTGCGGTTCACTGCGTTATGATTGTTGTGTCTTAAAAAGCCAAATGACCGAAAACAATAATTTACTATTCGAACATTCGCCCTGGTGGATTTTGGCGTGCTGTGCTGTGGGTCTTGTCTATGCGTTTTTGCTTTATCAAAAAAAATCTACCTGGCCACGCACAACCAACTGGATCCTTTTTGGTGTTCGGTTTATCGTCATCAGCTGCCTGTCAGCGTTGTTGTTGAGTCCATTTCTACGACTTGTGCTCAATCAGGTAGAAAAACCAATATTTGTCATCGCCATCGACAACTCCACTTCGGTAATCGGAGGGATCGACTCTACCTCATTGTCAACAATAACAAAGCAGCTGGACGGACTATCGTCGTCGCTGGCTGCAAAGGACATTACCGTTGAAAAGAGAACCCTTACTAATGAAGACCTGACAAGCTTTGAAAGTACCTCATTCGACGTGAAAACGACGAACCTGTCGTCGCTTATGAGAGAATGGCAAACCGAATTCGAAGGAAAAGCATTTGCTGGCGCCCTTATTGTGTCTGACGGGATTTATAATCAGGGCATGGCGCCTCAGTACCTCAATTTCGTTAATAAGGTTTTTACCCTTGGAATTGGAGATACTATACCGGTAAAAGACCTTATCCTGAATAACGTACAGTACAATAAGATTGCCTACCAGGGCAATCTTTTTCCTGTTAGAGCAGAAATCATTAACCAGGGCATAGGCACGGGTGAAATAGAGGTGAAAGTGCTCAAGGCTGGGGAAATTGTTGGCAGCCAGCTTTTACAAATAAGAAACAGCAACGAATTGCTGACTGCCGATTTTAAAATCCCTGCTGAACAGAAAGGTTTGCAGCACTACATCGTAGAGGTAGAAAATCACATTGAGGAAACGATCGTTTCCAATAATCGACAGGATATTTATATCGACATTGTAGAAGGCAAAGAGAAAATTTTGATTGCGTCGGGAGCGCCTCACCCTGACATTAAGGCATTGAAAGCGGCTATTTCCAAGAATGAAAACTATGAAGTGACCACCTACATTCCTACGGTTGACAAAGAACTGCCAACCGAGGTATTTGATTTGGTCATTTTCATTTCCCCTTTTGAGAGGCAGCGAAGGTTAACTGCACTTTTGGAACGCGTCAATAAAGAGAGCATGAGCGCCTGGTATATTTTAGGAAGTGGCACCATGTGGGAAGAAGCCAGCAACCAAAGTCAGCTCTTTAAAATCACCAGGAGTAGAAACGAATCGGACCAGGTAAGGCCGGCTTATAACGAAGCCTTCCAACTCTTCAGTTTTGAAGACGAGTGGAAAGGCATTCTCAATTCCTACTACACACCTGTTACAGTGCCCTATGGAGACTATCAATTAAGTGGAGGAGTTGCTGTGGCTCTTTTCCAAAAGGTTGGAGCCATCACCACACCAAGACCTTTATGGTTTTTCTCTCAAAATCAGCTCCCTAAACAAGCGGTTACCCTTGGCGAAGGCATATGGCAATGGCGGATGCAGGAGTTTTCCCGAACAGACAATTACCAGGCCTTCGATAACCTGGTACTGAAAACCGTACAATACCTAAGCTCTAAGGAAGACAAGAGGAAATTCAGGGTATACACGACCAAGGCAGAATTTTTTGACAACGAACAAATCATTTTCCAAACCGAAACATACAACGATGTGTTCGAGCCCATTTTTGGAACTGAGGTCGACCTGAAGCTTACCTATGCAGACGGAAGTATCAACACGTACAATTATTCAACAGCTCCCGGAAATACACGTTTCAGACTCAATAGTCTGAAGGATGGTATATATAAATTCGAAGCCGCTGCTCAGGTAAACGGAAGGAGAGAGTTAGCCACGGGTCAATTTACCATTAGAAAGCTTGACCTCGAAAACTTGCAACTAACAGCTGACTTCAATGTATTAAGAGAGCTTGCATCAAGTACAGGCGCTAAGTTTTATTCGTCGGAAGAACTCGAAGAATTGACAGCAGACCTGACGAATATGGAACCAAAAGGTAGGATCTACAGCTCAGAAAACTATCTCCCCATCATCCACCTGTGGTGGATATTTGCATTGCTGCTGCTACTTCTTTCGGGCGAGTGGTTCACCAGAAAATATTCAGGCAGTTACTAAAGCCACACCTTGAACTGGGATTAGAGACTTTCTATGCTGTTTTCAAAAACCTTTGTAGCCTAATCAATTGGTGGTTTACTAGAAAATAAGGTCTGACACAAAAAAGAAAAGCCAGAAATTACTTTCTGGCTCAGCTTTTCGTCGAAAGTAGCTTTCACTACTCTTTCTTTTCTTTTTTCACTTTCTTTTTCTTCAAAGAAATCACCAACTGATCGGCATCCGTTACATGATCAGCAAGGATCACGTCACCCTCCTCAATTTCTCCTCTAAGAATTTCCTCTGCAACTGGGTCTTCAAGGTATTTCTGAATAGCTCTGTTCAAAGGCCTCGCTCCGTATTGTGGATCATATCCTTTGTCCGACAAGAAATCTTTTGCCTTATCAGTCAGCTCTACCTGATAACCAAGGTCAGTAATTCTTTTGAATAGCTTACCAAGTGTGATATCAATGATCTTGTGAATATGCTCCCTTTCAAGGCTATTGAAGATGATGATATCATCCAACCTGTTCAGAAATTCCGGGCTAAAGGTCTTTTTCAAAGCACTCTGGATGGTTGATTTCATCATCTCATCCATGCTATTCTGCCTTGACTGTGTGGCAAAACCAATTCCTGCTCCAAAATCCTTCAAATCACGCACACCAATATTGGAAGTCATGATGATAATTGTGTTCCTGAAATCCACTCTTCTTCCAAGTCCATCGGTTAGAATGCCATCATCAAGCACCTGAAGCAATATATTGAACACATCCGGGTGTGCTTTCTCAATCTCATCAAGCAACACCACAGAATAAGGCTTCCTGCGTACTTTCTCAGTCAGCTGACCACCCTCTTCATAACCCACGTATCCCGGAGGCGCTCCCACAAGTCTTGACACAGAGAATTTCTCCATGTATTCACTCATATCGATGCGCACCAAAGAATCGTCTTTATCGAAAAGGTAAGTAGAAAGTACTTTGGCCAATTCTGTTTTTCCAACCCCAGTAGGTCCAAGGAAAACAAACGAACCAATTGGCTTTTTTGGATCTTTCAAGCCCACTCTGGTACGCTGAATAGACCTGACAAGTTTCTTGATCGCCTCTTCCTGGCCAACTACTTTACCAGCAAGCTCTTCGCCCATTTTCAGCAGCTTGTTGCCCTCCTTCTGTGCGACCCTACTTGCCGGAATGCCGGTCATCATCGCAATTACTTCGGCTACACTTTCCTCGTCAACAGCATAGCGCTTCGACTTGGTTTCCTCTTCCCAACGGGTTTTAGCATTCTCCAGTTCTTCGATCAGCTTCTTCTCCTTATCTCTAAGTTGAGCAGCCTCTTCATATTTCTGGCTTTTCACCACCCGGTTCTTTTCCTTCTTTACATCTTCAATTCGCTCTTCCAATTGAACGATGTCTTCCGGAACATGAATATTATTGATGTGCACACGTGCACCAGCTTCATCCAAAACATCGATCGCTTTGTCGGGCAGGAACCTGTCGCTAATATATCTATCAGACAATGTCACACAAGATTGGATTGCCTCCGGTGTGTAGTTCACATGGTGATGTGACTCATACTTGTCTTTGATATTGTTCAATATCTGTATCGTTTCTTCCGGAGTAGTGGCATCTACCATTACAACCTGGAAACGACGTGCCAGGGCACCGTCTTTCTCAATGTACTGACGGTACTCATCTAGCGTGGTAGCACCAATACATTGTATTTCGCCACGAGCCAAAGCCGGCTTGAACATATTGGAAGCATCCAGCGAGCCAGATGCACCACCTGCCCCTACAATAGTGTGTAGTTCGTCAATGAAAAGAATTACATCCGGTGATTTCTCAATTTCATTCATAACCGCCTTCATACGCTCTTCGAACTGGCCACGGTACTTTGTGCCAGCCACCAAAGAAGCAAGATCAAGTGTTACTACTCTCTTATTGAAAAGCACCCGCGACACTTTCTTCTGCACAATCCTCAGTGCAAGACCTTCGGCAATGGCAGTTTTACCAACACCAGGCTCACCGATCAGGATAGGGTTATTCTTTTTGCGACGACTAAGAATCTGAGCAACCCGCTCAATTTCTTTTTCCCGACCAACAATTGGGTCGAGCTTATCATCCTCCGCCATTTTGGTAAGGTCTCGGCCAAAATTATCAAGCACAGGTGTCCTGGATTTTTCGCCGCCTTTAGCTGCGCCAGCTTCTCCTCTACCTGAAGATCCACCACCACCGCTACCAAATATTCTTGAAGAGGAGTCATCGTCGGTGTCGTCGGTATCCGACGAGGCCAACGGGTTTTCGGTTTGATATTCCAATAGCTCTTTCACGACTTCGTATGTTACGTCAAACTTCTCAAGAATTTGAGTCGCTATATTGTCTTCATCTCTAAGGATCGAAAGCAATAAGTGCTCTGTGCCAATAAGTTGGCTTTTAAATATCTTGGCTTCGAGATAGGTGATTTTCAACACCTTTTCCGACTGCCTTGTCAAAGGAATATTAGCGAGGTTCTTTACGTTGCTAGTAGCAGTGCCTTTTGTTGCTTGCTCCAAAGCCGACCTTAGCTCCTCAAGAGAAACGCCCAGCTTTTTCAGCAAGCCAACAGCCACACCTTCGCCTTCTCTTATCATTCCTAACAACAGATGTTCCGTGCCTATATAGTCGTGTCCGAGACGAAGTGCCTCTTCTCTGCTAAGAGAAATTACCTCCTTGACTCTATTAGAAAATTTTGCTTCCATAAAATGGTATATCCTGTATTAGAGTAAAAATAAATTTTTAGTAGCGCAATTACTACTAATTGATGGTCGATTTGAATCTATTTAACACCAGCCTTCCCTCAAATGTTCACTTTGCAATTCTGCTACTCAAAAGGGCCACGCTACTGAGGACTTCTTAATTATCTGACCCGCATTCGGGCCCTCACAAAAGATCAAATCGAGAATGGAGAGGTTAGGGACAAATTCGCTGCCAAAGTTTTGCTGATATTCGGCAGGCCGGAAGTGTGTTGTTTCCCCTAAAGCACTCTTAGGGCTAATTTTCGACCTCAAATCGGTAAAATCAAAATCTTTCGGCAATAAATATTTTTCTGACTGAGAAAATTTATCTGACAGTCCGGCGCATTTCAGACATAATGACAGCAGTCGAGCATTAAAGTCGATTAGTTTCTCAGTAGGCTCTAAAATGGCCAATTCAAAATCTTCTGCGAAATACTCAAAGAACGGCGACTTGTTGTAGGCAGAAAGAACGCTTTTCCAAAATGGCCGTTGCCACCGAATGCTGTTGTCGATCTTCACTTCCAAAAAAGGCATCTTCGGAGCAACATGCCTGATGGGCACTATCAATGGCAAGGCACCATTGGCACCAAGGATGATGCAGCGGTTACGATACGATTGCTTTACATAATGTTCATGTACATCGAAAATCACTTGATCGCAGGCATCCCAAAGAGCGAAAAACTCAATACACGGAAGCAGCGGGAATTCACAAACAACTATCCTTTTCTCTCCCACTATATATATTGGCTTATGTCTCCCAGCCCTTCTCTGATCACCTCAAACTCATCATCCACACAATTCACAATTGTGCTGGGCACATTATTTCCATATCCACCATCGATGACTGCGTCGACTAAATCTTCGTACTTCTCGTAAATGAGCCCGGGATCGGTGGAATACTCCACTACTTCATCCTCGTCGCGGATGGAAGTTGTAATGATAGGGTTGCCTAAAACGTTCACAATTTCCCTGGGTATATTATGATCTGGCACCCTGATACCTACCGTCTTTTTATTGGCGTGCAGAATTTTGGGTACCCGACTGCTTGCCTCGAGGATAAAAGTGAATGGGCCGGGAAGGGCCTTTTTCATGACTTTAAATACCGGCGTGGTCAAATGACGGGTATATTCAGCAATGTGGCTGAGGTCGTAACAAATGAAAGAAAGGTTCGCATTTTTCATTTTGAGACCCTTTATCCTTAGAATTTTCTCAATGGCTTTCTGATTAAAAATATCGCAACCTATGCCATATACAGTATCCGTGGGGTAGATAATTACTCCTCCATCCCTCAAAATACTAACCACCTGATCAATCTTCCTCATATCAGGATTGTCTGGGTATATTTTTATTAATTCTGCGCTCATATAAATCCCTCTTTACTTACTTCAACAACGTTTTTGACTCCTAAAAGAATCTTTTTGCATCAAAAAATTCCAAATCCTGTTAAATACTCTAAACTTTGATCCCGCTAATTTAACTGAAGTTGAACAGGTATGACAAAACGCAATATACTGGTTGGAGCAATTGTGGTGTTTTCCACACTGGTATCTTCCTTCGCATTTTATGGCTATCAGGTGCTTTTCACACCCAATTTTTTAACAGAGACAGACGGAGATAAGCCATTTATCATAGAAAAAGGGGCTACTTTCAAAGATGTACAAAACTCTTTGTACGACAACGGCTATGTGACCGATTTGGTCTCTTTTAGCTTCCTTGCAAAATTAATGAGTTATGACGAGGCTGTGAAACCTGGGTATTATATCATTCGGGAGGACATGAGCAATATTGATGCGATCAGAATGCTGCGTGCCGGCTTGCAGGTGCCGGTTGACATCACATTCAGCAATATTCGCCTGATGAGTGAGCTCCCGGAAAAACTTAGTAAAAACTTGATGATGTCAGAGCAAGAACTTGAAGCCCTTCTACTCAACGACTCAGTAGCTGAAGCCTATGGTTTTACTAAGCAGACCTTTATCAGCATGTTCATTCCCAATACTTATGAAGTGTACTGGACCATTACCGGGAAGGCCTTTTTGGATCGAATGAAGGACGAGTACACCAGGTTTTGGAGTGATCAGAGAAAAGAGAAAGCCGAGGCATTGGGTATGACGCCCATACAAATTTCGACGCTGGCCTCCATTGTACAGGCGGAAACGATAAAAAAAGAAGAAAGTGCAACCATCGCCGGGCTTTATCTTAACAGGTTAAAACAAGGCATGCCACTACAAGCTGATCCCACCGTCAAATTTGCCATTGGTGACTTCGCCATACAGCGACTATTGATCAAAGACCTTGAGATAGATTCGCCCTACAATACCTATCGCAAAGCTGGCTTGCCTCCAGGCCCTATCAACATGCCGACCATACAGAATATTGATGCGGTGCTAAACTATGAAAAGCACAAGTACCTGTACATGTGCGCAAAAGAAGACTTTTCAGGTAACCATGCCTTTGCTACCAACCTGGTGGATCACAATGAAAACGCCCGTCGCTTTCAAAATGCGTTGAATAAAGCCAAAATATTTAGATAGGATGTATACCCACGAAACCCAGGTAAGAGTACGATACGCTGAAACCGACCAAATGGGCTATGCCTACTATGGCAATTATGCAGCTTACTATGAGGTGGCGCGGGTAGAATGTATTCGTTCGTTGGGATTCTCCTACAAAAAACTCGAAGAAATGGGCGTGATGCTGCCGGTACTAGAACTGCACACCTGGTACCTCTTGCCCGCCCGCTACGACGAACTGCTGACCATTAAGGTAGTGATCCCCAAATTGCCTACCCTGAAGATTTTATTCCAATACGAAATTTTCAATGAAGAAGGCAAGCTAATCAATCGGGGAGAAACGACGCTGGTGTTTATCAATATGAAAACAGGCAAGCCCATGCGGATGCCTGAGGTGATGGGGAAGTTGCTGGAGGGGTATTTTTGAAGATGGTATAATGTAAGTAGTAAGAAGTAATCACTAATCGGTGAGGTGCTTAGCATACGGCGAGTAGGAAGATTTGAAGTGTAAAAAGTGATGCGTATCTCTACTATTTACCACTTACTGATCACCAACTACTTTTTTTCTTCTTCCCTATTGGCATATATCACCCAAACCACTACATTTGCAATCCGTTTGAAGAACGGCAAACAGAGGAGTGGCAGAGCGGTCGAATGCGGCGGTCTTGAAAACCGTTGAACTGCGAGGTTCCGGGGGTTCGAATCCCTCCTCCTCTGCTGAAACAAGAGCTAGGCGAAAGTCTGGCTCTTTTTGTTTGTAGCTTTCCAAACATCACACAATACATCGTTGAACTGCGAGGTTATGGGGCGGTTCGCCGTTGCGATTCGAATCCCTCCTCCTCTGCTGAAACAAGAGCTGGGCGAAAGTCTGGCTCTTTTTGTTTGTCACTTTCCAAACATCACGCAATACATCGTTGAACTGCGAGGTTCCGGGAGATGATCATTGCGGTTCAATCCTCCTGCCAGGTCAAAACAAAAGCCTGTGAAGGAATCCTCACAGGCTCTACTTTCATTAATTTCAATTGACAACCAATTAACTAATTAACAGTCAGCGCAGTAATTGGTGTCACTCCCCTCCCTGAAACACCTCATTCCCTTCATTGCCACCAGCCATCAAATAAGCCAGCAGGTCCTTAAGTTCTTCCTCATTCAGCCTGTTAACCAGTCCGGGAAACATGAGAGAAATATAGGAGTACTTGGTGCTCACCACTTCACTTTTGGAAATAGTGCGAGTGACCTCAGGAGCAAATGGGTTTTGGAAAATGGTATAAGTATCATCTGTTTCATTCGTTAATCGCCCAACAATGGAGCTGCCGTCTTTCATAGTAAACACTGTTGAGGCATACTGGTCAGACACTACCTTGTTGGGGTCGATAATCGCTTCCAGCATGTCTTTCTTAGAAAACCTTGTTCCCAGCTGGGTCAGGTCAGGTCCAATACCACCACCTTCCCCTTGCATGGCATGGCACGATACGCAGCGGGTAGCGGCAAACATATTCTTGCCTTGCAGAAAATTCCTGGTGCTCGAATCTCCCTCTACAAGTGGAAGCGCTTCCTCCACAGTCCATTGCCGTCCGGGGCCTTTTGGTGAAGGGGCATTATTTGCCAGGTCATTGCCATTGTTAGTCAGTAGGTCTCCACCCGATAGTTTGTCGTAATATGTCACTTTGTCTTGAGGTACGTTTGTCAATGCTGCCTGCCTCGCCTTGTTGATAAAGCCCACATAGCTCACGCCTCCTTTGTAGCCAAAAGCTTTATTGAACCAAGTGAAATATTTTTCGGACAACTCTGGGCTCCAACCCGTTTTGGCAGCACTCAATACAGTGGCCAGGTAGGTTTGCTGCGCCGGTGGCACTTTCGAAAGCATGCTGGCGATGTCCATCCCATACTGCGGGTTCCTCAAAATCAGGTCTGAAGAGGCACTGGCCGTCTTTTCCCCTGGATCGTCTTTAGCATTGTCGAGCATCGCCAGTGTTTTCTCGGTTCCCTTTGCATCGTCGAGATATACCAAGAGCTTGCTGATGCCCCGATTTAACTTATTGGAACTTGCAGGGAATGATTCGTTCAAATAAGCAGCTACTTGTGTCTTTATTTGACCTGTAGGCGCTCCCATTCGTGCTATCACCAGTTCAATGGCACGCAAAAGATCGACTTGCTGCATTTCAGTGAGAGCTGTGTAGTCAATGCCCACAAGAGCATTCAGGGCAGCATTATTTTGGCTTTTGTCCCCATGGCGAGACAAAGCAATCATCGCCTGGGTAAGCGCAACAGGCTGCTTTTCTGCCAAAGCCTTGGCCTGCCACTGGGCTACCGGCTGATGTTCCACGGCGATTCTAGCGGCAAAGCGAACAAAGCGGTCCGCATGGCTCAAATACGGCCAGGCAAACTCAATGGCGCCATCCTGAGGATCGCTATGATACGCTTCCAATTGTTTTCTGATTTCGGCAGCTTCGGTTCCAGGTGCAACAGCAGGGGCTGCAACGGA
This sequence comes from uncultured Roseivirgaceae bacterium, assembly GCA_964351395.1. Classification (GTDB taxonomy): domain Bacteria; phylum Bacteroidota; class Bacteroidia; order Cytophagales; family Cyclobacteriaceae; genus Imperialibacter. Next base: position 174,655 of record CAYGOF010000001.1, read on the forward strand.
CTCATCGCCTGTATAACTCACCCGATACAAGTCAGATTGCAACCTTCTTCCGCCAGTAAGGAAATACAACGAACCATCAGGGCCAAAGATGCCGTCGGTCAGCGGCAATGGAACACCGGAAAGGAATTCCTGTGGCTCAGCGGTGAAAGACGCTCCGTCGGGGTTCAGGAAAATCGCGTAAATGATGCCGAAGCTCCAGTCGGAAGCAAACAGTGCTTTCTGGTACTTAGACGGAAACTTAGCATTTTTTCCGTGGATGAGGTTGGTGGGTGAACCCTGGCCAATATTGATCACTGGCGACAAATTGTCTGGATAGTCGGGCGACCATTTGCTATTGCCGGTGCGCCAACCGTATTCACTTCCGCTGGTTACGTGGCAAATTCTGGTAGGGCGGTACCAGGGCATACCAAAATCCCATTCCATGTCAGAATCGTAGGTAAAAAGCTCTCCTTGCTCGTTGAACGCAATATCGAACGGATTACGATAGCCAGCACTCACCATTTCCCAATTAGTGCCTTCCGGATTGATCTTCGCTATCCAGCCTCCTGGTGCCATGCGGTCGTTGGCATGGCCTCTGGGATCTTTTATTAAAGGAAAAAGATTGTCCTGCTGCCATACTTTTGGGTACCAGTAAGCGTCCATTTCAGGCGCATCGGTATGGTTGCCGGCAACAACAAATATGGACTTACCGTCAGGTGCCAGCACCACACTATGCGGTCCATGTTCTCCTGCTCCATTGAGCAATTTTATCAACGTAATTTTTTCAAACTGATCGTCACCGTCCATGTCTTGAAGGCGATATAGGCCACTGGTTTTTTCAAACTCGTCATTGCCCCAGTGGTTAACCATCACGTAAAGGCTGTTGAAAGCGTACAAAAGCCCCTGGGCATAACCCATGCCTAGTTTTCCGGCAGTCGTATCACCAGGCGAAGCAGCCGGACCAACCTTCAACTCTTCAACGCCAAGCACATCGCTGGAACCTCTGGCGGGTACTTGCAAGCGGTAAAGCGAACCATACTGATCCGAAGTGATCATTCTTCCCTGGTCGTCAAAAGTCATTGCTACCCATGAACCTTTGTCATTTTCAGAAGGGCTGTATAAATGCTCGCCTTCAAAACCGGGAAGTAACTTTAATTTTTCGACTTTGGGGTCAATGGTTTTTTCAGCTACCTGCTTTTTATCACTGCATTGAGAAAAAAGGAGTAAACCGATGATTGATAGAATTGCCTGCCATTGAAGGCTTTTTAAAAACGTCATGAGGTATGTGTTAGGTATTGTCACTAAATCTAAAAAAATACTTTTACATCATCGTTCACTTATTTTCCAAAAGGTAAAAACGATGTAGTTAAATAACTAAAAGCGTCACACCAAGAATATTCCCGTTAATTCCCTTCGGATAATTAAATCATCGTTAACTTTCTAAACAGCCAATTTTTCGTTTCCCTTTTTGTAATAAACAGTGTAGTTTCATCACTAATACTGACGAAATCCAATCAGTCAACCCAAACTACTACTCACTTTGAACATTCTCGTAACTGAAGGCATTTACAAAAACTTTGGTGACTTTAAAGCGCTAGACGATGTAAGCATCTCTATTCCTGAGAACACCATTTTTGGCTTGCTTGGGCCCAATGGGGCGGGGAAAACCACCCTCATCCGCATCATTACTCAAATACTTATGGCCGACCAGGGCAAGGTCATGTTTCATGGCCGACCGCTGGAAATTGAAGACGTTCACCGAATTGGGTACCTACCTGAGGAACGTGGGCTCTATAAAAAAATGAAAGTCGGCGAGCAGCTTCAATACCTGGCTCAGCTCAAAGGAATGAGTAAATCAGAGGCCACCAAAAAAATAAAGGCCTGGATGGAAAAATTTGACATCATCAGCTGGTGGGGGAAAAATGTTGAAGACCTTTCGAAGGGTATGGCGCAAAAGATCCAATTTATTGCCACTGTCTTGCACGAGCCTTCGCTTATTATCCTTGACGAGCCTTTTTCTGGATTTGACCCTGTCAATGCCAATCTGATCCGGGACGAGATCCTGGAAATGAAGAAAAAAGGAATCACCATCATCTTCTCTACTCACCGAATGGAGTCAGTAGAAGAACTCTGTGACCATATCGCCCTGATCAATAAATCAAAGAAGATCCTAGAGGGAGCAAAGAAAGATATTAAGGAAGCCTACAAATCCAACACATATAATGTGCTTCATCACGGCAGCGTCAGTGCACTGCCCGCCGACTTTGACCTCATTAGTTCTAAAGAGGAAGAAGGGGCCTTTCACTCGACGATTCAGATCAAGTCGGCCCTTGGGCCCAACGATCTGCTAAAAGCCCTGATTAGTCAGGTAGAGGTGCATGAGTTTGTTGAAAAAGTACCGAGCATGAATGAAATTTTTATCCAAAAAGTGAAGGAGGGCGGCCATGAATAAGATATCCCTGATCATCGCAAGAGAATATATTACCCGGGTTCGCAAGAAGTCGTTCCTGATCATGACCATCGTAGGGCCCTTGCTTTTCGCGCTCATTATCATTGTGCCAACCTGGCTGGCTACCCGCGAAGGAGAGGAAAAAGTGATCGAAGTACTCGATGAGTCCCATCTGTTTGAAAGCGTGCTGACCGACACTGATGAAATCAAATATGAGTTTGTCAGCGAAGACCCCGAGTCGCTGAAAGAGTCTTTAAAAGGGAGCGACTACTACGGGTTCCTTTATATTCCCGCTATTAACATCCAAGACCCCTCGGGCATTCAATTTTACTCCACGTCAAAACCAAGTCTTAGTGTTATTGGCGACGTGGAACGTGGGATTCGCCAAAAAATTGAAAAAATGAAACTCGAGGAGTCGGGCCTCAATCAAGAAGTACTTGACAACCTGAAAGCCAATGTTAAGATCGCAACCATAAGCCTTACCGACCAGGGCGAGCAGGAAAGTAGCTCGATAGCAGCCACTGGCATCGGGTATATATCCTCTCTGTTGATTTACTTCTTCATCTTCTTTTTTGGCGCTCAAATTATGCGGGGCATTATCGAAGAAAAAACCAGCAGAATCATCGAGATCATTATCAGCTCGGTGAAACCATTCCAGCTGATGATGGGAAAAATAATTGGCGTAGGTGCGGTGGGGCTTACCCAGTTTTTACTATGGACGCTCTTGACATTTACCATTACCACCGTACTCAGCAGCGTATTTGGCTTCGAGCCACAGGCCGCCAATAACATGGCCAATGCCCCAGGCATGGCCGACATGCAGGCAGCTTCTAACCCCAATGAGTTTGCCAAAATCATGACAGCCATTAACTCGATCAATATTCCTGAGGTGCTTATCTGCTTCTTGATTTATTTTCTAGGAGGCTTTCTTCTTTACGGCAGTCTTTTTGCTGCCGTGGGCTCTGCAGTAGACTCAGAGGTTGATTCTCAGCAGTTTATGCTACCTGTTACGCTTCCACTGATTCTTTCCATTGTTTCACTGGGTGCTGTGCTCAACGAACCTGACGGCTCGCTGGCCTTCTGGATGTCAATGATTCCTTTTTCCTCACCCGTGGTAATGATGATGAGAATTCCGTTTGGCGTACCTCTTTGGCAGCAGCTTCTTTCCATTGCTTTACTGATAGGAGGCTTTCTATTCACAGTTTGGTTTGCCAGCAGAATCTACCGGGTTGGTATTTTGATGCATGGCACCAAAGTAAACTATAAGGTGATGGCCAAATGGTTTATGATGAAAAACTAACGGCGCAATTACTGCTTGAATTTCTCTTATCTTAGCTTTCCGTAATCGACAAAGCAAGTTCTGAATGCAGTATCCTCTTAAAGAAGCCACTACCCTTGAGTTTTATAAGGATAATTCCAATCTCAAGTGGGCAGTGGTTTTTGTTGCCATTTTGATCAGTATCGGATCAATTTATTATACCAACAGGGTGGTAGAGAACCTGAAAATCAGGGAAAGGAACCTGATCGACCTCTACGTGAACACGTTGGAATATACGGTCAATGAAAACAGCGAAAACCTTGTTTTCATTTTTGAAGAAATCATCGTCAGGAACAATTCTATTCCTGTAATCGTAACTGACGAATTTGGTATTCCGCTTGATTCGAAAAACATCAAAGAAATTTCAAAGGCAAAAACGGAACGTGAAAAAATACGGATCCTTTCGGAGCTGCTGAAAGAAATGGAAGCCGAGCATGAACCGATTGAGGTTACTTTCAGAAAAGATAATAATGAAATCACCGGGCACAACTACGTTTACTATCGGAATTCAGACCTACTTATTCAGCTGAGTTACTATCCATATGTCCAGCTGTCAGTCATTTTTGTCTTTGGTTTAATTGCCTATGTAGCGTTCAATTCCTCACGGTCTGCAGAACAAAACAGGGTATGGGTAGGCTTGGCAAAAGAAACTGCACACCAACTTGGCACACCCTTATCGTCGCTGATGGCTTGGGTCGAATACTTTAAAGCCGACGAGCGTTTCAAGGATTCGGATATTATTCCGGAGCTCAACAAAGACATTGAGCGCCTGGAAATGATCACTTCAAGGTTCTCAAACATTGGATCGGTTCCCCAGCTTAACGAAGAAAACCTTTATGAGGCGCTCGACGAAACTGTAAGCTACCTGCAAAAACGAGTATCTACCAGGGTAAAGTTTATCTTAAGTGCCTTTCCCAATAAAGAAGTAAAAGCCGATATCAATAAGCCTCTGTTTGCCTGGGTTGTTGAAAACCTTTGCAAAAACGCCGTTGATGCCATGAGTGGTACTGGCACAATTGAAATCAAAATTTTGAAGGCCAACGAAGGCAAAGTAATGGTTGATATTAGCGACACTGGAAAAGGCATTCCCAAGTCAAAGCTAAACACCGTATTCCAGCCCGGTTATACTTCCAAGAAAAGAGGCTGGGGCTTGGGCCTAACCCTTGTGAAGAGAATTATCGAAAATTACCACCAGGGGAAAATTTTTGTCAAATCCTCTGAACAGGACAAAGGGACAACCTTCCGTATTGTACTGAAAGTGTGACATTAATACCGCCTTCAGTAGCATTAAACCGCTTTTTTATTTACAGCGCAGTACAAAGCAGAAAAGAATTCAAATTCTTTGGAATCAAGTTGATTAGCAAGCTTGGCTTTAAAGGATTAATGGTTTAATTTTGCACTTCGAATTTTCAAGTGAAATAATTCTTATAACACTCACAAAATAATGGCGAACACCGGAAAGATAACCCAGGTAATTGGGCCCGTCGTTGATGTTAGTTTTGAAGGCGAAGGCGCTAAATTGCCGGAAATACTCGATGCTCTTAAGGTGACCAAAGAAAATGGTCAGGTAGTAGTACTGGAAGTACAGCAACACCTTGGCGAAGACAGAGTACGTACCATTGCGATGGACAGTACTGATGGCTTGAGCAGAGGCATTGAAGTAGTTCACACTGGCGCACCTATTTCTATGCCTGTTGGCGAGGACATCAAAGGTCGCTTGTTCAACGTAGTTGGTGAAGCCATTGATGGTATCGACCAGCCTGAAGGCAAGAACAGACTTCCTATTCACCGTTCTGCTCCTAGATTTGAAGATCTTTCAACTTCTACAGAAGTATTATTTACCGGTATCAAGGTAATTGACCTTATCGAACCTTATTCAAAAGGTGGAAAGATTGGTTTGTTTGGTGGTGCTGGTGTAGGTAAAACAGTACTGATTCAGGAGTTGATCAACAACATCGCCAAGGCATATGCAGGTCTTTCAGTATTTGCTGGTGTGGGCGAAAGAACTCGTGAAGGCAATGACCTTCTTCGTGAAATGATTGAATCAGGTATTGTAAACTATGGCGAAGACTTCCTTCATTCAATGGAAAAAGGTGGTTGGGACCTTAGCAAAGTAGATAAAAAGAAATTACTAGAGTCAAAGGCGACCTTCGTCTTTGGTCAAATGAACGAGCCTCCTGGGGCACGTGCAAGAGTGGCCCTTTCAGGCTTAACGCTTGCTGAATACTATCGTGACGGCGATGGCTCAGGAAAAGGAAAGGACATTCTTTTCTTTATCGACAACATCTTCCGTTTCACACAGGCAGGCTCTGAAGTATCAGCCCTTTTGGGTCGTATGCCTTCAGCGGTAGGTTATCAGCCAACATTGGCTACGGAAATGGGTGCCATGCAGGAAAGGATTACGTCTACCAAGCACGGCTCTATTACTTCTGTACAGGCGGTTTACGTGCCTGCGGATGACTTGACTGACCCTGCTCCGGCAACCACCTTCTCTCACCTTGATGCTACCACGGTACTTTCAAGAAAGATTTCAGAGCTAGGTATTTACCCTGCAGTGGATCCTTTGGATTCAACATCAAGAATTCTTTCTGCTGACATCGTTGGCGAAGAGCACTACAGATGTGCGCAGAACGTGAAGGAAATTCTTCAGCGTTACAAGGAACTTCAGGACATCATCGCTATCCTTGGTATGGACGAGCTTTCTGATGAGGACAAGCAAGTAGTATCAAGAGCCCGTCGTGTGCAGCGTTTCCTTTCTCAGCCATTCCACGTGGCCGAGCAGTTTACTGGTATCCCTGGTCAGCTGGTGGACATTAAAGAAACCATTAAAGGATTTAACAGGATCATGGCTGGCGACGTAGATCACCTTCCTGAAGCTGCTTTCAACTTGAAAGGTACTTTGGAACAGGCGATTGAGGCCGGTGAGAAAATGTTAGCTGAAGCTGCTAAGGCATAACCTGAAAACGTAACACATGTATTTGGAAATCATAACACCTGATCGCAAGGTATTTGAAGGAGAAGTTGATGCAGCCACCTTTCCGGGCAGCGACGGCTCTTTTCAGGTATTGAACAATCACGCACCAATTATCAGCTCTCTGGCAAAAGGCGACCTTGTTTATAAAACCAAGGAAGGATCGAAGGTAATGATCGTTGATGGCGGTGTGGTTGAAGTCAGAAACAACCGTGTGATTGTACTTGCTGAATCAGTTGAGTAGATCAACATAAAATAAATGAGAGCCCCTGATGATTATGTTATCAGGGGCTTTTTTATTGCAGTAACGTCTATATGGCCTGACCCAAACAGTGTCAATAATTTAGCCTACTTTTAGTCCCTCCTACCTTAATTACCAGCCATGAAAGCAAAGTCACTATTCGTTATCATCTGCTACCTGCTATTTGTAGGGTGCACGCCCAGGCAAACCAACACAGACTGGCAAATAGGCCCTTTTATTAAAGAAGATAGCAGCAACCCCATATTGACTGCCCTTGACAATACCGTCTTTTTATGTCCCGTGAGACAGGATACCGTTTTCTGGGAGGCGAAAGACGTATTCAACCCGACTGCCCTTGTAAGAGATGGTAAGGTACATTTGCTCTACCGGGCAGAGGACGAAATAGGAAAATTTAATGGAACCTCTCGAATAGGACTGGCTACAAGTGAGGATGGCATACACTTCGAACGAATGCCGGCTCCCATTTTTTACCCGGAGAATGATTCCTTGAGTAAGTACGAATGGGAAGGTGGCTGCGAAGACCCTCGCATTGTTGAAAGTACTGAGGGAACATACTACATGACCTATACCGCCTACGACGGCGACGTCGCCAGACTGCTGGTGGCTTCCTCCAAAGACCTCATGCAATGGACCAAATACGGACCGGTATTTCAATCAGCTGACAATGGTAAATACCTCGACCTATGGTCGAAATCTGGCGCTATTGTCACAAAAAAAGTAGGGGAAAAATTCATCGCCACAAAAATCAATGGAAAATACTGGATGTATTGGGGAGACACCAATATTTACCTGGCATGGTCAGCCGACCTGATCAACTGGACGCCAGTTACTGATGAGCAAAATGGTGTAAGCGATTACAAGCTCAAGCCCATTTTTGGTCCGAGACCTGGCATGTTTGATAGTGACCTGGTTGAACCCGGCCCGCAGGCCATTGTAGTGGATGCTGGTATCCTTCTTATCTACAACAGTCGCAATTATGGACCCAATCGTACAGCTGATTTGGCCGATGGCACCTACTCTGCCGGACAAATTCTATTCGATGTAAGTGACCCTTCTGTGGTAATCGACCGATCTGAGAATTACTTCATGACTCCCGATAAAGACTACGAAATAACCGGTCAGGTAAACAATGTGTGTTTTCTCGAAGGCTTAGTCCATTTCAAAGGCAAATGGTACTTATATTACGGCACTGCTGATTCAAAAATAGCTGTCGCAGTTAGTGAATAAAATCAAATTGAAGATGAAAAGATTAGCACTCCTAATAACAATTGCTGCCCTGAGCACCAGTGCCTACGCGCAAAACAAACTGACCAAGGAAGAAAAAAGGGCTGGCTATCAGCTTCTGTTCAATGGAAAAGACCTTTCGGGATGGGTGGGCAACAAACAAGACTATGTGGCTGAAAATGGCACTATCACCGTGAAAACAGACGCCGGTGGAAGTGGCAACCTTTATACTGAAAAGGAATATGCTGATTTCATCTTTCGGTTTGAATTTAAGCTAACACCAGATGCCAACAACGGCCTGGGCATTCGCACTCCTTTGGAAGGAGATGCCGCTTACGTGGGTATGGAGCTGCAAATTCTGGACAATACTGCCGAAATGTATTCAAAGCTTCAACCCTACCAGTACCATGGTTCCGTGTACGGCGTAATTCCCGCCAAACGTGGCTTCCTTAAACCGGTAGGTGAATGGAACTATGAGGAAGTGGAAGTAAAAGGCAACAATGTAAAAGTGACTTTGAACGGTGAAGTAATCGTTAACGGAGACATTGCCGAAGCCAGCATGGGCGGAACTATGGACCACAAAGAGCATCCTGGACTAAAGAACACAACCGGTCACATAGGATTTTTAGGACATGGATCCGAGCTATATTTCAGAAGTATTAGGATTAAAGAATTGAAGTAATTGATTTCATCAGACAAAAGAACAGAATTTCATCCTTCCGAATTGACTGAAACGCAAAAAAGCCATCATTACTGATGGCTTTTCACTTCCGCTCCTCCTCACCGATTGGCGTATTGGGCTCGAATCGTGCGACGAACCGCAAGGACCCTCTCATTAACAGTCAGATTTAAAATACATCCTAAGAAAACATTCCGTTGTAAGGGAAATTAATTTCACATAAACGCAAAAAAGCCATCATTACTGATGGCTTTTCACTTCCGCTCCTCCTCTTGGGCTCGAACCAAGGACCCTCTGATTAACAGTCAGATGCTCTAACCAGCTGAGCTAAGGAGGAATTTTCTTCTCCCAACTGACTTACCAAAACAGAGGCTCGTCAAATGGGAATGCAATATTAGCAGGTTCATTTTAATTGTGCAAAAACGAAGGCTATATTTTCAGCATCCAAGCACATAATTTTTTTCTTACGTAATCTTATATTTAAGCTAGTGAAACACAAATGATGTTAAAAAACGTTAATGTAGTATCAGAAGCGATCCTATTTCGTTACAGATGTGTTGAATGATAAAAAATAAAGAAGCTATGAATAAAAGACAGATTTATGTGGCGATGCTATTTTCCTCCTTATTGGGGGCAACTATTGCTATCGGTGGATTTCAATTGCTGAACGGACAGAAAGAAGACTTCACTTCGTTTGAAGACCGTCAGAATGTACGTTTTTCCAATTACCTGGATACAACTAGTGTAGTGGTCCCAGCTGGACTCAATTTTGTTTATGCTGCTAAAGCCGCAACGCCTGGCGTTGTGCACATCAGGTCGAAGTATACTTCGACTCCAGCCTCCAACAACAATCAATTTGATCAGTACTTCCGCGACTTCTTTGGAGATAGAGGCCAGCGTGGACCATCAGGCGCCAGTGGTTCAGGTGTGATAATCGCTGACAATGGCTACATCGTAACAAACAACCATGTGGTGGAAAATGCATCTGAAGTTGAGGTAATGCTCAACGACAACAGAACTTTCGACGCGAAGGTGGTAGGCACAGACCCAACTACGGACTTGGCACTATTAAAAATTGATGGTAGTAATTTCCCATTTGTAAGATTCGGAAGTTCAGAGCACATCAATGTGGGCGAATGGGTACTTGCCATTGGCAATCCTTTTGAGTTTAGGTCAACAGTAACGGCCGGTATCGTTAGCGCCACCGGCAGAAATATCAACATCCTGCGTGACCCAAGTAATAGAAACCTTCAGATTGAATCCTTTATCCAAACAGATGCTGCTGTGAACCCAGGTAATAGTGGTGGTGCTTTGGTCAACCTAAGAGGTGAATTAATTGGTATCAATACCGCCATTGCCACTCAGACTGGATCTTATTCCGGTTATTCGTTTGCAGTGCCAACCACACTTGTGAAAAAAGTAATGGACGATTTAAAAGAATTTGGTGTAGTTCAGCGAGCTCTTTTAGGCGTAAGTATAGTGGATGTAAGTGCTCAACTTGCCGAGGCACGTGGACTCAATGTTTTGAAAGGTATTTCGATCGAAAATGTCAACCCAAATAGTGGGGCGGCAGATGCAAACCTGGAAAAAGGAGACGTCATTATCGCTATTGACGGGAAAAGCGTGGACAACGTCGCCAATCTACAGGAAAAAATTGCTGTTAAAAGACCTGGTGATAAAGTAGATGTGACCTATATCAGGGATGGCAAAGAAGAAACAGTAAAAGTGACGTTAAAAAGCACCAACGATTCTATTCAGGTAGTGGAAGCAAGAAGTTCCTATTCTGTAGAAGGAGGAGACTTCAGCGACATTAGCGATGAAGAAATGCAAAAGCTTCGCATAGATGGAGGCGCCAAAGCCACTGAAGTAAACGAAGGCAAATGGAAAGAAGCAGGTATTCGCGCCGGGTTTATCGTTACTACTATCGACAAAACTAAAATTAGAAATATCCAGGACTTAGCCAGAGTGATGTCAAATAAAAAAGGCGGCACACTTATCGAAGGAGTTTACCCAGATGGCACAGAAGCCTTCTATGGTATAGGTTGGTAATTGATATCAACACATCAAACAAAAAGGGTTCATGTAACATGAACCCTTTTTTTGTTAACACCCTATTTATCTTCTTTATGATAAATAATGATGTGAAGAAAATTTCTACCGCTACACCTTATTAAACTTAATTTTATAATCCTGAATGGCTTTTTCTACAATTTCCATGGCCACTTCCCTGTCCATAAAATCCTGCACCATCACTGTCTTGTGCTCAAGCTTTTTGTAGTCTTCAAAAAAGTTTTGAATCTCGTTTTTGAAGTGGTCGGGCAGCTCGTGAATATCATTATAGTGGTTCCAGCTCATATCGTGCTGCGCAACCGCTATAATCTTATCATCTGCTTCTCCCTGGTCCAGCATTCGCATGACGCCTATCACCTTGGCAGGCACAATACATAAGGGTACCACTTCAATTTGCGACAGTACGAGGATGTCAAGCGGATCCTTGTCATCGCAATAAGTCTGTGGAATAAAACCATAGTTGGCCGGATAATAAACCGAAGAATAGAGAACCCTGTCGAGAATCAGCAAGCCACTGTCTTTATCCAATTCATATTTCGCTCTACTATTCTTGGGAATTTCGATGATCCCATTGATCACTTCCGGTGTATTGTCACCAAGACTTACGTGGTGCCAGGGGTTAAATCTATCCATATTTTCCTTTTTGTCGTGTAAGTAAATGTAAGCATCTCTGCCATAATTTAACAGGATCAGCTTTATTAATGGAAGTGTGGCGCATAGTTTTTGCAAGTCAATATTCTACTAACCTTTGAGGTACTTTGTGGTAAGAATAAGATTGATGAAATAGGATAGAGCGAATGCCCAGGCAACAACAAATAAGGCTTCCCGGCACATGACAAAAACATGCACTTTCTGAGAATTATATATTGAAAACAGCATTTGGATAAGGTCGTGTATTGCACAAATCGGTAGCAAGCGGCAAACAGACTTCCGTCTTTCAGGCAAAAAAAGCTATGTATTCAGTAGACTATAAGGATCTAAATGTCCCTTCAGAGGTGTCAATAGGCCCCCGGGCTATTTTATTACTTACAAAAGTGAAACTTATATGCAGCATGATGCGTATATTACTTACAATAATGAATTAAATATGGAAAATATTAAGTTGGGCAACTTTGAAGAAATCGTCTTGCTGCTAGTAGGTGTGTTGTACAATGGCGCCTATTCAGTGGCCATAGTTGAAGAGTACAAAAAACAAACAGGCAAAAACATCAACATAAGCGCCATTCATACAGTATTGTACAGGTTGGAAGAAAAGGGTTTCCTTGAGTCGAAACTCGGCGAGGCGGGAGACTTCAGAGGCGGTAAACGTAAAAGACTATTTTTCCTTACTACTTATGCAAGAAACTCCCTTCAGGAACTGGCTACGCTACGAGAACAGCTCCGCAGTCAGATTCCGGCTATTTCTATTCAATCATCCTAGTTTACGATGGATCCATTGCATCACTTACCCCCACAACTGGCGCTCAGGTTTTTTAGATGGTATTGCCGCAAAGACAGACTTGAAGAGCTCGAAGGCGACCTGGAAGAGACCTATTACAGCTATCTGCGCACAGGGTGCTCCCAACGAAAAGCCGACTTTCTATTTTGGTGGAATGTTATTCGATGCTACAGAAGCTACGCCTATAGATCTCCATTGACGAATCACTCTCCAAATACTTTCTCTATGTTGATCAATTACCTAAAAGTCATACGCCGAAACTTCTCCAAACAAAGGGTGTATGCAGTATTGAATATTACTGGCTTGTCTATCGGAATGGCGGCATTTCTATTAATAGCGATCTATCTACACTATGAAACCAGTTTTGAAGACTTTCACACCCTGCGCGACAAAATCTACCGCCTGACAGTTCATTACATGTCACCCAGCGGCTATGATACCCACTTTGCCAGAGTAGACGCAGACTGGATCAACGATATACCTGCGGAAATTCCAGAGGTGGAAAAGCTCATCCGCTTTCAAAACCATGAACCTAAATACATTAGGATTGGAGAAGAAAAGTTCCGGCAGGACAATGCCTTTGTGACAGATCAAGAAGTGTTCGATGTTTTTGACTTCGCCCTTAGCAAAGGCGACCCTACCACTGCCCTGGAGGCTCCTTTTTCAATTGTGATATCCGACACTCTCGCTCAAAAGTATTTTGGTGACGAAGATCCAATGGGTAAAGACATTTTCATTACAGGCAATTGGACAACAGACGAAACGACCTACAAAGTCACCGGGGTAATGGAAAACCTGCCTTCCAATACCCATCTGCCGATCGACATGCTGATTTCTTTTCGAAACGAACAAGAGCGTTCATGGTGGGCCTATACCTACTTGCTTTTTAAGGACGGAGCGAGCCTAAATGCTGTGCAAGAAAAACTGAATGCCATGGCCATAAAAGCAAATGGAGAAAATGCTCTCAATTACACCGAATATGTTTTTCAACCACTTCAAAGCATCCATCTACAATCTGCTCTTGCCAGAGAAATTAAGCCCAATGGCTCTATTGCTTATGTGAAAATATTCTCTATTGTGGCCATACTGATCCTGGCTCTTGCGATCATCAATTTCATGAATCTTACAAGCGCCATGTCCATTGCCAGGTCAAAAGAAATTGGCCTAAGAAAAATACTGGGAGCTGCCAATGGCCAGGTAATTTTCTATTCGCTTACCGAATCGTTGCTATTCAGTTTTGCGGCTGCGGGTCTGGGTGTGACGATTGCCTTTCTTTCATTTCCCCTCTTCAGCGAAATTACAGGTATCAAATTCCTGCTTCCTCTTCCATACTTGATAGGTGGCATGCTGGGCATTGCGCTATTCACAGGAGTAGTAGGAGGCTTTTATCCAGCCTTTGTGTTGTCTTCGTTCAAGCCATTACACATCATCAAAAGTGGCAAGGCATTCTCTTTTGTGAAAAAGGCAGGGCGATTCAATATTAAAATGGTGTTGATCAGCCTTCAGTTCGGCATTTCAATTTTGCTTATTGGCAGCGCCATTATTGCCAGGCAACAATTTGTGTTCCTTAACGAGAAAAACCTGGGCATGGAAAAAGAGCAAGTCATCGCCATGGCGGGTGTGCCAGATACGGTGAAAGATAAATTCAAGCTTTTTAAGGATAAACTATCTGGCCAAAATGGGATAAAAGGTGTAAGTGCGTGCCTGGAAGTGCCTTCAAGGGAAATCCGAGATGGAGGTACAGTTACCGCAGAAGGTATTCAGGAAAATGCAGATGAAGCTCCAACAATGGATATTCAGGTAATTGATCATGATTTCGTGGAGGTAATGGGCATGAAACTACTGGCAGGTGAGTCGCTGCCAAAAAGCCTTGTCTATGAACCATTGCCGGTATTGACAGGTCAGAACAATGATGTCGAAAAGTACCTGTTAAACCAAAGAAGGGCCTACCTACTCAACGAAACAGCCATGCATGCCTTAGGATGGAATACGCCAGAGGAAGCGATTGGAAAAAATGTTGACTGGAACCAGGGAGTTTATAAACTGGCAAAAGGTCCTGTAGTGGGTATAGTGAAAGACTACCATCAGGAAACACTAAAAAACAAAGTGGACCCGATCATCATGGTTTTTGAGCCGCTTTGGCTTAAAACATTCCTGGTGAAGCTGGAGACAGAAAACATGGCAGATAATTTGGCAGCGGTGGAAAGCACATGGAATGAGCTGTTTCCCAAATATCCTTTCGAGTACCAGTTTCTGGATGAAATGTATGAGAACCTCTATAGCAATGAAAGGCAGCAGCTGCAGCTTCTCTATTTGTTAAGTGGACTGGCGATCATCATTGCCTTCATCGGTTTGTTTGGGCTAATCGCCTATTCACTTAAAACCAGGGTCAAGGAAATGGCCATTCGTAAAGTGATGGGGGCAAACTTACCTATTCTCGTTCGGCTCATCAGCAAAGAATATGTGATGGTAATGCTAATTGGCGCAGCATTAGCCGTACCCTTAAGTTATTTCTGGGTAAGTAAATGGTTAGAGAATTTTGCTTACAGGATAAACATTTCAATGATCAGTTATGTCGTGACAATATTGGGTATTTGCCTACTGCTTGTGGTGACCGTAACGCTTCAAACATTAAAAACGACGGCAACGAATCCTGCTCAGACTTTGAGAGAGGAATAGCAACTATTGACGGGAAATTGGGCAACCTTCATGGTTTATGAACCGTGTGCCATTTTCGGAAAAGATTGCCCGGGCGGGGCGTGCCCACCTTGATTTCCCTAGAAATTTTCCAGGCGACTTAAAAAAGGACCGGCCTTCTGCCGGTCCAATCAACCTACCAACCAATGTTCCTGCACTAGTTATTCACTTCAGGTTTGTAATTTTTATAAGCCGGGCCTTTCAATCCTTTTGTATTCTTACCTTTTAATTCATCTATTTTGATCGCCTGGTAGTCAGACCTATCAATATCCCATTGCTTTTGATTCTTTGCTTCAGGTCCTTTTGGCTTCGACTGATTATCCCTCACAAGAACTGCACTGCTTCCCTTATATTTTTCAGAGGGGCTTGCGTTTTTATAAGCAGGACCTTTCAACGGTTTACTTTGAGCATTGGCTTCCAATGACAAAGCAAATACAATGACGAGTGTTGTTAAAACAAATTTTAGCATAATCAGGGTGTGTTAATGTCGTATACAAATAAACGGAGATGAGGGCACCCTGGCCTTCGGAAAAAATAGGTAATCGGGTATGTGGTAAATACGTAATGTAGATGTGGTAAATACGTAACCACTAGTGGTCTTAATTTTTAACCGTCTTCGCTCCGAATAAATAAAGCGCCAAAATTCAAAAAGGGAATCTCTAACTCCAGCAACAAATGACATCCAATTTGACGCTAGATTAGCTTACGGCGATAGGCTGCATTAATCATTTCGGAAGCGTTGGCAGCTCCCAACTTTTTCATGATTCTCGAACGATGGGTTTCTACAGTGCGCACACTGATGAAAAGCTTGTCAGCAATTTCTTTTGTAATTCTACCTTCAGCCACCATTCTGACTATTTCAACTTCGCGGTCCGACAGTATAGGAGAAGGGTTGCCTGGTGCCGACATGTCTTCGAGCAGGAGCTCAGATATTTTGTTTTTGAAGTGACGTTTGCCGAGGTAGACTCCCCTTATTGCCTCCCGCAATTCAATCTCATTAGTGTCTTTCAAAAGGTATCCAAACGCTCCTTTCTTCAAACTTTCCTTTATATAATGAAGTTCTTCGTGCATCGTTAGCATGATGCATTTTACTGACGGAAAATGGGCTTTAATTTGGGATAAAAAGTCGAGTCCAGACCCATCTGGCAAGGAAATGTCTAAAAGGACAATATCTGCTTCTTTGGCTTCCAATAATCGTAGAAGTGCCGCACCGGTATCGGCTTCACCTACAACAATAGTACCCTCTTCCGACTGCAGGATAGCATTAAGCCCGTTTCGGAACAGTTGGTGGTCGTCGGCGATAATAATTTTTATTGTACTCATACAATGGGGATTTCAATTTCCAGAATTGTACCAGAACTATTGGACGTAATCTCAAAAATTCCATTCATTAGGCGTACTCTTTCTTCAATGTTTTTTAAACCAAGCCCTTTGAAACCTGCTTTTTGGCTAACATCAAACCCCGTCCCATTGTCTTTAACAAATACTGCCACCCGGTCATCAAAAACAGTGAGCGACAATTGCATTTCCTGGCAGTTGGCGTGTTTAACAGCGTTATTAAAAGCTTCTTGAATAACCCTATAAATGGAAACTTGCTGGTCTTTTTGAAGGGTAGGCTCCGAAACCTTTAACTCGTTAAAAAATAATATTTTGATCTGTGAGCTTGATTCTACATCTGAAATCAATTGTTCAAGTGCCTCATTAAGGCCAAAATCACGTAATACTGAGGGCATCAAATTTCGGGCAAGGCTCCTTGTTTCGGCAATGGCTCTTTCCACCAGGTCTTTGATTTCCAGGTTGTTTTCCAGCACCCTGTTCTTTTCCATTCGTAACTTTAGGGTGGTTAGTAATGCGCCAAGTCCATCGTGCAGATCTCTTGAGATTCGTTCTCTGTCCTTTTCCTGTGCATCGATCAGCGCTCTTTTTGAGGAGAGCTCGATTGCCTTTTTTTCGTTGTTCAACTGGACCAACTGTTCCCTCATACTTAAAATGGCATTCCCCAAATCGTCTTTATCACTCAGCATCACATATTCTGAGTCCATATTTCCCTTCCCAATGTCAGAAGCAAAAGAAGCAATCTGCTGAAGCGAATGAATTAGCTTATCCATCGAAAGTGTAATCTGATGCATCTCCAGCACCGATCCTACAGGCGTGACATCGGAAGGTAGTGAACCTGTGGAGAGCTGGTCTGCTACCTTTCGAAGCTTAACAATAGGCACAGATAGTACCCGTCCTAAAACAATTGACGACAATAAAGACACGATCAAAAGTATCGCCGCCAAAACAATCATTTTCCACCTGATGGTGTAAATGGGTTCCATGAGCTCATCCAAATCAACTTCCGTGAGTAACGCCAACTTCAATCCAAAAAATTCTACATGCCTGTAAGCACCCATTACACTTTTGCTTCGGTAATCGTCATAAATTGAGACCCCTTCTTCCCCATTCAGCGCAGTCAACACACCTTTGCTTGGGTTATAAATGCTGGTTGGGTATTTACCAGGGTAAAACAGGGAGGTAGACATCAGTTTATGTTGTTCATTGACAATATAAGACTCTCCCGATATTCCAAGACCGGTGCGCTCCAGCAAAATATTTTGGATATCATCAAACCTAAACACAAGTGTTACTTGTCGGTTTTGATCGTTAAAAACAAATGAGTAATAAGTTGAGTCTTCATGAGAAATAGCAATGAAAACCGGTTCTTGTGGCCCGTTAGGTTCAGAAATACTCACCCTATGTATTTCCGAAATAGCGCTGAGGTCTTCTTTAATCTCCTTTTCACTCTCTTCGTGTAAAGTTGCGTTAAACAAGATATGATCAGCCTCTTCTCTTTTGTCCTTCAGATGCAATTCAATCAACCGCCGCTTCAGGATATTGACAGCATGAAGTTTGTCCTTGGCTCGTAATATCAATTCTTCTTCAAGGCTAGAATAGGTGATATTGAAAACCAGCACTATTATTATAGCACAAAAAGTAAAGAGCCAAAGTGATAGCCAGATGTTGAGTTTTAGCTTCAAGAGTGAATGAATGCTGAATTAAATCTCCAAGATGCAATCTTTATCTTATAATGGAAAGAGGAACAATAGCTCAAAGTTAAGTTGGTCATTTAACTGAGCTGGTAGGCTGGCAATGCTTTTTTGTTCTCAAACTATTGGTGAGAATTGGGGCTTACTTTTTGTTAACGAACTCTACGTTGCCAAGAGCAACATCAACGTTGAATTCCATCAGGTCAAGTGCTTCAGGGTGATAATTGGAACTAGCATAAACATTTTCTCTGATTTGCTTGAACCCGGCCGGCATTTTCACGCTACAAAGAGGTGAATTATGCAGATAGATAATGACTGGCACGTTTTCTTTAGGCATAATCATTTCGAGACGGCCTGCCCCCACGCTGGCCCTGATTTTTGAAGACTGTTGGCTTTTATCACTAAAATCAAGAACGGCCGTACCAAAACCTACTTCAGCCACTATGACTTTTGCATTAGTCATATTGATGCGCCTGGCGATGAGTGAACCCAAGTCTACTTTAACAAAAAAGGTATCCATGGCTACCAGGTTACGATTACCGTCGGCATAATCTACAATGACATCGGCACTACCAGTAGTAATCTTTAATTTTTCCACAGGAATTCCGGAGAGGTCGACATCGGCGTTGCCAATGCCGTAAGCAAGCTGAAGTGAATAGACCTTATCTTCAGTAAGTAATATTTTCCAGTAGTTCTTTTCGTCTTTTTTTGTGTCGCCAAAAATACTGGATGTAATGCTTTTGCTTATTGTAGAAGATTGGTAGTTCTCAAGGTCAAGATTGACATGTTTAATGTTATCCTTGACATAAGACTTAAAAGAGGGATTGATGGTAGCAAAATCAGGATTACCATAAATATTAACAGGCTGATCAGCCTTAACAGGACGAATATAGCAAGATCCAGAAGTCGCACTCAAGCAAAAATCAACCTTTTGGAAGGCCGAGTCATTGCTCACCGAGTAAAACTTTTTTAACTGACTAAAGGACGAAAAACTTGCTAAAAGACTAAAACTCAATAAAACCAATCTCCGCATAGTGCCTATCAACGAGATAACTGATAGAGAGTTGCGAATATTGAAAGAAATTAATAAAAAATGCAGCCCTTTTTTATAAAGCTGCATCTTAATATGATTTTTAAAAGAATTCTTTCATTTTATCAAAGAAGCCTTTTTCCGATTTACCGGGATTTGGGCTAAAGCTTTCCGATTCACGGAATCGCTCCAAAATTTCTCGCTCTTCTTTATTGAGCGTTTTGGGAGTCCACACACTCACGTGAATCAATTGATCGCCTCGGCCATAACCATTCAAATCCGGAATTCCTTTGCTCCTTAGCCTTAGGAGTTTTCCGCTCTGAGTGCCTGGCTCAATCTTTATTTTTACATTACCATCTATGGTTGGAACTTCCAAAGAAGTGCCTAGAGCTGCGTCAGCAAAATTGAGGTAAAGATCAAAGATGACATTGTTGCCATCTCTTTTCAGTAAATCGTCTTCTACTTCTTCTACTACAATGAGCAAATCGCCAGGAGTGCCCCCACCAGGGGCCACATTGCCCTTACCAGACATAGAAAGCTGAATGCCGTCGGAAACCCCAGCTGGTATTTTGATGCTAATTACTTCCTCCTGAGGCTGTAATCCAGAGCTGTCAACGCCTGTAGGTCGTTTGTCTACTCGCTGACCTGAGCCACCGCAGGCACTACACGTGCTGCTTGAAACCATTTGACCCAGCATGGTATTGACCACCTTCCGTACCTGACCAGCTCCTCCGCAAGAGGAGCAGGTGGCAAACGTAACACCTGGAGCCGTTACCAGCCTGGTTACTTTTATCTTCTTTTCTACGCCGTTGGCTATTTCAGAAAGGGTAAGCTTGAGTTTAATACGAAGGTTGGAGCCTTTACGACCACCACCACGGGCTGATCGTCCGCCGCCACCAAAGAAACTTTCGAACGGGCTGCCACCGCCACCGAAGATATCGCCAAACTGGTCGAAGATATCTTCCATTGACATACCGCCGCCACTAAAGCCTCCTCGTCCACCGCCAGCTCCGCCAACACCCTGGTGACCAAATCGGTCGTAGCGCTGACGCTTTTCAGCGTTGCTTAATACTTCATAGGCTTCAGCCGCCTCTTTGAATTTTTCTTCTGCCGAAGGATCATTAGGGTTTTTGTCAGGGTGAAACTTAATGGCTATTTTTCTGTAAGCCTTTTTAATTTCCTCCTGAGAGGCCCCTTTTTCAATTCCTAATATCTCGTAAAAGTCTCTTTTCGCCATATTTGATTATGCCCCTGTTACCACTTTCGCAAACCTGATGACCTTGTCACCCAACACGTACCCTTTTTCCAACACGTCAATCACTTTACCCTTCAAAGACTCTTCAGGAGCCGGAAACTGAGTAACAGCTTCGTGTAATTCGGTATTAAATTCGTCTCCTTTTTCGACCTCCATGGCCTTTAGGCCCTTCTGGTCGAGTACTTTAATTAATTTATGATAAATCAGGTCAACACCTTCATTTACAGAACCTTCAGCTTCCCGACCGTCTATGGCTTTCTTCGCTCTTTCAAAATCATCGACAACTGGAATAAGAGCACCTAAAACATCTTCACCAGCTGTTTTAATCAGCTCTACTCTTTCCTTAGCAGTTCTTCGTCTGAAATTTTCAAATTCAGAATACAGTCTCAGGTATTTGTCCTTAGCCTCGTCCAATTCTTTTTTAAGCACAGTCAATTCGTCTTCTTGCACATCTGACCCATTGTCAGTGCCTTCGTCTGCAGCGTCAGCATTTTCGTTGTTGAAAACCTGCTCGTCTACATTCTTTTCGATCGTTTCTTCGTTCTCTTCCACGTTTTTATTAGCCATTTCAAGAAACATTAAATACTGCCAGCAAGGGTCAATTACTTTGCCAAACCTAATACGACTGACAAGATGACACTAGCTATTGATGGTTTGCCAGATAATATCCTTCAATTGTTGGATGCCCTGCTGTGTTACACTCGAGATAAATACACTCTGTACATCGTCTGGCAACTCCGCTTTCATTTCAGTCATCAGCTCCTCATCCAGCATATCGGATTTTGTGATGGCCAACAGTCGTTGTTTATCAAGTAGTTCGGGGTTGAATTTTTTTAGCTCGTTGAGTAAGATGCTGTACTCCTTTTTTATGTCGTTTGCATCCGCCGGAAGCATGAACAACAAAATGGAATTTCTTTCAATGTGCCGTAAAAACCGAACTCCGAGTCCCTTGCCTTCAGCAGCTCCTTCTATAATTCCCGGAATATCCGCCACCACAAAAGATTTGAAATCGCGGTACTCAACGACACCCAGGTTGGGTGTGAGTGTCGTGAAGGGGTAGTCAGCTATTTCAGGCCTGGCTGCCGAAATAACGGAAAGAAGTGTTGACTTTCCAGCATTGGGAAAGCCTACAAGGCCCACATCAGCCAAAAGCTTTAGTTCGAGAATGACCCAGCCTTCTTCGCCGGGTATTCCCGGCTGTGCGTAGGTTGGGATCTGGTTGGTGGGCGATTTGAAGTGGTCGTTGCCCCAGCCACCCATGCCACCTTTTTTAAGGATCACTTTCTGGCCTTCGTCTACAATCTCCAGCAATTTCTTACCGGTTTCTGCGTCGCGGGCTACTGTTCCCAATGGAACATCGAGAATGATATCTTTTCCCTGAGCGCCCGTACATTTGTCGCCCGAGCCTGCCACACCATTGTCGGCGTGAATATGCTTCCTGTACTTAAGGTGCAGTAGTGTCCAAAGCTGTGAATTACCTCTGAGGATAATATGGCCACCTCTGCCGCCGTCGCCGCCGTCAGGACCACCCTTGTCAATGAATTTTTCCTGATGGAAATGAACAGAACCTGCGCCTCCGTTGCCGGATCTGCAGTTAATTTTTACGTAATCAATGAAGTTATTGTCAGCCATATAATAAATGAGGACACTTTCCGTGGTCGAAAAGCATCCCCTTCCTTATTTCTTTTGCTCTCAGAAAGAGTCTATTACGCTGCAAATGTCGTGAAATATCTCTTCTATTTCACCAACTCCTTCAATTTGATGGTATTTACTTTGGGTCTTGTAGTAATTCGCGACCGGTAAGGTTTCGTCCTGGTACACTTTTATCCTGTTGCTGATCTTAGCCTCATTCTGATCATCGGCCCTGCCCGAAGTCTTTCCTCTTTCCAGCAGTCGCTTCCTTAACTCTTGTTCTGGAACGTTCAAAGCCACCATTCCTTTGATCGGCGTGCCTTTACCATTCAGGAGTTTATCAAGGGCCTCTGCTTGGTTAACTGTGCGGGGAAATCCGTCAAAAATTACGCCCAGCGAATCAACAGTAGATTTCAATTTGTCGTCTACCATCCCAATCACTACCTCGTCGGGCACAAGATTTCCTTCGTCCATGTATTTCTGAGCTAGCTTGCCCAGGTCGGTACCTTCGCTCAAATGCTTGCGAAACAAATCACCAGTGGAAATATGGGTCAGCTTGTATTTGCTAATTAGCTTCTCACTCTGGGTTCCTTTTCCAGCGCCCGGAGGGCCAAACAAAACGATATTCAGCATTACAATAAGTTTGGTTTTTATACAAAGGGTCAAAAATCCGAAATACTTATCAAAAAAAGAATTACAAAATTCAGTCTTTAAGTTTATAGATGTCGGGAAGCTGCCTTCCTTTCTCGTCATAATCGAGGCCATAGCCCACGACAAACTTATTCGGGATACTAAAACCAATATAGTCGAGGGCATATTGGCCCCCAAAAATATCTGGCTTAACCAGCAATGTACAAATTTTTACGGAGCTGGGAGACTTCTCCCGAACCATCTCGAGCAGCCTTGCCATTGTTTTCCCGGTATCGATAATATCCTCCACAATGAGAACGTCTTTGTCTTTCAAATCATGCATTAAACCAATCAGCGTTTGCACCTCGCCAGTGGAAATCAAACCATGATAAGACTTTAATTTGACAAAAGTGACTTCGGCCTCTACCTCCAAAGCCCTGATCAGGTCTGCGGCGAATACAAAGCCGCCGTTAAGTACGGCGAGCATCACAATAGATTTGCCCTGGTAGTCTTGACTAATGGCGGCGGCTAATTCCAGCACCCTTTTTTTGAGTGACTGCTGACTGATAAATACTTCGAATTCCTTTTGATTGATAAACATCTGTTAAAGCAAGATCCGAGAAGTCACCTAAAAAGTCAAATCCCTAGTCGCCCGACAAGGTTGACCAGTTCAGCAGTGTTTTTAACATCCAGCTTCTCAATGATATTCCTTCGATGAGTTTGGACTGTATACACCGAAAGGAAAAGCTTATCGGCAATATCGTTGTTGGTGAGTCCATGTGCTACCAGGCGCACTATTTCTACTTCTCTTTTCGATAGTTTGTACTTTTTGGCGAAGTCGTCGTTGAAGTTGGCTGGCACCGTCTGGCTCACTACATGCTCAAAATTAAGGACATAATGGCCATCATGCACTTCTTTTACAGTGTAAACGAGCTCATCCGGTTCAACATCTTTGAGTAAATAGTCATCTACGGCCGCTTTTTCGGCTTTTTTAAAAATGTCTTCGTCGGCATACATGGAGAGTACAATGGCCTTGCAGGATGGCTTAACCTGGCGGAGACGGGTAATGGCTTCGAAGCCATCCATTTTCGGCATATTCAAATCGACCAGAGCGATGTCGGCGTCATTTTTTGAAAGGTATTCAATCAGTTGGTAACCGTTTTCAAAAATGCCTTCAACAACAAGCTCAGGGTCGGTGGCTAATAATTTCGCAACTCCTTCTGCAAACAACTTGTGGTCATCTGCCAGTACAATTCTTATCATGGAATAGATGGCGTTCAGGTAAATATAAAAAAAACCTGATGCTTCTAAAGTTCTATGACCACTTTTGTGCCCTGGCCTACCTTTGATTCCCATCTGACTGCAGCACCGGCCACTTCTGCACGGTGCCTGATGTTTTTTAGGCCGGCACCGTCAAAATGCCCTAAAACGTCAAATCCGATCCCATTGTCAGTTATTTCCAACGATTTAGCCTCCTCTGTTTCCATTAAATTTATGGTGATTTTAGAGGCGGCAGCATGCTTCATTATATTTTGTAAACATTCCTGAATGATTCGGAACATGATGACTCTGTTTTGCACATTTTCAAGATCAATTTGTGCATTCTCATGTAGGACTGTTTCAAAATGTCCCGTTTTTTCAATCTTGGCCAATTCTTGCCTCAAGAAAGACGATAAAGTCATTCCTTCGGCCCAGTGCAAATTGAGTGTTTTGGAAAGGGTGCGCATGTCGCCTATGGCCGTGGCCAAAAGCTGCCGACTTTCATACACCCGCTCTTCCGAGGGCATAGCCAAATTGAGCTTGATCAGGGAAAGCATTTGCCCCAGGTTGTCGTGGAGCTCCCGACCCACATAGGCCAGCGTTTCTTCCTGAATTTCGAGTTGTGAAGCGAGAATGGCCTGCTCGTGGTTTGACTTCAACTCCATGAGTACCTGACGGTTTTTTAGTTGCCGGTTGCTGTGTATGATGACGACGAACACAATGAAACCGGACATCAGCATCATAAGCAGGGTCCCTGCAATAATGATAAACGTTACGTCTGAAACAGTTTGTGACATGTAAACCCTACAGCAAATAAAACATACATCAGTGAAGCAGTAATGGTGGGTATATTAGCAAGAACAGCCGCCAACTCATAATCATTTTCGACCAAAAAGTTGCGATAGGCAAACCATGAAAACGTAGCACTGAAATGAAACAGCGTGCCGATGCATATCCAGAAAAACGGTAACTGCAGAATGTCACTCTCTAGAAACTCATCTCTAGACAAGAGTTCATAAAGAAAGAACACTGACAGAAATACAATAAATAAGCTTCCAATTAAAATGATGTTGGTGTGCAGTTCCATTTGAAAGTCCTGATAAAAAGTATTGGCAAGTATCATCACTGGTAAGACTCCAATGAATACTCGTATCAACAATCTTATCGTTTTGTTGTGAACTTCAAACATGAAAATGTATGCCAGAAAGCCAAAATAGAATAGGAAGTAAGAATTGTACACCCAATTGTTCCATATACCCTGAGAACCCATATAGGTTGTCAAATATTCTACTAACAAACTGACGCATCCGTAAATTCCAGCCCTCCTGTGCAATTCATAGAAGGGCTGGTTTCGTTTCAATGTTCTCACTATCACAATAGTGCAGATTGTGAAAATGAAAATGTAAAAATACGATAAGGTCATAGATCAAAGTGAATCTCCAGCTGCATTGCATTTTGGCGGACAATTTGATCCTACATTGTCATATGTAGCGCCCCCGGTTGATGAGTGAGTAGATGTTCCTACAAATTTCTCTGGAAGGTTTTCAATCCCATGGTCTTTAATAATATCTTTTCCTTGAATTGCCGGGACCATCACTAAAGATAATCTGTCTTTATAATCTACTCCCGGCTCGCTTGGCCTATTGTTCTCTTCTTCAGTATATACCCCAAAATAAAATTTGATTCCTTTCTCTTGATCATTCTGGGTTGGATACTCCCTTGCAAGAAGGTACAATAATCTTTCTATTTCAAACTTACTAAAGTAGACCCATTTTGTTAGCCCGTCCGATGGAGTGGGCAAGGTGCCATTGTTTTTGTACTTTCCATATTCGTCCGCCATGTTTTTAGCGGTTTGGTAAGGAATTGGACTTAGTATGCTTTCAGTTGACATAGCATTAGTTGTTAAGAGTTAAACATCATTTAAACTAACCCTATTATTATTCTGAAACCAATACTAACATTTAAGTATTCTGGAGTTACAACTCCCTCATCAGCACCTCATACAACCTGATCATTGCCTCAATATCAGCCACATGTACTGTCTCATGTGGTGAGTGCACATTACTCTCCGGAGCGCCCACAAAGCACCAGTCAATCGGGTAAGGAGAAATTTGCACATCCCGTCCATCGGAAGAACCACTGCCTTCCACTTCCAGTTGAAAAGGCACGCCTGACTGCTGCGCAATGGCAATGATCCTGTCCACATAGGCCTTTCTTGGTATATTTTTGTCGCGCATGGATACCACAACACCCTCGCCATGGTGCACACCATCGGTTACCCAGGTGATATCGGAAATCAAAGCCTGGCGGATCTGCCAGCGTTCA
Organism: uncultured Roseivirgaceae bacterium; assembly: GCA_964351395.1. Lineage (GTDB taxonomy): Bacteria > Bacteroidota > Bacteroidia > Cytophagales > Cyclobacteriaceae > Imperialibacter. The sequence goes on from CAYGOF010000001.1 coordinate 200,903, forward strand.
TACAGGTATTTGACCACATACTGCACTGAGCCACCTCCGTGCTCCTCCCACATACTGAAAACGATGACGCCGTTTTCCAGGGTTTCTGCCACTTTCAACACGTTGTAGATCCCTAGCCTGTCGTCGAGATAGCAGGAAGTGACCATATCGCCTTCTTGCCTGAAGTCGCATTTGTAGGTGAGTGCAGTTCCTCTGTCGATCGCACGGCCAAAATTATAGGAAGCCCTTCCTTTGTCACTAATCACCAATTCACAGTCAATCGGCCCAAGGCTATCTTCACCCACCAATCGGGTACCGGTTTCAGCATCTGGCCCGCCAATGGGCACCAACTGGTTTTCGTACCTCACCGTGAAGCCAATGGAATCCATATGGGCAAAAACAGCCGTCCGGGGTACCCCAAATGCCAGAATGAGGCAATCCTGAAATTCAGAGCCATGGATGATTTCTGGCTTAGCTTTCCAGGTCTTCTGGTTCTTTTGTACATAGGAAAGCAAAAAGTCTTTCATTGGGGCTTCATTCCCAGAGGGGGCATGAATGTTACAGAGTTCTGTTAATAACTTCATTGGTTTTCTTGTTTCAACGATCGGAGAATGTCGTCATTCCGGAAAATAAAGCCCCTAATTCCAAAAAAAAGGCTTTATTTATCCGGAATCTCAAATGTTTTTCTGTTGAGATTGCGGACAATTTTCTTCAGGTAAAAGAAATGTCTGAAGAAAATTTCCGCAATGACGTCCTCTCAATACATTTTTGAATGGTCGCCAAATTTATGAAATTGATGTGTCTGAAAAGCAGAACCATGGAAATTCACATTTTAAATCAACAAACGTCTATCGCGAATGATTTTTTGGCCAACCTACGAGACACGTCTGTGCAGGGAGACAGGCTCCGCTTCAGACGGAACCTTGAGCGATTGGGTGAGTTGATGGCCTATGAATTTTCAAAAACGCTGGAGACTTCTACAAGATCGATTCATACTCCATTGACCAATGCTGACGTAGAAATCCCTGTAAATGACCTCGTGCTGGTAACCGTGCTCAGGGCCGGCCTACCGTTTCATCAGGGCTTCTTGAATATCTTCGACAAAGCAGCGTCAGGGTTTATTGGCGCCTACAGAGAGGAAGGCGATGCCAGCAATTTAACCGTAACACTTTCTTATTCTGCTTTACCTAACCTTAATGGCAAACAACTCGTTCTAATTGATCCGATGCTTGCGTCGGGAAAGTCATTGGTGAAGGCCTTCTTTCAATGCTTAAAATACGGTCAACCGAAGGCTGTCCATTTCATGTCTGTGATTAGTTCGCCGGAAGGGATTCAACACTTGAATCAAACCATTGATCACACCGGCAGCATTTGGACCTGGTCTAAAGACAGTCATTTAAATGACAGAGCCTATATAGTACCAGGGCTTGGGGATGCCGGCGATTTATCTTTTGGCGAAAAAGAATGAAACGGTCTGTGGAAATGTTGTGTTCGTAAGGGCTTTCATCAACTTTTAAGTTTGCTTTCGATCCTGTTATATGCAGATCAATTTTATTACCGACCTCCTCAAATACCTCGGTGTTTATGTACTTAGCATGTTTAAGTTCATCGCTGGACCTACTTTAGGTATTTCTTCCGGGCTCAATATCTTTATCACTTTCGGCCTTTCCGTGGCCGGCATGATGACCATGGTTTACCTGGTCACTTATTTTGGGGAACAGGTCAAATGGCTCACCAACAAACTATTCAAGCGAAAAACGAAAGAAAAAAAATTTACAATACGAAAACGCAGGTTCGTTACGCTTTGGAAAAAGTATGGGGTGTTTGGTGTTTCCTTTTTTTCACCCTTGTTTGTCACCCCCATCGGCGGTGCCATTATCCTCAATACGCTCGGAGCAAAAAAAACCGAAATCATTCCCTGGATGTGGTTCAGCGCCATTTTCTGGGGCATTATCCTCACACTTTTTGTCAAATATGCCAGGGAATTCATCCTTTGGCTTTACTGAGGAATAGAGAGCTCTTAGTCTCTTAATTTCATTCGAAGTAAGCGGCTTTGCGAAGTGATGTAAACAACATTATCGCTCCCTCCAAAAGCAATGTTGGCGGTAGGAGCTCCGGTAATAATGGTGCCTAAATGCTTACCCTCAGGACTTATGATCAGCACACCACCAGGGCCTGTAGCAAATAGGTTTCCCTGTGAATCGACCTTCATACCATCAGGATTTCCGCTTATTTCTTTGTTAAGCTCAGTTCCATCAAAGAAAATTTTTCCAGCACCAACAGAACCATCTTCATTAACTGGAAACGCCATCCAAACTGGACGTGCAGGATCAGAATTAGCGACATACAAGGTCGTCTCATCAGGCGACAATGCAATGCCATTGGGTTTTGTCATCTGATCGGTAATCAGCTCAACACCACCGTCTGCCTTTAACCGATATACTCCATTAAATGGCAACTCCTTGATCGGGCTATCGTCAAGTCCTGTGAGGCCATATGGTGGGTCAGTAAAATAGATGTCGCCCCAGCTGCTCAATATCAAGTCATTGGGGCTATTGAAACGCTTACCTTCATAGTTGTCTGCCAGTGTAACAAAACTTGATACGGGACTGTCCAAAGCTGCTTCCATTCTTGCCAACCGCCGATCGCCATGTTGGCAAAGTAGCAAGCTACCGTCCTCGCTTAGAATAAGACCGTTGGCTCCAGGCTCTCTTTGCTCTTTCCCAGCTTCACCTGTATACCCGGAAGGAGTAAGAAATACTGACACCCCTTCGCCTTCCTTCCACCTATGAACCACATTGTTGGGCACATCGGTGAACAACACCATTTCTGCACCTGGCACCCAAACTGGCCCTTCCGCCCAAGTATAGCCCTCTCCCAACATCTCCAACTGAGCGTCACTATCGATTAATTGATCAATAGCAGGATATAGCCTACGAACAACTGGCGAAGTTTCTTTCTCGTTGTTGCTTTGCTTGCTGGATGGTTGGCTGCAGCTGCTCATGATCAAGCCAGCTACTCCGATTGCGTAAATGAATTTCATAGATGTAGGTATGTTAATGTGCGCACTAACCAAGAATGTGGTAAAACATCATAGCCGACTCCAATCATAGATCGAACTCACCTTATGTTAAGTAAAAAGTCGAGCACTTAATTTCCGAATAATTTGAGGGAATGATGAATGTAAAGCCGAAATATTTACACTCATAAAAAATCTTTTCTCTTTCGAGTTCGTTTGCTTTACTTTCCTGACGCATTAATTCACGAGCAAATGTTTAGCTTTTTCAAAAGAAAAAAGGACACTCCCAAAGAGAAAAAACTTGAATTGACGGACCTCAATCAACAGCCGTTAGCAGTGGGGGATAAGGTAGAGTCGCTTCGGTACGACCTGGGAACGAGCGTTCTCATTCAGGAAGAAGATGGTCTTTACTACCAGTCGGAAGCCACCGGGGCAAAAGTGCATTGGACAAAAATGATCGATGCCTCTACAGAATGTCAAAAGGTGAGAAAACTTGATGTAGAAAAGTAAAGCGGCTTTCAGTTGGTTCTATTCTCGACAAATATGAACGGTAGTCTGCTATAAAGTGTCCGTTTATGTTACACATCTATTTCTTAGCATTCATTCAACCAATTGATAAACAAATAGTTATCGTGTTTGGCATTTGAATTGCAAGCTTTTTGGCATGCGGTCAAAAATTCAATTGAAAAGTGTGATTTTTAGGGTGGCTTCGCTGCCGGCATTCAAAAATGCTATTGTCATTATAGGCGTTTTAGTAGCGCTGTTGGTGGGGTTCTTTACACTCCACGCCCAGGCGCCTCTTGCCCAGCAACTTTTGGTAGTTCCGGCAGTCGTCAACTCAAAAGACAATGGAGCGGTGGATACTGAATCAACTTCTGAAGTAATGATTTACAACCAAAAACTTGAGTTGATACTTTCCGCGGATCTGTCGGCTATTTCAAGTAACGAACAGCAACATCTCGATCGGCTACTGAAGATATGTGACTTAATGGCTTCAATTGGGAGCACAGTCATTTATCAATTGGATAAATAAGCGGGTTCGATTATATTCCCATAAACTCTTTCAAAATGACACAAAGACTAACACGATCACGAGACAAACTACTAGGCGGTGTATGTTCTGGCATAGCCGAATACTTTGGATGGGATCCCTCATTGGTAAGGGTTGGCTACGTTGTCCTTTCTGTTCTAAGCGCGGCCTTCCCTGGTATACTTGTTTATATCATTATGTGGATAGTAGTTCCCGAAGGTTAATTCAGTTTTGCATGGGTGGTAATCCACCTCTCCGGAACTTCCCCTTTGGTGGCAGTTTCATAGTCTTTGTAACTGCATGGCACGATACTATTTCTGCTGAACTTTTCCTTTCCTCCAGGATATGGCACTTCCATCCACCACTTTTCGGAGGATTGGCTTTTGAAAAAGGTGATGGTTGAGGGTTCGCTATTCATTGACACCACATACTTGGTATAATCCTTGGCTTTGAAATGTTTGTCGTCTTTGCGGTGGTAAAAGCCTTCAATGAAATACCATATCATTGTAGCCATGACCATGGCAGTGGAGCCCCTTACGTCGTCCTTTAGTGTGTTGTAGCCGTAGAACCCTGTAGAACTGAGCTTTTCACTATTCCCGGCATACCAGCAGATTTGACAAGCCTCTTCCCCAGTTAAGCCAAATACCTGACTATGCTGCCCACCCGGGGCATATAAAGAACTCAATGCTGATATATCGAAGCTTAGCATATCCGCCTGACGAATAGAAGGCTCCACTTCGTCGAGGCTTTCTCTTAGCACTCCTAACCTAACTGCTTCAAAGTAGAATTTCTCTACAATATTGAGTGCTTGCTGATCTACCAGATAGCTTTGAAAAGCCAGGTGCGTATAATTGAAAAGGTAATTAGGTTGGTGCACCAGGATCTTATGCATTCTTCGCTCAGCGTCCGCACTTTTTTTGTCGTCATCCAGGTCAAAAGAACTATCAACCCCAAGTACTGAAATCATTTTGTCAAAAGATTCATACGCCATATACTGCCCGTAATCCATGTCGTGTGAGCCGCCAATAATGACAGGTACAATTTCCTTCTCAAGTAGTGAATTGACGACTTCTTTCAATCGCAGCATGGTGTCTTCGTGACCAGGTCCGTTCCGAAGGTTGCCAAGGTCAACAATATTGTTTTTGCCCAAACCTTTTGTTAAACCATACAATTTCGTTCGGATGGCATCGGCAGCGTGTTCCATTCCGGCACCTTCTAGCTCACCTCCATGTTCCTTCACACCAATAATCGCTATGTCGATATTCTTCAACTCTGGCATTTTATTGGAAAACGATCTGATACTTTTCAGGAAGGAGGATTTTCCGGCCTGTTTAGTAATATCAGATGGTACGGGATCGAAGAATAGCTTGAAGTCCATTTGCTAGGTTGACATTTGAGTATAAAAAAAGGGAAAAATTTTCATTTTTCCCTTTCACTATATTTTGATTAACGCTTAACCACCGAAGTCGTCAAACCTGATGTTTTCATCCGGGATACCAAAATCCTCTCCCATTTTCTGAACTGCTGAATTCATCATCGGAGGTCCGCAGAAATAAAGCTCAATTTCTTCAGGAGAATCGTGCTTGCTCAGGTACTGATCAATTACCGCCTGGTGCACAAAGCCGAGGAATCCATCACCTTTCTTGTCGGCAACATCAGTTTTTACTTTCCAGTTATCCTCTGGTAACGGCTCTGAAAGCACGACAAAGAATTGGAAATTGGAGAATTCTTTTTCCAACTTATAGAAGTGGTCAAGGTAGAATAATTCTCTCTTTGAACGGCCACCATACCAGAATGTCACTTTCCTTCCAGTCTTCAATGTTTTGAAAAGCTGATAAAGGTGTGATCTCATTGGGGCCATACCAGCACCACCACCCACATAAAGCATTTCTGCTTCTGAAGGATTGATGAAGAACTCACCGTAAGGTCCTGAGATAGTTACTTTATCACCTGGCTTTCTCGAGAAGATGTAAGAAGAAGCCAAACCTGGATTTACTTTCATCCAGCCATTATTTGCCCTATCCCACGGTGGAGTAGCAATTCTGACATTCAGCATGATCTCTCTTCCTTCGGCAGGATAAGAAGCCATTGAATACGCTCTTTCGGCCGTTTCGGGGTTGACCATTTTCAAGTCCCATAATCCAAACTTATCCCACTCTTGCTGGAATTTCTTAGGGTCGTCGTGCTCTTTCGGGTGAGCTGTGATATCTATGTCCTTAAAATCTACCGTACACTTAGGCACTTCGATCTGAATATAGCCACCAGCCTCATAGTCCATGTCTTCAGGAATCTCCACAACGAATTCTTTGATGAACGAAGCCACGTTGTAGTTTCTTACCACGGTAGCCTCCCACTTCTTGATACCGAAAATTTCTTCTGGTATCTCAATTCTCATGTCCTGCTTCACTTTCACCTGGCAACCAAGTCGAACGTTATTCTTTTGTTCGCTTCTGCTAAGGTGGCCTACTTCCGTAGGAAGCACGTCGCCTCCCCCATCAAGCACTTTACACTTGCACATGGCACAAGTACCACCTCCACCACAAGCAGATGGAAGGAAGATCTTTTCGCCCGATAACGTCGACAGAAGGCTTGAGCCCGCCGCAGCAATGAGGGGGTTCTTTTCGTCTCCATTAACGATAATTTTAACATCGCCTTGCTGTACCAGTTTAGCCTGAGCCACCAGTAGAATAACAACCAGCAATAAAATGACGGCTGTGAAGGCTACAATAGAAGTTAGAACAATAGAGGTCATTGACTATGTGAAATTTTTTGGTTCTTACTTAACAGTCACAAATATATCTATAACAAGGGTTTTCTATTCACCAATCATTGAAAATTTGAAGATAATTAGTAAGTCTTCATTGTGAACAGAATGTACGCCAAAATGTTGTATTCGGCTTACAATTTTAATTTTCAAGCATCTTTAAAAGATTGGTCAGCTTTGCCTTGAGGTTTCTTCGGTCAACGATAAAATCCAGAAAGCCATGGTCAAGCACAAATTCGGCACTTTGAAACCCTTTTGGAAGGTCTTTACCAATCGTTTCTCTAATCACCCTGGGTCCGGCAAAGCCTATCAAAGCACCAGGTTCGGCAATGTTAAAATCTCCCAACATAGCATAGGAGGCTGTTACACCACCAGTGGTTGGATCTGTTAATAACGATATGTAGGGCACCTTGGCTTCAGACAACAAAGCCAGCTTTGCCGAGGTTTTGGCCATCTGCATGAGCGAAAACCCAGCCTCCATCATTCTTGCTCCCCCAGATTTTGAGATCATCAAAAACGGTATTTTGTTTTTTATGCTATGATCGATCGCTCTCGCTATTTTCTCACCTACCACAGAACCCATTGAACCTCCAATGAAACTAAAATCCATACAGGAGATGACAATATCCGATCCATTCATCTTCCCAACGGCCGACCTCACCGCATCATTGAGACCTGTTTTTTTAATTGAAGCTTCAATTCGCTTTGGGTAAGGCTGCGAATCAGTAAATGACAAAGGGTCAGCCGACTTCATATTGGCGTCTAACTCAGTAAACTTATTGTTGTCGAAAAGAATAGCGAAATACTCCTTTGATCCGATCCTGACATGAAAATCATCGTCCGGGCAAACGTAAGCATTATTCTTTAGCTCCCTTATATGGATGATATTGCCGCTGGGGGTCTTGTACCATAATCCGTCAGGCGCTTCCCGCTTCTCGTCTGTAGGTGTTAATATGCCCTTGTCCTGTCTCTTAAACCACGCCATACTATTTCCAATTGTTGGTCTGCAAAGATATTAGATATTCTTTAAAAGTAACGACGAATTAATGGACAGCTTAGTTCCGCTTCTACCAAAGAGCTAATCAGAGAACCAGCTGTTGATTTTGTCTAATCAGCACTTAAAACTTAATACTTACACCAAAATAGGGTGAAAAATACTGAGTGGCTTTAAAGGAGCCATCGGCGGTGGGCGCAAAGGCCCAATAATAATCGACGCCCGCCGCCAGGAACTTGTTGAGGTGATAGATGAACCTCACTTTAGCCAATGACCTCTCATCCAGTTTAAAGGCATCTTTCAATGTTGACAGGTTGCCCTTTATATAGCTGCCGTGAATAGACACCTTGTCGCCTAGTCTGTCAATGTCAGCATTCAATCGAACCACTGCTGGTGCTGTATCCGAAATATCGTCTGGCAGAAGCAGGCTTCCTCCCAACTGTACCTTATTGAGAATATGACCTTGCAAACTGCCATATATGCCGCTCATTTTGCCGGCATTGGCCAATGCAAGAAGTCTTGCATCTTTATTGAGCTCATAAGAAGCATCGAAAAACTGAGGTAGATAATTTGCAGAGTAGGATAATCGCTCGACTCTAAGGTCAGTGGCTAGAATATTCGCAATAAAATTAAATCTAAAATTAATTCCGCCGCTAACGCCATGCCCTTCAATAAACTCGCGGGTTTCTCCCTGAGCAGCGTAGATAGATTGAATTGAGTCAGTAAGCGTCATAGTACCCACATTCAATTTTGAGTAATTGAAGAAAGCGTCAATTTGAATAAACGGTACACGAAGGAGATTGATACCAGCATCAAAACCGATGGCACCGACCCCTTCACCAGTAAATTGATTCACCACAAACGTGCTATCGCTGGTTGGCCGCCTGGTTTGATCTTTGTCTTTGATGATCGTCGTGCCGATTTCCAACGTTCTTACGATTGGAACTGAGGTCCATGCCAAGGGGCGAACATATGGCCTGATAGCCAAAAGATTTAGAGACGCTGGATCGAAATCGCTGTACATACCTTCAAGCCCAACCAGTCCCTTGTAATTTAGATCGTAGTGTAGGCCGATCTTGCGTTTTTCATAGCTCGTGGTATTCGTGTAATTATTGATAAGACCACCAAACCCGATCATAGTATTGTTTAGTTCACCCACCCGCACGTACACGGGATCCCTTTTTTGCGAACCATATCTAATATACCTTATAAGACGGGCCACGCCGACTCCTCCTTCAAAAATCTCTGTCCTAACTGCTTTGCTTTCCAACCCATAAAGTATGGGCACATTCAGGCCAACCCCAATCTTCCATACCTTGAATTCCGGCGCCAAAACGAGGCCCACAAAGCTCTCGTCTCCGATTTTGGTATATGTTACGCCACCTGTAAACGACCCTCCCGACTCACTATCTGGCGGACCTGCTCTAAAATCCTCTGGAATGGGCGCAATGTCTCTTTTCTCCTTTGGCTCCTTTATGTCTTCTTCGGGGTCAGTGTCTATCAATAGGTCTTCCAAAGGCTCCTCCGCCGGAACAGGGATCGTATCCGCTGGCAGAAGCGTATCGGCAGGAAAGGTGCTTGGAGCAACTATCGTATCCATAGGCTGAATCGGAACGTTCACTGAGTCGGCCTGAATAATTGGCGCAACTACTGTAGTATCAGTTGCTACTGCCGGAACTTCTTTCTTATCACCTTTCTTGCTCTTTTTCTTCTTTTTCTTAGTATTCTCCCATAGGTAAGAATAATCCGATAAAGGATCTTCTTCTTCAGTTTCCTGCGCCATTAATGGCGCAGAAAAACATAATAAAACGAAACTGAAAAGGGCAACATAGATGGCCTGGTTCTTCATAGAAGCTTATTTTTACAAAAATAACACTATTTAACTTCTGCTTGGCAAAACTGCCTTTAGCATTCCCAGGCCGCAAAAAAGAAAAACACCTCAAATGAAGCGTTTTTTATAAAAAAATTAAAACTCAAAATCGATCTCTACTTTACTTCCTCATAGTCTACATACTCGCCTCCAATTTTTCCGCTGGAAGATTTGCGTTTTTTTGCTTCCTCCTCTGGTATATAGTCCACTTTTATTTCTTCGTGCCTGCCGTTTGTAGTAGTACGACTTCTGGCCGACTGCTGCTGACGCTGCTGATATTGCTTTCCGGACCCGAAATAAAGTGCCCTCATGATAAATCCTCCTACTTTATAGAAGACATAGAAGAATATGAAGAGTATGAGAATTAGTTTAAACATCTGCTGAATTTTTTAAGTCCTATAGTCTAACGACTCAAATAAAGATTTCGTTCTGAATAAATCTTTAAGAAGTAGTCATCCATGAGGTCTTCTATAAAATAAATGGCCTCACCGGTAGATTTCATCTCTGGCCCCAGCTCCTTGTTTACATTGGGGAACTTGTTGAAAGAGAATACCGGCACCTTGATAGCATACCCATGCTTTTTCGGTGAAAACTTAAAGTCTTTCACTTTCTTTTCTCCCAGCATTACCTTCGTTGCATAATTAACGTATGGCTCATCATACGCCTTGCATATGAAAGGCACCGTTCTGGAAGCCCGCGGATTCGCCTCTATAATGTATACCTGGTCGTCTTTTATCGCAAACTGGATATTGATCAAGCCAACTGTTTTAAGGGCTAGCGCTATGGTTTTCGTATGTTGCTCAATTTGGCGAATAATAAAATCCCCCAGGTTATAAGGAGGTAGCACAGCGTAAGAATCTCCTGAGTGTATGCCAGCCGGTTCTATATGCTGCATGATACCGATGATGTATACGTCTTCGCCATCACAAATAGCATCTGCCTCTGCTTCAATTGCCCCGTCCAGGAAGTGGTCTAGAAGCACTTTATTGCCAGGAATGTCTCTCAACAAATCTACGACATGTGATTCCAGCTCCTGCTCGTTGATAACAATTTTCATGCTCTGGCCACCCAAAACATATGAAGGTCGTACCAGTAGCGGGAATCCAAGTTTCTTTGAAAGTTCAATCGCCTGGTCAGCGTCTTCAATGACGCCAAACTCAGGATATGGGATGTTATTCTCTTTCAAGAGAGAAGAAAAACTACCTCTATCCTCCGCCAGGTCTAGTGACTTGTAGTCTGTACCAATGATCTTGATGCCATATCGCTCAAGTTTTTCGGCCAGCTTAAGGGCGGTTTGACCACCAAGCTGAACTATCACACCTATTGGATCTTCGTGCAGGATGATATCATAGATATGCTCCCAAAACACAGGCTCAAAGTAAAGTTTATCCGCAATATCAAAGTCGGTAGAAACTGTTTCTGGGTTGCAATTGATCATGATGGTTTCGTAGCCACATTCTTTTGCTGCCAGCACCCCGTGCACACAAGAGTAGTCAAACTCAATACCCTGTCCGATCCTGTTAGGTCCTGAGCCCAGAATTACCACCTTTTTCTTGTCGCTTCTTACAGACTCATTTTCATCATCAAAAGTGCTGTAGTAATAAGGCGTTTTAGCCTCAAACTCTGCCGCACATGTATCAACCAATTTATATACTCTCTTTATACCCAGTGCATGACGCTTCGAATGCACTTCGCTTTCAAGGCAGTCTAATAAATGGGCTATTTGCCTGTCAGCATAGCCTTTAGTTTTGGCTATTTTAAGAATATCAGCAGGGATGGTACCTATAGAATAAGACTGAATTTCCTTTTCCAATCGCAATAGCTCCTCTATTTGATCGAGGAACCACATATCGATTTTACTTAGTTTATGAATGGTCTTCAACGGAATGCCCAGCTTGATGGCATCATAAACATGAAAAAGCCTGTTCCAACTTGGGTGGCGAAGACTCTCAAGAATCTGCTCCTGATTGGTAAGCTCCTTTCCGTCTGCGCCGAGGCCATTTCGCTTAATCTCCAACGACTGGCAGGCCTTCTGCAGGGCTTCCTGAAAGTTGCGCCCAATGCCCATCACTTCACCTACTGACTTCATTTGAAGACCAAGTCGGCGATCTGCTCCTTTAAATTTATCGAAGTTCCAACGAGGTATCTTTACGATAACATAGTCCAGCGCTGGCTCAAAGAAAGCGGAAGTACTTCCGGTAATCTGATTTTTTAGTTCGTCAAGGTTATAACCTATGGCGAGCTTAGCCGCAATTTTTGCAATCGGATAGCCTGTGGCTTTTGACGCCAATGCTGAAGAGCGAGATACCCTCGGATTGATTTCAATACCAATGATCATGTCGTCCTCAGGATTGACAGCGAACTGCACATTACAACCTCCAGCAAACATTCCAATACCATTCATCATTCGAATGGCCAGGTCACGCATATGTTGATATACGGTATCAGGCAAGGTCATAGCAGGCGCAACAGTAATAGAATCTCCTGTATGCACTCCCATTGGATCAAAGTTCTCAATGGAGCAAATGATGATGATGTTGCCAATATTATCGCGAAGCAATTCTACTTCGTATTCTTTCCAACCGAGGATGCTTTGCTCAACTAATACTTCGTGAATTGGCGAAGCATGCAGTCCATTGTTCAGTGCCTGGTCAAATTCTTCAGGCTTCTCTACAAATCCGCCTCCAGTGCCGCCAAGGGTATAAGAAGGACGGATAACCAAAGGGAATCCAATTTCCTGAGCAATTTCTTTTCCTTGCAGGAAGGATGTCGCTGTAGATCCTTTACAAACGTTTACTTTGAGTTCATTCATCTTCAGACGAAATTTCTCTCTGTTTTCCGTCGTCTCAATGGCTTCAATATCTACCCCAATTATTCGAACGCCGTATTTTTCCCAAATCCCGGCTTTGTCACAATCAATGGCAAGGTTAAGTGCAGTTTGCCCACCCATTGTAGGCAGTACTGCGTCTATCTTATGTTTTTCAAGTATCTGTTTGATCGATTGCTTCTCCAGCGGCAGCAAGTATACATGATCCGCTGTGACCTTATCGGTCATGATTGTAGCAGGGTTTGAGTTGATCAGAATAACTTCAATCCCTTCTTCGCGGAGTGACCTTGAGGCTTGCGAACCTGCGTAGTCAAACTCACAAGCCTGACCGATAATAATAGGACCACTTCCGATAATGAGGATTGATTTGATACTTGGATCTTTAGGCATCTTTAGAGTCTATTGAAAGGAGGGTTAGCAATTCACAAATCCAGGCAAAGTTATATGCCTACGGTCGATTATCAAAAGAGATTCCCGAAAGATCGGGAAGAAAAATCCGGTTGCTTCAAAGACGAAGCGAAAGACAAAAAAAATCCAGGCGAACAGAAAACTGCCAAACAAAAAAAGCCACCCTTACAGATGGCTTTAGAAAAACTATTTTATACCGATCCTACATATGGATTGGTCTGTTATCAGTTGCCGCTAAGCAAGCTTCCTTCACAGCTTCCATGTACGTAGGGTGTGCATGCGACATTCTGGAAACATCCTCTGCAGACGCCCTGAACTCCATGGCCGTTACGCCAGAAGCAATCATGTCAGCAGCTCTGGCGCCAATAATATGGATACCAAGGATTTCATCTGTTTGTTTGTCTGCTAACACTTTTACCAAACCGTCCACATCGCCAGAGGCTCTTGCTCTTCCAAGTGCCTTGAATGGAAACTTACCAGTCTTATACTCTTTGTTTTGTGCCTTTAGTTGCTCTTCGGTATATCCCACTGCAGCTACTTCCGGCCAGGTATAGACCACTCCTGGGATAAGGTTGTAGTTGATATGAGGTTTTTGGCCCATGATGGTTTCTGCCACAAACACACCTTCTTCCTCCGCTTTGTGAGCCAACATGGCCCCCTTCACCACGTCCCCGATTGCCCAAATATTGTCAACATTCGTTCTCAGGTGGTCGTCTACCTCTATTAGCCCCCTGTCTGTTGCTTTTACACCAGCCTTATCCAGGGCTAATCCTTCCGTATAGGCCTTTCTACCAATGGATACCAGGCAGTAATCGCCTTTTATCGACACAGTTTCGCCTTTCGAGGTTTCCGCTGTTACAGTCACTTCTTTTCCCTTGGCCTCCACTGCGGTCACTTTATGAGACAGATAAAACTCCATACCCAGTCCTTTGAGCGACTTCTGAAGTTCCTTACCCATGGTAGCATCCATAGTAGGGATGATGCTGTCAAGAAACTCAACCACCGATACTTTAGCGCCAAGTCTGGCATAAACTGAGCCCAATTCCATTCCAATGACACCACCACCTATTACGATCATGTGCTTTGGCACCTCAGTTAGCTCGAGTGCCTCGGTACTGGTGATAATTCTCTTTTTATCAATTTTAATAAAGGGCAAACTAGCAGGTTTAGAACCTGTGGCTATGATCACTTTTTCTGTAGTGATTGTCTTTTCCTCTTTGCCAGCAACCTTGATCGTATTCTTATCGACAAATGAGCCCAATCCGTGAAAAACATCAATTTTGTTTTTCTTCATCAGGTAATTGATACCATCTGTATTTTGTTTTACCACGTCCGTCTTCCTGGCAATCATTTGCTTTAGGTTGACTTTTGGTGCTGGTATGTCAATGCCGTGGTTTTTGAAAGTATGTGCTGCATTGTGAAAATGCTCACTGGAATCAAGGAGTGCTTTAGAAGGAATACATCCTACATTCAGACATGTGCCGCCAAGGCTATCATATTTCTCAATAATCGCAGTTTTAAGACCAAGCTGCGCGCACCTGATTGCCGCCACATACCCGCCAGGCCCTGAACCAATTACTGTTACCTGATAATCCATATTGTTTCGTTTTTTGAAAAATTAGTGAAAGATTTATACTCCAAGAAGAAGCCTTGTAGGATCTTCAAGCAGTTGCTTCACTCTCACAAGGAAGCTAACAGACTCACGGCCGTCAATGATGCGGTGATCATAAGATAGCGCTACATACATAATCGGACGAACAACTACCTGACCATTTTCCACAACCGCTCTTTCAACAATATTATGCATACCTAAAATGGCTGCTTGTGGGGCATTAATAATAGGGGTAGAAAGCATAGAACCAAATATTCCTCCATTGGTAATAGTGAAGGTTCCTCCCTGCATTTCGTCAATACTCAACTTTCCATCTCTCGCTTTTACCGCCAGCCTCACGATCTCTTTTTCAATCTGATCGAAGCTCAGGGACTCTGCATTTCTTATGACAGGTACCACGAGGCCTTTTGGCGTGGAAACGGCAATTGATACGTCGGCGTAGTCGCTATAAACGATTTCTTCACCGTCAATTTGTGCATTCACAGCTGGCCATTCCTTTAATGCCATGGTGACTGCTTTGGTGAAGAATGACATGAAACCAAGACCCACTTCGTATTTCTCTTTGAAACTATCTTTGTACTTCTTCCTTAGCTCCATTACAGGGCCCATGTTCACCTCGTTGAAAGTGGTAAGCATGGCAGTTTCGTTTTTCACCGAAACAAGCCTTCTAGAAATAGTCTTCCGAAGAGAAGTCATTTTTTCTCTACTCTGACCTCTTGAGACTCCGGATGAAATTTCAGGGGCACTACCATAAGATGTAGCTGCTGGCTTGGCCGCTTCGGGTTTTGGCGCTGCCGACTTTTCGGCCTTCACAGCATCCTCTTTGGTGATTCGTCCATCTACGCCGGTCGCTTTTACGTCGGAGGCCGAGAGACCTTTTTCAGCCATCAGTTTTGCTGCTGCAGGTGAAGCATGACCAGCAGCATAGGAAGAGCTGTCTGAAACAGCCGCTGGCGCAGAAGCTTCAGGAGAACTTGCAGATGCTTCTTTGGCCACTCCATCCATTACCTCAATTTTGCAAATCAGAGCACCTATCTCAAGTGTTTCACCTTCCTTGGCAATCACCTGAAGTTTACCAGTAGCTTCGGCCGTCAATTCAAAAGTAGCCTTATCCGACTCAATTTCAGCGATTACTTCATCCAGCTGAACGATTTCGCCATCTTTCTTTACCCAAGACGATATAGTTACTTCATTAATGGATTCACCTACGGTCGGAACATGCATTTCCAACGTTTCGCCGGTGGAAGAAGCCTCTTTGGCAGGGGCCGCTTTTTCTTCCTTTTCTTCCTTGACTGGGGCAGCACTGTCGGTGTCGATGCTGCATATCACCGCACCTATTTCTACAGTTTCCCCCTCTTTGACCAATATTTTTATTTTGCCACCGGACTCTGCATTTAGTTCAAAAGTGGCTTTGTCCGATTCCAGCTCACACAGAAGTTCGTCCCTCTCCACAATGTCACCATCATTCTTTAACCACTTCGCAATGGTTACTTCGGTTATTGATTCCCCTACTGCGGGGATTTTAACTTCAAGGCTCATTATTTATTAGGGTTTTAATTACGCAAATGCTTTTGATACAATCTCTTCCTGCTCTTTATTGTGCAGTTTGTAGTAGCCCGTGGCAGGAGAGGCTGCTGCTTTTCTGGAAACTAGTTCCATTCTTACTTCTGGGAACATTCTCAACAAGAAGGTCCAGGCACCCATATTTTCGGGTTCTTCCTGGGCCCAAACCAGTTTGGCTCCTTTGTATTTATTGATTTCAGCAAGGATTTTCTTTCTTGGAAAAGGATGTAGTTGCTCGATACGAACAAGTGCGACATCTTTCCTATTATTTTTCTGACGCTCCTCCAGCAGATCAAAATAAATTTTGCCTGTGCAAAGCACTACCTTCTTTACATCCTTTGCCTTCACGTCTGTATCACCTATTACCTCCTGGAAAGCGCCATCAGTCAAGTCGCTTATCGGCGACATCACCAATGGATGACGGAACAATGACTTTGGAGACATTAATACGGCTGGCATTCTAAAGGGCATGACCAACTGACGGCGCAGCATGTGGAAGAAGTTGGCTGGCGTAGTCAGGTTGCAGAAGAACATGTTGTTGCCAGAACACATTTGAAGGAAACGTTCCGGGCGGGCATTGGAATGTTCAGGCCCCTGCCCCTCATATCCGTGTGGCAATAACAGAACAAGTCCGTTCATTCGCTGCCATTTAGTGTAAGAAGGCACAATGAATTGGTCAGTCATTACCTGAGCGCCATTCGCAAAATCACCAAACTGTGCCTCCCATATTACCAACGCATTTGGGTTGGCCATGGCATAACCGAACTCAAAACCTAAGACACCAAATTCCGATAGCAATGAGTTGAAGATTCTGAATTTTTCCTGGCCCTCTTCTATATGATTTAGGCTATTGTAAGGCTGATTTGTTAGGCTGTCTCTTAGCACCGAATGCCTGTGAGAGAATGTACCTCGCTGCACATCCTGGCCTGTCATCCTTACAATTTTCTTCTCCATCAGTAAAGAACCATAAGCTAAAAGCTCGGCTGTGGCCCAGTTAACTGACTTCTCCCCAAAAATCATATCTGTGCGCTGCTTTAGCACTTTATCGATTTGCTTCAAAGGCTTAAAACCTTTAGGGATTGTCGTCAATGCCTTTCCTACTTTGTCTATCACTTTTTGATCGACTGAAGTCTTAGGTGGATTCTCAAAATCCTCAGGCTTCGAAATTCTCAGCTCCTGCCACTCTTTCTCCATTGGAGAGTACTGATAAGGAAGTGGCTTTTGCTTCACCATATTAAGTCGGTCCTGAAGTAAGTCCCTGAATTCAGAGTCCATTTTATCAGCCAACTTAGCATCCACATCTCCTCTTTCGATCAGGTGCTTATTATACACTTCTCTGGGGTTGGGATGCTTTGAAATAATATTATAAAGAGAAGGCTGTGTGAACTTTGGCTCATCACTTTCATTGTGACCATGGCGGCGATAGCACACCATATCTATGAAGACATCTCTTTGGAATTTCTGTCTAAATTCAACGGCGAGGTTGACGCAGAAAACCACGGCCTCCGGATGATCGCCGTTGACGTGAAGCACGGGCGAATCGATCACCTTGGCGACATCTGTACAATAGATACTTGAGCGGGCATCGTCATAGTCTGTAGTGAAGCCCACCTGGTTATTGATAACGAAGTGGATGGTTCCTCCAGTTGTGTAGCCTTCGAGCTTGCTCATTTGAACTACTTCATAAACAATTCCCTGCCCTGCCACAGCAGCATCGCCGTGTATCAATATAGGCAGCACCTTGGTATAGTCATTCTTGAACTCTCTATCTACCTTGGCTCTTAAAAATCCCTCCACAAGCGGATCTACCGCCTCAAGGTGCGAAGGATTGGGAGCTAACCTAAGGTCAACCGTATTACCAGACGGTGTAACAATCTGGCTTGAGTAACCCATATGATACTTCACATCACCATCGCCCATCGTTTGGTCAGTGGCAGCGTTTCCCTCGAACTCATTAAATATTTGCTCGTAGGTCTTACCCATGATATTGGCTAACACGTTGAGTCTGCCCCTGTGTGCCATTCCAATCATTACTTCTTGTACACCCAGTTCCGCCCCTTTATTTATAATTGCATCAAGTGCTGCAATGGTCGTCTCTCCTCCTTCAAGTGAAAAACGCTTCTGGCCTACATATTTTGTATGAAGAAAGTTTTCGAATACCACCGCCTCATTGAGCTTTCTAAGTATCCTTTTCTTTTCATCTATTGAGGGATTAAAATTCAGGGCATCAAATTCTACCTTCTTCTTATACCAATCCAGTATGGTTGGCTCTCTTATGTACATGTACTCAAAACCGACAGCACCCTCATAAATTAGCTTCAGAGACTCAACAATTTTCTTTAAAGATGCTTTACCGATACCAATCACATCCCCTGCGTGAAACTCTGTGTCGAGGTCTGCCTCGGAAAGACCAAAATCAGAAAGGTCCAGTAAAGCTTTCCTGTCTTTTCTCTCCCTTACAGGATTGGTCTTTGATTTTAGGTGCCCCCTGGTTCTGTATGCATGAATCAGGTTAGTTACTGCAATCTCTTTGTCCGATATACCACCAGCGGCTGATGCACCGTGGCCATTCTCTCCATACTTAGACTGAGAAAACTCAAAACCCTCGAAAAATTTCTGCCAGGTAATGTCAACAGATTCAGGGTCCTGTTTATAACTTTGGTATAACTGATCGATATAAGAGGTGTGTGCGTTCGCTATATAGGAATATTTGTCCATGAGATTGGGTGACGTTTTCAGGGTAAAGGTAAATAATACATCAAACCTAATAAAACCGTATATTCGTTTTAACAATTATATCCATAATTTTGAACTGGGGCGCTATTTCACTTCGATTCGGTTGCTTTTCCCCAAGTATTAAATTTTTTTGACTTCATAAGCTTCATCAATTTACTGTAGATGAGTTGGTTTTGTAAAAAAATCATTATCTTTGCGATCCAATTTTCCGGACGGGTTCCGGAGAACGTTAATTAAAACAAACAAGAAATGGCAGTTAAAATCAGGTTAACACGTCGTGGACGTAAAAAACTTGCAATGTTTGATGTGGTTGTAGCTAAGTCTACTGCACCACGTGATGGTAGGTTCATCGAGAAAATTGGCACCTACAATCCTAATACCAATCCGGCAACGATCGTATTAGATGACAACAAGGCTTTTGATTGGGTAATGAAAGGCGCTCAGCCTTCTGACACCGTTAGAGCCATGCTATCTTACAGAGGTATCCTTTTAAAGAAGCACCTTCAGATCGGTGTTAACAAAGGAGCCATCACTCAGGAACAGGCTGATGCCAAGTTCGAAGAGTGGAAGAAAGAACAAGATTCGAAAGTTACTGGCAAAGTAGAAACGCTCGCTAAGAAGAAGGAAGATGCTAGAAAATCACGTCTTGCTGCAGAAACTAAAGTAAGCCAGGCAAGAGCTGAAGCTATTCGGAAGAAAAATGAAGTAGCTGCTCAGGTTGACGCACCAGCTGAAGAGGCTGTTGAAGAAACTGCAGTTGCTGAAGAAGCACCTGTAGCAGAAGCAGCTCCAGTGGTTGAAGAGTCTCCAGTAGCTGAAGCGCCAGCAGTGGAAGAAGCACCAGTTGCGGAAACACCAGCAGCAGAAGAGGCACCAGTTGCCGAAGCTCCTGTGGTTGAAGAAGCTCCTGCAGCGGAAGCACCTGCTGAAGAAGCTCCAAAGGCTGAAGCTTCTGAAAAAACTGAAGAGAAAAAAGGAGAATAATCCTCATGAATTTGAGTGATTGCTTTCAGCTTGGGGTAATCACCAAAGCCCATGGTACAAAGGGCGATGTTCAGGTTTGGATCGATTCGGACAACCCTGCACATTATAAAAACTTGGAATCAGTTCTGTTGTTGATCAACAACGAACTGGTTCCTTTTTTTTTAGATCATTGGTCACTCAATGGAAAAAAGGCCATTGCCCGCTTCGATGAAGTTAACTCGATTGAAGCAGCTGAAAAACTAGCCGGCGTAGAAATATACCTTCCTGAGGATCGTTTGCCTGCACTTTCGGAAGGCCAATACTACTTCCACGACCTTGTTGGCCTTCAGGCGTTCGAAGACGGAAAAGCGCTCGGCGCCATTACCAACATTCTAAACTTCCCCGGCCACGACGTAATGACTATTGACCATAAAGGCAAGGAAGTACTCGTGCCCATTCACGATGAGGTGATAAAATCAGTTGACCTGAAAGCTGGATACGTCAATTTACAGCTGCCTCCAGGGCTGCTGGATGTTTACTTAGACTCCTAACACCATGGTGAGATTTGATATCATTTCATGTGTACCAGATCTATTGAAAAGCCCTTTCGAGCATAGTATTCTTAAGCGAGCAATCGATAAAGGACTAACAGAAGTGAAGGTCCACAATCTTCGCGACTACGCCGTGAATAAGCACAAAACAGTTGACGACTATGCTTATGGAGGTGGCGCAGGCATGGTCCTCCAGATCGAACCTATTGACAGGTGCATTCAGGCGCTCAAACAAGAGAGAACTTACGACGATGTCATATACATGAGTCCCGACGGTGAGCTACTCACGCAAAAGCTCGCCAATGGCTTGGCTATGAAGGGAAATATGATCCTACTTTGCGGCCATTATAAAGGAGTCGACGAAAGGGTGAGGGAGCACTTGATCACGAGGGAAATTAGCGTCGGCGATTTTGTCTTGTCTGGCGGGGAACTAGCTGCCGCTATTGTGTGCGATGCAGTCATTAGACTTATACCTGGCGTTCTAAACGACGAAACCTCGGCATTGACTGACTCTTTTCAGGACGATCTCATAGCACCACCAGTTTACACAAGGCCCGCGGAGTATCAGGGCATGAAAGTACCTGACGTGCTATTGTCCGGAAACGATAAACTTATCGACGACTGGCGATATGAGGAATCAGTCAAAAGAACAAAGGAAAGAAGGCCAAATCTGATGTAGCTTGCACACCAACAACAGTTTGGATGTTAAAAAGAGGCATTCTTTCATTTTTTCGATTACTTAGAGGTCTTAACTTTTATGGATAACAAGAATATAAGAATCAAAGACATTGCTAAACTGGCTGGAGTTTCTGTCGGCACCGTGGACAGGGTTCTTCATAAAAGAGGTAAGGTTTCCGACAAGGCATTCCAAAAAGTACATGCCATTCTCGCTCAGATCGACTACAAACCCAACCTGATTGCCAGGAGCCTTGGCTTAAACAAAACATTCCGGGTTGCCGCTTTGTTGCCTGACCCAAAACTTGATGCTTTTTGGGTGCAATCTTACGAAGGGTTAAAAGAAAGTCAGACTGAATGGCAACAACAGGGATTGTCTATTGAGTACCACTTTTATGATCTCCATAGTAACAAGTCGTTTACCCAGGCTTTCGACAAAATGGTTGGCTCTAATCCCGACGGCGCCGTTATAGCACCACTATTTTATAAAGAGGCCCTCCCATTTTTCGAAAAATTGCATATAAGAGGTGTCCCGTATATCCTTTTTAATACATTGATTGATCATCCACATCCTTTGTCGTTTATCGGTCAAAATCTCTACCAAAGCGGACGACTGGCAGCTGAACTCATCTCGATGGGCATTTCTTCCAAAAAGAAACTTGCTATCCTTCACATACATGAGGATCTTCCCAATTCAGCCCACCTGCTAGACAAAGAAAGGGGCTTTAGAGAATATGTGGCCGGACTTCCTGGGCTTGACGTTGAAGTCGAAACGATCAATCTGGAAGCGCCTGAAAGTCCGACGTTTGGCAGCAATCTGTCAGAATTATTTAATGACCCGTCAATTTATGGGGTTTTTATAAGCACATCGAAGGCATACCAGGTAGCGGAATACCTGAAAGCATCCGCAACAAATGGATGTAGAATCCTTGGATATGACTTACTGAAAGAAAATCTACAGTACCTAAGGGAAGGCATCATCGATTTCCTTATTAATCAAAACCCAAGCAAGCAGGCAGCACTCTCAGTGAGTCACCTTATCAATCACCTGGTATTTAAAACGACCCCACCGAAAAAAGCTCTTTTGCCGCTGGAAATCATCACAAAAGAAAATGTGGACAGCTACCAACCGGTACTTTCTGATAAGTAATCAGCAAAAGAGTCATTTTTATTTGATTGGATTATTTGTGTTTAAAAACATAGTCGTATATTTGCAGTCCGTTTCAGAATACGGCTTAAATACACAGTCATGAGCGAGTTGATAAAACTAGTTGAAGCAGAGTACCAGGAGAAGAGAAAATCACTGCCAGCATTTAAGGCAGGTGACACTATAAATGTACACGTGAAGATCACGGAGGGTAACAAAGAACGTATCCAGCAGTTCCAGGGTACAGTTATCCAGCGCAAGAACATTAGCACGAATGGAGAAACCTTCACCGTGAGAAAAGTGTCTAGCGGCATTGGTGTTGAAAGAATTTTCCCCATCATGTCACCAAGCGTAGAGAAAGTAGAATTGGTACGCCAAGGATCAGTACGCAGAGCCCGTCTTTACTATCTTCGTGGTAGAAAAGGTAAGGCTGCAAGGATTAAGGAGAAAATGTCCTAAGGGAATAAATAAAATTGCTAAAAAGCCAACTCTCGGGTTGGCTTTTTGCGTTTACTTGCTAGTAGGTTTGCACCATGGAAATTCACTTTCATAAATATCAGGGCACTGGCAATGATTTCATCCTTATAGATGATAGGACGGGTAATTTTCCGAATGACCTAACCATTATCGGCAAGCTTTGCGACCGCAGGTTTGGCATAGGCGCCGACGGTCTCATCCTCATCAAGAACCATCAGGAATTTGATTTCGAAATGGTATACTACAATGCTGATGGCTCGCAAAGTATGTGCGGCAACGGAAGCCGATGTGCTGCTCACTTCGCCCATTCACTGGGCGCTGCAGGATCTCAAACCACATTTCTTTCCACCGACGGCCCACACGCCGCCTCTATAGACGGTGATATAGTGTCTGTGCAATTGTACGACGTCGGTAGCATAGAAGAAAAAGCGGACGGCCTATTTATTAACACAGGATCTCCTCACCACATAACATTTGTTGAGGATGTGAAAAACTATCCTGTGGTGTCCGAAGGAAGAGCATTGAGATACAGCGACAGCTACGCTCCAAAAGGCACCAATGTCAATTTTGTGGAGTTCGAAGCTGATAATGCTATTTTCGTGAGAACTTATGAAAGGGGCGTTGAAGACGAGACATTGTCTTGCGGTACGGGTGTCACTGCCTGCTCCCTGGCTTCTTCGCTCAATGGCTATAAAAGTCCAGTGATTGTTCACACCCTTGGGGGAACCCTTGAGGTAAGTTTTACGGTTAAAGAGGGTGGCTTTAGTGATATATTCCTGAAAGGCCCAGCCACCCCAGTATACGAAGGCCATATTGACATATAATTCTCTCAATAAACAGCCTGTTATTTAGTATCGATTTAGGAAAAAGCGGTTAATTTTAAGGTTTTAAAAGACTACGAGATGTTGGATGTATTTACCAAAGGGATAGCAAAACTTTTTGGAACAAAATCAGAGCGAGATATAAAGGAAGTCCTTCCTCTAATTGAAGAAATCAAAAAAGAATTCGAGAAACTGAAAAATATTTCGGACGATGATCTTCGAAATAAAACCAGTGAATTCAAGAACATCATCAAGGAAGGTAATGCCATAATTCAGAAAGAGATCGATGATCTGCATCAAAGGATAATTGATGAACCAGATCTTGATATCGACCAGAAGGACGACGTCTTTAAGAAGATCGATCAGCTGGAAAAAGACAAAAACAAAAATATTGAAGAAATACTGCTTAAGCTTTTGCCACAAGCCTTTGCAGTTGTAAAGGAGACTGCCAGGCGTTTGGCTGAGAACAAGAAGCTAGTTGTAAGGGCTACTCCTCTCGATAAGCAAATGGCTGCTACTAAACCACACATCACCATCACAGGTGAAACCGCTGAGTGGTCAAATAAATGGCTGGCTGCAGGCACCGAAGTAGAGTGGAACATGGTGCACTATGATGTGCAGCTAATTGGAGGAATTGTTCTCCATACTGGTAAAATTGCCGAGATGACCACTGGTGAAGGAAAGACACTTGTGGCCACATTGCCCGCTTACCTTAACGCACTTGCTGGTAAGGGTGTGCATATTGTCACAGTAAACGACTATCTGGCAAAGCGTGACTCTGAGTGGAATGCTCCATTGTTCCAGTTTCACGGACTCACCATTGACTGTGTAGACAGGTACCAGCCAAATTCACAAGAAAGAAGAAACGCTTACCTCGCTGATATTACTTACGGCACAAACAACGAATTTGGTTTTGACTACCTGCGCGACAACATGGCCAGAAGTCCTGAAGAGCTTGTGCAGCGTGAGCATCACTATGCGATGGTAGATGAGGTTGACTCAGTGCTGGTTGATGAAGCCCGTACGCCTCTGATTATTTCTGGCCCTATTCCAAAAGGCGACGAACACGAATTTTACGAGCTAAAGCCCAGAATTTATAAACTGGTAGAGTCGCAGCGTAAGCTATGCTCACAATTTCTTAATGATGCCAAAAAGCAAATTGCTGAGGGCAACGAACAAGATGGTGGCCTCGCTCTTTTCAGGGCCCACCGTGGTCTTCCGAAGTACAAGCCCTTGATCAAATACCTTAGTGAAACGGGTATAAGAAATGTACTTCAAAAAACTGAGAATATTTATCTGGCAGATAATCAACGTATGATGCCGGAGGCAGATGCCCCACTTCTGTTTACCATTGAAGAAAAAAACAATTCTATTGAGTTGACAGAAAAAGGAGTTGATATGATCACCGGTGACGGTGAAGATCCTGCTTTCTTCATCATGCCCGATATAGGCCTGGAGATAGCCAAATTGGAGGGAGATGCTTCGCTGGCAGAAATTGACATCCTGAAGAGAAAAGAAACCCTGATCAAAGACTATCAAGTAAAGGCTCAGCGAATTCACACAGTTAACCAGCTACTGAAAGCATACACACTTTTCGAAAAAGACACGGAGTATGTAGTGATTGACGGCAAGGTAAAAATCGTTGATGAGCAAACAGGCCGTATGATGGAGGGTCGCCGTTACTCAGATGGATTGCACCAGGCAATAGAAGCAAAAGAGAGTGTAACGGTAGAAGATGCTACACAAACTTACGCCACCATTACCCTGCAAAACTACTTCAGAATGTACCACAAGCTCGCTGGTATGACGGGTACTGCCGAAACTGAGGCTGGAGAATTGTGGGAAATCTACAAACTTGATGTGGTGGTGATCCCCACCAATAGACCTATCGTCCGAAAAGACATGGAAGACAAGGTCTACAAAACCATGCGTGAGAAGTTCAACGCTGTTATTGAGGAGATCGTGGCATTGACTGACGCAGGCAGACCTGTGCTCGTAGGTACTACCTCCGTAGAAATTTCTGAGGTGCTTAGCAGAATGCTTACTATCAGAAAAATTAAGCACAATGTGTTGAATGCCAAGCAGCACCAGAGAGAAGCCGAAATTGTTGCAGAAGCTGGCCATCCATCCACTGTGACCATTGCCACTAACATGGCAGGCCGTGGTACAGACATCAAGCTAACCCCTGAAGCCAAGCAATCAGGTGGTCTAGCTATTGTAGGTACAGAAAGACATGAATCCAGGAGAGTGGACAGGCAGTTGAGAGGCCGTTCCGGTCGTCAGGGAGATCCGGGATCTACACAATTTTTTGTGTCGCTCGAAGACAATCTGATGCGTCTTTTTGGTTCCGACAGAATAGCCAAATGGATGGATAGAATGGGATTAGAAGAGGGAGAAGTGATTCAACACTCGATGATCACCAAATCGATCGAAAGAGCCCAAAAGAAGGTGGAAGAAAACAACTTCGCCATGAGAAAACGTCTTCTTGAGTATGATGACGTCATGAACTCTCAAAGAGAAGTTATTTACACTAGAAGAAAGAATGCCCTGTTTGGTGAGAGGCTTCAGTTGGATATCCTTAATATGATGTACGACACCTCGGAGGATCTCGCCATTTCGGCCAGCAGTGCGCAGGATTATGATGGGTTCAGGTTAAATGTATTGAGCACATTTGGGCTTGATATGAAGATTAGTCAGGAAGAGTTTTCAGGAATAAAAAGCAATGACCTTGCCGCCAGACTGTATGATGAAGTGCTGGCACATTATACGGCAAGGAAAAAAACCCTTAGCGAAAAAGCCCTACCTGTACTAAAGCACACACTTGAGCACAGAGGTGCGACTGTGGTAGATATAATGGTGCCTTTCACTGATGGCAAGAAGCAAATTGGCATTGTGGTGAATCTCAAGAAAGCTGTTGAGAGCGAGGGCAAAGAGATGGTGGCAGCGATGGAGAAAATGATCACGCTTGCACTTATCGACCAAACCTGGAAGGAGCATCTTAGAGAAATGGATGACTTGAAGCAGTCGGTACAAAATGCTGTTTACGAGCAAAAAGATCCGTTGTTGATCTACAAATTTGAGGCCTTCGAGCTTTTCAAAGTCTTCCTTGCCAAGGTAAATGAGGAAACAATGTCATTCTTGATCAAGGCAGATATTCCTAGTCAGGATCCTGCTGAGGTGAGGGAAGCCCGTCAAACAAGAGCTAAAAGTGATTATAAGGAAAGTAAAGAAGAATCCCGCTCATTGCTAGAGGGCAAGGAAGGACAGCCAGTTGGTTCAAGACCAGCTGTGACCCGCCCGGAACCGATGAAGTCACAAAAAGTGGCAGGTAGAAATGACCGCGTGACTGTTCAATACACCGACGGGTCTTTAAAAGAAGGGGTTAAATATAAGACCGTTGAACAGGATGTGAACAACAATAAATGCGTTGTCATTCATATCGAAGACTAATAGGCTATGAGGAGAGCTGCATCTTTAGTAATTGGCATTTTCATCCTTTATGGATGTGCAAAAAAGACTGTCCCAACAACGGGGGCAGCTAACACCTATGCTGAAGACCTGTCAATTCTTCACCCTGTTATTACAATTGAAGAACCCCCTGTAAAAACACCAGAATCAACATCATCGTTGGCAAATACTGGCCCCTTTGTAACTGAATATGACATTACACAAGAATTGGACAGTGTAGCTGTGCTAGTCGCGCAGAAAAATCTGGAAAAAAAAGTCGTCGACGGTTTTACCGTGCAGGTTTATTCTGGGCCAAACAGAGAACAGGCGAACAATGCCAGGGCTGAATTACGTGCAATTGGACTTGATATACCCTCTCAGGTTGTCTATGTTCAACCCAATTTCAAAGTCAAGGTAGGTAAGTTTTACTCCAGGTTAGAGGCGAATCAGGTATATGCCCAAGTTAGAGAGGTTTTTCCCAATGCGCTTCTTCTCCCTGAAAAAATCCCCGTAGAATAATGGAATTACACGAAAGAATTAAGGGACTGAGTCACCAATTTTTAGAAGAGATAATAAGCGTACGGCGCCATCTTCACTCACATCCTGAACTCTCTTTCGAAGAATTCAATACTGCCCAATACATCAGAAATTACCTGCAGAAACTACCTGTAGATGAAATTGAGGAAATAGCCACTACGGGAACCGTTGTCATTATTAAAGGCAAAAATCCGGAGAAAAAGACAGTCGCTCTTAGAGCCGACATAGATGCCATTCCTATTGTAGAATTAAATGATGTACCATACAAGTCACAAAACAAGGGCGTTATGCATGCTTGCGGGCACGACGTACACACTTCGTCTCTCCTTGGAGTCGCAAAAATCTTATGTGAGCTGAAGGGTGAATTTGAGGGAACGATAAAATTACTTTTTCAACCTGGAGAAGAAAAACTCCCCGGTGGAGCCAGCCTGATGATCAAAGAAGGAGCGCTCTCTAATCCTACACCTCAAAGTCTTTATGGCCAGCATGTAATGCCCCTGCTTCCCGCTGGTACTGTCGGATTCAGACCTGGCATGTATATGGCCAGTGCTGATGAAATTTATGTAACGGTAACAGGGAAAGGCGGCCATGCAGCCATGCCTGAAACACTCGTGGACCCTATTGTTGTAACAGCTTATATCATCACTGCGCTTCAGCAGGTAGTGAGCAGAATGGCTAGCCCCAAAATTCCATCTGTCCTTTCTTTTGGAGACATTGAGGGCAAAGGAGCCACGAATGTAATTCCGTCAGAAGTCAAATTAAAAGGCACTTTCAGAACACTGAACGAAGAGTGGAGAATGGAAGCCCACCAGAAAATGAAAAAGATGGCCGAAGGAATTGCTGAATCAATGGGAGCTTCTTGTGATTTCAATATTCTAAAGGGCTACCCATTCCTGGCGAATGATGAGAAGTTGACTAATCGCTCAAAAAAATGGGCGAAAGAATTCCTGGGCGAAGAGAAAGTGGTTGATCTGGATATTTGGATGGCGGCAGAGGATTTCGCTTTCTACTCGCACCATGTTGATTCTTGCTTTTATCGTTTAGGCACCAGAAATGAAGCTAAGAACATTATTTCTGGTGTACACACCCCAACTTTCAATATTGATGAAAGTGCTCTTGAGATAGGCGTTGGTCTAATGACCTGGCTGGCTTTGAAGGAGTTAGCACGCTAGAAAATTTCATAAATTGCCTCCATTACTTGACTACGCATTTCCTCATTTATTGACAAGGCAAGAATTAGTGAGATAATAAGCCCTATTGCGGCGTAAAGTGCATCTTTCCGGATAAGTTTCCAGCTCTTGAGCAAGCCCTTTGTTCTAGCTTCCTTATTCTTCTTCATATAGCTAATAGCCAATTCTCTACCTCCCAGAAGGCCGATAAACACCCATGTAGTACTAATAGGAATTGTATTCACTACCTTAAGATAATACAGGAGACATGCATAAACCAAGTCAACAATAGTAGCAGCCCGCACATCAGTTATATCAGCCTTCTCATTAACTATCGACTGAATTTTGTCCCCTTTTAAATAGAAAAGAAGCCCAAGCCCCAAGAAAATAAATAGCGCAAATGCAACAAATTGAATCAGATCAAGACTTCTTGGCAGTACCACAGCTATATTGGCCGCATCCTGCATGATCCAAACGGCCCACAAGGTTCCGCTGGTTATCCACTGCAACGGAACCCAAAAATCTGAGGGCTGCTTTTTAACATACTTCTCAAAAATACGTGAAGTGAGTCCCCAGATAATAATAGCTAATATAAAGGCCAAAATATAGCCGATAAAACTCTTTTCCAGAATACTTCCTATCGAGCTGGCTTTCGTGGAAAACGCGCTCAAAAGCAAAATAGATGTCGAAACGGGCATCCTTAGCCGCGTCAATATCAAAAGTATAATCGGAGCGGCAACTTGCAGAAATGTAAACGACTCAGGTGCTATATCCAGCCCTGGAGTGTTGAGTCTCTCATAAGAAACATCTCCTCCATAGGTGACCCAGCTGTAACTTACCGTCACAAGAAAGATAAGGCCCATGAACAGCCATAGGTGATACCACTTTCGATGGGAATTTGAAGAGATGAAAGTGCCGATGGTTTGAATGCTATCATTGGCAATAGCAGAATAGCCTGCTAAACCGAAGGCAATCCACATGGCAATCTTGGGATACGGATAAAAAACGCCGCAAATGAAGGTCAAAACAAGCAGCAAATACAAATAATTTCTCTCTTTTTTAGATACCCTAAAGAGCTTATAAGTAAGCTTCGCCAATTTGCTTGTTGTTATCGGTTTGGGTGATGCCATAAATACGAAAAAATCCTTTCGGATTATTTTTCCAAGTCGCTGCAAATCTAAAAATACTTTTCTAAGGGCTTGTTAATTATTTGTTAAGCCTTTAATGAGCTCCTCCTTGACACCAGCCACCTGAAGTTCATTAGCATTTTTCAAAACTCAGCTAAGTTAACAAATCTTTCACATGGCCAAAGACTCGATGACTTCGTTTTTCCTATCTTTGCAGCATAATCTACTAAATAGAGCGCTAACTACGTTTGCCAATACAACAAGCATTGAAAATTGAAAGCCCAGTTGTTGACAGGAATAAAGTCCCTTTAGTAATTGGGTCGTCAATACTAATTGTTTTCGTTTTCCTGCTTTCCATTAACATGATGGGGTTGGCTTTCAATTTACTAACCGAATCTACAGCTCAATCCATCTTTGCGGTAACTTCAGATCCATTTATAGGGCTATTTATTGGATTACTTATTACTGCACTTATTCAAAGTAGCTCGTCAAGCACTTCCATGATCGTTGCGGCTGTTGCAGTAGGTTCCATTACATTTGAAGATGCTATCCCAATAATCATGGGCGCAAATATTGGTACTACCATCACATCGTCTATTGTTTCTCTAGGGTATATCACCAAAAAAAATGAGTTCCAAAAAGCGATAGCTGCAGGAGCAGTTCATGATATTTTTAACATTCTTACCACTATTATTCTCTTCCCGCTAGAAATAAAATATCATGTTTTATCAGGTCTATCCAGACAAATTTCAGCATCACTTAGTGCTGGAGACCTTTTTACAGAAAGTGGCCCCATTTTCAACATTAACACGCTTCTTTTTGATCCAATCAGTCGATGGATTTCGCTCTTGGTCACACAGCCTGTGATCCTGCTTGTCTTTTCGTTTTTGATCCTGATTGGTTGTATCAAGCTTTTATCAAATATCATTTACAAAAGACTCATCGGACAGTCGAAAGTGAACTTTGAAAACATTGTCTTCAACAACCCTCTGAAGGCTTTTGGTTGGGGAACGCTGCTTACTGCTGGCATACAATCAAGCTCCATTACAACCTCATTGATAGTTCCATTGGCTGCAACGAGTAAAATATCTGTACAAAAAGCCTTTAACTTCATTCTGGGTGCCAATGTTGGCACAACCATAACGGCTATTGTTGCGGCTCTATTTAAGTCAGAAGAAGCAATTGCTGTAGCAATAGCCCATTTGCTATTTAACCTCATTGGGGTGCTGATTTTTTTCCCATTTCCAGCCCTGAGAAGAGTACCAGTAAAGATCGCTGAGCTATTAGGTAAATTCACTCTTAGGTATCGCATTGTGGGGTTTGTCTACATTCTGTTTACATTTTTTATAATACCGTACAGTCTTATCCTCATTCATCGATCGACTGTGGGCACACAGACTCCTTCTATCGAAGTCATCGAGAAAAAGCCTTCCCAGGAACCTTAGCCGTCTCATCAAAGTTTTATACCTTGAACCATCACATTAAAAGGAGGGCCATTTGTCGAAGTTTTTAAAAATTGATGAATTAATTGACACTGTCACGGAATATGTGAAGGTCAAAATGGAGCTTATCAAATTAAACATGATTGAGGAGCTGTCGGGTATTATTTCTCAGCTGATAGCACTCACACTCATCCTGACAGTTTTTACATTTTTCCTTTTTTTTGGCAGTATCACATTAAGTCTATTTTTAAATGATATCTGGCATAGTCCCTATCTGGGCTATTTGGCAGTGACTACCTTTTATCTGCTAATGGTTTTTTTCTTCGTGTATTTACTACAGTCCGGTAAATTGCAGGAAGCAGTAGAAAATCAGATTACAAAGGCAGTAAAGGAACGTGAAGAACTTACTGAAAAGCTGAGCGACAATCATGAGTAAAACAGATATAACAAGGCGAAAAGAACGCCTCTACAACCAGGAAAAAAAACTTAAGAAGAAGATCCAAACCGGAACAGATTCGGTAGAAAAGGACGTGTCGAAGGCCCTAAAGGCTGGCCTGATCATAGGGGGGGTGTTATTTGCTGGGTACCAAATTACCCGGCTATTTACTTCTTCAAAGAAAACTGAACCGCAGAAAAAAAAAGTCCTGAGCAAACTGTAACACCTTCTGAGCCGCCAGTAAAATCTGTTTTCAAAGATGCTGCGCATCGCACTGCGGTGACTCTCACAGGATTTTTATTTCAATTTGCCTTATCCTATATTCAAAAAAACTTCTTGAAGAATGAGCCAGCTGCTGAATCAACTGACGAAGAAAAGTCTTAATGGTCAACGTGCGTTAGGCATTCTAATTGATCCTGATAAGGTAGTAGATGCTAGTTCATGCCTGCGGGTCATCAACATGTGCGTTGAAAATAAGGTGGACTATCTCCTCGTGGGAGGCAGCTTGATGACAAAAAATAATTTCAGCCAAATTATTCAGTTGATCAAGGCCAATTCTTCGATCCCGGTTATTATTTTTCCGGGCAACTACTACCAAATTGATTCGAATGCAGATGCCATTCTTTTCTTATCGTTGATATCAGGCAGAAATCCAGAATATCTTATAGGGCAGCATGTGATCGCGGCGCCTATCCTAAAAAGGACGCAATTGGAAGTCATCCCTGTTGGCTATATGCTGGTAAACAGCGGGGCAGCGACAGCCGCGAGCTATATTAGCAACACCACGCCTATCCCAACTGATAAAGTGAGTATAGCCGTGTCAACAGCGATGGCAGGTGAAATGCTCGGCCTAAAAGCCATTTACATGGATGCCGGAAGTGGATCAGAATCACCAATCCCTGCCAAGGTGATTACGGCAGTGAAAAAAAATATTAACGTGCCTCTAATTGTGGGAGGAGGTATAAATACTGTACACCTGGCATTGCAGGCGCTTCAATCTGGGGCTGATATGCTGATTCTCGGCAATGGCATTGAAGATGACCCGAATCTGTTAATTGAGGTTTCAGAAAGGATTCACCAACTCAACGAAAAGTCTTTAAACATTAATTAAAGACTCTCTTCTTCTCATTTTTCCGGCAGGAATACCAAACATCATCTTGAATCGACGGCAAAAATAAGCCGTGTCTTTATAGCCAACGTCCTTACCAATTTCTCTGATACTTTTCTTAGAGGTTCTCAGTAGGTTCACCGCCTTCTCCATTCTTTGGTATTCAATATAATCTTGGGGATTTATACCTGTAAGCATTTTAAAATACTGGCCCACATAGTCTTCAGATACATTGGCGACGTTGGCCAAAATTTTATTGGAAAGGTCGTCACCAAGGTTATCTTTAATGTAGGCGAAAATATCGATGAGCCTTGGATCCTTGAAGTAATTGCTATTGGTCGCAAGCTGCTCGACATAAAGATTTTGCTGTATGATATAGCGAATTGCCTGAACGACCAGACGATCGGTTTCCAGTTTTACGATCCTGTCTCTGCCTAGCTTTCCGGAGAAATGCTCCACTACAATGTCCTGAATTAGCGTTCCCATCATTCCATCTTTCATTACAAAAGGCGGAATGTCGAGTGATGCAAAAAAATTGACTGTATCGAATACTTTCGCTTCAAATGTGATATAGCTGAAATTGTCTCGTGTTTCTTCCTCCAGGCTATAGCCTTTAACACTCTCCAGGTATTTCTCTTTATTGTTCAGAAAGTCATCGTTTGATAGGCTTATAGCTTTTCCTGAACCATAGGTAATAGAAGCCATTTTACCTCCAGGCACAAAAAGCACCTCACCGGCTTTGACTTCTTCCTTGTCCTTGCCAAACTTTAATACACCCTTGTGAACAAGAAAAATAGTGTTTTCAACATCATAAAAATTCTCAACAGTAACAGATTGAATAACGTTGGTGTGGCGTGCCTTTATAAATCTGATACTCAGAGATTCAATAATTTTATTATACTCTTCCATGAATCTTACAATTTGTGAGAGCGAGTGGCAATAGAAAAATTTCAGAATGAATTTGTATAAAACTAATACAAATATCCTTTAATAACAAAATGCCAAACAAAAGTATAAATTAAAAAGGAACTCAACTTTTCAGCAGCCCTCTGGAAATTACAATTTTTTGAATCTCAGAAGTACCCTCATATATCTGAGTGATTTTCGCGTCTCTCATCAACCTTTCTACATGAAACTCTTTCACGTAACCATACCCTCCGTGAATTTGCACAGCTTCCACTGTTGTTTTCATGGCGACATCAGAGGCAAAAAGTTTTGCCATAGCGCCTGCTTGCGCAAAATCCTTCTTTTGGTCCTTCAGCTGGGCAGCCTGTAGACAAAGCAATCGAGCTGCTTCAATTTCAGTCGCCATGTCGGCTATTTTAAATTGTATAGCCTGATGCTCGGCAATAGGCTTACCAAAAGCTTTTCTTTCTTTGGCATAAGCAATAGACAGCTCCATGGCTCCTGATGCAATACCTAGTGCTTGAGAAGCAATACCGATCCGTCCGCCGTTAAGCGTGCTCATCGCAAATGAAAAACCAAACCCGTCGTCACCTATTCGATTTTCCTTTGGCACTTTCACGTCCTGAAACATCAGAGAGTGGGTGTCGGACCCTCGAATACCCAATTTATTTTCTTTTTTTCCGACAACAAATCCCTGCATACCCTTTTCCACAATCAAGGCATTGATACCTTTATGGCCCTTGGATGCATCGGTTTGTGCCATCACAATATAAACTGAAGCACTGTTTCCATTGGTGATCCAATTCTTGGTGCCGTTAAGAAGGTAATGGTCACCTTTGTCTTCTGCTGTTGTACGTTGAGAGGTAGCATCTGAGCCAGCCTCCGGTTCAGAAAGACAAAAAGCTCCAATAATTTCACCTTTAGCTAGTTTTGTCAGGTACTTTTGCTTTTGGTCTTCAGAACCGTACTTTTCCAGCCCCCAGCACACTAATGAATTATTGACCGACATACATACTGAAGCTGAGGCATCTACTTTGGAAATTTCTTCCATAGCCAGCACATACGAAACAGTATCCATGCCGCTACCGCCATATTTTGGATCAACCATCATGCCCATAAAGCCCAGCTCTCCCATCTTTTTGATTTGCTCGGCTGGAAATACCTGGTGTTCATCCCGATCAATCACGCCCGGTAAGAGTTCGTTTTGTGCGAAATCTCTTGCGGCTTCCTTCACTGCCAGTTGTTCTTCTGATAAATCAAACGTCATTTGGGTATATTTTTGGGTTATTTATTGGCTAAAATAAACAAAAAAGGACTTGAGCCACGCCCAAGTCCCTGTGATTTATATAAATTATTTCACTTAATCTCTACTTGCTCCCAGGTATGAGAGAATAAAATAAAATAGTGTAACGAGCGCTGACAAAGCTGCAACAACATAAGTCATGGCTGCCCATTTCAGTGCATCTTTCGCCATTTCGTGCTCTTTGGACGTTACAATGCCCTTGCGATCAATCCAGGCCAAAGCCCTGTTACTTGCATCAAATTCAACAGGAAGGGTAACAAAGGCAAACAAGGTAAACACAAAGTAACATCCAATGATGATAAGAAGTCCTGTTTGCATGAATCCCTGAAGGAAAAATGAGCCAAACAGCATAGCCATGAACATAAAGTTCATCACTCTCGCCGTTACGTTTTGCACTGGCACCATAGCCGATCTGAATTCAAGGAAGCTGTAGGCGGTTGCATGCTGCACAGCATGGCCACATTCGTGGGCGGCAACAGCGGCAGCGGCAGCCGAACGCCCATGAAATACATCGGGGCTAAGGTTCACTGTCTTATTCGCCGGGTTGTAGTGATCAGTCAATTGACCTTCAACCGATACGACCTTCACATCGTATATGCCGTGATCAGCCAACATTTTCTCGGCAATTTCGCGGCCGCTTAAATTCGAGGCCAATCCTACCTGAGAGTATTTTTTAAACTTATTCTTCAGCTTGTTACTCACCGACCAGCTGATAATCATAAACACAACACCAATCAGAAGAAGCATCATATCTTTTTTTCGTTTAGCTTAATTTTATTAACAAATGTAGTAGTAGAATATCCATCTATCAATGGGAGAGGAATAACTTTTCCACCACGGTCAAGAACAAATTTTGCCCCGACAATAGTTTCAATGGTGTAATCACCCCCTTTTACCAAAACATCTGGTTCAATTGCCTCAATAAGCTCCATTGGAGTTTCTTCGTCAAAAAAGACCACAAGGTCAACAAATCCAAGAGCGGCCATCACCCGGGCACGTGATGCCTCATTCACAATAGGCCTTTCTGGTCCTTTCAATCGTTGAACCGATGCATCAGTATTGAGCGCCACTACGAGCCTGTCGCCCAGTTGTCTTGCTCTTTCGAGATAGTCAACATGACCCAAATGCAGGATATCGAAACAACCGTTGGTAAAAACCACAGACATACCATCGGCATGCCAATTGGCCACCAACTCTTTAGCTTCCTTCCTGCTCTTGATTTTTGAGGCTGTTTCCACTTTGGTTATTAACAGGTAATAATACAGCAACAAGTATGGCTATACCGCCCAAAACGATGACAGTCAACACTTGCGACGTGTGAAGTAGCGTAGCAAAAAATACGCCCGTTTGTTCTCCGATGCCATACCAGAGTAAAATTCCTGCCACAAAGGCATGATATGTGCCAATTCCGCCTTGTACTGGCATGGCCATGCCAATTCCTCCCATTGCCAATAGCACTAAACCTGCCTTTAAGTCAAGCCATGCCGTTTCCTCCATTGAAAACACAATGACATACGACATAAAAAAATAGGATGCCCACATGGCTAGCGTGCTCAAAATAAACATAGCCGGAGATTTGAGCTTAGTTATACTTCCAATTCCCTGCCCAAGGTTTACAAGAAATTCTTTGAGCTTGGCAAATGCAGGCATTTTCTGAAAACGCTTGATCAACCAGTAGATAAGGCCAATAACAAGCAAGATACATGCTACCGTGATTGCGAGTTGTTTGCCTGACAAATTTGCCCACAGTCGGGCGAACATATCACCAAGAAGTGAAGAAATCTTCCCAAACTCGACGAACATAGCCCCTGCCAATACTGTCAATAGTGATACCAGGTCAACTCCCCTCTCTGTTACCACTGTGCCTAAAGATGTAGACATAGGAATATTATCGGTCCGTTTTAGGATGGCACACCTGCTTACCTCCCCCATTCTCGGAAAGGCCATATTGGCTAAATAACCTACAAGCACAGCTAAAAATAAACGAAATGTACTCACACTAACATCAATTGACTTGAATAGCAGGTTCCATCGATAAGCTCGTATCCAATAACCGAAAAAAGATATCGAAATAGACAAATACACCCAGCCGTATTCAACTCGCTTGAGTCGCGACATAAAGTCATTCAAATCGATATCCTTGAAAAGCCACCAGAGAAGAGCAAGTGCCAGGCCAAGGGTTAAGAGATAACGAACTACACTTAGGATGTTTTTTTTCAATTGATTAGTCTGTTATTGTCGTCCGGAAAAATGAGTGTTGGTTGAAAGGTTTTGGCCTCTTCGAACTCGAGGTGGCAGTACGCTATAATGATAACAACATCACCCACCTGAGCTTTTCTAGCAGCGGGGCCGTTGAGACAAATCTCACCACTCCCTGCTTCTCCTTTAATCACGTAGGTTTCCAGTCGCTCACCATTGTTCACGTTTACAATCTGAACCTTTTCATTTTCGATCAGGTTGGCCGCTTTCATTAAATCAGCATCAATGGTAATACTACCCACATAATGCAATTCTGCCTGTGTAATCCGTACTCTGTGTATCTTGGATTTAAGTATTTCGATCTGCATTTCCCTATTCTGTTCCGTCCTGAAAGAAGATATTGTCAATTAATCTCACCTGCCCCACATACCCAGCGATGAATAGCGAAACTTGAGTTCCAGTGTCAACATCATTCACAGGCTCTAAAGTTTCACGATTAGCAATTTCAAAATATTCCAGTGTCGTATTGGTAAGCCCTTCAAATGCCTGGGCCACTCCAAATTTAACTTCATTAACAGTTACACCATTCAACAGGTCTCTCCTTGCCTTCTGCAGGCACTTATTGAAGATTATGGCCTCTATTCTCTCTTTTGAGCTTAATCGTAGGTTTCTCGACGACATCGCCAATCCATCCGACTCCCTCACTGTGGCTACCGAAATAATCTCAGTGCCAAACAGCAGGTCCTTCACTAACTGTTTGATGATTAAAAACTGCTGCCAGTCTTTTTGCCCAAAAAAGGCCTTTTGAGCAGGGACGAGATGCAGCAACTTTGAAACGACCAGCGCAACGCCTTCGAAATGACCTGGACGAAAACTTCCTTCCATGGCTTGCTGCAATTTTGGAAAACTGACCTGTACCTGAGGAGATGCCGGGTACATATCATTTACATCTGGCGCAAACACCATGTGACAGCCTGCCGCGCTTAACTTCTCAACATCGTCATCAAACGAATTTGGGTACTTTTGGAAGTCGTCTGGATTGTTAAATTGGGTCGGGTTCACAAAAATACTGACCACAACAAACTCACTTTCCTCGAGTGCTTTTTCCAATAATGCCAAATGGCCATCGTGGAGTGCTCCCATTGTTGGGACAAAGCCGACAATTTTCCCTTCTGCCCTTAAAGAAAGTATTTTATTTCTACAATGAATCAGGGACCTTACTATCTCCACAGCACTGATAATGAATGAGCTAAAGGGCAGCAAAACTAAGTTATAAAAGGGAATTAGTATGGAAAGCACGTTATTTTTTTGTACTTTTGTGCCTCGTTTTGTTCCGTCAAATATAAATCAATACTCTTATGGCAAAACTTCGCATTCTATACGTAGCCAGCGAAATCAATCCCTTTCTTCAAACCACCCAAGTTGCAGAATTCGTAAGAAGACTGCCGCAGGCAATGCAAGAAAGAGGCATGGAAATCAGAATTCTTGTACCACGTTTCGGGTTGATCAATGAGCGAAAGAACAGACTGCATGAAGTAGTAAGATTGTCCGGCATTAACATTGCCGTGGGAGATGAGGAGAAGCCTCTTGTTATCAAGGTTGCTTCTATTCCCAATGCTAAATTACAGGTATACTTCATCGATAATGAAGATTACTTCCACAGAAAGTCTGTGTTTCACGATAAAGAAGACAAGTTCTACAGCGACAATGATGAGAGAGCTATCTTCTTTTGCAAAGGTGTTTTAGAAACCGTCAAAAAACTGGGCTGGGCGCCGGACATCATTCATTGCAATGACTGGATGACAAGCTTGATCCCATTATATGTTAAAACAACTTATAAGAACGATCCCATCTTTCAGGCTGCTAAGTGTGTCTTGACTATATACGATAATGCTTTCTCATTTAAGTTCGGAGACAACTTGCTTGAAAAAGTTAAGATGATTGACATCGAGGACAGCATGCTCAACCATCTTAAATCAGCAGATTATGAAGGTTTCATTAAAATGGGCATTGAATACTCTGACGCTGTAATTAGGGCAGAAGAAGAAGAAAGCGAAAGTCTAAATAATTTAACCAACGAATTATCCGAAGAGAAGAAATTCAACGTTATCGAAAATGACGAAAACTTTTTAGACAGACACTATAATCTATATAATGAACTTGCAGGGTAGGATTGCGTCAGGGTTGCTCTTTGGAGCAGCCCTAATGCTTTTTGGATGTGAAAGTCCAAGTGAAGTAGGGTTAGAGTTAAATCCAAATGAGAATAATTTAGGAGTGTTTGAGGAGGTGTTCACTCTTCCCTCTTCAGTGATACTTTATGATAGTATCAATACAACCAACGATCCAAGAATACTTGTCGGAAAATTCAAAGACCCATTCTTTGGCGACATTACCGCCAAGTCTTTTTCGCAGGTAACAAGAGATGGGGAACTAGTCGCTATCAGCGACCAGGCTATCCTTGATTCCATCGTATTCAACATGGAGTTAAACTATATTTATGGTGAATATGGTGCCTTTTTCCAAACAATAAATATTTTCCAGTTAGCCGATACGCTATACACCGGGATAAGCTATTACGCAGACGACTCCACCAATTATTTATCCAGAACTCCAGCGGCGGTTAAAAAATTCATCTACAGTCCAACTAAAGACACTGTAATCAGGCTAAAAGCTGACCCACTTTGGGCGAAAGAGTTTTTCGACAAAGTGAACGATGGTACCACTCCCTCTGAGCTCCAGAATGACATCAAAGGATTTGCTTTGATTCCAGGCAGTGCTAATACTTTTATTTTTGGATTCAGTCCTGAAAATTCAAAGCTAAATGTTCATTATCACCTCCCAGATGGCGCGGATTCTTTAGTCTACACATTGAACTTCAACAGTACGGTTCGATACAACGGCATTATCGTAGATAGGGCAGGCACCGAACTTGAGGCCCTTACAGAACGTAGTGCAGAATTTAATCCTCCTTCTGGAAAAATGTACTTACAAGGTGGCACAGGAATCTACACAAAACTCTCCCTCAAGCCGTTTAGAAGATTTGTAGATTCGCTGGGAAATATAATTATCAACCGTGCCGAACTAAAGATTGGACCAAATGAACTTTTAACGTCACCAGAATATCGTATTTTACCACCGAATACGGTAAAATATATCTTCGCTGATAGCACAAACACAATTATTGGTGCAAATATTGGCCTGTCATCAAGAATACTTAGCCATGTGGTAATGAGCGACCAGGGGTATGCCACAAGCAACTCTGCCTTACCCATTCTTCCTACCTACGATTCGTTGACAAGAGGCTATAATGCTACACCTACATTGTTTTTTCAGTTTTTAAGAGATAGCTCACTGAATACGGACGACCTGCTGATTTATCCTGGACAGACTTCGACAATAAACGACGTAACAAGCTTAAACAGACTTATTGCACCCAAAGACAGCATTCAGTTAAAAATATATTACACCAGATTGCAATAATTTATGTGTGGAATTGTTGCCTATAAAGGCCAGGAAGAAGCTCTTCCCATTCTAATTAAAGGGCTTAAACGACTTGAATACAGAGGGTATGATAGTGCAGGCGTCGCACTTTACGACAATACCGTTTCTGATATCAAAATCTACAAAAAGCAGGGTAAGGTCAAGGAACTGGAAAACCTTATTGACGGTAAGAGCCCGTTGTCAGGTCTTGGTATTGGGCATACCCGATGGGCCACCCATGGAGAGCCCAACGACATCAATGCCCACCCTCACAAATCATTCAACGGAAGACTTTCTTTGGTCCACAACGGAATTATTGAAAATTATTCAGCCATCAAGACTGAACTTCAAACCAAAGGATACACTTTCCAGAGCCAGACAGACACAGAGGTACTTGCTTCCTTTATTGATTATATCATCACAAGCGAAGGCTGTTCTCTCGAAGAAGGGGTTAGGCTAGCACTCACCAGGGTAGTGGGAGCCTATGCCATTGTGGTGATTGCCAAAGACAACCCAGACTCGTTAATCGCTGCCAGAAAGGGAAGTCCTCTAGTGATTGGCATCAAAGAAGAAGATCATTCATTTTTCCTCGCGTCAGACGCCACCCCTATCATTGAATACACTAATAAAGTAATCTACCTAAAGGATGAGGAAATGGCTGTCATCAATGGCAACCAAATGGTCATCAAAAGCCTGGAAGATGTAGAACAAACTCCTCAGGTACACAAGCTTGACCTAAACCTTGAAGCAATAGAAAAGGGAGGCTATGAGCATTTCATGCTCAAAGAAATTTTCGAACAGCCCAATAGTATTGCGGACTGTATGAGGGGCAGACTAAAAGCGGATGAAGGAAAGCTTGTTTTAGGCGGCATTCGCGAATACGCCAATGCGCTAACCAATGCAGAACGAATCGTTATTGTCGCCTGTGGTACTTCCTGGCACGCCGGTTTAGTTGCCGAATATATCATAGAAGATTTTTGCAGAATTCCGGTCGAAGTTGAGTACGCATCAGAATTCCGATATAGAAATCCGATTATCAATGAAGGGGATATTGTGATCGCTATTTCCCAATCGGGAGAAACAGCCGATACACTTGCAGCACTTGAATTGGCCAAATCGAAAGGTGCCATCATATTAGGTGTTGTAAATGCTGTAGGTTCTTCCATTTCCAGGATCACTCATGAAGGAGCCTATCTTCATGCCGGCCCCGAGATCGGAGTGGCTAGTACGAAAGCATTCACTGCGCAATTAACTGTGCTTATTATGATCGCTCTTCGTATTGCTCATCGGAAGGGCACCATCACTGAAAGTAAATACCACGAAATGTTGGTAGAGCTTGAAAGTATTCCTGCAAAAATCAAGAAGGCGCTAGAAGTAAACGACCAGATCGAAAAAATTTCGGCAATTTTTAAAGACGCCAGAAATTTCATCTACCTGGGAAGAGGCTACAATTTCCCGGTCGCGCTCGAGGGTGCTCTAAAGCTGAAAGAGATCTCCTATATTCATGCTGAAGGCTACCCGGCTGCTGAAATGAAACATGGTCCTATTGCCCTGATCGACGAAGAAATGCCGGTAGTTGTTATTGCCACCAAGGATTCATCGTATGAAAAGGTGGTGTCTAATATCCAGGAGGTAAAGGCAAGAAAAGGCAAAGTGATTGCTATTGTTACCGAGGGAGAAGAAACGATCAATAAAATAGCTGATTATGTGATCGAAGTACCTCACACTTCTGAAGCACTTATGCCCCTTGTTTCAGTTATTCCATTGCAATTGCTCTCTTACCATATTGCAGTAATGAGAGGGTGTAATGTTGATCAGCCACGTAACCTTGCCAAGTCGGTAACAGTTGAATAAGTATGAAGAAGATTGTATATACCAAAAATGCTCCAGCCCCAATTGGCCCTTATAGCCAGGCAGTCAGATATGGCAACCTTTTGCTTGTATCAGGGCAGGTGGCGATTAATCCTGCTACGGGTCAGTTTGAATCAGGTGATATAAAATCGCAAACCAAGCTGGTGATGGAGAACCTAAAGGCTATTCTTTTAGAAGAAGGGCTTTCATTCGCAGAGGTCTTAAAATGTTCTATCTTTATCAAGGACATGAATGACTTTCCTGTGATTAACGAAATCTATGGCAGCTACTTCAAAAATGAGCCACCAGCACGTGAGACTGTCGAAGTAGCAAGACTACCAAAAGATGCCCTTGTAGAGATTTCTCTCATAGCTGGAATTGATGCATGAGATTGTTTCCTTTTGAAAGAGAAACCATTGTTTCAGCCATTACGGCAAAAGAAATAATAGCACTTTTAAAAGAAGAAACTTACAATCAGAAAAAGTCAACGAAACATCAGTCTTTCACGGGACAAGTAGGCGAGAATTCTTTTAAAATATCAGTCTATGTATCAAAGCCTCAAAACTTTATCCCATTGGCTGAAGGAGAAGTTGATCAAACCTCGAACGGCTCACTTATACAGGTTAAGTACAAGCTTTTCCCGAGCACCAGTTTCTTTCTTGCGTTTTGGTGCCTGCTGACATTCATACTCACACTCCTATTTCTTGGCCCAGCCAAAAATTACCTTTATGGGTGCCTTTCTTTGATAGGCTGCATAGCCAATTATCTGATCGCATTGGCTAACTTTGACGTCCATTTGAAACAAACACAAAAAGCACTTCACAAAGTACTCGATAAGCTGTCATGAACAATTCAGAAGTCAGGGTTCGTTTTGCTCCAAGCCCAACAGGAGCCCTTCATATTGGAGGTGTAAGAACCGCTCTCTACAATTACCTATTTGCCAGAAAAAATAAAGGCACCATGCTTTTGCGGATTGAAGACACCGACCAATCAAGGTACGTGGCTGGCGCCGAAGCCTATATCCTTGAAGCGCTTAAATGGGTGGGCATTGAAATCGATGAAGGGCCTTCCACCGGAGGGCCACATGCTCCGTACAGGCAGTCGGAGCGAAAAGAAATGTATGCGCAGTATGCACGGCAGTTAATCGATGATGGAAAAGCCTACTATGCTTTTGATACCTCAGAGGAACTTGACGCAATGCGGGAGAAACTGCAAGCGGCTAAGGTCGCTAACCAGCAATACAATGCGGTAACACGCAACACCATGAAGAACTCGCTCACCCTGTCGGAGGAGGAAGTCAAGTCAAAGCTTGCCAATGGAGATC
Source organism: uncultured Roseivirgaceae bacterium (assembly GCA_964351395.1). GTDB lineage: Bacteria > Bacteroidota > Bacteroidia > Cytophagales > Cyclobacteriaceae > Imperialibacter. Next base: position 244,668 of record CAYGOF010000001.1, read on the forward strand.
CCTATGTGATTAGATTAATGGTGCCGCGAAAGGAGGAAATTCGCTTCCAGGACCTCATAAGGGGCTGGGTTGTGGTGCACTCGTCAGTGCTGGACGACAAAATTCTGTTGAAGTCAGACGGCATGCCTACTTACCACCTGGCTAATATCGTCGACGATCACCTGATGCAAATCACGCATGTGATCAGAGGAGAAGAATGGCTTCCTTCAGCACCTCTCCACGTGCTAATGTATAAGTATTTTGGATGGGAAGATTCAATGCCTCAATTTGCTCACCTTCCTCTTTTACTAAAACCTGACGGCAACGGCAAGCTAAGTAAAAGAGATGCTGACAAAGCCGGATTTCCTATCTTCCCACTTAATTGGATTGATCCTGTTTCTGGCGAATTGTCTCAAGGGTTCAAGGAAAAAGGATACTTACCCGAAACGATGATCAATTTTCTTTCTTTGTTGGGCTGGAGCCCTGGGACAGAAAAGGAATTGTTTTCTATGGAAGAGTTGATCCAGGAGTTCTCAATTGAAAGAATTAGCAAAGCTGGTGCAAAATTCGATATCGACAAGGCCAATTGGTTCAATCAGCACTATGTAAGAAATAAGCCAACAGAGGAGCTTGCAAGCTATCTTACAAAAGCGCTGGAAAAAGAAGGAAAACATACGTCTGCCGAAAAAGTGATAAGGATTTGTGAAATATTGCGGGAACGAATTTCATTTCCACAAGACCTTTATGATCAAAGCAAGTTCTTTTTTGAGGCACCAGAATCCTTCGACCAGCATGTAGTCGACAAAAAATGGAATGCTGAGGTTGCTAGTGTGCTTCGAAGTCTGTCAGAGAAAATAGGAGAATTGACTGACACAGTAACTGCCAGCACTTTCCATGACACTATTGAGCACTTTTTTGCTGAAAAAGAGCTCAAAATGGGAAAATACATGCAAGCATTGAGACTTAGCATTACCGGTCAAGGAGGAGGCCCAGACCTAATGGCGATTATCGAAATACTTGGCGCCAAAGAAACAGTTAAACGAATTGGCTCAGCTATCGTTATATTAGGAGTATAAATAAAGAAAAGCATGAGCAAGAAACATATTGAGAAAAAGAAGGCTAAAGTAGCTAAAGACTTGAGTGGCTTCGAAATCAGTATCGACACTTTTGGCGAAATTAGCTCAAACCTCCAGATCGATAAAATCAACGAGTTTCTTAACAAAAATGTTGACGATAAAAAACTGCGTGACCGCGAAGACATTGAGGAAATAAAGAATAAAACGACTAAAAACGACGATTGACGATGGCAATGAGCTCACACGAAATTGACTACAAAATTTTTGGTGAAAGCATTCAAACCGTTGAGGTAGAGCTTGACCCGCGAGAAACTGTAATAGCAGAAGCAGGTGCGATGCTCTACATGGAAGATGGCATCTCATTTGACACAAAAATGGGAGACGGCTCGGACCCTGATCAGGGATTTCTTGGCAAACTTCTCAGTGCAGGTGCAAGGGCACTTACAGGTGAATCAGTTTTCATGACTCACTTTACCAATAATGGTGTCGGAAAAAAGAAAGTAGCTTTTTCAGCGCCTTATCCAGGTACAATTATCCCCATCGACCTGGCAGCTCAAAAGGGCAATCAACTTATTGTTCAGAAAGACGGCTTTCTTTGCGCTGCTCTTGGTACCAAGGTGTCAATTACTTTCAATAAAAAAATCGGGTCAGGGTTGGTCGGAGGAGAAGGATTTATTCTCCAAAAGCTCCAGGGAGATGGCAAAGCATTTGTTCATGCTGGTGGCACCGTGATAGAAAAACAACTGAACAACGAAACGTTAAGGATTGACACCGGCTGTGTAGTGGCTTTTGAGCACACACTTGACTTTGATGTCCGAAGCTCAGGAGGGTTAAAATCTATGCTTTTTGGTGGAGAAGGTCTTTTTTTGGCAACTCTCAAAGGCACGGGAAAAGTCTGGCTCCAATCAATGCCCATCAGAAAACTGATTCAGGTACTTGCTCCTTACGGGAAAAACAGTGGTAAAGAAAGCAGCTCAATTCTTGGCGGCATACTAGAATCTTAAACCTAAAATAGCTTTGGCAAAATAGCGGGGACTCGTAAACGGTAGGCTTCATAGTCTACCCCGTATTTTTTTATAAGCTTCCTTTCTTCCAGCCAAATACCAATTGGAAGGTATACAAATATCCAGGCCACAGACACCAAGTTGATCGCCTTTGGGATATATAGCAAGAAACCAAGACACAACAATATTGTCCCTGAATAGATAGGATGCCTGACTCGTTCCAATATCCCGCCAGTTTTAAAGTCGGTGTCTTCAACTTCTTTCCTGATGCCAAGAAATGACCCTAAAGAAAATTGACGGAAAGAAAGCCTGATCACAACTACTCCATAAGCTGCCATCGAAAAGGCAAGAAAGTCCGTAAGCTGGCTTTTTCCGATTAGAAGCGGAGAATTTACAGTCGCCATGAAGAGAATAATAGCAAGTAGGAAAACGGACGAAAACATGTTATAAAAGATCCTGTACCACTGGACATTAAACTTTCGTTTGACGACATCGGCAGCTAATACGCTGTGCATTGAAAAAAATACTATCCAAAGCAAGCTAACCAAAATTATTCCATCCATATGACAATGCTTCTGTTCTCATCTTAGTAATATTGGGCCAAGATTATAATTCCCAATAAATGACAAAGGTAAAGATAGGCATAATCAAGGAGGGTAAAGTCCCTATCGACAGAAGGGTACCCATTACACCTGAACAAGCGGTAGAAATTCAACAAAAATTTCCCCATGTAGAGGTGTATGTTCAAAGAAGCGATGTCCGTTGTTTCGATGATGCATCCTACGAGGCAATGAATCTTAAAATGGTTGACTCACTCGACATGTGCGACATCATATTTGGTGTAAAAGAAGTGCCACAGTCGCAGCTTCTCCCAGGTAAGACTTACTTTTTCTTCTCTCATACCATCAAAAAACAAGCATACAACAAACCGCTTTTGAAAACTATTTTGGAAAAGAAGATCAGGATGGTTGACTATGAAACCCTAACCGATGAAAATGGGCAAAGAATAATTGCCTTCGGCAGATGGGCAGGTATCGTTGGGGCCTATAATGCCATCTGGACCTATGGGAAAAGATATAACCTGTATCACATAAGAAGAGCACATGAATGTTTCGATCTGGAGGATCTAAAGACTGAATTTTCCAAAGTGAAGCTTCCTCCAATAAAAATAGCTGTAACTGGTGGCGGAAGAGTAGCAAAAGGAGCCATGGAAGTGCTGATTGGCATGAATATCCGCAAGGTCACACCGGCGACCATGCTATCCCATACATTTGACTACCCCGTTTTTGCGCAGCTTAATTCAAGAGACTATCATCTCCATAAAGAAAGAAAAGAGTTTAATCGCGGCGAGTTTTATGCACACCCGGAAAACTTTGACGCGGATTTTCTAAAGTATGCAAAGGAAGCGGAAATTCTTATTGCAGCAGCCTATTGGGATCCTCATGCGCCCACACTGTTTACAAGGGAAAACGCCAACAAAAATGATTTTTCCCTGCGTATAGTAGCGGATATCACATGTGATATTGATGGTTCTATTCCATCTACAAAGAAGCCTTGTACTATCGATGAACCCGTTTATGACTACGATCCAACGCAGGATGCAGTAATGCCGGCTTTCAGCGAGGAAGGAAACATCTCGGTAATGGCCATCGACAATTTGCCTTGTGAGTTACCCCGTGATGCCTCCAACGATTTTGGTAATATGCTGGTCAGCAATGTGCTCCCTCACCTATTCGGGAATGATGAATTCAGTATCATTCAAGATGCATCGATCACCGAGGACGGCGAACTCACTAGTCGATACCAGTACCTCAAGGATTGGGTAGAAGAAAACTAAAATTTGTCAAAAAAAAGAGCGGCTCAAAGCCGCTCCATTCATTTACAAGTCTTTCGAATATTATCCATTCATGGAAATCAGGAACTCAGCATTGTTTTGGGTGCCCTTCATCTTATCGAGCAAGAATTCCATCGCCTCCTGAGAGGTCATGTCGGACATATACTTTCGAAGAATCCACACTTTAGACAGTTCGTCCTTCTCCATAAGAAGATCTTCCCTACGGGTACCTGAAGCAGGTACGTCGATCGCAGGGTAAACACGCTTATTAGACAACTTGCGATCAAGCTGCAATTCCATGTTACCAGTTCCTTTGAATTCCTCAAAGATAACTTCATCCATTTTGGAGCCAGTTTCAATCAATGCAGTGGCAATAATCGTCAGCGAACCACCATGTTCAACATTTCTTGCGGCTCCAAAGAATCTCTTTGGTTTATGCAGCGCATTAGCATCCACACCACCAGAGAGTATTTTGCCTGATGAAGGAACTACGGTGTTGTAGGCCCTGGCCAAACGAGTGATTGAATCAAGAAGGATCACAACATCGTGACCACACTCTACCATTCTTTTTGCTTTCTCAAGCACTATACTTGCCACCTTCACGTGACGGTCGGCTTGCTCATCGAAAGTTGATGAAATTACCTCCGCATGCACACTACGAGCCATGTCGGTTACTTCTTCAGGACGTTCGTCAATCAGAAGAATGATTAGGTAAATTTCAGGATGATTTTCTGTGATCGCATTGGCAATTTGCTTCAGAAGTACTGTTTTACCAGTCTTAGGCTGTGCCACAATCATTCCACGCTGTCCTTTTCCAATTGGAGCAAACAAGTCGAGAATTCTGGCAGAATAATGATCGGGTCTCTTTGGTGAGCTCAACCTAATTTTTTCTTCCGGGAAAAGTGGGGTCAAGTATTCGAATGATACTCTATCGCGAATTTCCTCTGTGGTTTTACCGTTAACGGTTTCAACCCTAAGCAGCGCAAAGTACTTCTCACCTTCTTTTGGCGGCCTGATTTGACCCTTGACAGAATCTCCGGTTTTCAAACCAAAAAGCTTGATCTGAGAAGGAGACACATAAATATCGTCAGGGCTTGCCAAGTAATTGTAATCGGGAGAGCGAAGGAAGCCGTAGCCGTCCTGCATAATTTCTAATACCCCTTCGTTGACAATGATGCCATCGAATTCTTTGATATTAGTATTGTAATTTCTTTTTGGCTTGAATTGACGCGGTTCTCTTGGCTCACCTCTTTCCTCGCGGCTTTTTGAATCATCACGAGCGTCGCCTTTATTATCAGAAGAACCTTCTTTTTCGTCCTTTTTTTCGTCCATTACCTCTTCTTTCACTGATTCGGTAACTTCATCCATTTCAAGGTTAAACGACTGCAGAAGCTCGTCTGCATTAACATTCTTCTTTGGTTTGCTCTCGGGTGCCTCGTCTCTCGTTTTGACGGGATCTTTAGCTACCACATTTTCGCGACGAATCTTCGGTTTGTTATTCGGCCTTCTGTCATCCTCTCTACGCGGCTTGGCAGGTTTTGGCTTTTCCTCCTCTACATTTTCAACCGCAGCAGGTGCTGGTGCGTTCGTATCGGATTTTCTTATTTTTGTTACTTCTTCCTCTGGCATAATTGCTTGCTGATCGAGGATTTTGTAGACTAATTCCTGTTTTGCAGCTTTTTTAAAGTTGGGAACTCCAAGTTTTTCTGCGATGTCTTTTAATTCTGAAAGAAGACGGACATTAAGGTCGTCAATGCTGTACATAAACTATGAATTGAGATAGTAATATTCTAAATGAGTGGTTACAAAAAAAGGTCGTGATTCTATTCCGTTAAAAACAATGTTGATAATTAGAAGCGGCCTGAAGGTTGTCGGGAAATGACGCCGCAATTATATGCGATGCGTTCATTAATAACAAGCAATTGATGAAAAAAGACCGATGGAGACACAAGAGAATTTAAGCTGGATTGCGCCTGAATATTTCTTTGTAAATCTCTTACTTTTGCAAACTTAACTAATTAGGCATAATGTTACAAGTTTCTGAGATCCGTGCTAATAGAGAAAAGGTTTTTGCAGGCCTTAAGAAAAGAGGACTGAAAGACCTCGAAGAAAAAATCGACGAGGTGCTCGCCCTGGACGACAAACGAAAAGCACTGAAAACTGACATGGACGAGGCATTGGCCGAAGCCAATCAGCTGGCCAAGCAAATAGGTCAACTCATGCAAAGTGGCCAAAAAGCTGAAGCAGAAAAGATCAAGTCACGTACAGCTGAGCTCAAAGAAACTTCTAAGCAGCTTGGTAGTGAACTCGAATCGACAGAGGCAACACTGACCGACAAGCTTTATGAACTGCCCAATGTGCCGCACGAAAGTGTGCCTGAGGGTAGAACAGCCGACGACAATGAGGTAGTATTTCAGGTAGGTACATTACCAAAGCTTTCCGAAAATGCCAAGCCGCATTGGGACTTAATAAAGGAATACGACATTATTGACTTTGACCTGGGCATTAAAATAACTGGCGCGGGATTTCCAGTATACAAAAAACAAGGGGCCCGCATGGTAAGGGCATTAATCAACTATTTCCTGGATCAGGCGCTTGATGCGGGCTATTTGGAAATGCGTCCACCAATAGTAGTCAACAAAGAGTCCGGCTATGGCACAGGCCAACTTCCTGATAAGGAAGGCCAGATGTACCACGCCACAGCGGATGACCTCTACCTTATACCAACCGCAGAAGTTCCCATTACCAATCTCTACAGAGACGTTATAGTAGGTGATGAAGACCTCCCCATTAAAAATGTAGGCTATACACCATGCTTTAGAAGAGAAGCTGGAAGTTGGGGAGCTCATGTGCGGGGGCTTAACCGACTCCACCAGTTTGACAAAGTAGAGATCGTTCAGATTACTACGCCAGATAAGTCATATGAGGCACTTGACGGAATGAAAAATCATGTAGAGCGATTGATCAAAAACCTTGAGTTGCCGTATCGCATTTTAAGGCTATGTGGTGGCGACATGGGATTTACGTCGGCATTGACTTATGACTTTGAAGTTTACTCGGCTGCACAAAAGAAATGGCTGGAGGTAAGCTCAGTTTCCAACTTTGAGACTTTCCAGTCCAATCGCTTAAAGCTGCGTAGAAAGGTAGATAAAAAAACAGAGCTACTGCACACACTAAATGGTAGTGCACTAGCGCTGCCCAGGATATTGGCAGCCTTACTTGAGAATAATCAGACGGCAGATGGCATAAAAATTCCCAAAGTGCTGGTCCCTTATACAGGTTTTAACATGATCAAAAAATAAATCGCTTGACCAAGCCTGAGACTAACGTTTCAGGCTTTTTTTATTTATAAAACACATTAGCTATGAGAAAAACATTGACGTTTATTGCGTTGGCCGCTGTAACTAGCTACTGCTCAGAACCAGCAAAAGAACAGGCCATCGTTTATCCAGTTACAGAAAAGGTGGCGCAGGTTGACGACTACTTTGGCACTGAGGTAGAAGACCCTTACCGCTGGTTGGAAAACGATACATCGGCCGCCACTGCTAATTGGGTTGAATCGGAGAATAATGTAACATTCGGCTACCTGAATAATATTGACTTTCGTGAGGCTGTAAAGGCACGGCTAACGAAACTATGGGATTATGAAAAAGTATATGCTCCATTCAAGCGGGGTGGCTATTTCTATTTTTACAAAAATGATGGGTTGCAAAATCAAAACATCCTTTATCGGGTAAAAAACCTTGGCGATGAGCCAGAAGAATTTCTCAACCCAAACACATTTTCTGCTGACGGCACCATTTCTTTGGCCGGACTAAGCTTCTCGAAAGATGGATCAATGGCAGGGATGCTTTTATCTGATGGTGGCTCAGACTGGCGCAAGGGCGTTCTTTTTGATACGGAAACGAAAGAAATTGTTGGTGATACGCTAAGAGACCTGAAATTTACCGGATTGTCGTGGAAAGGAAATGAAGGAGTTTACTACAGCAGTTATGACAAACCAAAAGATGGAAGTGTACTTTCAGGTAAAACACAACATCACAAGCTCTATTTCCACCAACTAGGTAAATCTCAAAATACAGACCAGCTGATTCTAGGTAGCTCTGATTTTCCAAGAAGATATATAAGTGCCAATCTTACGGAAGACGAACGTTTTTTAGTGATTTCTGCCTCAGTTAGCACCACAGGGAACGAACTGTATATACAAGACCTCAGCGTTCCAAATAGCCCGATAAAGCCCATCGTAGACAACGTAGAGAAAGATCACTATGTGATTGACAACGATGGTGAAACGCTATTCATTTTCACCAACCTGGGCGCCCCTAACAACAAAATTGTAAAAACGTCATTTGCTAACCCAACACCGGAGACTTGGGAAGACGTCATTCCTGAGTCAGATAATGTGCTGAGCGCAGGCACAGCAGGAAAAAAGTTCTTCGCAAAATACCTGGTCGATGCCAAGTCTTCAATCAAGCAATATAACAGGCAAGGTAAGCTGGAACGAGAAGTTGAATTGCCGGGCATCGGCAGCGTATATGGTTTTGGTGGTGAAGAAGAAGACACTGATTTTTATTACACTTTCACTTCATTTACCTACCCCAGCTCTATTTTTTCTTACAATATCGCTTCAGGCGAATCTACATTATACCAGCAGCCGGAAGTTGATTTTAACCCAGAAGATTATACCACTGAACAGGTGTTCTTCGCTAGCAAGGATGGCACAAAAATTCCGATGTTCATTACCTATAAAAAAGGCTTGGAAAAAAACGGTAAAAATCCCACCTATCTGTATAGTTATGGAGGCTTCAATATCAGCATGACACCAAGCTTCAGCGTGTCACGAATTATATGGCTTGAAAATGGAGGCATTTACGCTCAACCGAGCATCCGTGGAGGGGGTGAGTACGGCGAAGAGTGGCACCTGGCCGGCACAAAAATGAAAAAACAAAATGTGTTTGACGACTTCATCGGCGCCGCTGAATACCTCATCAAAGAAGGATATACGAGCAGCGATTACCTTGCTATAGCCGGCGGTTCCAACGGTGGTCTTCTTGTTGGAGCTACCATGACGCAACGTCCCGAACTTTTCAAAGTAGCACTACCTGCTGTTGGCGTAATGGACATGCTTAGGTACCACACATTTACAGCCGGTGCCGGTTGGGCATATGATTATGGCACTTCGGAGGAGTCGGAAGAAATGTTTAAGTACATCCTTGCTTATTCACCAGTCCACAATGTGAAAGAAGGTGTACAATACCCAGCCACTTTAGTGACTACAGCCGATCATGATGATAGAGTTGTTCCGGCTCATTCCTTTAAATTTGCTGCAGAACTTCAAGCCAAGCAGGCAGGCGACAATCCTGTGCTTATCAGAATAGCAACTAGAGCCGGACATGGCGCGGGCAAACCAACTACCAAAATCATCGAAGAAGCCGCCGATATCTATTCATTCACATGGTACAACATGGGCGTAATGCCGGAGCTGGCAAAAAAAGCAATGTGATGCCTACATTGTTAAAATAACAAGAAAGGGCCGAATAGCCCTTTCTTTGATTTATACAGGCAGTCTGGTCATGGCATTTGAATAACTAACTATCTACGAACAATGAGTGACGTGTACATCAGAGAAGGGCTTATCGAGGACTTACCACAAGTGCTTGAGCTGATTAAAGAATTGGCGGCCTATGAAAAAGCACTTAACGAAGTCGAGAATACGGTGGACCGAATGAAAGTTGATGGCTTTGGAGCGTACCCAGTTTTTGGGTTCTTTGTTGCGGAAAAAAACAATATCATAATCGGGATCTCTCTTTACTATTATCGCTATTCCACCTGGAAGGGCAAGCGCTTGTACCTTGAGGACATTGTTGTAACTCAAGCCGAGAGAGGTAATGGCATCGGAAAACTATTGTTTGATGCTACCATTCAAAAAGCCAAAGAAACCAAATGTACAGGAATGATGTGGCAGGTCCTTGATTGGAATGAGCCAGCTATCAACTTCTATAAAAAATATGGTGCCCGATTTGACAACGGTTGGCTCAATTGCCACCTTGAGTTTTAACTGCTATAGCCACTATTCTACTTTGTCCGTCCAGTTGACAACAAAACTCGGTAAAAAATATGCAGACAATTAAAAAATCGCTTCTTAGAATGGACTAATCGACCTGTTCCATCAAGGTTCTAAATGCCACATGCTTGTCTTTGTATCTCTGCATATGGGCCTGAACCAACGCTGGAGCATCTGTTTCAAGGTAATTGTTGACCTGCTTCACTGTAGCGGCGAAAAATTGCACGCTGTAAGTGGTGCTACCATCTCCCTCATCGTGAAGCAACTTGAAGATCTTACTTTCAAGAAATTTTCCAGTCGCCATTACATTGGGTATGTGGGTAGACTTTATCCAATGCAGCCACTCCTCTTCCACAACCGTTTCTATATTGACCGTCACGTTATATAATACCATAATTACATCCTTTTTTGAGGAGATCTTTCAAACAAGTTTGCAAATTCTGGCATATTTTCAAACCAAACAAGCGGAGCGAAGTTTACCTTCTTAACTTTGACGAAATGAGCGACAGCAGCAAGGCAGGGTGGGCTATAATCGTGCTACACTTAGTAGGCACGGTTGGTATGCTTTTACCAGAGTGGGCACCACTAATGAAACAGCTGACTCCACTTAATCTATTAATAGTCGCCACCTTAGTGATCGTTTTTCAACGAAATAAAACTACCTCATTTTATGCCTATGCCCTTCTATGTTTTCTAATTGCTTTTGTTTGTGAAGTAGTCGGTGTTCATACGGGATGGCCATTTGGTAGTTATGAATATGGCGCTACGCTGGGCGAAAAGGTATTTGGAGTCCCCATTCTGATAGGAGTCAATTGGCTTGTCCTCGTATTATGTTCGGCCTCTATTACCCAAAAGGTGGGCAATAAGTGGTTAGCAGCGTTGCTGGGAGCTGGTTTGATGGTAGCCCTGGATCTATTGATGGAACCAGTAGCAATTATGTCAGACTATTGGATATGGCATAGCCCGAACATACCACTCGAAAATTATGTGAGTTGGGGTGTGTTGGCTTTCTTTTTACACGTTATTTTACACCAATTCAATTTCAATAAAGAAAATGAGGTTGATAGATATGTTTTTGCTTCGCAGGGATTCTTCTTTGTGATGCTCAACTTACTGGCTTAGTGAAATTTGCCAAACATTTTAATGGACTTCCAGTTTAGTAGACAGCAACCCTGAAAATCAGGTGAATGCATAAGCTGCGAAAAAGAAAATTACGTGAGTAACTATTCTATAAAAGATCTTGAACATCTGTCGGGAATCAAAGCCCACACGATCCGTATTTGGGAACAACGCTACAATTTCATCAAGCCAAGTAGGTCCGATACCAACATAAGAAATTATGATGATCTTGACTTGAAATTGATCCTTAATGTGTCGCTATTAAAAGACAATGGATTTAAAATATCACGTATCGCAGAAATGAGTGCTCAGGAAATAGCAGAGGAAGTACTGTTATTGACTGAGAAGCAACTTCGTTTTCCTGAGCAAATCCATGCACTTACGGTCGCAATGATCGACATGGACGAAGAACGGTTTGAGCGAATCATGTCCTCCAATATTCTAAAATTGGGATTCGAAAAAACCATGATGAATATCGTATACCCATTCCTAAGTAAGATTGGGATTCTATGGCAAACTGGAAGCATCAATCCAGCTCAGGAACACTTTATTACTAACCTGATCCGCCAGAAACTTATCGTCGCCATCGACGGCCAATATTCATCGCAACAAAGCAACGGCACGAAATACATCCTCTATCTTCCTGAAGGGGAACTGCATGAGTTAAGCATATTATTTGCTGACTATGTGATCAGGTCGAGGAACAATAGAAGTATTTATCTTGGCCAATCTCTGCCTTTACAGGATCTTGTATCTGTTTACAACTTACACAAGCCAAAATATATCCTTTCTATACTCACGTCTGTGCCTGGAACAGATCAGATTCAAGCTTATGTTGATAAACTATCTGCACTTTTTCCAGAATCCACTTTATTGTTTTCTGGCTATCAGGTAATAGGTCAGGACATTCAGGCGCCAGAAAATGTAGTTCTGTTCACCCGGTCTGATCAGATCATCGATTTCGTAGAAGAACACAGCCGGTCCTAACTGGCTGTTTTTCAACTAAAAAGGCCCTCCAGCTCGATTTTACGCACTATTTATTGATCTGCAGACATCACAAATTTGTCGGTGGCATATACTGGCAAAATATTTTGTTTAACTTTTTTAAGTATTTCTTCAACATTCTATTGCATATTGTTTAACCTTTTGTACTTTTGATTAAACAAAATAATCGAGGGATATGACTGCTTTAGAATTCAATTATACTTTGAAAGAGATGTCCGGTTCATTGAAGCCCTTTGCGCTGAAGCTAACCAGAGACATGGAAGATGCGAACGACCTTATTCAGGAAACGATGCTTAAGGCATACAACAACAGAGAGAAATTCGCTGCTGGCACCAACCTTAAAGCATGGCTTTACACGATTATGAAAAACACCTTCATCACCAACTATCAGAGGATGGTGAGAAGAAATACTTTTATTGATACTACAGACAATCTGCACTACATCAACTCATCTGACAGTGTAGTTCAAAATGGCGCTTATTCAAGTTTTACAATGAGTGACATTGACGAGGCACTTGATAGAGTGGATGACGTGTACAAAAACCCTTTTATGATGTACTTTAGGGGTTTTAAATACCACGAAATAGCTGATAAACTTCAAATTCCTATTGGCACTGTTAAAAATCGTATTCACATTGCCCGTAAAGAATTAAAAGCTAAATTGGTTCCGTACGCCACTAGCTTATAACTATGCCCAAATTAAATATCTGTGTCATTGGTTCTGGCTTTGCCGGCCTATCGGCCGCCACTTGCCTTGCAGATCAAGGGCACACGGTTACCCTATTGGAAAAAAATAGTGTAGTAGGTGGTCGGGCCAGAAAACTTGAAGCAGAGGGTTTTACCTTCGACATGGGACCTTCCTGGTACTGGATGCCGGATGTATTCGAGAGATACTTTGCCCTATTTGGGAAAAAACCCTCTGACTACTACCAACTGAAGAGACTAGACCCCTCTTACACAGTTGTCTTCGACAAATCGGATCACATGCAGGTGCCTGCATCAATGAATGAGCTGGAGGCACTATTTGAGTCATTTGAGAAAGGAGCAGGTAAGAAGCTTCAAGAGTTCCTAAAACAAGCTGCCTACAAGTATGAGGTCGGGATCAATGACCTCGTGTACAAACCAAGTCGTTCAATACTTGAGTTTGTTGACCCCAGGCTATTGACAGGCTTGCTCAAAATGGACGTGTTTCAAAGCATGTATACCCACGTGCGTAAGTTTTTCTCCCATGAAAAACTTATCCGCCTAATGGAATTTCCGGTTTTGTTTTTAGGGGCAGTTCCGGAAAACACCCCTGCACTTTACAGCCTAATGAACTATGCTGATATGTCGCTAGGAACCTGGTACCCTGAAGGAGGTATGTACAAGGTAATAGACGCCATGATCAGCCTGGCCGAGGAGAAAGGTGTTAATATCCTCACGGAACACGAAGTTGAAAAAATAATTGTAAAAAACGGAAAGGTCGACACTGTACTCACAGCTAAGGGTGCATTCAAAGCGGATGTCGTAGTGGCTGGTGCCGATTATCATCACGTAGACCAACATCTTCTGGACTACGAGTACAGAAATTATAGACCCAAGTATTGGGACAAACGAACGCTGGCTCCATCGAGCTTACTTTTCTATTTGGGACTAGATAAGAAATTAGAGAACATAACACATCATATGCTTTTCTTTGATGAGGACTTCGGACCTCATGCTAAAGAAATTTATGAAACACCTGAGTGGCCAAGCAAGCCCTTGTTTTATCTCTCTGCCACCTCGGTGACTGACCCAACAGCAGCACCTGAAGGTTGCGAAAACCTCGTATTATTGATCCCAGTTGCGCCTGGGCTAAAAGATGACGAAATTACGAGAGAGAAGTACTATAATATCATCATGGACAGGCTGGAACTACTCATTGGGCAGGAAGTAAGAAAGCATGTGGTGTACAAGAAAAGTTATGCTCACAACGATTTCGCTGCCGATTACCATGCCTTTAAAGGCAATGCATACGGTTTGGCCAATACTTTGAAACAAACGGCTATTTTGAAGCCTTCGCTTAAAAATCGTCATGTCAAAAATTTATACTATACTGGCCAGTTAACAGTGCCTGGACCGGGAGTGCCTCCCACCCTAATTTCCGGACAAGTGGTGGCAAATGAGATTAAGAAAGATTATACCAGCTAATACCTACGTTATGAATCATATTGAACTTTTTGACAGCACTGCGCTCAAAGTAAGTCAATTAGTAACTGAGAGATATAGCACCTCATTTACGCTTGGTATTAAGACACTTGACAAGAAGTTCAGAAGTCCTGTATTCGGCATATATGGTTTTGTTCGGTACGCTGATGAAATTGTTGACACATTTCATAACCATGATAAGAAGGCACTGCTAGACAAATTTACCAGTGATACCTATGATGCAATTCATGAAAAACTGAGCTTTAATCCAATCCTGCATGCTTTCCAATCAGTGGTGAATCAATACCATATTGAAAAGGAATTGATCGATGCTTTTCTTCATAGTATGGAGATGGACATAGATCAGCATGAGTACAATGAAGACGGCTATCAGGAATATATTTACGGATCAGCTGAAGTAGTAGGCCTGATGTGCCTTAGGGTTTTTTGCGAGGGAAATGATGCAGAATATCAATCACTCAAGGCACCAGCCCGGCGATTAGGTGCTGCTTTTCAAAAGGTTAACTTTCTTCGAGACATAAAGAGTGATTTTAAAGAAAGAGGTAGAACCTACTTCCCTGGCGTGGATTTCGACAGTTTTTCACAGCAGTGTAAAAATCAGATAGAGGAAGACATTCAGCAAGACTTCGATGCTGCTTATGAAGGCATTAAAAGGCTTCCAAAGGGAGCCAGATTAGGAGTTTATCTTGCCTATATCTACTACCAAAGTCTTTTTACCAAAATCAAACGTCTACCTGTATCAAAAGTCATGACAGAAAGGGTAAGAATCCCGGATACAAAAAAATTCATGTTGCTTTGTCAAACTTACCTTAGGCACAGTTTCAACAGCCTCTAATGTCACTTTATCTTTGGCTCCATATTATTACTGTTTCATTTCCTTTGATTCGTTCGTTCGAATCAAAAGTAGCCTATGCGAGTAGATGGAAAGCCTTATTCCCCGGGATATTGTTGACGGGAGTTTTCTTTATCATTTGGGATATCGCCTTTACAAGGGCAGGCGTTTGGGGGTTTAACCACGAATACCTATCAGGAATTTTCTTGTTCGATCTACCATTGGAAGAATGGTTATTCTTCGTAACCGTCCCTTTCGCCTCTATATTCATCTACGACGTAGTGATCTATTTCGATAAGAAAAGCCGATTAAACTTCAAAGCAAATAGCTTGGCACTTGGCTTAGGGGTTCTTCTTCTGATTTTGGCTTTCGCCAACTATGGGAGAAGTTATACCTTCTACAATTTCCTTTTTGCAGGCATGCTACTTCTGGCACACGGGACTTTGATAAAATCACTCTATCTGGGCCATTTCTTTATTGCCTACCTTATTCATCTCGTTCCCTTCCTGCTAGTGAATGGAGTGCTTACTGGAGGCATGACAGAAGAACCAGTAGTTTGGTACAACAATGACGAAAACCTTGGCATTCGCATTTGGACAATTCCTGTGGAAGATACCATCTATGCATTGCTGCTATTGTTAATGAATATCACCTATTATGAAATGTTTAAATCTCGGTTTGGACTAAAACATAATCCACAATTACTGGTTAAATAAAGTATGTTAAACCTACGTGTCAATATTGACCCACATTCTGGCTTTTGCTTTGGAGTAGTGTACGCTATAGAAATGGCGGAAGACATTCTGGACGAAGAAGGGCGACTGTTTTGCCTTGGCGATATTGTGCACAACGATGAAGAAGTAAAAAGGCTCGAGAACAAAGGCCTCAAAATCATCGACCATACTGAGCTTAGAGAAATCAAGGATGCGAAAGTCCTGATCAGAGCGCATGGTGAGCCTCCATCTACCTATTCGTTAGCGCTTGAGAACAACCTGGAGCTCATTGATGCCTCATGTCCTGTGGTACTTAAGCTTCAGAATAGGATCAAAAACTCCTTCGATAAACGAGAAACCATCTACATATACGGGAAACCCGGACATGCTGAAGTTGTTGGTTTGCTTGGGCAAACAAATAATGAAGCGGTAGTTTTTCAAGACATCGCCGAGCTCGATGTAGCTACACTGCCAAGGGAGCTGACACTATACAGTCAAACCACCAAGAGCACTGACAAGTTTTACGAAATTACCCGAATGCTGACTGAAGCTGGCATAAAGGTCAATCCAAATGATACCATTTGCCGTCAAGTGTCAAACCGAGACAAAGAACTAAGAGACTTTGCCAGGCACTTTGATAAGGTCATTTTTGTTTCAGGTACGAAGTCGTCGAACGGAAAGGTTTTGTATCATGTGTGTAAGAATACCAATCCCGACACTCATTTTATTAGCAATGCCACTGAGTTGGATAAAGAGTGGTTTAAACCTGGAGATACCGTAGGGATTTGCGGAGCCACCTCTACTCCTATGTGGCTTATGGAGTCAGTTAGAGACGAATTACTGACCTATTGATTATCTTTGTTTTGAAATTCTTAAAATGAACTGGTTATTCTACTCATTTCTTGTCGTTGGCACCTTCTTTTTTATGGAAGCTGTCGCATGGTTTACCCACAAGTACGTCATGCACGGTATCCTATGGACCTGGCACCGCTCTCACCACAAGGTGCACGACCATACACTTGAGAGAAACGATCTTTTTGCACTGGTGTTTAGTATTCCATCGATTGCTTGTATTGTTGTAGGTTCCGAATTTCCTGCTATCCGTTGGTTGATGTTTGTCGGCTTTGGCATTCTCGCATATGGTCTATTCTACTTTATTTTTCATGACATCATCGTTCATCGCCGTATAAAAATAAACTATAAGGCGAAAAGCAGATACATGAAGCGCATCATGAATGCACATTACATTCATCACGAAGTGCATTCGAAAGAAGGAGCACGTGCATTTGGATTTTTGTATGCGCCGAAGAAATATGAAAAAGAGACTGAAAAAGTCTCATCCTAAGCTTCGTCAACTAAGTAGTGGTATTCTTCAATGGAACAAAGGCAGGCAGACTATTACCATCGTCTACATTCTGACTTCCTTTCCCGGCTATAAATTTGCCAGGTAGCCGATCAATTCATATTCCAATCGAACGCTGCCAAAAAAATGATCTGACCACCCTTTCAGGCAACCAGATCAAATGATAATCCTTTGAGTTAAATTAGAGCAGGCTTCCTTTTATGCGCCTTTCAGTTCCTTCGATTTTTCGAGGGTAGCATTCCAAACCCTAAATACGTTCTGATAGCAGATTTTCGCAATATCCTCTTCAGTGTATCCTCTCTTAAGAAGCACATAAATCAGGTTAGGAAATTCAGATACGTCTTTAAGGCCAGTTGGCAGTGAGTCTCCAACTCCATCATAGTCTGAGCCAAGCCCAACATGATCAATACCTGCTATTTCTACTACGTGGTCAATATGATCAGCCACCACCTCAACTGTAGCGAACACGTTGATGGCGGAATCTGCTATATATTGCTTCATGTACAACTGAGCAGCAGAATCACGGCGACTTAAGCCATTTTCAGCGAGCCAATTCGTCATATGCGTTCGCACTTTCTCACTTTGCTCCCTTACTTCACCAGATAAAAAGCTGGATCCAAAATTAATTTGAATTACTCCGCCATTTTCAGCTAGTTTTCTGATCATATCGTCCGACATGTTGCGCTCAAACCCTGGCGTATAAAACCTGCATGAAGAGTGCGAAGCAATGGCTGGCACTTCAGTAATTGCCATTACATCGTAAAATGTACTATCTGACACATGGGAAATGTCCACCATGATGCCCTGCTTATTCATTTCCTTTACTACCTCTTCTCCAAATGGGCTTAAGCCGTTCCAGGTATATGTTGTATCATAGCTGGAATCACAAATCTGATTGTCTTTCCCATGGGTCAAGGTGATATAATTGATTCCCTTTTCTGCGAAATACGCCACATTTGCGAGGTCGTTCATCAAAGGAGCACCATTCTCCATGCCCATGGGTAGCGACACCAGACCTGCCCTAAAGTTTTCTTCGACAGCTTGTGGGGTTTTAGCCAAAGCAAATTTATCCGGATAGGTAGTAGTTAATTTTTCAACTAAACCTATCAGAGAATCTGCCAGATTCTTGGCCTCTTGTGTTACGCCATAACTTGAAGGTATATAAATTGACATCATGGGGGCATCAAGGCCGCCTTCCTTCGCTCTCACGAAATCGAAATTGCCGTCTGGTGTGCGAACAGACACATCCATGATCTCCTTTTTTAGCATGAAGCCCGCGACTTTCATTCGATAGGGCAAATCCACATGGCCGTCGCTAATTATATATTTGTGTGCCAGCGTATCTGCATAAGCTCTCAATTCGTCGTCCGACATAGCTGACACTTCCTTTTTCTCATCTTTTGGCGTGCTGCAAGCAGCCAAGACACCAATCAATAGGCAGTAAAATAGTTTTTTCATTGTTTGAGGTTTAATAGAAACCTGAAATTAAATGCAATTGCTAAGGAAACCAATAATATGTTATCAACATTCTATATAAATACACCAACTAGCCTTCACTTCTTCAATAAAGCCATCAATTAGTTAACAAAAATTCAATGATGTTTTTCTGTATTCAAGCAATGCTCCTCCGTAGGATTCGTTACCAAACGCAAATGAATCTTCGAGTTCAATCACATTATCTCTATATTTGGCCACTACTCAGTGGTAAGAAACTTCTTTCGAGCCTCCGATAAAACCCCCTGTAAACGAATTGTGTGCGCACACAATATGGAGAATTCAAATTTATTGCCGATATTTACCAGCAATCAACTGGCCCTTAGAAATGGGCAGGACCGGGACGAGGTTTGGGTGGCTTACAAAGGATTGATTTATGATGTGAGTTTATCCCGGCTTTGGAAAAGAGGAATGCACTATGAGCATTGGGCTGGGCAAGACCTGACCGATGAGTTACCTGATGCTCCTCATACCGATTCAGTTTTTGAAAAATTTAAATGCATCGGACGTTTGGCCGGGCAAGAAAACACCCTACAATAATGATTCTAATTGCAGACAGTGGAGCTACAAAAATAGAATGGCGACTAATCGCTGAGAACGGCCAGGTCAAACAAGCCAGCTCTGAAGGATACAACCCCTATGTGCAGGAAGACGATGACCTGCGAAAGGGAGTGGAAGAGCATATTCTACCAATAGTAGCTGGCCATACCATCAAAGAGCTGGCCTTCTATGGCGCTGGATGTGGTAGCCCAGAAAAAAACACCAAAGTATCAGCGGTACTTGCGCCTTACTTTCCCGAGGCCATCATCGAAGTAAATAACGACTTACTTGCCGCAGCAAGAGCTCTTTGTGGCACCGAGCCAGGCATTGCTTGTATTTTGGGCACTGGTTCTAATTCGTGCTTTTATGATGGAACCAAGGCTAGTGCCAAAGTACCTTCTCTTGGCTACGTACTTGGCGACGAAGGAAGTGGTGCTAACATGGGCAAAAAATTGCTGACGGCGGCCGTACGCAACCGACTACCCACTTCCCTGCAAGAGGCTTTCAATAAACGATTCGGATTGAAGGAAGATGACGTGCTTGAGAATGTATACAAACAAAAACACCCATCGCGCTTTCTTGCCAGTTTTATGAAGTTTTTGATGCAGCACATCAAGGAACCCTACGTTTATGCCTTGATCTACGATTCTTTTACAGAGTTTTTCACGGAGATCGTCAAATCCTATAAAGACTATGATAAGTATCCCGTTCACTTCACGGGTTCTGTGGCATTCTATTATGGCAATATTCTTCGCCAGGTCGCCAGCGATCAGGGAGTGACCGTTAAAAATATAATTGAAGGCCCAATCGCCGGGCTTACACTTTATCATCAACAAAAAACCTTCGGACCAGGCAAAGTATGAGTACCACCGAAAGCAGTTCTTACTACAATCACCTGGAGCAAATGTCGGTTCTGGAATTGTTGACCAATATCAACAAAGAAGACCAGACTGTGCCGCAAGCCGTTAAGAAGGCACTTCCGCAAATTGAGGCGCTAATTGCGCAGATTGTTCCGCGAATGAAAGAAGGAGGGCGGCTGTTTTACATTGGTGCCGGCACAAGTGGCAGATTAGCTATTGTGGATGCATCTGAGTGCCCTCCCACCTATGGCGTTTCACCGGACCTGGTGGTAGGCATTATGGCTGGAGGAGACAAAGCCATACGCAAATCGGTAGAGCATGCCGAAGATGACTTCGAACAAGCCTGGAAAGACCTGGCAACATACAAGCCAGGCAAAAAAGACACACTCATTGGCATAGCAGCATCAGGACGGACTCCTTACGTGATTGGCGGCGTAACTGAGGCGAGAAAAAATGGACTACTCACTGGTTGTATTACCTGCAACACCAGAACAAAACTGGCGGAAGCAGCCGAATTCCCGATAGAGGCAGTTGTGGGGCCGGAGTTTGTCACAGGCAGCACCCGCATGAAGTCAGGCACAGCACAAAAACTAGTGCTTAATATGATCAGCACCACAGTAATGATCCAGCTGGGCCATGTGAAAGGCAACAAAATGGTAGATATGCAGCTTAGCAACGAAAAGCTAGTAGACCGTGGTGTTAGAATGGTGATGGAAGAATTGAAAATAGAAAGAGAGCTGGCTGCTGAGTTATTGAAAAAACACGGCTCAGTTAGAGGCGCAGTCGACAATTACTCTTCGAATGCATGAGTTAGAGCCCTTTTACCGGTGGCTGGTATATTACGACCCCTCCACAGATCCTAACTCCCCATTTGAGGGAAAAGAATACAACTACGACGTCTACTCAGAAACCGTCTATGGCTACTACCTGGCCCCAGGCTGGGACTATATTGGATCTGAAACACTTTACATGAAAATCCTCTATGCCGACTATGATGAAGGCTATGTGGTGTTTGAGTTCATTGGAGAGTGGAACGATGCATTGCACAATGACATCATGCACTTGAAGAGGAATATCGTTGAACACTTTGAACTTTGCGGTATCAACAAATTCATTCTGATCGGCGAAAATGTCCTTAACTTCCACGGGTCAGACGATTCCTATTACGAAGAATGGTTTGAAGACGTAGAAGACGGCTGGATTGCCCTGGTTGGTTTTCGTGACTTTGTACTTGATGAGATGAAAAACTACAATATTGACTCCTATGTCAATTTTGGAGGCACCTTGCAGATCGACAATTGGAGAACACTAACGCCAAAAGTCTTTTATGAACTGGTAGAACAGCAGATACAGCGCAGGTTGGGGATGTAGTGAACTGCTGCGTAACACCACATCATAACGCAAAATCCAGAACTTTGTGTAAATTGATCATTGTTACTAGTAGCATGAAGACATCACTTCTACATAGGATTACACTGAACCCAGAAGTTTGTGGCGGTAAACCTACCATCAGAAACATGAGGTTTTCGGTTACCGACTTATTGAGTCTGCTGGCTTCGGGCATGACCCACGAGGAAATACTTAAGGACTATTCCTATTTGGAAGAAGACGACATCAAAGCGTGTCTTGAATATGCTGTAAGAATTTCCGACCCAAGAACTATCATTCCAGTAGTGCATTGACATGCATCGTTTCCTTGTCGATACCCAACTACCCCCTTTACTGTCTGAACTTTTGAATGAACGAGGTTTCGACTCCAAACACACCGCTACTGACTTCCCTAATGGTCAATTTCTGACCGATGAGAGTATTCTGGAAATCGCAACTGAAGAAAATAGAATTGTAATCACGAAGGACAAGGATTTCAAAAACAATTATTTACTACAAGGAGCACCTCCAAAAGTCTTATTCATTCAATTAGGAAATTCCTCTAATAGCGAGTTACTTAACTATTTCAGGAAAAACCTAGCCCCCATCAAATCTTTGCTCGACGACGGTCACTATTTTATTACCTTGGGCAAAGACAATATTGCAGCTTATTAAGCTGAGAAAAACTTCAACGAAAGAAGAAGGCAAAATATCGACACCTATGTCAATTTTGGAGGCACGCTGCAAATTGACAACTGGAGAACACCGATTCCGAAAATCTTCTATCAATTAGTGGAGCGGCAGATTCAGCGGAGGATTGGGATATGAAAAATGTTGCCTGCTTTGATGTCAATTTACTTCAATAAGCGTCTTTATTTTATAGTAATCTGGGCTATTACTACAATCTATTTCCCTTTCTCCTAACTTAATGTAAACTGGTACTGGTACAACAATTTCGAATCCAGTACTGAAGTCAGGGGGTATACTGTCAATTTTAATCGTATCTCTTCCGATTTTAACAAGCCAACCCCAGCAACATCCACATTTCGTTGGTTCAAAGTCTATAATTTCAGCATTAGCTTTCAGGGGTTCATCTTTGCCGCAAGACATTAAAAATATGAACTTAGTCCCTACCAAACTTAACATCCTCATATTAACTCTTGGACTTTTAGTAAGATAAAAAATTAATCTGAAAACCTGTTCACACTGTCTGGGCACACTATTGTTCAATTCTCTCCACCCTGGCTACTTCCGAAATCAAGTACTTTCTTCCTGTCTTCATTTCCAAACAAATTGATCGAGTGCGTTTCTTGCCTTCCTTTTTGAAGTGCCGCGACTCAAGGAGAAACTCCTCCCCAACAACAAGCTCGGCCAGCAGAATACCACTTTTGTGCACGTCATATTTAGAAAGTGCCATCATAAGGGCGGGATCGGAGCAGGAGGCGGCTTTGGGGTTCGCCAGGTGGCGGCGAAGCTTCAGTGCCAACTCATCCGGGAAAGCGCCGGCTTCTACCATTGGGTAAAGCACTTCTTTGAAGGTGTTTTTCCACTCTGTACCATGAGGGGCTATTCGTCTACCGTATTTTTCGAAAGTTTGAAGGTGGGCTACCTCGTGAAGGTAAGTAACCGTAAATGCGTAGGGGTTAAGGTCCTGGTTGACCGTTATGATAGGTTTTTTACCCTTATTGAAACGAAAGTCTCCCAGCTTGGTCGAACGGCCTCTGACAACTTTTAGTGTGAAGTTATGCTTTACCCATAATTCAAAGCAATATTGGGAAGCTTTTGGCGGAAGGTGTTTCTCGAAAACAGCGAATTGTGACTGCAAGTGGCTTTAAGGTAAGTCTTCGAAGTCTTTCTTGATTGTGATTTTCACATCCTTCAGGTCGCGATGGATGTTGCGCAACTCTTTCCTGATCTGCTCCTTTATCTTGCGCATGTCTCTGTCCGAAACATCTATTTTAATCACAATATCGTCCAGGCCGTCCTCCAGATCAATTCTGATTTCTTCCACATCTCCCATGGCATCATCAAGCGATACCTCCACGTCCTCGAGTGCTTCCGTGATGATGTTCTCAATCTCCTCGCTATCAACATCTATGGCGACACTAAAACGGTTTTCGTCACGGCGATCGCTACAGGCGCTTGCGACCAACAACACTAAAAGAATAGGAAGCAACTTTTTCATTCAATAAACCTACCTTATTTCTGTCTGAAAAACAACGTAATCGGTGACCCTGTAAAGTCGAAGTGGCCACGCAGTTTATTGACCAGGAACCGCTGGTAAGACTCTTTGACGTACTGCGGATTGTTGCAGAAAAAAGCAAAAGATGGCGTTTTCGTAGGAAGCTGAGTAATGTATTTGATATTGATGATTTTACTCTTCACCGATGGTGGCGGAAATTTTTCTATCTCCTTCAGCATGATGTCATTAAGCTTAGATGTAGGAATCTTCTTGATTCGGTTGTCGTGAATTTCCATCGCCAGCTCAATAGCCTGGAAAATCCGCTTTTTGGTAGTTACCGAAGTAAAAATGATAGGAATGTAGGCCATGTCGCCAAGTTTCTCAATCATTGCCTTTGTAAACTTATCGGCCGTTTTCTCGTCCTTTTCCACCAGGTCCCATTTGTTCACCATGATCATCATGCCCTTTTTGTACTTATGGGCCAGGTTAATAATACTCATGTCCTGAGCTTCAAGGCCCAAGGTGGCATCTATCATAATCACACAAACATCGCTGTCCTGCAATGCCTGAATGGAGCGCAACACAGAGAAGAACTCAATGTCTTCTTTCACTTTGGCCTTCTTTCGAATACCTGCCGTGTCGGTAAGAATAAAATCCTTATTAAAAAGTGTATACCGTGTATCTATGGCGTCTCTTGTGGTACCAGCAACATTTGTGACAATGGTTCGATCTTTCCCAATCAACATATTCAGAAAAGACGACTTACCAACATTAGGCCTTCCCAAAATCGCAATGCGTGGAACATCTTTTCCAGGATCTTCGTCACCGTCTTCTTCAAAATGACTTACGACCTCATCCAGCAAATCGCCTGTTCCTGACCCACTATTTGACGAGATCGGAAACATGGACTCTCCTAAGCCGAGCTCGTAAAACTCGTTGGCGGCAAAAATACGCTCAGTGTTATCAGCTTTATTGGCTACCAGGATCACTGGCTTGTTCACACTACGAACTACATTGGCAAAGTCTCTGTCCCAAGGAGTTACTCCCTCACCACAATCGACCATAAACAGAATGACAGACGCTTCTTCAAGCGCTTCAATCACCTGTTGACGAATAGCGGTTTCAAAAATATCATCAGACCCAACTACATACCCACCGGTGTCAATTACAGTAAAATACTTTCCGATCCATTCAGCATAACCATAATGTCTGTCCCTGGTAACACCAGGTTCATTGTCCATAATGGCCTTTTTCTTCTCTATCAATCTATTGAAGAAAGTGGATTTGCCTACATTAGGCCTGCCTACAATTGCTACGATATTTGCCACTGGGAAATAAAAGATTAGTAATAATGATTGAGGAGACTAGCTAAGAAGCCGTCTTTGAAACCAAATGCTATTGATAAAATTCGTCATAATTCTTAAGAAAAGCTCCTCCTGCTTTGCTTGCCTCAACCTACATATAGCAAAAAGGCCTCAGCGTGCGCTGAGGCCTTGTTAGTAGCGGGGACAGGACTCGAACCTGTGGCCTTCGGGTTATGAGCCCGACGAGCTACCAACTGCTCCACCCCGCGATATGTTTGTTAAAGGGCTACAAATGTAAGGCAGCTTTTGAGTAAAAACAAGTACCTTTGCTGAATAATTCAAAAGAATGGCAAAAAAAATAACTGAAGAGCCTGTCTCTGCATTTAAATCTGGCTTTGTATCGATTATCGGTAAGCCGAACGTGGGGAAGTCAACCCTAATGAATGCTCTTATAGGTGAGCGATTATCCATCATCACTGCCAAAGCACAAACAACCCGTCACCGTATATTTGGCATTCTTAATGGCAAAGATTTTCAAATTGTGTACTCTGATACGCCAGGCGTACTAAAGCCACAATATGAACTTCAGGAAGCGATGATGCATTTTGTGTACCAGTCACTGGATGATGCCGACGTGATCCTGTTTGTTGTAGAGCTCGGGGATAAAATGGATGAAGATAACGTACAAATCCTGGAATTACTGAGAAAAAATAATGTGCCTGCCTTATTTGTGATCAACAAAATAGACAAAGCCAAAGGCAGTCAGCTGGAAGATAAATTAACCTATTTCAAAGAGTACTCGGGTGACATTCCTATCCTTTGCATCTCCGCACTCGACAAGGTAAATCTGGATCCTCTGTTTAATCAAATACTTGAAAAGCTGCCTGTCCATCCTCCTTATTTCCCTGAGGACGAAATGACCGATCGTACAGAGCGATTTTTTGCCTCTGAAATTATCCGAGAAAAAATATTCCTAAACTATAAAAAAGAGGTGCCCTATAGCTGCGAAGTTATTATCGCAGCCTTCAAGGAAGATGAAAAAATTATCCGTATTCAGGCAGAAATCTTTGTAGAAAGAGCTACACAAAGAGCCATTATTATTGGTCATGGCGGGCTGGCACTGAAAAAAGTAGGGATAGAAGCCCGGAAGGACATGGAAACATTCTTTGGCAAGCATGTTCATCTTGAAACATATGTAAGAGTCGACAAAGACTGGAGGCAGAATAAATTAAAGCTTAAGCGGTTTGGGTATGTGAATTGATCGTCATGCCTTTTCCCACCAAATAAAAGATGCCCTATAAATTTCATCACCATAGAATGAGATAAGTATTTTCATAAAGCTCTATCTTTCAATTCACAATAGCGCCCATCTATGGAAGCGATCGACAGTATTCATCTCAATTTTAACCAAGAGTCAGCTTGGGGGCTCAATTTCCTACTTGCCTTTATCATGTTCAGCGTAGCCATTGAGCTGACGATAGAAGATTTCAAGGCTATTGCGAGCTACCCCAAATCTGTCTTAGTTGGTGTCGTTTCGCAGTTTCTTTTCCTGCCCTTTGTTACCTACCTTCTTATTTTGGTTTGGGAGCCAGCTCCAAGCATGGCATTAGGCATGATGATGGTGGCTGCTTGTCCTGGCGGCAATGTTTCCAATTTCTTTTCCTTTATGGCCAAAGGAAATGTAGCACTTTCAGTGACATTAACAGCATTTTCAACTCTTGGGGCAATCTTCTTTACACCTATCAACCTCTCATTCTGGGCCAGTCATTACGCACCGACTGCCAGCCTTCTTACCGAAGTAGACCTATCAGTGGCGGATGTATTTGTCACAGTTTTCACCATTCTAGGCATACCACTTGGCATCGGCATGAGCGCAAGGCATTGGGCTCCGGCATGGTGTGTGAAATACGGCAAAACACTACGCAAAATCTCAATCGGCATATTTTCGGTCTTTGTTGTTGGGGCGCTAGCAGCCAACCACGAAGTGTTTTACAATCATATTTATCTGGTAATTATCCTCGTCCTTATTCACAATGCATTGGCTCTCGGAGGAGGGTACTTACTAGCCAGGGTGACAAGACTGCCCGAGCCAGATCAACGCACAATAGCCATTGAAACAGGAATTCAAAATTCAGGTTTGGGACTTTTGCTCATATTTACTTTTTTTGATGGCCTGGGAGGCATGGCGCTGATTGCTGCCTGGTGGGGCATCTGGCACATGGTATCCGGAATGACCATCAGCTACTTCTGGGCTCGTTCCAATAAACTTATGACAACGTAAATGATTTATTTCATATTCCGGCCCATTGTCCGGATAGCTTTGTGGTTCTTTTACGGCCCTTTTAAAGTGGTAGGCCTTGAAAATATTCCAAAAGATGCACCAGTAATACTAGCGCCTAATCATCAAAATTCCTTTCTAGATGCGATTCTTCCGGCTTGCTTTCAACCAAGGTCGCTTCATTTCCTAACCCGGTCCGACGTATTCAAAAAAGGACTGATAGAAAATATCTTATACGGCTTTCACATGTGGCCAGTATACAGGCAGCGAGACGGCAAGGATACGCTTGGCAAAAACGAAATAGTGTTTAAAAACTGCAGCCAGTTGTTGCGAAACAATGGTTGCCTTTTGCTATTTCCTGAAGGCGATCAAATCCTTAAGCACAAACTTCGACCACTAAAAAAAGGGATGGCCCGCATAGCATTTCAAACCGCGGAGGAATCATCGTTTGAAAAAGAAATTTATATCGTCCCGGTTGGCTTGAATTACGAGCACTATTGGAATTTCAACACGGCCTTTCAAATGCGTTTCGGCACACCAATTAAGGTCTTGGACTTTAAAAAAGACTACCTTGAAAGTGAACAAAAAGGGCTTTTATCCCTTACTAAAGCAGTGAGTGACGGCATGAGCCGGGAAATCGTAGAAATGCACAGTGAGGCAGACGAAAAGTTTTGGTTCGAGGAGGCGGGACTTTCAGGTGTGGACCTTACTTCGCCATCTTTTTTTCAAAATATTGACGCAAGCTCCAGGCCGGCCCCAAAACCTAAGAAAACAAAAATCAATCTTCTGGCAAGGCTCTTGCACTGGCCTGTAATGAAAGTGCTCCAGGTTTTTTTGGAAAGCAAAATCAAAGATAAAAAATTCCTGGGAGCTGTAAAGTTTGGCATGGGAATGGTTTTCTTTCCCATCTACTACATTGCTGTTTGCACAATAATTACCCTACTGTCAGGCAACTTATACTTAGGCCTTGGGGTAATTTTTTCTATGATTTTGCTACTTAAAGTAAAAAGCTAAGACTTGCCATACTCAAAAGTTCCGTGCTGACCTGAAATGGTTACGCTTGGAACAACAGATTCCTTAACCTCTCCTATGATTTGGGCATCTACCTGAAACGACCTGGAAATCCTGAGAATTTCATCCGCGGTTCTTTCATCCGTGTATATCTCCATCCTGTGGCCCATATTGAAAACTTTATACATTTCTTTCCAGTCCGTTTTGCTTTCTTCCTGAATGATTCGAAACAAAGGAGGAGTATTGAAAAGGTTGTTTTTTACTATATGGTTTTCGGTTATAAAATGAAGGACCTTCGTTTGAGCACCGCCGCTACAGTGAATAATTCCATCAATTTTCGATCTGTATTGTTTGAAGATTTCCATCATCACAGGAGCATAAGTACGGGTTGGTGAGAGCACCAATTTACCCATATCAAGCGGTACACCGTCAACTTTATCAGTGAGTTTGTATCTGCCAGAATAGACCAGGTTCAGTGCCACCGCTGGATCAAAGGTTTCAGGGTATTGGTTTGCGTAGCTCTTTTGAAACACATCGTGCCTTGCCGATGTGAGGCCGTTGCTACCCATCCCACCATTGTATCCGTTTTCATAGCTTGCCTGTCCATAAGATGCCAAACCAACGATAACGTTACCAGGCTTGATTCCGTCAGTGGTAATTACGTCTGACCGCTTCATCCTGGCTATCACAGTGCTATCCACAATTACTGTTCTTACCAGATCACCAACATCGGCCGTTTCCCCTCCTGTCAGGGAGATATTAACACCATGATCACGCAATAGCTGAAGTACTTCCTCGGTACCATTGATGATGGCAGAGACTACCTCGCCTGGGATTTTATGTTTGTTTCGGCCAATGGTGGAAGAAAGCAGAATATTGTCTGTCGCCCCCACGCACAATAGGTCATCGGTGTTCATGATCACAGCATCCTGTGCAATTCCGCGCCAAACACTCAAATCACCTGTTTCTTTCCAATAAAGGTAAGCAAGTGAAGATTTCGTGCCTGCTCCATCTGCATGCATGATATTGCACCAATCAGCATCATTGCCGAGCATATCAGGCACAATTTTGCAAAATGCTTTAGGGAAAAGTCCTTTGTCAAGTTTTGAAATTGCCTGGTGTACGTCTTCCTTATCGGCCGACACACCTCTTTGCAGGTAGCGCTCGTTCATCTGGCAAAAATAAGCTACCTATGAGAATACTCCCTCCTCTTTATCGAATTAATTGATTTTGCATCTGGCATAAAAAAGCAATCGGGTGAGCTGTCAATTCTTTCAAAGAGGTACTCTTTTTTGTCTCAGTGCCTTGGTAGCAGCTTGCAATTCGATGGATTTCAAACGATCAACAAGTATCAGGTAGCGACTTGCTAGCCGTTTCGTAGATGACTTGTTTGATGTAATGACCAATGGTGATCTGGTGATTCAAACATTTTGCAAAGCCCTCCTCCTGAAATATTTCTTGCGAAGAATAGTTTCCGACGGCGTCATCTAATCTTTTTTTTGGTAGGCCCCTGCAAAGGGACAGAGCTTTCAACTACAATAATATTTGCTAGTGAACTCCTTTAACACTTTTCTTTGCTCGTAAGAAAAGGCCGCCCTGAAGGGGCGAAAATATGTATGGCATTAAAATCATTTACTGTTGATCCCCTCCGTTGCCCCTTTTGAAATATTTATCGAACTCCTGATCTTCCAGCGACTCTGGCTGGGCATTTTCTTCGATCGTAAACTTAGACTTATCGTATTTCGTGACTTTGAACTCTGTTCTTCTATTTACCTGATGCTCTTCTTCCTCCTGAGCATTTTCGATGATTAGCTGAGTTTCCCCATAACCTTTTGCTGTCAGCCTTGAAACGTCTATCCCGTTGATGACAAGGTACTGCACTGCTGTCCTGGCTCTTCTCTCCGATAGATCGAGGTTATAGTCATCTGGTGCTCTATCGTCTGTATGAGATGACAATTCGATTTCAATCTCTGGATTATCCTTCATCAGTTGCACCAGTTTATCCAACTCCCTTGCGGCATCTGGTCGTATTTCTGCTTTATCAAGGTCATAGTATATATTATCCAGTACTATTGGTTTCAGCATCACAATCTTCTCCAAGCGAATCTTAGTCTCAAAATTGACGTTGGTAATCATTTCCGTCAGCTTGGTGCGATCAGGAGTTTTCCCTACCGTACTAAAGTCTATTCTAGTGGTAAAGTAATCCGGCTTCTCTGCCACCAAATAGTAGTTTTCCTCGCCAAATACCTGAAATTTAAAGGACCCATCGTCACCCGTATAGGTCTCGCTAATCACTTTGTCATCTTTTTCGTCAAGTAGGCGCACCTTCGTATTGCCAAGAATTTCTTCTGCACCTGTGTCACCTGGTGTAACTGTTTTGCCAGCCAAATAGAAGTTGATAATCTTGAGGTTGGGGTCGTCGTTGACAAATGTATATATATCATCGTCTCCCATGCCTCCAGGTCGATTCGAGGTGAGAAACCCTCTTGTTGGATTGAACAGGAACAGCCCAAAGTCATCGCCTTCGGAATTTATTGGCGCACCCAGGTTGGTAACTCGCATAGCACCTCCCTGACGTTTCGCCATGAAAATATCGAGTCTGCCGAGTCCCGGGTGACCATTGGAAGAAAAATAAAGGGATCCGTCTTCAGCAACATATGGAAATGCTTCATCGCCAGCCGTATTGATCTCTGGGCCAAGGTTGCGAATATCTACCCATCTGCCTCTGTTATTGATCGTAGCTGAATATATGTCACTTCCTCCAAAACCACCTGGCCTATCTGAAGCCCAGTAGAGTGTAGTGCCTTCAGGGCTTAAGACAGGGCTGCTGTCCCAGGAGCTAGGTTCGTTTACATTTACTGGCCTTGGTGTTGACCACCTGCCGTTTCGGTATCTTGTAAAGAATAGGTTGATTTGTTCTGCGTCGCTGCTCTTGCCTGAATTCCCTTTGGCATAGATCATTGTGTTTCCATCTGGAGAAAACGCAACCGATCCTTCATTCACTCCTGGATCATTAATAATTGGATCAATTGCTTGCAGAGAACCCATCTCAACGACAGCTCCTCTCGTTTTCACTTTGTAAATATCAGTAAAGCCTGTGCCTGTGGTTTTATAAACCTTTCCTCCGTCTCTGTTGGAAGTAAAAAACAATTCCCCCCTATTGTAAACCGGGCTGTACTCAGCCGCAGGAGTATTTAGTGTCTCAAGATTTTTTACTCGATAATACGACTCCCTATCCTTCAGCTGCTCGAGCTTTTCAAGACCGGCCAAATCGTCTTCAGCCAGTTTTTTAACAGCAGGACTAGTCGCTTTGATCAAATAGTCGCCCAAAGCATCTTTCGCGTCATCATACCTGCCTATGGCTTTCAAAGATTGGGCATAGTAAAACCATCCCATTTCTTCATCAAGCCCATTTTGAACAGCAACTCTATAGTATGGCGCTGCCATACCTATATTATTTGATTTCCTATAGGCCTCAGCCAGCTGATAATTCAAGTCTGGGTTAGTGACATTCTTTTCAACCATCTTTTTATAGAGGTCAATAGCCACATCATACTCACTGTTATTGTATGCTTTTGTTGCTTTTTTGGAGACACTGCAGCCCATCATCCAAAATACCCCCAAAACCATCACCAAAAGTGCACTTCTCATAAGTATTAAGCTTAGCGTACTCTTCAAACACTCTTATTAACGCATGTCCTTACCTCAAGGTATCTACAGTCTTAAAATAACGCTTCAACCACGTATTGCCAGCAGGAACTACCCAGTTAGTTTTCAAATCTCCCTTAGTGTTTACAAGGGTGTTGAAAACGGCATTATCTGGCTGCAATTCCCCAGCAAGCGCTTTTTGCTTTAGTTCCGTAAGTTTCACTCGCTCCAGTGTGGAGCCTTTTTTAAACAAAACAGTATCTCTTATAAAAAAATCGACTCCCAATTTCTGTTGCAAAGATTGTACCTCATGAACTGATGCATCAATACTGCAACCTGAAGCACTATACGACTCTTCGTCTACCGCCAGCACGATAAAAATATTCTCCTTGATAACAAATGAACTAACAAGAGATTGACCGTGGGCCTTCCAGTTTTCAGCAAAAGTGGAGAGCGAATTAGACAGCCATTCTACTTCATCATCGGCCAATACTCTATTACATTGGTAGACCCACAATCTTGCGGTGTCCTTCATCTCGTCAAAAGGAATAAACATACCCGGTATATTTTTAAGTAAATATAAAGGCTCAATACTATATGAACTAATAGAGCCTAATCAATTAGTAATGGCTAAGGCATAACTAAAGTTCCTTCACGTTATGAATCTGAGGATCCTGCCGAGGACGCAAGAATGAGTTCAGCCAAGTCCAGCACTTTTACCTGTCCTTCTTTTTCTTTGTTCTTCACACCATCTGAAAGCATCGTCATGCAAAAAGGGCAAGCTGAGGCCACTATTTCTGCACCTGTAGCCAATGCCTCCTCAGTGCGTTCTATGTTGATTTCTTTGTTGCCTTTTTCCGCATCTTTGAACATTTGAGCTCCACCGGCACCGCAACATAGCCCCGTCGTGCGGCATCTTTTCATTTCAACGAGGTCTGCATCAAGGGCGGTAATTACATCACGTGGTGCCTCATATACATTGTTGGCGCGACCTAAATAGCAGCTGTCGTGGTAGGTGATTTTCTTTCCTTTGAAAACTCCACCCTCAACACTCACTTTTCCTTCATTAATCAGCTGTTGCAGGAAGGTGGAGTGGTGAATCACTTCGTAGTTACCACCAAGGCTCGGGTATTCATTTTTGATCGTATTGAAGCAATGAGGGCAAGCGGTAACAACTTTCTTGATCTCATAACCATTCAGTACTTGTATATTCGCCATGGCTTGCATTTGAAATAAGAACTCGTTACCAGCACGTTTGGCTGGATCACCAGTACAGGCTTCCTCCGGCCCCAAAACTGCAAAATTGATTTTCGCCTGGTTCAATATTTTTACGAAGGCTGTTGTAACTCTTTTATACCTATCATCAAATGATCCGGCACACCCTACCCAAAACAAAACTTCGGGAGACTCTCCTTTGGCAGCCATTTCGGCCATTGTTCTAATCTTATTACTCATCACTTAGTCGTTTGAAGTTTCTTTCTTTAGCTCATCCGCCCAGTTAAAGCGGTCAGAAGGGGGAAATTTCCATGGAGCAAAATTATTTTCAATGTTTGAGAACATATTATTCCAGGATGCTGGCGACCCTGATTCTTCCATGGCTTCATATTGCCTCATCTGAACAATAATATTTAGCGGGTCGATATTGACTGGACAAGCTTCGGCACAAGCATTACATGTGGTGCAGGCGTTAATTTCCTCCTTTGAGATGTAATCGCCAAGTAATGATTTCCCATCACCATCTGCAGCAGAACCACCTTTCGCCAAAAACGATCCATATTCTTCTAAGCGATCCCTAGTATCCATCATAATCTTCCTGGGCGAAAGTGTCTTACCAGTAATATTGGCAGGGCATTCCGATGTACAACGTCCGCATTCTGTGCAGGCATATGCATCCATCAGGTTTTTCCAGCTAAGGTCAACTACATCCTTAGCGCCAAACCTCCCGACTTCCGCCGGAGGCTCCGTTTGTTCGGTTGGCATCCCCAACATCATCTTCACTTCATTGGTAACGGCTTCCATGTTCTCAAATTTCCCTTTGGCATTAAGATTCGAATACCAGGTGTTAGGAAAGGCCATGAAAATATGTAGATGTTTCGAGTAGGTAACATATACAGCAAAGGCAAGAATACCTACAATATGAAACCACCAGGCAGCCCGTTCAACAATTACCAGGGTGCTTGTTTGCAAACCATCGAAGATTGGAATAAGTAGAGAACTTATTGCCAGATTGCCCGTGGCATGGTAGGCATTCGGCATTTGCTGCTGCAACAGCTGATCGGCAGCATTCATAGTAAGAATTGCCAGCATGAGGACACATTCAATGACCAGAATAAGATTGCCATCGAGCGCTGGCCAGCCTTTCATCTCAGGCTTGGTAAAGCGTGGCACTCGAACCACATTGCGTCGAATCAGAAAGACAACACAGGCAACAAACACAGCTGCAGCCAAAAATTCAAAGAAATTGATGGCCATTCCATAAACCCCCCCAAGATAGGGGGCAAAAAGCCGATGAGTCCCTAATATACCATCAAGAACAAATTCCAAAACCTCTAAATTGATGATAAGGAAACCTGCGTAAATGAAGAAGTGGAAGAATGCAGGTATAAAGCGCTTGAACATTTTCCTTTGGCCAAAGGCCACTAGCAGCATCGTCTTCAAACGTTCTCCGGCCCTATCCCTGCGGTTGAGGGGTTTGCCAAGTAAAATGTTATTCCTGATCTGTCGAATTCGGCCTGTCAGAAGATAGCCTGCGATGGCTAAAACCACGAAAAAAACAATTTGTGAAAGGTAGGTCATGTTGTTTTACTACAGTTTCTCTTTATTTTTTAAAATGTTTTTGGATCAAATCATTTAATCCATACTTTTGCAATCTCATTTCGGAGGGTGCTGTAGCTCAGTTGGTAGAGCATCGGACTGAAAATCCGTGAGTCGGTGGTTCGAATCCACTCAGCACCACACCTCTAAAGCCTTCAGTTTCACTGAAGGCTTTTTTATTTTTAGCCCTCTCGCATTAAAAAACCTCACTATCGAATCTTTGACACCAAGATAGGAATGATTTATGAAAAATAGTATGCATGCATACTATTTTTCCCGGCTATTATATACCTGTAAATAAGTATTGACATACCGTTGTGATTAGTCGATATTGATAGATTAATTTTTTTGAATCAACCAACCATGTTGCATCGCCACTTTTTCTTATTTGGCCTCTTATCTATATCCCTTATAAACAGCGCATTAAGTCAAGGGTGGGCAGATTCCTATAATAAGTCGATAGAAGCATACCAAATCGGAGATTTGGAGAAGGCTTTAAGTTTGGCTACGTCTGCTTTGGGTGACTTTAAAGCGGAAGTTGGTGACGATCACAAAAATGTAGCAGTGCTCAACAGACAGTTAGCATTGATCACTTTTGAAAAAGGCGACCTGGCGAACGCACTGCTTTACGCAAACGACGAGATAAAAACCCTTCAAAAAATTGGGGAAACCTCCGACTTCAATTACGGAAGTTCCCTTTACAACGCCGCCTTGATTCACAATGCGAGAAGCGAATATGATGCTGCCGCAAAGCTTCTCGACGAAGCTACCCTGATTTACAGCGACTATCTGGAAGCCAATGATCCTGAGTTTCTTGTGCTAAAAGGGAACCATGCCGTCAGCCTTTTTCATTTAGGTCAAGACGAAGCTTCACAGAAACTATTTGAGGAAGTTTTTCCTGCCTTAAGTGAGTTAGAGGAACAAACTACCGACTATTTTAACATTGCCTATAACTATTCAGCCCTACTTAGAGAAAAAGGGCAGCTTCAAGCATCACTTGCTCCTCTCGAAGTGGTATTTCTTTATTATCAGCAGGAAGCTCAACCTGGACTCGGAAACGTGCTAACTAAACTTGGAGATACCTGGCAACAACTCGGAGATTTTGCCAAGGCCTCAGAATACCTACGAAAGGCTAAAAGCTTTTTTGAAGAAACTGGCGAAATCGAAAATTCTGAATATCTCATTGCACTCAATTTCCTGGCAACCAACCTGGAACAGCAAGGGAAGTACAAAGAAGCGGAGGAAATTCTTGTTAAACTAGCCGAACAGGCAGGAGCAGCGGCAGGCAACAGTGAAATCTCCACCCCCCTAACCTATATCAATTTGGGTGGTTTAGCCTTCAATCAGGGGGATTTCGAGAAGTCCATAGACTGGTACCAGAAAGTAGTAAATGCCTACGAAAAGCGGGAAGGGCCTGATGAATATTTGGCAATGGCCTATATCGGAATTTCCAAATCGTATCTCAAGGCTAACGAAACTGCACGATCTGATTCTTTCGTTCAGAAGACAGACTCTACGCTATCAATATTAGGGACGTATTCAAAAACGCTTGAAATCAATTTTAGAAGGCAGAGGGCCGCTGTGCTTCTTGCTTCCGGCCAGTTGAATGCTGCAAACGAAATTTTAGTGGGTATTGAAGAAGAGACTATTGAAACATTTGGGGTCAATAGTGTGCAATACGGCAGTGTTTCCAGCTTACTAGCCATCGGGTACAGGGATATGGCTGAATATTCCAAATCAGATGGCTATTTCAAAAAAGCACAGAGCACTATTTTAAACGTGTATGGGGCCCAACATCAAGAGTATGCGATTGTCTTGAGTAATTATGCCTCTTTAAAGCAATTACAAGGTTTTTATCTGGAAGCGGAAGAGTTGTTGAAACAGTCTCTTTTGATAAAGGAATCTCAGTTTGGCACGAACAATGTCGAATATCTCATTTCACTCGAGAACCTGGCAACGCTCTACTACCAGACAGCAAGATTTGAAGAGTCAGAAGTAACGTTCCAAAAGACAATAGAAGGAAACAGATCAATTTATGGTGATAAGCACCCGATCTATGCTTATTCATTGCGAAACCTTGGTGTACTAAAAAGAACAACTGGAGATTTTACCGCATCCGAAAAGCTACTCCTCCAATCGACAGAAATCCTGGAAGGATCTATAGGAAAAGAACATCTGGTCTACATCTCAGTAATGAACGACCTGGGGCTTTTATATATGAGTCTTGGAAATCTTGATGCAGCTATGCCTCTCTTCGAGTCTGCCAGGTCATTCTATGAGTCGACATATGGTAAAAATCATCCGGATTATGCTTCATCGCTGGAAAATATTTCTACAATCCTTTTAATGGAAGGAAAGGAAGCAGAAGCCATTCAACTTCTTGAAGAAGCCCTCTCCATTGATGAAGAGGTCTTAGGCAAAAATCATCCTCTTTATTCGAAAACACTTCATAACCTGGCTTCTATTAGTCAAAAAAGAGGGGACTTAGACAAAGCTCAGCAGCTATACGAAGAGTCTTTAGCAATTTACTCCGAGACTGTAGGCAAAAATCATCCTTCTTACGCCAATACACTTTACAACCTTGCAGTTCTTGCTCAGGACAAAGAAAACTTTCCGCTCTCTGAAAAATACTTTCTAGACGTTCTTTCGATACGCAGAAATACGTTGGGAGAAAATCATCCGGACTACGCCTATACCTTATTTGGTCTTGCTTCCGTTAATCAGCGACTCAAAAATTGGGATAACGCTTACCAGTACTACGAGGAGGCTTTAAGGAAATACGACAAGTTGATCGTCAACGTGTTTCCAGCATTGAGTGAAGAAGAGAAAAGTGCCTTTTATGCAAAAATAAAGCCGGTTTACATGGCTTTTCAAGATTTTGCAGTGGAGTTTGTAGTCAGCAAAAATGAACGTGATGAGCTTTCTGATCGGGCATTGGAATTGCTCTACGATGTGCAGCTTTCTACCAAAGCTTTGCTACTCAATGCTTCCAATAAAGTCAGGCGGAGGATTGCCGCCAGCAATGACCAGAAATTGATCGCACTTTTTGAAGATTGGATCTCGTCAAAAGAACTTCTGGCTAAGGCTTATTCGTATTCTTTAAGTGAACTTGAAAAGAATGGCATTGAATTAACCGCCCTTGAGAGCAGGGCAAATAGCCTGGAAAAACAGCTTTCTGAAAATTCACAGGAGTTTGCGAATGAGTTCGACAAGGAGGCTATTACATGGGCAAAAGTAAAAGCCACATTGTCACCAAGCGATGCAGCAATAGAAATATTGAGAATCAAAAAAAATATCAAAAATGATTCTATTGTTTACGCCGGTGTGATTGTCTACGGCAATCCTGACAAAAAAATGGACCTTGTTTTCTTTCCAAATGGAAGACAGCTAGAGGAAAAATATTTCGTCCAATATAAAAACTCAGTCCTTTACCAACTTGAAGACAAACAATCTTACGGAATTTACTGGGAACCATTTGACCGAAAATTAGCCACGGAAAAAAATGTCTATCTGTCGAGCGATGGTATTTTTAACAAGCTTAATGTAAACACACTTTTCAATACCGATAGTCTCTCCTATGTAATAGACACTAAAAACATATACCTTCTAAGCAATACACGTGAGTTGGCAGAAAAGAAACCTCAGAGGTCCGGAGAAAAAACCGCCTCCCTTTTCGGCTTCCCTGACTACGATTTAGAAATAGGGACCAATGGCCTACTCGCATCAGCTTCAAGTGGAGCAGCCAATTTCCAAGGCACAAGAGCAATTGGCGGTTTTGACCATGGCGTTTCCGCATTGCCAGGCACACTTAAAGAGATCAACAGCATCGCTTCTATTTTGGAGGAAAACAACTGGCAATTTCAAAAGCTACTGAATGTTGAGGCTACTGAAGAGAATTTTAAAAAAATCGAGAAGGCTTCGATTGTCCACATTGCTACGCACGGATTCTTCCTCGAGGACTTTGACGTTACGAAAGTATCGGAAAGTGAAGGGCTGCAATCCAGAAGTGTTAGGTTTAATCCTCTTTTAAGATCTGGGGTTCTTTTGGCTGGTGCAAATAAAACGCTGCAAAACCAAAAGCTAGAGAGAGAAGAAGATGGTGTGCTTACTGCCTATGAGGCAATGAACCTTAATCTTGACCAAACTGAATTAGTTGTGATGTCGGCTTGTGAAACTGGCCTGGGTGAAATAAGAAACGGAGAAGGAGTTTACGGCCTTCAAAGGGCTTTCATGGTGGCCGGCGCTAAATCTGTAATCATGAGTCTATGGAAGGTCAACGACGAAACAACACAAAAGCTGATGACCAACTTTTATTCCGAATGGTTCAAAAACGGAGATAAATACAATGCTTTCAAAGATGCCGTACTCGAGATAAAAAAAGAATTTCCATCTCCTTACTACTGGGGAGCTTTCATTTTACTTGGAGAATAAAATTAATGAACTATGTTTTTTAACACATCTTGGACCAAACAATTAAGCGCTAGCGTAATGGTTACCGCATGGGCTGTATTTACAGCTGATTTGTGCGCGCAAGATAATCTGGCTACGAGAGCAGATACCATTGCCTACTATAGAAAGACAAGCCAACCTATTGCAGCTATTAACACGGAAATGGTAGATTATGCACCCTCAATTTCGGCTGATGGTAAAACAATGATTATTGAATCGAATAAGGAAGGCGGTGGCGGCTACAAGCTTTTTGAGTATGTGAAAAACTCAAATGAGGAATGGGAAGCCGGCAACCCACTAGACAAAATCAACAACTTTGGCAACGACAATGACCTGATCGGCGGGCCAAGCATCAGCTTTGATGGCAACTTTCTTTTTTTCTTTGCGACATTTCCTGGTGGTCTTGGCCGCGAAGACATTTACTACTCCATCAGAGAACAGGGAGGGTGGAGTGAACCGATCAATGTAGGCCCAAACATTAATACTGCCGGATATGAGGGTTTTCCTTCTATTTCAGCAGATGGAAAAACCCTATACTTTGTCCGGGAAAACGCTGCCGGGCCATCTGATAAAGACCTTGCGAAGAACTTTAATAATGTATGTAATAGCATCTACTCCGCCACTAAACAAGCAGATGGAAGCTGGGGGGTGCCAGTCAAATTGCCTTATCCGATAAATCAGGACTGCGAGAAAGCACCTAGAATCATGGCTGATAATAACACTTTGATATTTTCCTCCAACAGACTGGGAGGGGCGGGTGATTTTGACTTATATCAAACTCGGCAAAACTCCCTGGGCGATTGGTCCAATCCGGTGCCACTCGATTTTGTCAATACCGACAAAGCGGATCAATTTTCTTGTATTTCGGCAGAGGGAGACTTGATGTTTTTTACTTACAATAACAACGACATCTACTCGGTAGAAATTCCTCCAAATCTCCGTCAGTACAGAAACGTGGTAGTGTCGGGCTTTGTCAAAGACGTAGATAGCCAACAAGGGCAGGCGGCTAAAATTACGGTGACAAACGCATTTACCTCTGAACAATTGTTTGAAATTGACAACAACCCGAATGATGGAAGATACACGCTGGTATTGGCTGCGGGTGGGGCCTATAACGTTGAAATTAGCCAGGTCGGTTATTCGTCCTATTCTACATTTCTTGATTTATCTGATGTAAGCGAGTATCAGGAATTGTCTGAAAACATCACCCTTTTTAAAAGCACAAAATTGGAGCTTAACATTTATGATGTGGAAATCTTTGAGCCTCTGCAAGCAAAAATAAAAGTTAAAATAGAGGGAGAACGCTCGTTATTGTTGGATGTTGAAAACAACCCAGAAACTGGGAAAATAGAACTTGATCTACCGCTGGGTGAGACTTACGAAATCATCATTGATGCAGACAACTTCAAAAGCGAGTATTTTGTGTATGATGTGTCTGGCCTGGTTATATATAGAGAATATAATAAGGACCTGGAAATGATTCCAATTAAGAAGGAAATTCAGGTAAATGTGGCAGATCTGGTCAACAATGGCAAAATACGTTCTAAAGTAAAAATTGTTAATAAAAACAGGGATGAAACAATTGAAGTGGAAGGTAATCAATCGGTGGCGCTGCGGGTCGGCGATCGCTACGAACTTGAAGCGACCAGCGACCAGGGCTATGCTTTCAACACTAGAGTAATCGACGTAACAGAAGACCTTGGTGAGGCAGGCGGACCTGAAGTGGTATTTGATATCAAATTGCAGCCCCTCACAAAGGGTGCAAATCTGCCATTAAAAGACATTCTGTTCGAATCAAACTCAGCTACACTTGACGAAATATCCTTTCTCGAATTATCCCGGGTTTTCAGGATGATGGAAGACAACCCATCACTAATTGTAGAGGTGGCTGCTCATACCGACGATGTCGGATCCGACAACTACAATCTTTTGCTGTCCCAACGAAGAGCTGAAAGTGTCGCAAAATACCTTGAAGAAAATAATATTCCGGCCAATAGATTTATCTATAAAGGCTATGGAGAATCACAACCGCTGGTTGATAATGATACCGAAGAAAATAAGGCGCGAAACAGACGAGTTGTTCTAAAAGTGGTCAACATCTAATTCAAATTAAGGTGACGATGAAATTCAAATCAATATTGATACAAAACATATTTATTCTTCTGCTATTAACGATAGTGAGTGCTAACATCTACGCTCAAAAGCGGCCTAAGTATGAGGATGAATTGGGAAGACTTTTGAATATCACACCGAGTGAAGCTTTGGCAATTTTGAAAATATACAGGCAAATCGAGCCTGAAAATCCGAGCATTTCTCTTCAAATGGCCCTCATATATGAAAAGCGATTCACAGAAAGTGATTTTCTAACACAGTATAATCGATCTATTGGCAATGCCAACGAGGCTGTCGCCTCCCTCAATAGAGCCTTTCTAACGATCGATGAGAAAGAAGTTAGAAAAAGTAAAGAGCAGTACCTGAACTTTGCGGTTTTTGATGCTAAAGGGAAGTACGAAGTACCCTGGGATAGTGTTAAAAACAAAATGGACAATTCGCTGGCATATGCGACGACATTTCTTGAAAATATGCCATCGATTTATCGTCGATTTACGAGCAGCTTTTTTCACTATCAGGAAGCCAATAAAATTTTCACAAAAGTTGTCGGACGCTATCGGAGCCTCAAAGACATGTACCTACTTTACAATTCAAGCCTCGAGGGCGAATTAGACGAATTGAGCATGCATTATGATTCTGCGATGTATCATTTTGATAAATACAAAGAGGCAACCACCATCTACCCTTTGAAGGGATATGATCAAAAGCTGGATATTAAGGACATCGCTATTTATCGATTGGACGGTTTGGAAGTAGAAATTAACTTTTTGGTTCCTGAAATAAGGATTTGGAATTACAAAAAATGGGCTAACGAAGTCAAATCCTATGTTTCAGTTAACATAGAAAAACTTAGATCAGACCTGGTCGCAGAAGAGTTAAAATTCCGAAACAAGCTTAAATCAGTAGAACAAGAGTTTTCCGCTCAAGAATACTTGCCATTAAAGACCAGCAAAGAAACGATGTTCAACCTGAAAAAATATGACCTTGCTTCAGTTGTCGAACCACTGTTTTTATACAAAGAAATTAAGCATGACCTTCTCTACAACAAACTACTAAGCACCAGGCTTGATTCAGCCCAAAATATTGAAGCAGATAGGAGGCTCTTTTTGTATGGTCAAATGATCAATAGAATCAGAGAAGCAGACAGTATTTTGGTAACTGTTAAAACTCGCAATACTTCTGCCTCCTACGATAAGTATAAACCCTTTGTTGACAAACACTATGACGGTATTTCAGGCATCAATAATTTTGTCAACAATGAGCAATTAAATAACCGTCAAGACTTCTCAGCATATATCTCTTCGCTCAACAGAACTCTTATCGAAAATTATGCCGTTGATAAGCTAACGACTCAGGTAAGTGTCAAAAAATTGAAATACAGTCTTGAGCCTTCCGACCACCCCCTAGACTCTATGGTGGCTTTGAATCCGTTCACGACCCACAGAGCTCAGAACTTTGATGGATCTACTTATCTGGCTGGAGTTCAAATGAATTCAAAAGAGAAAAAAATAGAAACTTTCCTAATCAAGTTAGACTCTACCAATAAGGTACTATGGATTAATTCCTACCTGCTTCAATCCGACAGCACCTCATTTGATTGCCATACTAGAATTGGGGCAATCCAAACTACTCAAGAAGGGCTCTTACTTGTTTTGCACGGACAACAGGTTGAAAATGGCAACCACATCAATCATCTTCTGTCTATAGATGATGCGGGAACAACTTTGCTCTCCAAAAGACTATTGTTTGAAGACTTTCCAAGGGGGATCTTCTTCCATGAAAAAACTAACAGCTACACAATAAACTTCAAGGGACTAGCGCCTCAGGAATCTCTCGACGAGATGTCGGAATTAATAATCGCCAATCATAACATTTATGGCGACTTAAATTGGCAATACAGAATGTCTATTGCAGGAGTTTTTGAAAAAATGGTAGCAGTTGACGATGGCTACATACTAGCCAATAATTACACCTCCTATAAAAATAACGATGGGAGAATAATAAGAAAGGGGTCTGGGCTAAATGAAACAGCACCCCTTCTGATGAAAATTGGATTAGACGGCAAGTTCGTTAACAGCACGCAAATAGATTCTTCACAACCACTCTTTGGGAATACCCTTGTGAGAATCAGTGATTCCTGCATCAACCTGCTCGGCATCAAAGGGCCCTACTCTCGAAACGGCTTAACCAAAGATCAAGTACCAAATAGCTTTCATGTGATTTTTGATACCAATCTTCAGATTATAAGTTCAACGGCAGAATAGACTTTCTATCAGGTAAAATTCTTAAGCATATTTATTTCTGACTTCGTGAGCATTCTCCATGTGCCCCTTGTCAGGTCTTTTTTGGTAAGTCCGCCATACATCACTCTGTCAAGCTTCACCACATCATACCCAAGGTATTCAAATATTCGTCTAACGATGCGGTTTCTTCCTACGTGAATCTCGATACCAATTCCTATGGAATCCGGAGTAACGATCTGAATGTCGTCAGGCTTTACAGGCCCATCCTGCAACTCAAGTCCTTCCTTGATTTTTTCCAGGTGATCAGCCTTCAAAGGCTTATTAAGCTCCACATAGTATATCTTCTTTACCATATGCGAAGGATGACTCAACTTTTTGGCAAGTTCGCCATCATTCGTAAAAAGTAATAGCCCACTAGTATTTCGATCCAGCCTACCCACAGGGTATATACGTTCCTGGCACGCATTGGAAACTAGCTTCATCACTGTTTTTCTGTTCTTTGGATCCGTCACTGTGGTGATAAAATCCCTGGGTTTGTTAAGAAGAACATAAACGAGCTTCTCAGGCATCATCACTCTGCCTTCAAACTTAACAACATCTTTAGGACCAACCTTCAACCCAAGTTCGGTCACTACTTTTCCGTTGATGGTAACTTTACCTTCTTCAATATGTTTGTCCGCTTCTCTACGGGAAGAAATTCCCGCATTT
Organism: uncultured Roseivirgaceae bacterium; assembly: GCA_964351395.1. Taxonomy (GTDB): domain Bacteria; phylum Bacteroidota; class Bacteroidia; order Cytophagales; family Cyclobacteriaceae; genus Imperialibacter. The sequence goes on from CAYGOF010000001.1 coordinate 288,855, forward strand.
GCCAGGAACTTGTTAAGTCTGACAGGCTCGTCTGGCGACTTTGGCTTCTCATCGTACTTCTGGGCGTAGGTTTTTGTAAAACCTGCTCCCTTTTTTTTACCTTTCGTGCCGCCCTTGGGCCTCCCTGAACGGCCTCCAGTCGAACGACTTGCGCTACGCTCGAAAGAGCCTTCAGGAACATCGTCTGTACTCTTATCGGCCCTTTTTGGGCGCCCTATATTGCGGCCTGCAGGCTTGCTTCCGTATCCAGTGGTTCTTTTCGGTCTGGCGGAGGAATCGTCGGACAACGGCTTCCGGCGTCCTGTCGGTGTAGCTTCCGAACTGCTAGCGGCTTTACCACGCCTGGATGATTGTGTAGGTCGTTTTGAGGGTCCCGAACCAGCCCCGTCGGACTCGCTACGTTTGCCAGCTCCAAAGGAAGGCTTACTATCGGAAAATTTTTTCCCGCCTTTAAATGGTTTCTTCATAAGTGGAATGTAATAAAAAAAGAAGGGTTAATCTTCCGATTTAGTTTCCCCGATCTCATTTTCTTCTTTGAGAAAATCCTTAGGGGTCGGCATTTCTTTCAGGTCATTGATGCCAAAGTAGTCCATAAACTTGCTACTGGTTCCATACAATAGCGGTCGGCCCACACCTTCTGATTTACCCTTTATTTCAACAAGCTCCTTTTCTAGAAGCTTCTGTACAGCATAGTCGCAATTCACACCTCTGATCTGCTCTATTTCCGACTTTGTCATTGGCTGCTTGTAGGCAATTATAGAAAGTGTCTCAAGTGAGGAGGTAGAAAGGCGTCGTTTCGACTGTTGTTTCAGTAGTATGCCGATGCTGGCCTGGTAGGCTGGCTTGGTAAGAAACTGATAGCCCCCGCCTGACTTTACGGGCTCAAAAGAAAAGTTTTCGGCTTTATATTTTTCCTTTAATGTTTCAATCCCCAGCGAAATGTCCTCAACCGGAACATCAGCACCAAACATTTCCTCTAGTGTACTCTTCAAGTCTTCTTCTCGTACTGGCTTAGGAGAACAAAAAATAAGTGCTTCAATATGGTTGACAAGATAATCCAACTAATCCTTATCCTTAATAATTTAATTGCGTGACTGTTTCAACTTAGCTTCAATGGAATGCATTGTATGAGGAACTGCCTTCAAACGTTCTTTTGAAATTAGCTTTCCAGTGTCAACGCATATACCATAAGTGCCATTTTTAATCCTGACCATAGCATTTTCCAGCTGAATCATAAACTTTTGCTGGCGAGAGGCCAATTGGCTTAGGTTTTCCTTTTCCATCATATCAGCGCCATCTTCAAGTACTTTAATATTACCTGAAGTATTGTCTGTCCCCTCGTCATTACTTCTACTAAGGGATTCTTTGATGTATTTAAGCTCACTACGGGCTTTATCGAGCTTCTGAGAAATAATTTCCTCAAACTCTTTTAACTCCTCATCTGAATATCTGGTTCTTTCGTCCTGGCTCATAACATTTAAAGTTTAGCTGACTTAACGCCCCAACGGGTTTCAAAAATAAGGCAAATGTATGTCTTAGTGGATGAAAAAGAAAGGCCCGCTTGCAAACGGGCCTTTCTTTTTAAGCTGCCTTCTGTTTTTCCTTAAATTTTTTCAATTGCCTTCGCAAGGCTTCCACCGCAAGATCAGTGGCTGCTTCAAAAGAACGGGACTGCTCCTTAGCAAATAATTGGGATCCAGGAATATTCAACTTTATTTCCACCACTTTATTTTCAACATCATTCTTTTCAAGACGCATAAATACTTCACCATCAATTATTCTATCGTAAAAGGTATTTAGCTTATCGGTTTTTTTTTGAATGAAGTCCAACAATTTAGTGTCGGCGTCGAAATGGATGGAATGCATCTGCAATTTCATGTTGATAAAATTTAAGGGTTTAACAATTAGGCCTTTGGATGGGCCTGTTTATAAACAGCCTTCAGCTTGTCGAGTGTATTGTGTGTATACACTTGAGTAGCAGCCAAATTGGCGTGTCCAAGTAAATCTTTTACAGCATTTAAATCAGCTCCTTTGTTTAGTAAGTGTGTTGCGAAGGTATGTCTAAGCACGTGAGGACTCTTCTTTTCTGAAGTAGTAACCATATTCAAATATTCGTTGACTGTCCTGTAAATCAACATTGGATAAGCCTTTTCCCCATCTTCCGTTACTATCAAAAAGTTAGAAAAATTTTCAGACAAATGTCTTCTTTTTAGGTCAATATATTTTCTCACTTCTTCAACCAAGGGCACTGGAATAGGAATCACTCTCTCTTTGTTCCGCTTGCCTAATACCTTAACGCTGTTTTGGTAAAAATTGATGTCCTCTTCCTTCAAATTAATCAACTCGGAGAGACGGATTCCTGTGCCATACAGAAAATCAAGAATAAGTTTATCTCTGGTTCCGATGAAACCGTCCGGAAAGGGTATCTGATCCAAAAGAATGGTCATTTCGCTTTCCCGCACGAAGGAAGGAAGCATTTTAGGAGTTTTGAGGGGCTTTAGCTTTTCTGCCGGACTTTTCTCTATCTCTTCTCGCCTGAGAAGGAACTTGTAGTAAGATTTGAGGGAGGCAATTTTTCGATTGACCGATTTACTCTCCAACCCTTGTTCCACAAGGTGGATGATCCAGGCACGTAAAGCCTGATAGTTAGCGTCTTTAAGGCTACCGGAAAATTCGCTGCTTAAAAAAGAGTCAGCCTGAGAAAGGTCACTTCGATATGAAGTAAGGGTATGCTGACTTAACCTCTTTTCGAATTGGAGGTATTTGAGGAAAGAATCAATCATAAGCTAGTGAATTCACCGTATCCACTAACTTATGAAATATATCTTCTATTATAAATTTTCCTGACCCATCATTTGCTGACGGTAGGCTGCTTTCAATTTCTCTTCTCTGTTTTTTACAGATGGCTTCACAAAGAAAGTACGGCTACGAAGTTCTTTAAGAACCCCAGTTCTTTCGAATTTCTTCTTGAACCTCTTTAGCGCTTTGTCGATTGACTCGTTTTCCTTAATGTTTACTACGATCATTTCATTATTAATTATGGGCTGCAAAGATAAAGTTTTTATATCCAAAAACTCAAATTTATTTCAATAGTTCTCTGGAAATAACCACCTTTTGTATCTCAGATGTTCCCTCGCCTATCGTGCACAGCTTAGAGTCTCTATAAAATTTCTCCACTGGGTAATCCTTTGTAAACCCATACCCGCCGAAAATTTGAACTGCATCGTTAGCTACTGACACAGCCACTTCGGAAGCATAGTACTTTGCCATTGCCGATTCTTTTGTCACTTTCTTCCCCCGGTTTTTTATGTCTCCAGCTTGATAAGTAAGGAGCTTAGCTGCCTCAATTTTGGTAGCCATTTCAGCCAACATAAAGGAAATCCCTTGAAATGAAGCTATCTGTTTACCGAATTGTTGCCTTTCTTGGGAATAAGAAAGCGCTGCTTGGAGAGCCCCTTCTGCTATTCCACAACTCAATGCAGCAATAGAAATCCGGCCTCCGTCCAACACCTTCAGCGATTGGATAAAACCGTCACCAACATTCCCTAATAAGTTTTCAGCAGGTACTCTGCAGTCTTCAAATATCATTTCGGCAGTCTCAGAGGCACGCATTCCTAGCTTGTCCTCCTTTCTTCCGCCGGAAAAACCAGGAGTTCCGCGCTCAATCATGAAAGCCGACATGCCGTGAGAATCTCCGGTTTTACCTGTTCTTGCAATAAGTACGGCGATATCGCCTGATATGCCATGGGTAATGAAGTTCTTTGCTCCGTTAATTACCCAATCATTTCCGTCCTTTACCGCCGTTGTTTTCATATTGCCCGCATCTGAACCTGTGTTTGGCTCAGTTAAGCCCCAGGCACCAATCCATTCTCCTGAAGCTAGTTTAGGCAGCCACTTTCTTTTCTGCTCCTCATTGCCAAACTGTAGCAAATGACCAGTGCAGAGCGAATTGTGAGCGGCCAATGAAAGGCCAATAGAGGGATCAACTTTGGAGATCTCAATTATGGCAGTCACATATTCTGAATAACCAAAACCAGAGCCGCCAAGGCTTTGTGGGACCATTATTCCCATAAGACCTAATTCTCCCATCTTATGGAACAGTTCCTTAGGAAAGTGCTGTGAATTATCCCAATCCCTGATATTTGGTGCCACCTCAGCTTTGGCGAAATCACGCACCATTTCTGCCACCATCCTCTGGTTTTCCGAAGAGGCGTCCCCACCGGTTTGTTTTTGCAATTGTTCCATCATCTTTATTAATACTGTATAACTAATATAGGTTCATGCCAGAAAAATGAAAAGTTCTCTAAAAATCCTTTCTAATATTACAATTAACCTATAATAAGGTTCATTTAGCGAAAGAATTGATGTTATTATTTCTGTGTGTGTTAGATTTGAACCAGATTTTAATATAACCTTATAAATATGAAAATTGCAGTAGTTGGAACGGGATATGTGGGGCTAGTAACGGGCACTTGTTTCGCCGAGACTGGAAATCATGTAACCTGCGTTGATATCGACGAAAAGAAGGTAGTTAAGTTGAAAAATCAAATCATGCCAATCTACGAACCAGGATTGGATGTTCTTTTCGAGAGAAATATCCGCCAAGGCAGGCTTGATTTTACAACTAACCTGGCGGAAGGAATAAAAGATGCTAAGATCATTTTTCTAGCACTACCAACCCCTCCCGGCGAGGATGGATCTGCCGACCTTAAATATATCCTCAAGGTGGCAAGCGATTTAGGCCCGCTTTTAAGTGAATATGCTGTTATCGTTGACAAAAGCACCGTGCCCGTTGGTACTGCCGAAAAAGTGCATGCTGCCATTGCTGAAAACTGCAAAGTTGAATTTGACGTGGTATCAAACCCAGAGTTCCTTAGGGAGGGAGTAGCCGTTGAAGACTTCATGAAGCCTGACAGAGTGGTAATTGGCACGAGCTCAGAAAAAGCGAGAAAAGTAATGGATCAGCTTTATGCTCCTTTCGTACGTCAGGGGAACCCCGTCATTTTTATGGATGAAAAGTCGGCTGAACTGACCAAGTATGCGGCCAACTCCTTCCTTGCAACCAAAATCACCTTTATGAATGAGATTGCCAACATGTGTGAATTGTTGGGAGCTGATGTTGACATGGTAAGAAAGGGAATTGGTACTGATAGCCGAATTGGAAAGAGATTTCTTTTTGCTGGCATCGGCTATGGCGGCAGCTGCTTTCCAAAAGATGTACAAGCGTTGGCAAAATCCGCTCAGGGTGTCAACTATGACTTTAAACTACTAACATCTGTAATGGATGTAAATCAGGAGCAGAAGACGAGGCTTATTCAGAGAGCCAAAGCCTTTTATAATGGGGACTTGAAAGGTAAAACTTTCGGAATATGGGGACTTGCATTTAAACCATATACCGATGATATCCGCGAAGCTCCGGCGTTAGAGAACATCAAGGAACTGATTGCACTTGGTGCAAAGGTGAAAGTATATGATCCTGAGGCGATGGAGAATGTAAAAGAGTTGTTCGCAGACACGATCGAATTCTGCGAGGACGAATATGCGGCGGTTGAAGGAACAGACGCCTTGTTTATCATGACAGAGTGGCCTGTATTCAGAACACCTGAATTTGAAAAACTTAAGTCGCTGCTTAAGTCCAAGGTCATTTTCGATGGTAGAAACGTTTATGACACGCAAACTATGAAGGAAATGGGTTTCACCTACTTCAGCATTGGTAGACAAAACGTCAATGGCAAATAATCAGATTCTTGTTACCGGGGGACTTGGCTACATTGGCTCTCACACAATTGTGGAGCTCATAAATGCAGGGTTTGAGCCCATCATCATCGATAATTTATCTAACTCCGAACAAAAGGTGTTGGGGGCTATCGAAAAGATTACCGGGAAAAAATGTGCATTTCACCAAGTTGAAATGTGCAATTATGGAGAACTGGAGGCTATTTTTCTGAAATATCCTGGTATAATGGCAGCAATTCATTTTGCTGCCGTTCTTTTGGTCAACGAATCGGTTGACAACCCACTCAAATACTATGAGAATAATCTTCTGTCAACAATCAACCTACTTAAATGTCAAGCGAAGCACGGAGCCAAAGGTTTGATATTTTCATCGTCTTGTACAGTTTATGGTAACCCCGAAATACTACCAGTAGGAGAAGACGCACCTATTCAAGAGGCTGTTTCACCTTATGGCAACACAAAAAAAATGTGTGAGGATATTATCAGGGATTCGACTAAAGCTTCCGATGTGAAAGCCATCGCCTTAAGGTATTTCAATCCTGTTGGCGCTCACCCAAGTTCTGTAATCGGTGAAGTGCAGCATGGAATGCCTCACCATTTAGTGCCATTTATCACTGAAACTGCCCAAGGAAAAAGGGAGTACCTGAGAGTGTTTGGCAATGACTACAATACTATTGATGGCTCTTGTGTTCGAGATTACATACACGTGATGGATGTCGCAAAGGCTCACGTCAATGCTGTTGAGCGATTCTTGAAAGGAAGCATGGAATCAGCTTATGAAGTTTATAACCTGGGAATGGGTGTTGGCGTGTCGGTACTTCAAATGATTGAAGGGTTCGAAAAAGTGACGGGCATAAAAATTCCTTACAAAGTAGTAGATAGAAGGGTTGGCGACGTAGAAGCTGTTTACGCTGATACCTCACTTGCTAATAAAAAACTTGGTTGGAAAACGCAGTTCAGTATTGAGGAGGCATTGAAATCGGCATGGGACTGGGAATTAGCTCAGATAAAAACAAATCAATGAAAAAATTACTAATAACAGGTGGTGCGGGCTTTATAGGCTCGCATGTGGTGAGGTTATTTGTGAACAAGTATCCAGACTACAAGATTTTCAACCTGGACAATCTCACATATGCGGGTAACCTGGAAAATCTCAGGGACATTGAAGCAGCACCCAACTATAGTTTTATCAAAGGCGATATTACTGACGACAAATTTATATTTGACCTTTTCAAGAAAGAACAATTTGACGGAGTGCTTCACCTTGCTGCCGAATCGCATGTCGACAGGTCTATTTCCAACCCAATGGAGTTCATCAAGACAAATGTTATTGGCACAGTCACTTTACTGAACGCTGCAAAGGAGGCATGGAAAAACTCTTTTGAGGGAAAAAGATTTTACCACATTTCAACTGACGAGGTATACGGTTCACTTGGAGACGAAGGGTTTTTTACTGAAACTACTTCATACGACCCCCAATCACCGTATTCTGCATCAAAGGCTAGCTCTGACCACTTTGTACGGGCTTATGCGAATACCTATGGCCTTCCAGTGGTTGTAACGAACTGCTCTAACAATTATGGCCCCTATCATTTTCCAGAGAAGCTTATTCCTCTTTGCATTCACAACATTAAAAACAGCAAGCCATTGCCTGTTTATGGCAAAGGAGAGAATATCCGAGACTGGCTATATGTAGTAGACCACGCCAGGGCAATCGACACCGTTTTTCACATCGGAAAAATAGGCGAGACTTATAATATTGGCGGGTTCAACGAATGGACCAACATTGACGTAGTTAAGCTATTGTGTAGAATCATGGACAAAAAATTGGGACGGTCAGAGGGTACTTCTGAAAAGCTTATTACCTATGTAAAAGACCGGGCAGGACATGACATGCGCTACGCCATTGATGCCAATAAAATAATGAAAGAATTGGGATGGGAGCCGTCCTTGCAGTTTGAAGAAGGGCTTGAAAAAACTGTTGACTGGTACCTTGCCAATGACACCTGGCTAAGTAACGTAACATCAGGAGATTACATGAAATATTATAGCGACCAATACGAAAAGAGATAAAAAAGATTGGGTTTACTCCTCGTAAGCCCAATCAATTCCCTGTTTCATATCCTTTAGCGAAATACCTTCGTTCTTCAGCAGGCTTCTTATTTCATCCACCTTCTCGTAATTCTTAGCCTCTTTTGCCCCTTTGTAAAGCGTCATCAAAATGCCAATTAGGTCCTTCGGTTCAACAACAAGCTCTTCCTTTAGCCCCAGAATGTCCTCCACGAAGCCAAGATAAGTCGACTTCAATTTATCAAACCCGTCCTGTCCAATTTCACCAAACTTCAACCCTCCTGTTTGAAGGGAATTAATCTTTTTGAGAAGGTTAAAAAGGTGGCCTATTGTCAACGCTGTATTGAAATCATCGTTCATCGCACTGTAACAGTTGTCAGCAAGACCACTTATTTGATCAACAGCCTGCTGGTTGATTGCCACACCTTCCTCTGCAATAAAAACCATGTCTTTAATGAGCTTAAGCCCATTCATCATCTTCTTATATCCTCTATTGGCCGCAGACAAAGCTTCATTAGAGAAGTCGAGCGTACTGGCATAATGAGATTGCAGCATAAAAAATCTCACTGTCATAGGACTATACGGTTTGTCAAGCAGCGGATGGGTGCCTGTGATGAGTTCTGATGGAAGAAATGAATTCCCCACTGACTTACTCATTTTTTGACCATTGACTGTCAACATATTCGTATGCAACCAATATTTAACTGGCTCCTTTCCTGATGCTCCAACAGATTGCGCTATTTCACACTCATGGTGAGGAAATTTTAGGTCCATTCCACCTCCGTGAATATCAAAAGACTCACCGAGGTACTTAGTACTCATGACTGAACACTCCAAATGCCATCCAGGAAAGCCAACTCCCCAAGGTGAGCTCCATCGCATAATGTGTTCTGACGAGGCATTTTTCCAAATGGCAAAATCCAACGGGTTCTTTTTCTCGTCCTGGCCATCCAGCTCACGGGTGTTGGCCATCAAATCCTCTATTATTCTGCCTGAGAGCTTTCCGTATTGGTACTTTTCATTAAACTTCCCTATATCAAAGTAAACTGAACCTTTTGATTCATAAGCATATCCCTGATCGATAATTGTCTTTATCATTTCTATTTGCTCAAGGATATGCCCGGTAGCCGTGGGCTCGATACTCGGCGGTAGTGTATTGAAGATATCCATCACCTGATGGAAGCCATTGGTATACTTCTGCACTACTTCCATAGGCTCAAGATTCATCAATTTGGCCCTCTTGCCAATTTTATCCTCGCCATCATCCGTATCGCCGGTCAAGTGTCCTACATCTGTGATATTTCGGACATATCGAACCTTATATCCCAAATGCAGCAAGTATCTATATATGATATCAAAACTTATAAAAGTTCGAACATTACCAAGATGCACATCATTGTAAACTGTAGGTCCACAAACATACATACCCACATAAGGGCCGTTAATAGGCACAAACTCTTCCTTTTGCTTCGTTAAAGAATTGAATAATCTTAGTTTCGGGATCATGCGGCAAATTTAACAATTGTAGCCAGAAGGCAACATTCTTTATTTAACTAGTCTCTTGTTTAAGGTATCTGCATTCAAACGGTGCAATGTGCACTTTGTTTGGCAGAAGTTTAATAAGGTGCCTTTGTTAACTGAAAAAAATAATATAAATTTGCGGCTGGATTAAGAAAAAAGGGGACGAGCGTCCCCTTTCTTTATATAGTTAGGTTTGGTATGGCAGAGGTGTCTTTAATTAAAGAATGGCTAGATGAGATGATAAGCAGCGAACTGTTTGTCGTTGAAGTCACACTTACCGGCCCAAAAAGCTATCAGAAACTAAAAATTTTTCTCGATGGCGATAATGGCGTAACTATTGACCAGTGTGCTCAAATAAGCAGAAAAATAGCGGCGAAACTGGATGAGGAAGACCTTTTTAAAGAAGCATACCAATTGGAAGTTTCTTCGGCAGGCATCGACCAGCCATTACAGCAGCTAAGGCAGTATTATAAAAATATTGGCCGCTCTGTTAAAGTTTTTAAGCACGATGGAAAGGAAGTAAAAGGAAAGTTGATCTCTGTTAATGATCAGGAAATTGAGATTGAAGTAAAAAATAAAAAAGTCACCGAAATGAGCACTATACTATTTCAGGACATTCAACATACAAAAGTTTTAGTCACCTTTTAGGCAGTTTACTATGGATAGCGTATTTCTTATAGAATCCTTTGCGGATTTTGCAAAGAGAAAAAACATTGACCGCCCGACAATGATCCGTATCCTGGAGGATGTATTCAGGACCATGATCAGGAAGAGATTTGAAACTGATGAGAATTTTGACATCATCATCAATGCGGACAAAGGAGACCTTGAAATTTGGCGTTTCAGAGAGATTGTAGACGATAATTCAGAAGATATTTGGGATCACGATAAAGTGAGCCTAAGTGATGCAAGAAAAATCGAGCCTGATTTTGAAATTGGCGAAGAGGTGGCAGAAGAGGTTAAGCTGGAAGACTTTGGAAGACGTGCGGTACAAATGGCTCGTCAAACATTGATTCAAAAAATAAAAGACCTGGAGAAGGATATCCTTTTCCAAAAGTACAAGGAGCTGGTTGGCGAAATTATCCTGGGAGAAGTTTACCAGGTACTGGGCAGAGAAATCTTACTGGTAGATGCGGAGGGTAACGAGCTAATTCTTCCAAAGTTTGAGCAGATTCCAAAGGATCGTTTCAAGAAAGGAGAGAACGTTCGGGCAATTGTACATAGAGTAGAAATGGTGAACGGAAACCCGAAAATCATCCTTTCCAGAACATCTACTGTATTCCTTGAAAGACTATTTGAAAGTGAAGTACCAGAAGTATACGACGGCTTGATTACCATCAAGAAAGTGGTTCGTGAGCCAGGTGAAAGAGCGAAAGTTGCGGTTGAGTCGTATGATGACAGGATTGACCCGGTCGGTGCGTGCGTAGGTATGAAGGGTTCAAGAATTCATAGTATCGTTCGCGAACTTCAAAACGAAAACATTGACGTAATAAATTTCACTGAAAATACAGAACTTTATATCTCAAGAGCCTTGAGCCCGGCCAAAATATCAAGCATGAAAGTTGATATTGACAATGGCAGGGTTTCAGTTTATTTGAAACCTGATCAGGTATCATTGGCGATTGGCAAGGGAGGTCAGAATATTAAGCTAGCCAGCAGGCTGGTGGATTTGGAGATAGACGTGTTCCGTGAGCTTGAGGGGCATGAAGTAGAAGACGTTACACTGGATGAATTTTCTGACGAAATTGAGGGCTGGGTAATAGACGAACTCAAGAAAATTGGCCTGGATACGGCACGCAGTGTGCTGAATTTAACAAAGGAAGAATTAATAAGAAGAACCGATTTAGAGGAGGAAACAGTGCAGGATGTCCTCTCTATTCTACGTCAGGAATTTGAGTAAAAATTTTAATAACAAGCTTTAAAGAGTCATATTTGCGTATGAGTGAAGATAGAATGTGGAGATTAAACCAAGTCGCCAGAAAACTAAATGTTGGTATGAATACCATCATTCAAGCGCTGGAGAATAAAGGTTTTAGTATCGATAGCAGCCCCAATGCCAAGCTCACTCAGGAGCAGTATGATCTTTTGGCGAGAGAATTTGCTACTTCTGCCCACGAGAAGGAAGAAGCCTCTGGCATTACCATCGGTAAGAAGCATTCTGACAATGTGGTTATTAATGCGAACTCTCCTCAGGAGGCTGGATCATCTGATGAAGAGGAAGAGATTTTAATAAAGAATCTCTCTAGTAAAGAACAACCTAAAGAAGAGGTCGCTGAAGAGGAGCCTACTAGCCAGGCGCCAAAACTTCAGGGAATAAAAGTCGTAGGTAAAATCGACCTCGAACCGAAAAAAGCTCCAAAAAAACAAGAGGAAGAAGCTAAAAAAGCTGAACCTGAAGCTCCTAAAGAAGAAAAGAAAGCAGTAGAGGAGCCTGCGACAGAACCTAAAGCAGAAGTAGAAGTACCCAAACCTGAAGCTGCTGTCGAAACTCCTGCTGAAACTCCCAAAGAAGAGCCTAAAGTAGTGGTGGAAGCGAAGGACGCTCCGGAAAAAGCTCCGGTAGAACCTCCGGTAATAACAAAACCAGAGCCTGTCGTCATTAAAGAAGACAAGGTAATAGAAGCTAAAGCAGATGCTCTTAAAGGACTTACTGTACTTGGAAAAATTGAGCTTCCCGAGGCCAAGAAAAAGCAACCTGTTGCCAGTTCCGACGACAGAGACAAAAAGAAAAAGAAACGCCCACGCAAGCGCATAGTTGTTGAAGGAAAAGAAGGTGGAGACAACTCCAGATTCAAAAAGCCTGAAGCGGGCAAGCCCACCTCAGGTACGGGCAAAGGTCGTTTTGAGAAAAAAGAAGAAGTTTCTGACAAAGAAATCCAGGATAAGATCAAGGCTACTTTAGCAAGACTCAGCAAAGGTAGCAAGCCAGGACAAGGTGGAAACAGATCAAAATACAGAAGGGATAAAAGATCGGCAAAAGCTGAAGCAGAAGAGGAAAAAATGCTTCAGGAGCAGGAAGATTCAAAAACACTGAAGGTGACTGAGTTTATTTCAGCTAATGACCTTGCCTCCCTAATGGGCGTAACGGTGAATGAAGTGATTTCTGCCTGTTTAGGTATGGGGATTTTTGTCTCCATCAACCAGAGGCTTGATGCAGAAACCATTACTGTAATTGCCGATGAATTCGGCTTTGACATCGAGTTTTCTACATCAGAAGAGGAATCTGACGCAATTAATACAGAAGAAGATATTGAAGACGACGAGCCAAGAGCTCCTATCGTTACTATCATGGGCCACGTTGACCATGGTAAAACTTCTTTACTTGACTATATCCGTGACACAAAAGTAACTGCTGGTGAAGCGGGCGGTATTACACAGCATATTGGTGCTTACGACGTAACTACGGAAGACGGTCATAAAATCGCATTCCTCGATACTCCTGGGCACGAAGCATTTACAGCGATGCGTGCAAGGGGTGCTAAGATCACCGATGTGGTCATTATAGTAGTTGCAGCCGACGACAATGTGATGCCACAAACCAAGGAGGCTATTAACCACGCCAAAGTAGCAGGCGTACCTATAGTTATCGCCATCAACAAAGTTGATAAAGCGAATGCCAATCCTAATAAGATCAAAGAGGAATTGTCTCAAATCAATATCCTTGTAGAAGATTGGGGTGGCAAATACCAATGCCAGGAAATTTCAGCAAAAACCGGTCAGGGAATCGACGAACTTCTCGAAAAAGTTTTACTAGAAGCGGAAATCTTGGAGCTGAAGGCAAAAGCATCCAAAAAAGCTATGGGAAGTGTAATTGAGGCTTCTTTGGATAAAGGCCGTGGTTATGTGGCAACAGTTATGGTTCAAAACGGAACCCTTAACATTGGTGACGTCGTATTAGCTGGCTCACACTTTGGTAAGGTGAAAGCCATGTTTGACCATAGAGGAACGAGATTAAAGAAGGCTGGACCCTCAACTCCTGTTCTCCTTCTAGGCCTTGATGGTGCCCCACAAGCTGGCGAAAAACTTAACGTGATGGAAAGTGATCGCGAAGCTCGTGATATCGCTTACAAGCGCCAGCAGATCCAACGCGAACAAAACCTCAGAACCAAAAAACATATTACCCTTGATGAAATTGGGCGTCGTTTGGCTATTGGCTCATTCCGTGAATTGAACGTGATTGTGAAAGGTGATGTTGACGGTTCTATTGAAGCCTTGTCAGATTCGCTACTTAAGCTTTCTACTCAAGAAGTTCAGGTAAATATCATTCATAAGGCCGTTGGACAGATTTCTGAATCTGATGTATTACTAGCATCCGCCTCTGATGCCATTATTGTCGGCTTCCAGGTTCGTCCGTCGTCTTCCGCCCGCCGTTTGGCAGAACAGGAAGAAATAGAAATCAGGCTTTACTCAATCATCTACGATGCTATCAATGAGATCAAGGATGCTATGGAAGGTATGCTTGCTCCTGAATTCCAGGAGGTCATTACCGGTAACGTAGAAATCAGAGAAGTATTCAAGATCTCGAAAGTCGGTACGGTCGCAGGGTGTATGGTTACTGATGGCTTCGTGAAGCGAAATAATCAGATCAGATTGGTTCGTGATGGCATCGTGGTTTACACAGGCGAAATACAACAACTACGCAGATACAAAGATGATGTATCCGAAGTAAAACAAGGCTACGAGTGCGGTATTAGCATTAAGAACTTCAATAACCTTGAAGAAGGAGATATCATTGAAGGTTTCGAGCAACGTGAAGTAAAACGTACACTTTAATTAGTCAAAAATATAAAGGGAATCCGGCCAATTGGCCGGATTTTTTTGTTTAAACCAAAATGAGCGCTTTCTTATTTTCTATACTTTCTTTACTAGTAGCACTGGCTATCGTCGGCCTTTATAAACCCTGGTGGGTGCTTTGGTGGACGGCAAGGCAGAATCGGAAAAAGGTGCTCCTAATTTACGGAACACCTGCAATTCTTACCTGGCTTCTATACTTGACTGTCTCAGCTTAATTTAGCGGGGTATTCACCGCTGCTCACCAACTCATGTAGCTTTTTCATCACCATGTCTTTTTCCTGACTATAGGTAACACCCATCCAGCCTGTACCGTCAGGAAGTACTTCCACAGAAGCTCCTTTATTTTGCATCAGATAGGTAACAGCTGAAGGAATATAAAATTCCGCCTTCAGTTCATTTCTATTTGCTTGATAGAATTCGTCCCAAATACCAACAAGCTCTGGAAATAAAGCGGGCGTAAAGCCCCAAAAATTCATAGAAACAAACCCTTTCGGGTCCAATATTTCAGGATTCTCTTCATTTTCTTCGTTAACAATGTTTCCTCCGGACTGAAGAATCTTTGTTTTCTCTACTACAGAAATCAATTTCCCATTACCATCTACATGGCAAATTCCTCTGGCAACTGATCCAGCATCCGACAGTGTTTCCATCAATGGATATCCCACCATACTGAAGTGGAGCGCTTCTGGGTCTACAGACTGAAGGAAGCGACCCATGGCCTTGTAGGCCTTTCGACCGTAAAAATCGTCAGCATTGATGATGGCAAAGGGTTCGTTGACTACATCCCTGGTTGCGAGTACAGCCTGCCCGGTGCCCCAGGGTTTCACCCTCTCCGGATGCTGCTCAGGGGGTGTTTGGTAAGCAAACTTTATTTCTATCTTATCTCCCCACCATTTATTCAGATGTTCGTAGAGAACGGAATGTAAATCTTTCCTGGTGATAACAACTGCTTTCGTAAATCCAGCCTGTATGGCGTCATAAATACCATAATCCATCAACCATTCGCCAGAAGGACCAAAAGAGTCGGCCTGCTTAATTCCACCATAGCGACTACCTATTCCAGCGGCTAGTATTACCAGACTTGTTGATTGTGTCATATTATTCTGCAATTCTTTTTATTGTGATCAGATTCGAGATGTAAATTTTTATATTTTGCCGCTTGGAAACAAAAACAACACACCAAAATGGTCTTAAGTACACTCGATTGGGTAATAATAGCTGTTTTTTTTGCTATTGTAGTAGGAATAGGATGGGTAGCCTCCTTTACCGCTGGTAAAAGTACATCAGAATATTTTCTTGGAGGCCGAGGAATGCCTTGGTGGCTACTTGGGATTTCTATGGTTGCCTGTACCTTCTCAGCGGATACACCCAACCTTGTGACAGGCATGGTACGAGAGAACGGTGTAGCAAAAAACTGGGCCTGGTGGGCCTTCCTAATCACTGGAATGGTGACGGTGTTTATCTATGCCAGGCTTTGGAGGCGCTCCAATGTAATGACCGACCTTGAATTTTATGAATTGAGGTACAGTGGCAAATATGCCTCTTTCCTTCGCGGTTTCAGGTCTCTCTACCTTGGCGTATTCTTTAATTGTCTTATCATGGGCACGGTAACGCTGGCGGCCATCAAGATAGGCCAGATCATGCTGGGCATTGAAAATCCAGTCTACATAGTAGTTGGTGCTTCGCTAGGTGTTGTAATCTATGCTACCATTGGAGGCATCAAAGGCGTAATTTGGGCTGACTTTTTCCAGTATTCGATAGCAATGGTAGGAGCCATCCTAGCAGCGGTAGTAGCCGTTAACGATGAAAGAGTGGGTGGTCTTACAAAATTACTTGCTCACCCTGCCGTTGCCCCCAAGCTCGATATTTTCCCATCCTTTGATGACCCTAAACAGTTTCTTCCACTGCTTATCATACCAATTGCAGTGCAATGGTGGTCTGTCTGGTATCCGGGAGCTGAGCCTGGTGGTGGCGGTTATATTGCACAAAGGATGTTGTCGGCAAAGGATGAAAAAAATGCCATCGGCGCTACTTTGCTATTTAACTTTGCTCACTATGCGCTTCGCCCATGGCCCTGGATATTGGTCGGCCTTGCTTCCCTTGTAATCTATCCCGATCTAGCCTCGATCAAATCTTCCTTTCCTGGCATTAGCGACAACTACCTGGGGCATGATATTGCATATCCTGCTATGCTGACACTTTTGGGGAATGGCTGGAAAGGACTTGTGGTTGCGTCCATTATTGCAGCGTATATGTCGACGATAGGCACCCACCTTAACTGGGGATCATCTTATGTGGTTAATGACTTTTACAAGCGCTTCGTGAAGCCTGATGCTACTGAGAAACAGCAGGTTTCTTTGGCTCGCCTTACGACTGTGGGTTTAATGATTTTTGCTGCTGTTTTCTCTCTCACCATCTTGAAAAATGCCACCCAGGCGTTCGACATTCTACTTCTTTCCGGTGCAGGCACCGGTGCTATTTACCTGCTAAGGTGGTTTTGGTGGAGAATCAATGCATTGACGGAAATTGTAGCGATGGTGGTGGCAACAGTTTTAGCATTTGTATTGGTGCTAATGATCAGTCCCGAGGCTTTGGAAAATGCCTACCTGGATGTGTTTTCAACTCGTCTAATGATCTCACTATTTGGCGTAAGCGCAGCTTGGATATCAACCACATTGCTCACAAAACCAGAGGACAAAGAAACACTCAGGACCTTTTATCTAAGGACGCAACCGGGCGGACCTGGATGGAAGAAAGTAGTAGATGACGCCATGGCAGAGGGTGTTGTGCTAGATGCTTCAAAAGGACAAAACTGGCAAATGCCTTTGCAAATCATGCTTGTGTTCGTTGGTTGTGTTAGTATATATTGCTCACTCTTCGGTATCGGTAGCTTTATCTATGGTAATATAGGCCTTGGTGTTGGGCTACTTGGCGTCGCTGCTGTAGGCACCTTTATTCTCTTTAGGAACCTGGGTAAGTTATCACTAAAGTAAGCTCCTTATGAAACATGGCCTTTTAATTAAGATTCTTCAAGGGCTTGCTCTTGGAATTTCGTTAATGGCCTGTAAGCAAAATGGGGAGACTGCATCAGGGTCAGTTTCCCCATTTAATGCTGCTAATACTCCTTCAGACACACTGAATGTCGCCTTCCTGGCAATCAACGGTGTTTACAATTCGGAATTAATGGCGCCGTTTGATGTGTTCCAGCACACTGTTTTCCACACGCAACCTGGAATGAACACCTTTATCGTATCTCCCTCGCTTGAGCCTGTTGAAACATTTGAAGGCATTAAGATTATACCCGACTACAGCTTTGACAATGTTCCGCCGGTTGATGTGCTGGTTGTCCCAAGTGCCGAAAACAACATGGGCACCGATCTTCAGGACACTACATTGATCTCATTTGTTAGAGAAAAAGGCTTAAGCGCCAAATATATCATGTCGTTGTGCGACGGTGCATTTATTCTTGCTCAGGCTGGCCTGCTCGATGAAGTGAAATGCACCACATTTCCGACTGACATTGAAAAATTCAGAAGAACGTTTCCGCAGCTAAGTGTACAGGAAGGATATAGCTTTGTGCACGATGGAAAAGCCATCACGTCCTCAGGGGGCGCCAAATCGTATGATCCGGCCATGTACCTGGTGGAGTACCTTTATGGCCAAAAAGTAGCAAGAGGAATCGGCGCTGGTTTGGTGATTGACTGGAAGCTTGAGGAGGTGAAACACCTTAGATAACACACCAAAGCTTCATCTCGATCTAACGAAAAAATGATTGTTTGAAAACTTGGCTTCTGCGAGCCTTATAGTCATAAATCGTAATTTCAAAGAAAAAATGCCCCCTTTCAATGAGCTCCTCAAAATTGTATTGAAAACCCTCTAGCGAATACTCCTCTATAAACCTATTGAATAGCACTCTCTTCGTGGATGCGTCCAAAATTGTCACCTGAAGATTGGTTTTCCTCTTTGTGGCAAATGGAAAAAAGATGGTGGTTTCTTCTTTTTTCTCCAGGTTTTCAACAAGGGCTACTGTTTCTTGAAGAAACAGCGTCAATTCGTTATTTCCATCAACAAGGTAAACATCATACGTATAACTCCCCGCTGACAGAAGGGTATCTTTCAATACGTATGATGAAGAGGAAGTTCCACGACTGTTGAAGGTCAATGGTAATTCCCAATTCTTCACGTCTTCGCCACTTTTTTTTCTTACCACTGAAAAGTGGCGCATATCGGATCCATCGGGTTGATATGTCCAGTCAAGTTCAATCGTCTGTTTTTCAAGCTTCAAAATACCCTCAGCAATTGGCTCATTCAAATTGACTGGAACTCCGAAAGCTTTAGCCGACACTTCAATTGTAAAGTCACAAAAATCTTCAAGATACCCATCGATAATCATGAAGTAGTTGACGGCAGGTTCTGGGTTTTCCATTTTAAAGTAAAAATCGTCTGCCACGCCCGGTGAACTGCAGGAAACAACTTCATAGGTATCTGTTTTACACAACTCCCCTTTAAAAACAACAAGCTGCACTCCACGGTCATCTTTACAGCGCCCGTGCCTTACATTGATATAGAATGACTTGCTGGTAGCTGGCGTGTAATAAAACCATTGGTCGTTATGGTATTGAATGCACTGTCCGGTAAGCTTTTCATCGATGCAGGCCCGCTCGACAGTATTATTGTCGGTTGAGGAGTGGGTTGGCACATTCAGGCTTATCTGCTGAATTCCTTCCGAGTGGTCGTTGTTTGTTTGTGCACTTACGGATACGACAACGTGCATAAGGATGGCTAGAAAAAATAACCTCATACCTGCAGAATAGTCAAAATTTCAACAATAGTCTGCTATTGGGGCATAAAAAAAGGGGCAGTGCCCCTTTTTCAATTTTTTATTGCACTCAGTCATCAGCTGACCACCTCCAGTCACCCTGGATGCGCAATTTTAGCTTGAGACCCTGATCTTCTAGCAGCTTCCGGGTACTCTCATCATCAAGCTTTGCAGCAGGGAGCTCCTGTGCTCTGTCAAGCTCATAAAGCATCATGGAGCTGAATCGCACATTGTTGATCAAATGCTCTTCATTAACCAAATCGATGTTATCACAGTCTGCATGATAGCAGTCGTAAACCGAGCGATCCAGGTTGCTTACCGGGGCAAAAAAAGGAATACCTTCAAGCATGAAAGACTGATGGTCGCTATGAAGACCGGCTCTATTCGAAAATTTGTTGGTAAATGTGCTGTCGACTGCTTTGATTCTTTCACCAGCCTCAACAAAAAACTTTTCAGCCTCTAACCTTCCACCAGCATTAAAACCAACTGCGTTAGAAGATGCGTCAAGGTTAAACACATATTTCAAGTTGTCGATTTGATCAGCTTCCTTCAATGTGTTGACATAGTGTTTAGACCCTAGCAGTCCTTCTTCTTCTCCCATCCACATCACGAACTTGAGCGTTCTGCGTGGCTTGATGTTGAGTGCTTTAAATGTGCGGGCAATGTCAATCACTGAAAAAGAACCGATGCCATTGTCGATAGCGCCAGTGGCCAAATCCCATGAATCAAGGTGACCACCAGTAAGTATGATTTCACCTGCTTTATCCGTACCAGGAATTGTGGCAACAACATTTCGCGCTTTGATTACCTCACTGAAATTGGTCATTTCAAGCTTAGCCTTCACACTGCCAGCAGCAAGTTTCTCCTTTAGTGCAAGACCATCCTCATACCCAATACACAAAGCAGGAATAGCAATCAGACTACCAGTAACAGAAGCAGTGCCTGTTAACAAAACACCACCTTCTACCTGATTAAAGAAAATGATTCCTGCAGCACCATTATCAATGGCGAGCTTCGTTTTTTCAGATCTATGTAAATTTTTGGAAGGGTCTACAGTTTCTGGCAATATGCTGATATACACAAATGCAATTTTGCCTTCTACAGCACCTGGATTGGCCTCATAGTCTTCCTCAATGCCATTACCCATATCGATGATCTCTCCTTCGAGGTCTACACTTACGGGTGAGTGGGCCAAACTCACTGAGCTTACTTCCTCCCAGCCTGCGCCACTGCTTAGTTGTGTCTTTATCTCACCCCTACTCCATGACTCTACTTCGAATGGATCATACTCAACCTCGATGCCATAAGACTTAAATAGGCTGTATGTGTATTCTTCTGCCTTTGCGCCATTTTCAGACCCCGTAAGTCGGTGACCGACTGTCGCCATGCAATCTGCAAGTGTTGGATACACTTTAGAATTACCCAATGCCTCTTTATTGATCTGCTCCAGCATATTCACTGGTGGCTTTTGCTCACAGCCAAATACGGCTAGAATGGTTGCGAGGGAGAAAGCTAAATGTCTTTTCATTAATTTTCGTTTAGGTTAGTCATGCGATTTACTAACAAATCGGCAGAGTCAAAAAGGTATTTTTATTGATGGCTCAATTTTAGGGAAATAAAAAAGCCCCGGGGACGACGTCCTCAGGGCCAAATACCAAACATATCTTTTTTACTTAAAGGCTTACAGCCTCTACAGACTGAACTTCAGGCACCATTCTTTTGAGTAAGTTTTCAATGCCCGCTTTCAGCGTCACCATACTCGAGGGGCATCCGCTGCAAGAGCCTTGCAATGCTACCTTCACAATACCATCCTCAAAATTCTGGAATACAATTGCACCTCCATCCGATTCAACAGCCGGCTTGATGTATTCATCCAATATACTCTTGATGTTTTTAACAACATCAGGGTCACTTTCAAGAATCTCATTTTGAAGCGGATCAGCTTTTACCAAAACTGGCTTTTCACTTTCTAAGTATTCCTTGATATGAATTTTCAATTGATCTTGAATATCAATCCATTCTACGTTTTCGTCCTTTGTGATCGTCACAAAGTTGTTCATGTAGAATACCCTCTTCACAAACGAATAGTTGAAAAGCTCCTTAGCCAGTGGTGCATGCTCTGCACTTGCCTCATCAGGAAAATCGTAGTTCTCTCCTTCACCAACAAGCATAAAATTCGCAACAAATTTTAATGAATTGGGATTGGGATTGTTTTCCAGGTAAAGGTTAACAAGTCTATTGCTTTTGGTAATCATGGTTGTGTTAATTAATAAGTGCAAAGTAACAGCTAATCAACCGAAATTGCAGGCTTATTGTTCCAATTCTCTCTTATCAATGATACAGGCTACAAGAGAGTCACCCACAACATTGGGGATTGTTCTCAACATGTCGAGCGGTCGATCCACTGCCAAAATCAACGCCAGTCCCTCAGCTTCAACTCCTATCGCACCCAATACAATTAACTGCATGATGATGCCAGCACCTGGCACAGCCGGAGCCCCCATCGACGCCAAAGCGGAAGTGAAAATAATGATGATATATTGAGCAAGGGTTAGGTCGTGGCCAAAGGCTTGCGCAATAAAAACTGCTGACACCGCCTGATGTACAGCGGTACCATGCATGTTGATGGTGATGCCTAAAGGAAGCACAAAACCAGCCACTTCATTACTGACGCCAAGGTTCTTCTCAGTGCACTCGAGTGTAATTGGCAATGTAGCAGCACTTGAACTAGTAGAGAATGCAAGCAATTGTGCTGGAACAAGTGCTCGCAAAAACTCGAAATATTTAAACCTTGTAAAGGTTCTCACAAGTACCGGATAAAGCCCAAACATCACAGCAAGAAGAGCTGCAATGAAAACCAATGCAAAAATTCCAAGTACTTTCAATATGGCGATGGCATCTGCAGGACTGTTGCCCGCCATGTCAACGATGAGGGCACCAATTAACGCAAAAACCCCAATGGGCGCATACTTCATGATGATGTTGACCATCTTAAGGATGACCTCATTTACTCCTTCAAAAAAGCCAATGAGTCCCTGTACTTTATCACGTGGTGACAAAACAATACCCAGACCAAAAAGTATAGCAAAAAAAATCACCTGAAGCATGTTTCGGTTGTCCTGGGAAGCAAAGAATATATTCCCTGGCACAATATCTTCTATGATCTGAAGCGGGCCTGAATCTTTTACAGATTTGGCTGCTCCCATTCTGGAATCTACATCGTCGGCATATTTTAGCTTAATTTCGTCCCTTTTTTCAACAGAAAGGTATTTCCCTGGTTGAAAGGAAATGGCAAAAATCAGTCCTATCAAGGCGCTTAGCAGCGTGATTACAAGAAACAGTCCAAGTGTGCGTGACCCGATACGGGTAAGCTTTGTTAAATCGGATAAGCTGGCAATTCCTAGAATAATGGTTACCAGCACAAGCGGTACTGCTACAAGCTTCAGCAAGTTGACGAATATTGACCCGAAAGGCTTTACCCAGTCGACAGTAAAATCTACCCAGCCAAAATTACTTGCAAGCAATCCCCACAAAATCCCCAGCACCATGCCAATAAGTATCTGGGAATGCAGTGGCAGTTTTTTCATGAGCCAGCGATTATGATTGAGTAAGGATATTGTCTCTTGTCAGTTCAGGATCGAGCTCCCCTTCTGTCGAGGCCACAACCACAGCTACGGCTGCGTCGCCAGTCAAATTGACCATCGTTCTTACCATATCCAGGATTCTATCGGGCGCTACTATAAGCGCAATACCCGCAGTGGGGATACCCACCGATTCAAGCACAATAACTAACATCACCATACCGGCTCCAGGTACTCCTGCAGACCCTACAGCCGCAAGGGTGGCCGTAAGCACAATCATGATTTGCTGTGTAATCGTAAGATTAAGATCAAGTGCCTGAGCAATAAATATGGCCGCAACGCCCTGATAAAGACTCGTACCATTCATATTGATGGTCGCACCAAGCGGTAAAACAAAACTGGATACCTCCTCAGATACACCCAGTTCTTTCTCCACTATTTCCATCGTGACAGGCAACGTAGCAGAGCTTGAGCTAGTACTGAAGCCGAGCAACATAGCTGGCCGCATACCTTTAAAAAAGTCTTTATACTTTATTTTTGAAAACGCCTTCAGAAACAGCGGATACACCACAGCCATCATTAACATAAGGCCTGCAAGCACTGTCATAGAATACCACAGTAATGCTTGCAGCAGCTCCCAGGCTTTATCAGGACTATCGCCTGCTATCTCCACTATCAGAGAGGCTATTAGCGCAAATACTCCATAGGGGGCCACTATCATAATGTAGTCCACTATCTTAATGATGATTTCGTTCAAACCATCGAAGAAGGCAATAACCGTCTCTCCTTTCTTTTTTGGTATTTGTAACAAGGCGATCCCGCAAATGATGGCGAAGAAAACTACCTGAAGCATACTACCGTTATCAGTGGCCGCCTGTACTATGTTTTCCGGCACCATGTCTACCAAAGGCTTAAGTGGTGAACTATCTTTCAGCTCGGCAGCTACAGACGCTTTACTTTCTGCAGTTGAGTTGTAAAGCATCATCAGGCTTTCACGAGTTTCTATTGGTAGCTTCTTCCCTGGCTTAATAGTATTCACTAAAAAAAGTCCAAGTGACGTGGCGATGATGGTGGTAATTAGAAATATGCCAAGGGTCTTTCCACCCATTCTCGAGAGCTTAGAAATATCTCCAATGTTCGCCACACCTATTATGAGAGATGCCAAAATGAGGGGTACCGCAATCATTTTTAGTGATCGCACGAAAATGGTTCCCACTGGTTTTATATAGTCAACTGTAAAATCAGCCGACCACCCCATCTGAATACTTACCATACCGTAAACCAGGCCAAGCACCAGGCCAATTAGTATTTTGGTATGTAAGGGAATAGCTTTCAGTTTACTCATGATAGTCGGATGGTTTTGTTGATCAAATAATAATCGGATATAACAAGTGCAGACATTGCCTCTACTATTGGCACTGCCCTTGGCACTACGCAGGGGTCGTGTCGGCCTTTTCCGGTAACCGTTGTAGCATCACCATGAACATCAACACTTTCCTGGTCAGTCATGATAGTAGCAACAGGCTTAAAGGCTATCCTGAAAAATATATCTTCTCCATTAGAAATGCCACCCTGAATTCCACCTGAGTGATTAGATTTCGTTTTAACGGTATCGCCGTCTTTAAAAAAGAGGTCGTTATGCTCAGATCCACGCATAGCAACTCCTTCAAAGCCACTGCCAAACTCAAATCCCTTTACAGCGTTGATGCTAAGCATCGCTTTGCCCAACTCTGCGTGTAATTTCTCGAATACAGGCTCTCCAAGCCCGGGAGGCACTCCTTTGATTACACCCGTAACAACCCCACCGATAGTATCCCTGCTTTTCCTTACTTCATCAATAAGTTCAATCATCCTTTCTGCCGTATCAGCATCAGGACATCTAACTATATTATCATCGATTTTTGAGAGATCCAGCTCCTGATAGGACTTTTCAAGCCTAAGGCTACCCACTTGAGAGACATAAGCATAACATTCTATGCCGAGGGTTTTCAGGAATTGCTTGGCAATAGCTCCAGAGGCTACCCTTGCGGCAGTTTCTCTGGCTGAACTTCGTCCTCCTCCTCTGTAATCTCTTACACCGTATTTAACCTCGTAGGTATAATCTGCGTGTGAGGGACGAAATTTTTCGGCAATATGTGAATAGTCTTTGCTTCGCTGGTCCTCGTTATAAATGACCATGCCGATAGGGGTCCCAGTTGCCCGACCCTCAAAAACGCCTGATAACAGTTCAACCTTATCTCCTTCCTGACGTTGGGTGGTTATTTTGGACTGGCCTGGCCGCCGTCGCTCCAATTCCGACTGAATAAATTCTTCGTCAATTTCAAGTCCTGAAGGACATCCCTCCAACACAGCGCCAATGCCCTTACCATGTGACTCACCAAAGGTGGTTATTTTAAAGAGCTTCCCGAATGAGCTTCCCATCTATTTTCTTTTCAAGTACAACACTGTGGTGAGTGCTAACATAACTAAAATAAAAACGTTGGCAAAAATACGGGAACTGCCGGCACTGGAAAGCTTTACCAGGGTATTTTCTTCAAGACCGATCCTATCATAGAAAGAACCCAGGTCGCTGGACGAAATATATTCATTTTTGCGACTCTCCCCTTTCACCACAAGGCCCACTCTCGATTTAAGGGTATCGTACTTGGCTGTTTCAGGATTGAAGAAAACCATTTGAAAGTAGTCGGCGAGATTGTAGCCACCAGGTTCATTGGGGATGCCAAAATAGTTAAAGGTTTTTGTGCCTCTTACCTTGCCATTATTTCGGTTGACACTTTGTTTCACATTGGGGTCATAAAAATCGAAAGCCTTGTTGTCTGCCAGCTGGGGATTGTTGATGGCGGATATGTTTCCCTCTCCAGCAACAATGAAAGAGTAGTTAAAGCTCTCACCAGTATTTAATTCTGTACTGCTTATTTCTTCCTGCAAACGGTACTTACCAACCGGAGCTGTTTGTTTCAAAGGATGCGGGGGAAGGTCTTTCACCGCCACCACTTTTTCCTTTGAGTTAAAAGTTTTGTAATCTTCCATTCGATTCTGCCCAAAAAAGGTAGGGTTCTTAGCTACCTTATATTTGATGAGCTCGAGACCAACCGAGGGGAATTTAATGTCATCAAGGTTGAGGGGGTAGTAAGTAGCCTGGTACAATTTATACTGATTGTAGTCCTTGCCATTGATTCTTACGGGCTCCTTCTGCACGTTTTCAATATTGTAGTTCTCCTCCCAGGTGTTAGCTGGCTTAATTTTTTTAACAATTTCAGTAAGCTGCTTACCAAGTTCATAAAACTGAAGTGGTGCTTTATTTTCTACAGCCACATAGAAAGCCAACGTAGTAGTAAAGCCCTCCCCAACAAACACCTCATCCTTGTCAGTCGTGAGTGCCAGAAAAGCTTCATCTTTGATATCTACAAATTCGTTCGGTGCACTCTTCCTCCCAAAAAAATCTTCAAATGGGTCCATGCCAAATGGATCTGTCTGTTGTCTTCTGGCATTTGCCGCCGGGCCTACCTTAATAAGCTGACCTTCAGATTTGAACTTTTCCCCGTTGACAGTGATTGTGAATGGCTGAAGTCGAAAATTCCCTTCACGTTGAGGGGCATAATTTTGTGTAATGCTCTGGGTAGAGCTCATTTTTCCGTTGATGAAATTAGTAGAAGTGGAAGAAGATGTACCTCTTTTTACGAATCCCGAAATTTCAGGAAACTCATCATAACTTCTCAATCTATCATTCTGTACTGTAATGGTAATTGTAAAGTATTGATTTAGCGCCATTTCAGAGGGCCCCAAATCAATAGAAATATCCTGAGAATAGGACTTTTCTAAGATCATGAACATTGCCATAGCAATGAGAAGACCAGCCTTCGTAAACGATTTCAACTGCATTATATTGTACTTTATGTTAATTCTGTTTCCAGATTAAGATTTCGTTAAAAGTAGGATAAATCTTTGCCTATTAAGCAACATTTTTTTAAGTTAGTCGTACTTAAACCCGACGTAAAGTCTAAACGATCTAAAACGACTGTATGTTATGTTGAGAACAAGAATGCCCATGTTAGAGTACTTTAAAACAATTTTACGTAAAGTTAGCTTTGACAAATTTCTTTTTGAAAAGGAATTGAAAAAAGCTATCAAGGCGTTGGTACCGGATGAGCTTATCGTTTTCCGGGATTGGTGCTACGAGCAATTCGGAAGGATGTACGAACTAATCCTTCAAAAACAGTTTAGTAAAGTCAAATTATAACATTAACCACAAAAGGGGCAAGAAATTGCCCCTTACTTTTTTGCCACAAATGCTATATTTCTCTTCAGTCCGGGAAACTTGGCCCTCTTCAACGCCGACTTTTTGAACACCTGCCTGAATGTTTCCTCTGTAAGCTCTTGCCATTCTTTTCTTGAAAAGTTTTCCCAGCCTTGTGGAGCAAACGAACTTTCTTTGTGGGGCTTTGAGAATCGATTCCAGGGACAAACGTCCTGGCAAATATCACATCCAAATACCCAGTCGTTCATTTTGTCTTTGAACTCTTCAGGTATACTTTCCTTCAATTCGATAGTAAGATAGGAAATACAACGGCTAGCATCTACTACATAAGGTTCCGGAATTGCATCTGTGGGGCAAGCGTCCTGACAGGCTGTGCAGGTGCCACAATAGTCTTTGATAGGGCCGTCCGGTGCTAACTCGAGGTCAATCACTAACTCAGCCAGAAAAAAAAAGCTACCCATTTGTCGATTGAGTAATAAGCTATTCTTCCCTACCCAGCCGAGTCCGCTTTTAGCAGCCCAGGCACGCTCATGCACCGGAGCAGAGTCAACGAAAACTCTTCCCTCTATCTCGCCAATTTGCTGCTGAATCATTGAAAAAAGGTCTTTGAGCTTTTCTTTGATCACTTCGTGGTAATCCTGCCCATAGGCGTACTTGGCCAGTTTTAAATTACCCTCAGTTTCATGGATTTGACTGGGGAAATAATTGTAGATGAGTGAAACTACACTCTTCGCGCCAGGTACAAGTTTGGTGGGATCAAGCCTTTTATCAAAATGGTTTTCAAGGTATCCCATTTTCCCCTGGTAGCCTCTTTTGAGCCATTCCTCAAGCTTGGGCGCTTCATTAGTTAGGAACTCAGCTTTTGAGATACCACAAAACGAAAAGCCCAGCTCTTGGGCAATTCCTTTAACAATGCTTGTGTTGGCTGAAATGCAACTGGAAGACATTCGCTATAGCACTTTTATTCGTCAAACAAAGTACCCGATCGACCTGGAAGTGGGACCTTAAGATGCCGGTACGCCATGGGTGTTGCCTCGCGACCTCTTGCCGTTCGTTTGATATAACCCTCCTGGATAAGAAATGGCTCATACACCTCCTCAATGGTTTCAGACTCCTCACCACATGCCGTGGCAATCGTTGTAAGACCTACTGGCCCACCGCTAAATTTGTGAATAATGGTTGAAAGAATCCTATTGTCCATTTCATCCAAACCATTTTGATCAACATCCAGCGCCCTCAGTGCCATTTCAGCTATTGGCATAGTGATGGTACCCGTTCCTTTTATTTGCGCAAAATCTCTCGTTCTCCGGAGCAGGTTGTTCGAAATACGGGGAGTGCCGCGGCTTCTGCGCGCAATTTCGTAGGCTGCATCGTCTTCCAGTGGCGTATTCAATATGTCTGATGACCTTTTAACGATCTGCGTCAAGAGCTTAGCATCATAATACTCGAGCCTGGCGTTGATACCAAAGCGGGCCCTCAACGGCGAGGTCAATAGGCCTGAACGTGTAGTGGCACCAATAAGTGTAAAAGGACTAAGTGAAATTTGAACGCTCCTGGCATTCGGCCCTGAGTCAAGCATAATATCTATCCGATAGTCCTCCATGGCAGAATACAGGTATTCTTCTACAACAGGGTTAAGCCTGTGAATCTCATCAATGAAAAGGACGTCGTAGGGCTCCAGGTTAGTCAGCAGGCCGGCTAGGTCGCCAGGCTTGTCGAGTACAGGGCCCGAGGTAATTTTTATATTCGACTGTAGTTCATTGGCAATAATATGGGAGAGCGTCGTTTTCCCTAATCCCGGAGGCCCGTGAAGCAACACATGATCCAGGGGCTCGTTCCGTTGTTTGGCCGCACTTACAAATATCTTGATATTCTCAACGACCTTTTCCTGCCCGGTAAAATCACCGAAATTCAAAGGACGTAATGCCTTTTCAATCTCCTTTTCGGTGGAGCTCATGTTTTCATCGTCGCTGCGAAGGTAGTCTTCTCTCATACTGAATCGAGGATTTGCGCTAAGTTAACGAATCGCACTATTTAAGTAGATAGTTCGCTTGGCTTTGTTCCTGCATTCAGGATTTTAACCGTAACTTGCAGGCCTAAAAAACGTTTGTCAATGGATCCTTTTGTCCGGAAAAGAATACTGCCCCTCCTTTTTGTTATCGCATTATTTATCGTTGTGTTTATAAGGAGAAATAGTACTACTGAACAAATGATATCGCTTCAGGGAACAACCATGGGGCCCATTCCCTACCACGTGAAATATATCTCATCAGATGGCACTTCATATCAAATAGCTGTCGACTCATTACTAGAAGCATTCAATCAATCGCTGTCTACCTACGTTCCCAATTCGGAAATCTCCAGGTTCAACAATGCTGATTCATTGGCTTTTGAATCAACGTTGATGTTTCCTGTATTGGAAACCAGCAAAAGAGTTTTTGACATGACATCGGGTGCATTCGACCCAACGGTGGGCCCCTTGGTCAATGCATGGGGTTTTGGGCCAAATAAAAAACCAACTGCTGACACGGCAAAAGTTGACTCTCTCTTGGCTTTCGTCGGTTTTGATAAAATTCAGTTCACTCCCGCCTATGTAGTAAAAGAGCTGGATGGGATGTACCTCGACTTCAGTGCTGTAGCCAAAGGGTATGCTGTGGACCTGGTCGGAAATTTCCTTGCTTCAAAATCCATTAACAACTACATGGTGGAAATAGGAGGAGAAGTGACCTGCCGCGGCAAAAACGAGAAAGGCGAAGTTTGGCTAATCGGCGTCGACAATCCTGACCTTGATGTGAGAAACGATAACATAGCAGCTACAATAAACCTGGACAATAAGGCAATGGCTACTTCCGGCAACTATCGAAACTTTTACGAGATAGATGGGAAAAAATATGCCCACACGATTGACCCAGCAAGCGGCCGGCCGGTTCAACATTCGCTACTAAGTGCCTCAGTATTTGCGACCGACTGTATAACTGCCGATGCCCTTGCTACTGCTTGTATGGTCATGGGCTTAGAAAAAGCCATTGCATTATTTGAAAATCACAAGGAGCTTGATGCGATCTTCTTGTATAGCGACGCCAGTGGTGAGATAAAAACAGTTGTAACCTCAGGGATTAAAGACCAGGTAGGCTTTTTGTTGTTTCCAGAAATAGCATCTTCGGACACGGCCCCATGAGCTAAAGGAGAAAATTTTACGACAATGAACCTTTTATGTACATTAGGTATTTACTAACGATATCTATTGATGGTTTGCGAGCAAATGCACGTAAAGTAAATAGACACAACCAATACTTTCAGCTGATCAACCTGGCATGAGCGTTAGCATTTTTTCTTTGTTTATTTTGACACTGCTTGGTGGCCTTGCTTCCTTATATATTTCAAAACCTGGCGGCGAGAACTATAAGTTGGCTTTGATTTTTGCAGGCTCCTACCTGTTCTCCATTACCATCATCCATATCCTTCCGGAGATCATGCAGTCATCAACAGATGGCAAGCATATCGGCATGCTTGTACTAGCAGGTTTTCTCATGCAGCACTTCCTGGAGTTCTTCACAACAGGTGTTGAACATGGACACAGTCATGATCACTTGCCCGAACATCAGTCAGGTCTGGCTCCCTACTCGATCACAATTGCGCTATGTGTGCATGCATTTTTGGAGGGGACCGTGCTTGCCCATCCGGGTGTTATCCATGGTGAACATGAGTCGTGGACGCTACTGGTAGGAATTCTATTGCACAAAATCCCAGCAGCGTTTGCCCTCATGTCAGTGCTAGGTTACTTTTTGGGGAAAAGTAAAAAAGCCGTCTTTCTCCTGATATTATTTGCACTGGCATCTCCATTGGGACTGATCGTGAGTAACATCCTCAAAGACCAATTGCTTCTTTCTGAAACAGGCTCAGTCGCTTTATTTGCTATTGTTAGTGGTAATTTTCTACATATCTCAACGACTATTTTCTTTGAAAGTAGCCCCAAACACCATCATGGGTGGAAAAAGAACCTTACCATTATCGTGGGCGGCATTGTAGCCATGATATCAGAAGCCCTGATGTAATGCAACCAATTATTGAAAAGGCTGGTCTTGCATAGACACCAATGCCAGGTAGTTTAATTATCTTTGAGCCTTATTGGAAATTCGGTTGACGAAAAAGCAACTCATACTGATCCTATTCCTTTTTGCAGGTGCTTCAAGCGCCTGGTCGCAGGGCATCCTCAACGATTCGTTTGTGGTAGAAGGAACCCTTTTGGACAAAAATGACAGTGTACCGGTACCTTTTGCGCACGCCTATTCCATGGACTACAAAAGGTTTCAGGTAACTGATGAAAAAGGAAAATTCACCATCCAGCTGCAAAGAGGCGATACGCTTGTTATCTCCTCCATTGGATATGCTACTCGTTTTTTCCTTTTTACGGACATCCCTGCCAATAGAAAAATCGAACATGTAATTTTCATGTCTGAAGATTTGGTTCAACTGGAGGGGATCACCATTTATGGGAAGATGCCCATGGAAGGATTTTACGATCATGAACGGATCCCTTACGATAAGTTCAAAGAAAAAGAACTGGAGCCTGGCTACTATAAACCCGGGCTAAGCATGAGCCCAGGAGGTGCTGGTGTGTCCGTAGGATTCAGCGGTGCGCTTACTTTGCTGGCTGCCCAATTCAACAGCGAATACCAGCAACTGAAGAAGTTAGAAAAAATAAGGAAAGAAGAATTTCGGATAGCCAAGTATGAGTTTTTTATCAAAAATCGCCTCAACCCCCGATTTGTGACAAATAATACCTCATTGCTTCAAACAGAAGTCGACGAATTTATCAAGTTTTGGGCACCCGACACAGCCTTTGTGGAATATGCGAATGAATATGAACTCGTTACAGCCCTCAAGGAAAAAGAAAGGCAATACATTGAGCAAATCAAGCGCAGCCAGGGCGCTGACGAAGATATCGTAAGCACTATCGAGCTAAGGAAACTTTTGAAAGACAAGGGCAATGACGAGTGATACTCAGCCACCTCCTTCACTACCTGATTATTGACCACTAATACCCTTCTCCATTACATTATTTCCCTTGTTTTAGTACCTTACTGATTGGAGCACTTTTCAAGGTGCTCACTTAACGCTAAACACACTAAATAAGTCTAGTAATGGAAGACAAATGGCACAAACAATACTGGCAAAGAAACCTTCGCTACCTTTCCATACTCCTCATCATCTGGTTCCTTGCGTCGTTTGGCTTCGGAATTTTCTTCGTTGACACTCTCAATACTGTCAGGATCGGCGGCTTCAAACTAGGGTTCTGGTTTGCTCAGCAAGGCTCCATTTACATCTTCGTCGTCCTTATTTTTTTATACGTCCGCTGGATGAACAAACTGGACAAGAAATACGATGTTGACGAAAAATAACCTGCTTTAACCTTCTTAACTATGGATGTACAAACCTGGACCTATCTCATCGTAGGTATCACTTTCGCGATTTATATCGGCATTGCCATTTGGTCAAGAGCCGGCACCACCAAAGAATTTTACGTGGCAGGAGGCGGGGTGTCTCCACTTGCCAATGGGATGGCAACAGCCGCCGACTGGATGTCGGCCGCTTCATTTATTTCAATGGCTGGCCTTATTTCTTTCATGGGCTACGACGGCACAGTTTACCTCATGGGCTGGACCGGCGGATATGTGCTTCTCGCTTTGCTATTAGCCCCTTATCTGCGAAAGTTCGGTAAGTTCACAGTACCAGACTTTATAGGTGACAGGTATTATTCCAACCTGGCGAGAACAGTGGCAGTTATCTGCGCCTTGTTCGTTTCATTCACTTATGTGGCCGGACAAATGAGGGGAGTGGGCATTGTGTTCGCTCGTTTTCTTGAAGTAGATATCAATACCGGCGTGATCATTGGCATGTGCATCGTACTGATTTATGCCGTGCTCGGTGGAATGAAGGGTATTACTTACACACAGGTAGCGCAGTACTGTGTGCTCATTTTTGCTTATATGGTGCCTGCGATCTTTATATCGCTCATCATGACCGGCAATCCCATCCCTCAGTTGGGCTTCGGTAGCGAACTAGCTGACGGCACCTACCTGCTAGACAAGCTAGACGGATTACATCAGGAATTAGGCTTCGCTGCCTATACAACGGGTAAGAAATCGATGATTGACCTGACGTTCATCACCGCGGCTCTAATGATCGGAACCGCAGGCCTTCCCCATGTCATCGTAAGGTTTTTCACAGTGCCCAGGGTAAAGGATGCCCGAATTTCAGCCGGCTATGCACTTATCTTCATTGCGATTCTTTATACCACCGCACCTGCCATTGCTGCATTTGCCAGAACCAATCTTATCACCACTGTTCAAAACAAAGAATATTCGAGTCTGCCAGAGTGGTTTGCCAATTGGGAAACGACAGGATTGATCAAATTCGATGACAAAAACAACGATGGCCTGGTCAATTACGTGGCTGATGCCAATACCAACGAGCTGATCATTGATCCCGATATCATGGTGCTTGCCAACCCAGAAATAGCCAGATTACCCAATTGGGTCATTGCCCTGGTGGCTGCAGGTGGTTTAGCAGCTGCCTTGTCCACTGCCGCGGGATTACTTTTAGTGATCTCTACTTCTATCGCCCACGACCTGATCAAAAAGCAAATCGCGCCGGACCTGTCCGACAAAAACCAACTTTGGTTTGCAAGAGGCGCAGCTTTCCTCGCCGTGATTGTTGCAGGCTACTTTGGCATTAACCCTCCGGGCTTTGTGGCCGCTGTAGTGGCGCTGGCATTTGGCCTTGCTGCGGCGTCTTTTTTTCCTGCCATTATTATGGGCATTTTCTACAAACGCATGAACAAAGAAGGAGCCATCGCCGGTATGATTGCGGGCCTTAGCATCACACTTTTCTATATGATGCGGTACAAACTTGGCTGGATCGGCGGACCAACTACATCTGCCGACTGGTGGTTTGGTATTTCACCAGAAGGATTTGGCACAGCTGGCATGTTTGTCAACTTTGCTGTGTCACTTATCGTGTCAAGGTTTACGCCTGCACCCCCTGAGGAAGTACAAGAAATGGTGGAAAGCATCAGGTACCCCAGGGGAGCTGGAGCTGCCACACATAGTTAGTGTGTGCGCCAACAATTTACCATTTCATTTACAGAAATGGGTTTGTGAAGCTTTTTGCTTTTGGGTAACTTGAGTTCTTAGTCTTAAACACACATACTTTACTGAAAGGAAGTTGCGATGATGGATAAAATACAAACCCTAAGCGGGTATATACATGAGTATCAGAAAAGTGTCAATGAACCAGAGGCTTTTTGGTCAAGGATAGCCGAGAACTTCTTCTGGAGAAAAAAATGGGACAAGGTAGTGGAATGGGACTTCCACAAGCCCACTATCAAGTGGTTTTTGAACGGAAAACTCAATATCACAGAAAATATATTTGAGCGCCACCTGTTCACTCTCGGTGATCATCCTGCCATTATCTGGGAGCCTAGCGATCCAAATGATAAAAACAGAACTATCACGCTTCGTGAATTATATGAAATGACTTGTCAGTTTGCCAACACCATGAAAAAAAATGGTGTGAAGAAGGGCGACCGTGTCATCATCTATATGCCGATGGTGCCTGAAGCAGCCGTGGCCATGATGGCCTGTGCCAGAATAGGCGCTGTACACTCAGTAGTTTTTGCTGGCTTCAGCTCTAGCTCTCTGGCAGACAGAATCAACGATTGCCAGGCGAAAATGGTCCTTACTTCTGACGGAAATTTCCGCGGCAATAAGGCCATTGACGTAAAAGGAGTCGTAGATGAAGCATTGGAAAAAACCACGACCATCGAAAAGGTAATCGTTTACCAAAGAACAGGCTCTGATGTAAAAATGAAGCCGGGGAGAGACCTCTGGTGGCACGAAGCCATCGAAGGTGTTTCGAAAGAAAATAAGGCCGAAGAAATGGATGCCGAAGACCTGCTATTCATTCTCTACACCAGTGGGTCCACCGGTAAACCAAAAGGGGTGGTGCACACTTGCGGCGGGTACATGGTTTATTCTCAATACACATTCCAGAACGTTTTCCAATACAGTGCAGGAGATGTTTACTGGTGTACGGCCGACATTGGCTGGATCACTGGGCATTCTTATATCGTGTACGGCCCACTTCTGGCAGGAGCTACCACATTGATGTTTGAAGGTGTTCCTACCTTCCCGCATCCTGGTCGCTTCTGGGAAGTGATCGACAAATACAAAGTGAACCAGTTCTACACGGCTCCCACAGCCATTCGAGCCCTTCAGGCGTATGGGCTTGATCCTGTAGCTCCCTATAAGCTTGATTCGTTGAAAGTTATTGGCTCCGTCGGTGAACCGATCAATGAAGAAGCATGGCACTGGTACCATGACCATATTGGTAAGAACAGATGCCCTCTGGTTGACACCTGGTGGCAAACGGAAACGGGTGGCATGATGATTTCGCCGATCCCTGGAGTGACTCCAACGAAACCTTCTTACGCCACCTTGCCACTGCCTGGCATTCAACCTGTTATTGTTGATCCTGAAGGCAAAGAACTGACAGGCAAGAGTGTAGAGGGGAACCTATGTATTAAGTACCCCTGGCCTGGGATGCTTCGAACTACCTATGGCGACCACGAAAGGTGCAGACAAACTTATTTCGGCACTTATCCAGGACTTTATTTTACAGGCGACGGGGTAAAAAGAGATGAAGATGGATACTACCGAATTCTTGGCCGTGTCGACGATGTAATTAACGTATCTGGCCACAGAATGGGCACTGCGGAAGTAGAAAACGCAATTAACGAACACCCGCTGGTGGTTGAATCAGCCGTGGTTGGTTATCCTCACGACATCAAAGGACAGGGAATTTATGCCTTTGTTATTGCAGACATGAGCAATAGAACAGAACAGAATCTTATCAATGAGATTAGGGAAACGGTCAGCAAGATCATTGGGCCGATTGCTAAGCCGGACAAAATACAAATTGTGCCAGGGCTTCCTAAAACCAGGTCAGGTAAAATCATGCGCCGTATCCTACGAAAAACAGCCGAAGGCGATGTTTCTAACCTTGGAGATATTTCTACTTTATTGAACCCTGAAATAGTACAGGAAATTATCGAAGGAGCAAAAAAGCTTAAGTAGCAGCTCGTATTTGGTCGGAAAATTGGAAGCCTTATTTGTGAACAAATAGGGCTTCTATTGTTTCACGCTCAGGTATTTTACAAATCGAAACGGAATATGGTCTTCTGTGAATCCTTCCACCAACACACGATAAACAGTATCAAGGTCCCCTGAGTAGAATGAAACAGTCGCAATCCCATCATTATTGGTTTTCAAATTTGGGCTCCAGTAGAGCGTAGAACGAAAATCAGGATCGGAATAGCTTTCTTTCGAAAGCGAATAGTCAGGAGAGGGAAACTCCAAGGGTTTTTGGTACCCTTCCACGACATAGTCATTGTAGCCTTCTTTACTCAAAAAACGGTCAACTTTTACTATCGCATGGTCTGTCACTCCCCGTGTTTTGAGGGCAATCACACCACCAGCTGCCCGAAGTCCAAACAAATGCCTGGTTGTGGTATATACATTTATCGACTCAAGGTCATAGGCATAAAAAGATTGTAGCACTTCACGTAACTCAGTTTTATCAAAGGTCAACTGCGGGATACCATCAACGACTAGTAGAGGCAAGGGCGCCTGAAAAATGGCCGGCATCACTCTTGTGCCATCTGGGCTTGCACCTGGAACCAGCATGCCAATGAGTGCTCCAGCTTGCATTTGAGGATACTTTGCCAAACGGTCTCTCGAAACAATCCTGTCCCCTTGTGGGTATCCAAAATTATCTTTCAGCGACAAGTCCACTTTTTTGCCTTTCACCTCTATTTCAGGTAACAGGGTATAGTCATTCCCAAAGTTGAGATTGTATTCGCGTTGAAGCGTCGTTTGTCTTTTAAGCTGTAATTTCCTGACCGGAAGGTCCTTTGCAATTCCCGGACTTGTTTTGTCATCCAGCAAAAAAGTGCCAAATGAACCATTTGTCCTGGGATCCAGCCCTGCTAAAGACACTGTCGCGGTGTCATTGAATTGAAGTCCACTGGCCCAAAGCCTTCCGCTCGAGTCAGTTCTAATAATCCCGTAATCTTCCCAGTTGCCCTGGACAATACTTATGAAGGCCTGCTCCGGAACCCCTTTGGATACAAATTGCCCGCTCAGACTGATCCCATATTCAATGGGATACTCACTGCCATGTTTGTTGGGGTATTTCCTGGGAGATGAAGTCCATGAATAGGCGGAGACCAGATTCGAAAAATTGCCAAGAGAAGGCACTTGCAGAGTGTCAGTAATTGATACTGTCATATCACCCAATACTGGACTCCCATCACCATTTGTAAGTTTGATCTCAAGATTTATTGGCTTCCTGTGGGGATAGACTGGCTCTTCGGAAGTGATACTCACCAATATTTCAGGGTGGTTAACCAGGTCCGTAGGCTTTTGAGCAGCAGGTTTTGCAAAGATGCTGAGCACAGGCAAGGGCAGGTACGTGTATTCCGGCTCACTAAAATTGCGCATCCAGTTCGTGTAGGCTCGAAGGCAATAGTCACCGGGATTTAAATTACCAGGTAGTTTAAAATAACCATTGGCCATTCCGTCTTCCATCGGCAACATGACCGATTGAATTGCCAACCTGCTATCGGTTCGAATAAGGTCCACATACAGCACTTTGCTCAACGTGTCCATGACCCCGAAATCTTTGTAAAGCATTCGACTATTGAACCAAATATATTCGCCAGTATAGTAATATGGCTTGTCTGAGTATAAATAGGGTTTCTCTCTCAAACTGTTCAACCTATTTGCTTCTACAAAACTTAGAAAGCCCACCTCATTTTGGATTGAATAATCGTTAGGGAGCATATAGGGGATTCGCTCTTGCGACATTTTACCGGAAACGATAAGCTGCTCAGGGTAAATAGGCACACCATCGGCATTTACCTCCAGCGTATCGTTTTTGAACTCTATCCAGCTTATCGGGTAGTAAACGTCCTTATAGTACACATTGCGGGAAACTTCTTTAGAAAAGTGAATTTCAATCTTACCATCATATACAAGCTTGAAGCTGCCTATTCCAGTTTTAAAAACCTTCACCGAATCAACTGCCAGAGGTAGTATTGACTTTCCTATCTCAGTCAGAAAACTACCACTCCAGGGTCGCCCTGCGTCTGCTGGAAGGCTCTCGAACATTTTAAAACCTTCACTACCAAGGTTTCGATCAAGCATTGCCTTGAGAAAGTGTATTTCCGAACCATGGTAAGCAAGCTGTCTGTTCGTTTGCCATTTTAGCCTAAGCCTGTCGTCTGTGGTATCTTTTTCAGTAAAGTGGGCCTTCCCAAGGTATTGATAACCAGTTTTAGAGACCTCAAAGTTTTGTAGCAAATAGCTAAGTGTATAGCCCAAGGCCTCATTGTCAATTTCGATGGGTGTAGTAGATTGGGCATATAGATATTTCCCAGTTTTGCGCCTCTTCCTCTCTTCAAAATCGATCACCCAAGGATTAGTTATCATGGTCTGAGCAGCTATGGAATCTCGAGATTCACCTAAAAAAACCTCCTCAAATTCTTTTAGCTGCTTCTCCCATTTCTTGTCCCCCTTAGAAATTACCTCCACCTCAGTCAGCTGCTTTTCGAGTGGGTCAAGCGCAAAATCTTCCCGACTATCTTGACCCGGTGTGATTTCAATTACTTTCGATTGAGTCACGAAACCTACATAAGAAACCACTACCTCTACGGGGCCCAAGGAGGAAGTCGTCAATGAAAACATCCCGTACTGGTCCGTGGAAACGCCTTCTGTAGAATTATTTATAAATACATTGGCAAAAGGGAGCACCTCGCCATTTTGGCTGCTGGTGACTACACCTGAAATGATCTGGCATTGAACAGGTGCTGAAATTGAAAACACGAAAATAGCTGAGAACAATATCAGTCTTGGCAACACAGGCATGAAGGCCAATAACCTCCAGCAATTCATCAATAAGGCATTCAGCATAGAGAGAAAGTAAAACCTACATTAAACTGGATGGCGCAAAATGAAAAATGTTACGAAAAAGCCATCTATTGCATCCTTTTTTTTTAATTAATTTAACAGCATTTTAGATTGAAGACAACATGCAAATGATTATAACGCACTTTTTCAACATAACAAACGACTCAAAGCTGATGTATTTTGCAAATATTTGTTGGCTGATCAGTTTTTAAGCCAGTTTACCCATGCTAAATGGATTAAAAGAACGATTCGAGAAAGTTTTCCGGCCTCGTCTTTACTAAATACCCTAATCTACCTTACTTCGGGCCTGTAAATTCATCATATGCGTCAGAAACTACTTCGTGAAGGGGCCAATGAACTTTCTTATGAAATAAGAGGCATTGTTAGAAAAGCCGAGCAGCTCGAAAAGCTCGGTTACAATATCCTGTGGGAAAATATCGGCGACCCTATCCAAAAAAACCGTAAGCTACCGGCCTGGATCAAGGAGATAATAGCAGGGCTTTTGTTCGAAGATGAGACTTTTGGATACAGTCATTCCAAAGGAGTATTAGAAACCCGCAAGTTTCTGGCAGACAGGAGCAACGAAAAAGGGGGAGTTCAAATTACAGCCGACGATATCACATTTTTTAATGGCCTGGGTGATGCGATAGCCAAAATCTACCAGTACCTCATTCCTTCGGCAAGGGTAATTGGCCCTTCACCCGCCTACTCCACTCATTCTTCAGCGGAAGCATCACATGCCAATAGCCACCCGCTTACGTACAAGTTGGATCCAGAAAACTCCTGGTATCCTGACATGGATGACCTGTATAATAAGGTAAAGTACAATCCCAATATTGTCGGCATATTGATCATCAATCCAGACAACCCCACCGGCATGGTATACCCTAAGCCAATTCTGGAAAGGATGGTCGCCATTGCCAAAGAATTCAAGCTCTTCATTGTCTGTGATGAAATCTACATGAACATCATCTACAACAATGCCGATACCTGCTCATTAGCCGAAGTAATTGGAGATGTACCGGCCATGTCGTTAAAGGGTATTTCCAAAGAATTTCCCTGGCCGGGCGCCCGGTGCGGGTGGGCGGAGTATTACAACCGCGATAAGGATGCAGAATTCGCCAGGCTGTGTCAGACGATCGACAACGCCAAGATGATTGAGGTGAGTTCTACCAAGTTACCGCAACGAGCCATCCCCCGGATTATGTCGGATAGCAGGTATCCCGATTTCATCAAAGAAACGAACAAACGAATTGGCGAAAGAAGTGCCTTCTTGTCAAAAACCTTCAAAGACAATCCCTACATCACCTTCAACGAAACCAATGGGGCTTTCTATAACACCATGATCTTCAAACCAGAAGCCTTAAAGCCAGGTCAATCAATGGAAATAAAGGACCCAAAGGTAAACGAGCTGCTCGATGGCTGGTTGGCAAGCAATAACGGCCCTATGGAGATGGACAAAAAGTTTGTCTATTACCTGCTAGCAGCCAAGCAGGTATGCCTGGTGCCTATTTCCTCTTTCTGCTCGGATCTCATGGGCTTCCGCATGACCTTGCTGGAAGAAAATGACGAGATAAGAGACGAAATTTTCAAGAGGATCAAAGAAGGCATTGTGGAATTCTGCGGCTCTTAAACCCTAAAGCAAAAAATAACCCCTTTTCATTGCTGAAAAGGGGTCATTTAACGAACAGAATTAATAATCATTTCATCATCCGCTACAAGACTCGCAAGAGTCTGGATCATCCAGGGAGCACGACATGTCTGCTTGATTTTTAGCATCCATCTCCTCTAGCTCAGCTGCCGTAGGGACTTTATTCTTTTGTTTTTCTACAGTAAACTTGATAGCATCAGATGCTGCCTTCGTTCTCAAGTAGTACATACCCGTCTTCAAGCCTAATTTCCAGGCAGTGAAGTGCATAGAAGTAAGCTTACCGAAGTTAGGGTTCAGCATGTGAATATTCAGACTCTGGCTCTGGCAAATGTACGGTCCACGGTCTCCTGCCATTTCCAAAATCGTCTTTTGAGAAATTTCCCATACAGTCTTGTATAGTTCCTTGATATCATCAGGTACACCAGGAAGGTTCTGTATCGACCCATTCTCTCCCATCAGCTGATTCTTCATGTCCTCATTCCAAAGGTTCAGCTTGATCAGGTCTTTCAATAGGTGCTTGTTCACCACAATGAATTCCCCTGACAATACACGACGGGTATAGATGTTGGAAGTATATGGCTCGAAGCATTCGTTGTTACCAAGAATCTGCGAAGTAGAAGCTGTTGGCATTGGCGCCACTAGCAACGAGTTACGCACACCGTTTTTCTTCACATCCTGCTTCAACTTCTCCCAATCCCAACGACCGCTGTCTGGAGTTACCCCCCACATGTCGAACTGGAAAATTCCTTTAGAAGTAGGCGACCCTTTAAATGTCTCATAAGGACCCTCAACTTTCGCTATTTCCATAGAAGCTTCCATGGCTGCAAAGTAGATGGTCTCAAAGATGTCTTTGTTAAGTTGCTTCGCCTCTGGAGACTCAAATGGGAAGCGCATCAAGATGAATGCATCAGCCAACCCCTGCACACCTAGTCCGATAGGACGGTGGCGCATGTTGGAATTACGAGCCTCTGGCACTGGGTAGTAGTTGACATCAATCACCTTGTTCAGGTTTTTGGTTGCCACTTTCGTTATTTCATAAAGCTTCTTGAAGTCAAAGTTACCTTCTTCATCCACAAACTTAGGAAGTGACAATGATGCCAGGTTACAAACAGCTACTTCATCTGGAGCCGTGTACTCGATAATTTCGGTACATAGGTTAGACGACTTGATTGTACCCAGGTTTTTCTGGTTCGACTTTCTGTTCGCCGCATCTTTGAAAAGCATGTAAGGAACGCCGGTCTCAATTTGGGCTTCCAATATTTCGAACCAAAGCTCCTGTGCTTTTACTGAACGTCTTGCTTTGCCTTCTTTTTCGTACTTCTCATACAAACGCTCAAATTCCTCTCCCCAACAATCAGAAAGGCCTGGGCATTCGTTAGGATCAAGCAGTGACCATTCGCTGTTTGATTCTACTCTCTTCATGAAAAGGTCCGGAATCCAAAGCGCATAGAACAAGTCACGGGCCCTAAGCTCCTCCTTACCATGGTTTTTCTTCAACTGAAGGAAGTCGAATATATCCGCATGCCATGGCTCCAGGTAAATCGCAAAGCTTCCTTTGCGCTTTCCACCACCCTGATCCACATAGCGGGCTGTCATATCAAAATTACGAAGCATCGGGATGATCCCGTTAGATACACCATTGGTTCCCCTGATATAAGAACCTGTTGCTCTCACATTGTGAATGCTCAATCCGATACCACCAGCGGACTGAGAAATTTTCGCACATTGCTTCAAAGTATCGTAAATACCATCGATGCTGTCGTCCTTCATTTGCAGAAGGAAACATGAAGAAAGCTGAGGCTTTGGCGTACCAGCATTGAAAAGCGTAGGCGTCGCATGTGTAAACCACTTCTCTGAAAGCAGGTTATAGGTTTCAATCACTGAATCGATATCATTCATGTGAATACCCACAGCTACTCTCATCAGCATGTGCTGAGGGCGTTCCACCACTTGCCCATCCAACCTGATAAGGTATGAGCGCTCTAGTGTTTTGAATCCGAAATAATCGTAACCGAAGTCACGGTCATATATAATAGAGGAGTCAAGATGCGCCGCATTCTCTTTGATTACCTTCCATGCTTCCTTGGAAATCAAAGGTGCATTCTCACCAGTTTTAGGATCTACATAGGTGTAAAGCCTTTTCATGGTATTGGAGAACGACTTGCTTGTCACCTTGTGAAGGTTGCTGACAGCAATACGAGCAGCCAGGATCGCATAGTCTGGATGCTTGGTGGCCATGCTAGCCGCCGTTTCAGCTGCCAGGTTATCTAGCTGCTGAGTGGAAACTCCATCATATAAGCCGTTGATTACCTTCATGGCAACTTCAACCGGGCTGATATAATCTGCATTGAGTGCGTAGCAGAGTTTCTCTATTCTGGCAGTGATCTTGTCAAATTTCACTGTCTCTCTGTGACCATCTCTTTTAATTACTAACATATCTGTGGTTTATCAGGTATTGGTGGTGGTTATTAAAATTCTTCGTCTAGTGAAAACTTATGCGAGTCCTTGTCATTATTATTCATGACACCTGCCTTCTGGTATTCAGCCACTCTCTTCTCAAAAAAGTTGGTTTTACCCTGAAGCGAAATCATTTCCATGAAATCGAATGGATTGGTTGAATTATACAGCTTAGGACAGTTGAGTTCGCTCAACAACCTATCGGCAACAAATTCAATATACTGACACATCAATTCTGAGTTCATACCGATCAATTTCACCGGAAGTGAATCAGTTACAAACTCTTTCTCAATTTCTACTGCGTCAGCGATAATCTTTTGAATGGTCTCATTAGGAAGCTTATTCTTCACATGGTTGTTGTACAACAAACAAGCAAAGTCGCAATGCAGCCCTTCATCACGGGAGATCAACTCATTTGAAAAGCTCAGGCCTGGCATCAATCCTCTCTTCTTTAACCAGAAGATAGAGCAAAAGCTTCCTGAGAAGAAAATACCTTCTACAGCGGCGAATGCTACAAGTCTCTCCTGGAAAGAACCTTCATCGATCCAACGCAAAGCCCAATCGGCCTTTTTCTTTACAGAATCCATGGTGTCGATGGCATTGAACAGCACATCCTTTTCCTTGGAGTCTCTCACATAGGTATCGATCAACAACGAGTAAGTTTCGGAATGAATGTTTTCTATAGCAATCTGAAAACCATAGAAAAACTTCGCTTCGGTATACTGTACCTCGGATACAAAGTTTTCTGCAAGGTTTTCGTTAACAATCCCATCACTAGCAGCAAAGAAAGCCAATACGTGCTTAATGAAGTGCTGTTCACCTTCATTCATATTGGCCCAGTCCTTTAGGTCATGACTAAGGTCAATTTCCTCAGCAGTCCAAAAGCTTGCTTCAGCTTTTTTGTAAAACTCCCAGATATCGTGGTGTTTGATGGGGAAGAGAACGAACCTGCTATTGTCCTCTTTTAGTATCGGCTCCTCAATTGCTGTTATCGACATAATTTAACTACTTGTTACTAATTCAAAATCTTATTTTTCCTGGTCTTACTTCCTCCCCTATTTAGCCGCTCTCTTTAAATACAATGAAACAGAGCCACCGCGACGTAATTAGCGGTGATATCTTGGAATAGTACTATTATGTATTTAAAAACGAAAGGCCTGGCTGGATAGGCCTGAAGAGGGTGAAACCCCCTCCAAAAACAAGCAGTACAAATATGTGAAAACGGTTCAAAAAATCAAAAGCACTTTGAACAACAAAACATGTCTATTGAAATAATACAAAAACAACCATAACCTACTGAAAATTAAAAGCTTATGGGATTCTAGCGGAACTACCACTTCATTTTATTTTCGTCGGAATTGAGGTCGAAAAAAAGTTAAAATATTTTCATGGTACATTTAGGTGTTATCTCTTAAAAGGATGCTTGTAAAATAAATATTATAAGTATACCTTTGCAGTCCTTTTCATAATAAAAGTTTTAAACAACGGATATGTACGCTATCGTAGACATCGCCGGAAAGCAGTTCAAAGTAACAAAAGACCAATTCGTTTATGCCCCTAAAATGGCAGGCGAAGAAGGCGCTTCCGTCGAATTTGAAAATGTACTACTTGTCGACAATGACGGCAAAGTAGCGGTTGGTACTCCTACCGTAAAAGGAGTGAAAGTGTCAGGTAAGATCCTTGGACACGTTAAAGGTGACAAAGTGATTGTCTTCAAGAAGAAGCGTCGTAAGAGCTACAAGAAGAAGAACGGTCACCGTCAGCAGTTTACAAAGGTTTTAATCGAGAACATTAAATAAGAAGAAACCATGGCACACAAGAAAGGCGCAGGTAGTTCCAGAAACGGCCGTGAATCGCATAGCAAAAGACTAGGCGTGAAA
Source organism: uncultured Roseivirgaceae bacterium (assembly GCA_964351395.1). GTDB lineage: Bacteria > Bacteroidota > Bacteroidia > Cytophagales > Cyclobacteriaceae > Imperialibacter. The sequence goes on from CAYGOF010000001.1 coordinate 333,651, forward strand.
GTATTTGGTGGTCAGATGGCAAAAGCAGGAAATATCCTTGTTCGTCAGAGAGGCACTACCCATCACCCAGGTGAAAACGTAGGATTGGGCAAAGACCACACCCTGTTTGCACTAGTGGAAGGCACAGTTAACTTCAAGAAAGGCTACAAAGACAGATCATTTGTATCTATCGAGCCCGTTGCTGCGAAGTAATTGACCAAACAATTTTAATAGGAAGCCCTGTTGAGTAATCGACAGGGCTTTTTTGTTCTATTGACACGTTCGTATTTTGCGGGCTGTCTCTATCAACGAAAAGATTTGCCTTTCTTTTGTCAAAAAGTTGGGTCATATATCAATTTACCAATAATAAACTGCACATTTTTTAGAGTCTAATTTCCGTGATAGTGTACAACTGTTCCATTTTTATCGTTAATTTGCACCAAACGATTTAGCTCAATGCGCAAATTTTCTTTCGTAGGGTGTGCCTATCTTTTGCTTTTCTGTATGCCGCTGCAGCTATCAGCCAGCATTGCCCCTCATTTCAGGGTGGCTGAATCGTCTGCTATAGAAAATCCACCCCTCAACGAAAATAATATTGCGGGATCCCTTGAAGTAGTGGAAGAATCAGCCGAAGGCCTTTTAGGAACAATGGGCCCGGGGAAGAAGAAAAAGAAACGACACAAAGAGAAAAAGAAGCGGATGGGTGGCCATCAAAACCTTACTGAAAAACTTACCCAAAAAGGCATATTCGGCAAGCAAAAAAAGGATAGCGGTGTAGGCCGAAATATCATGGTCATGGTAGTGCCCGCTGTGGCGGTAGTTGGTCTGGCTTTCCTTTTTGCCGCTGGTACCAGAAACAAAAATGCCGATTCTTCTTTGGAACCAGATCCAAACGGCACTAATTAGGCCCTAGAAAATTTTATAGCTCATCACTTGCTCGAAGAAATCGCCCAATACTCCAGGGTGGATGATAATACTATAAATAATACCGACAATAGCTCCCATCAAGTGCGCCATGTGATTAATGTTATCACTCATTTGTCGCGATTGATTGATGGTATACAAAAGATACAATGCCCCTAAAATAAAGCCTGGCAGTCCTATGATACCGAACAGGTAGATTTTGTTCAGCGGATTGAAAAGTATGCTGCAAAACACCACCGCAGTAACTCCACCGGACGCTCCAAGCGATTGATAATTAACACTGTTTCGGTACTTAAAATAGCTGGGAACGTCCGATAGGCAAATTGCTATTAAGTAGAAAATGATAAATTGAACGCTGCTTCCTCCGGAATAAAACCCTATAATTTGCTCAGCCGCCTGACCAAAGAAAAAGAAAGTGAACATGTTAAACCCAAGGTGCATCCAGCTATTGTGGACAAAGCCTGAGGTAAGAAAACGCCAATATTCCCCCTTCTCTTTAATGGCGTAGGGACTCATGGTCAATTTGTAAAGCAAGCCAGGGTTGTTTAGCCCCATAATAGAGATAACAACCGTGACGATCAGAATTATTAGAGTAGGACTCATAGTAGGTTCGGGATATTTACGCTGCTGCTAAATCAACTTTCTCTAGCAATCAAATAATTGGCAAAGTCTTTCATGGTCTGCTTCTTATTTTCGGGTATTGGGAGCTCGGCAAGTTGGCTAAGACCAAGATCAAAGTAACTATTCATTTTACTTTCTGTAAGCTCTCTGATCCCAGTTCGGTCATAAATTGACTTAATGGCAGTCACCTTCTCTTCCTTGTCGAATGCCTTCATCATCAGCCAGTTTTCCAGCTGTCGTTTGTCATCTCCACTCGCTTTTTCAAGCGCATTGATCAGTAAAAACGTTTTTTTATTGGCAATAATATCACCACCCACCTGTTTGCCGAACTTTGACTGATCACCGTAGACGTCCAAAAGATCGTCTTTTAGCTGAAACCCAATACCAATATTTTCCCCGAAAGCTTTCAAAAGCTCGGCCTCCTCCGTTGAAGCACCACCCAGTACAGCTCCCAGTTCTAAACTAAAACCAAGCAGAACGGCGGTTTTGAGCCTGATCATTTCAATGTATTCCGCTTCTGCTACTTTTTCCAGCGTCTCGAAGTTCATATCTATCTGCTGTCCTTCGCAGACTTCCACGGCACATTTGTTGAAAGAACGAACGATAGAGGGAAGCTTCTCCGATGGCACCTCCAACAACAAGTCATAGGCCTTCACAAGCATCGTATCGCCAGAAAGAATAGCGACATTATTATTCCATTTTTCATGCACAGTGGCCTGACCGCGTCGTAAGGGAGCGTTGTCCATGATGTCATCGTGCATCAGGGTGAAGTTATGAAACACCTCAACAGCAAGGGCGGGGCGGAGCACTTCCTGCACATCGTCCTGATAGAGTTTGTAAGCCAGCAGGGCCAGTATCGGCCGCATTCTCTTGCCTCCCAGGTCCATGATATAGGAAATGGGCTCGTAAAGTTCTTTCGGGTGTTTGCCAAATTCAAATTTTGCCAGCTCCTGATTGAGTAGCTGAGCGTACTGGCGGAGAAGTTCTGTCATTTTTCTTCTGCAAATTCCAAATCGATGGTTCGACGGTCGATATCCGTATTCGTTACTCTTACTTTTACTTCGTCGCCCAGGGTGATCATCCTCTTGTTATTGCGACCAATGATTCTATAATTTTGTTCATCAAATTCGTAGAAATCGTCATTCAGGTCGGCTAATCTCACCATACCCTCACATTTAGTTTCGATAATTTCAACATAGATGCCCCATTCCGTTACGCCTGCTACAATGCCATCAAAAATCTTATCAGCGGCCATCGACATAAATTCTACCTGCTTGTATTTAATAGAGGCTCTTTCAGCATCTGCCGCCCTCTTTTCACGCTCAGAACTATGCACGCACATGGGTTCATACTTATCCTGCTCAGCTGACTTTGCTCCATCCAGGTATTGAGCCAGCAACCTGTGCACCATCATGTCGGGGTAACGACGAATAGGGGACGTAAAATGTGAATAATGAGCAAAAGCCAATCCAAAGTGGCCATTAGCAGTAGTCGTATACTTGGCTTTCGCCATGCTTCGAATGGCCAATGAAGTAAGTACATTTTGCTCCGGCTTTCCTTCTATTTCATCGATCAATTGATTCAGTGACGATGAGAGGTTTTCGTCCGTTAGGTCGATCTTATGACCAAACTTTTTGGCAAAAAGTGTGAAGTTGTTAAGCTTCTCCTCATTAGGCGAATCGTGCGTTCGATACACGAAAGTTTTCCGGCCACTGTCTGTTTTCTGATTGAAAACAAACTCAGCTACCTTCTTATTAGCCAGCAGCATAAACTCTTCTATAAGCTTATGGGCATCTTTCCTGACTTTAGGAACGATCCCAAGTGGCTTACCTTGCTCGTCTAATTTAAATTTGACTTCTACTGTTTCAAAATTGATGGCACCCTGCTTGTAGCGCTTTTTTCGGATAATCTTAGCGAGCGTATTGAAAACCAAAAGCTCTTTGTAATAGTCGCCAACACCTGCTTCTATAATCGCCTGAGCCTCCTCATAAGCAAAGCGTCGGTCAGAATGGATCACAGTTCTACCGAACCACTCTTTAACAATTTTTCCAGAGGCTTCCATTTCGAAAACAGCTGAAAAGGTCAGTTTATCTTCATTAGGACGTAAGGAACACAAGGCATTTGATAGCTTCTCAGGCAACATGGGCACTGTGCGGTCCACCAGGTAGACAGAAGTGGCTCTGGAATAAGCTTCCTTTTCCAAAATAGTTTCTTCCTTCACATAGTGCGTTACATCGGCAATGTGTACACCTATTTCGTAATTGCCGTTCTCTAAGAAACTGATTGACAATGCGTCATCAAAATCCTTAGCGTCTTCCGGATCAATCGTAAAGGTGGTAACGTTTCTAAAGTCTCTCCTTGCGGCGATTTCCTTTTCCGGAATAACCTCTGATATTTTTTCAGCTTCGGCAATTACTGATTCGGGAAATGTGAAGGGGAGGTCAAACTCCGCCATTATAGAGTGAATCTCGGCTTCATTTTCTCCCGCTTTGCCAAGTACCCGTACTACTTTACCAACAGGGCTTTTGTTGGTACGGTCATGCCAGCGCTCAATTTTTACAATGACTTTGTCATTTGTGTCCGCATTGTTGATATGCTCTGGGTAGACAAAAATATCGTTGTGTATCTTTCTGTTGTCGGGAATCACAAAGGCAAAACGCTTCGACAATTGAAGTTTGCCAACGAATTCGTCTTTCTTGCGCTGCACTATCTCGGTTACCCGTCCTTCCTGATGCTTCTTGCCGTGGAACTTGCCCGACAGTTCAAATTTTACGGTGTCGCCGTCAATGGCAAAAGCGAGGTCATCCGTTTTTACGTAGACATCTTCATCGAGTTCGTCGCATAGGATATAGGCAAACCGGGAGTTAACATGGTCCACCGTGCCAACCAGGGCTGATGGCATTAGTTTGCTCACAAAGCGACCGTCTCTATTTCGGCTGACAATACCTTCGTCTTCCAGCCTAAAGGCGACTTCAGAAACGAGGTTTTTAGATTTCTTATCTCGAACGCCAAGCGTTTGTATCATTTGCCTGATAGACCAGGCCTTGCCTGTTTGTTGTCTAAAAAGTTGCAAAACAGACTCTTTGATTTGGCCTGCTGATATAGTCTTATGTCCAGCGGAATTGCCGCTATTGTTTCTTTTCTTTTTATGATTTTTACTCATGTAGGAGTTTTCTTACAAAAAATTATGGGTCAATGCAGGGTCTGCATTTATTAACTGTTGGGTGTAGTGAGTTGTTGGGTTTCCCAACACATTTTCAATCTCTCCCGCTTCTTTTACTTCACCGTCGGCCATTACTGTCAGGTAGTCACACGTGTGGCGGAGAGCAGCTAAGTTGTGCGACACCAGCATAATGCACAAGTTAAGCTCTTTTTTCAAGTAAAGGAAAAGATCGAGAATTTCAGCTTGAATGGATTGATCCAGCGAGGAAGTAGGCTCATCGCAGAGTAAAACATTTGGCTGGACCGCTAATGACCTGGCAATAACCAGACGTTGTTTTTCACCTCCTGACAATTGCCAGGGATAGCGATCTAAAAGTTCAGCAGGTAACTTCACCCAGTCTAATAAGTCATTTATTCGAATTTTAGTTTCATCGGAACCAAGATCAAGCGCTTCATTCAGTACTTGCCTGGCATTTTGTCTCGGATCCAGCGCACTTGCCGGGTGCTGGTAGATCACCTGAACGGCCCTTCGGTATGTCGTCCATTGCCTCTTGTCCATTTCCGATAGCAGTATACCTTTATACTCTACTTTATCAAAATACTGTGGGTATACCCCGCCGAGTACTCGCATGAGGGTAGTTTTGCCAGCCCCAGAAATCCCTGCCAGGCCACTCACGCTTCCCGCATGTAAATCAAATGACACTGAATGAAGTGCGTTCACGTCGCATTTCTTTTGCCAAAAAAACCTCTGTGGCTCATAGGTCACATGAAGGTTTCTGACGGATAAAATAGGGTCGGTTCCGCGAATATCTGAATGAGAGCTTATCAGCCGCTCACCCAAGCGCCGGTGGGCCTTTGTCAGTGATAAGGTATAGGCATTTTGTGGCGATTGTATTACTTCGCTGGTTTTACCCATTTCCACGACCTTCCCTTGCCTCAACACCAACAGCCTTTTGCACATCGGAGCAATAATTGATAAGTCGTGAGTAATGAGAATAAGCGCTATTTTTTCCTTTCGGCAAAACTCATTGAGCAGTCGGAGTATTGCGGCCTGATTGACCGTGTCGAGTGCGGTAGTGGGTTCGTCAGCAATAATGAGACTGGGGCGGGCCATCATTGCCATTGCAACCAGCAGCCGCTGCAATTGCCCTCCCGATAGTTGGTGAGGCAAACTTTCCAATACCCGCTCAGGCTCTTCGATGCCAGTACTGCGGATCAAAGCTATCACCTTGGCTTTGTCAAATGCAATGCCATGGGCGCTACATTGGTCTTCCCATTGTTGGCGTATCGTTGTAACAGGAAAGCTCGCCTCTAATGGTGACTGAGGGATGTAAGCGATAGACCGGCCACGCAAAGCTTCTATTTGGTTTTCAATCTTTTCGCTATGCCAAAAAATATCACCAGAACAAATGAGCTGATTATCCTGAAGTTGCAAAATGCACCTTGCCAATAAAGATTTTCCTGCGCCGCTCTCACCAAGAATCCCCAGGGTTTCGCCAGGATCAAGGGCAATGGTAACATCGTCAAGAAGGCTATTTTGTCCACTGCGAACAGTGAGGTGAGCAATCGATAATAAGCTGCCTGGAGATGACTTCATTCAGTAAAGTCGACTAATAAAATTTTATCCTCTGGGATTGTGGATTGCTGATGCAAACGCAGGAATACCTGGGCTGTAGCAATTACGTCGTTCATACAATAGCGGGCTATCCTGTCAAGGTCGCCAGTGCTATAATACACCTCATTCACCATACTACCGTCAATATCATCTTTCGGCGACGGAATTCCCAGTGCCGCAGTCAGAAGTTGTAGGGAAGTATAACTTTTTCTATCACCATATTTCCACATTTCCATGGTATCGAGATGCGGCACTTCCCATGGTTTTTTACCTTCCAGTCGAAGAATATCGGGAAGCGCTATACCGTGTATTGTCATTCTCCTACACAAATACGGATAGTCAAACTCTTTGCCATTGTGAGCACAGAGAAAGTAACCCTTCGTAAATTTCGTATTAAGTAACTTCTGAAAGCTTTTTAGCAATTGTCGTTCATCGTCGCTTTTTAAAGACGTTACCCTCAGTTCCGTTGACTTGTCTTCGTTGATTGTAAAATAACCAAGTCCAATGACGATTACCTTTCCAAACTCGGAATAAATCGCAGCCCGATCAGTGTACATTTCGCTGGGATTCAAGTTTGGATCACCACCCGAGAGACTGGTTGCCTTTTTGTCCCAAAGTTTTTGCCATATAGGGTCAAGGGAAGAATATTTTTCACTGCCGGCAACAGTTTCGATGTCAATAAATAGCAGTTTATTTGGATAGTTATCAGCCATACCACGATGTTTTTCCTATGAAAATAGGAAAATTATCACGGATGAAGCACTCCCTTTAAGCCAAGTTCTTCAATTAGCATTATATTTTCTGCCAAAATGGTATCAGGAACGAAAATATATTTTTTATCATAAACCCGACTTCCGATAAAGTAACTCACCCAATATTCGTTATTCAGACCAAAAACCTGAGGGTCGATAGGCTCTATCAATGCAGTAGCTCCAGTTTTAATAAGAGGAAACATGTGGCGTAAAGTTGACGTCTTTTTCTGCTCCCCTTCTATTACCCCATACCCCTTGGAAGTTACTATCACATTTTCCAAAGACTGATTGTTCTTGTTGATCAGGTATACATACCACCCTGAATCATCGGATTTTCTTACAACAGCAAGCACAACACCTTCAACTGGATAAAATGGAATGTCTTTTTTCATTGCTCTAATGACTGAATCTCAAAAAGTCTCACAATATTTTGCAATAACCTACGCTCTACTTCAGGTAAATTTTGTTGCTGACCCAGTTCGTTTTGGAGAGAGGTAACTGCCTTGTCATCTATGCCACAAGGAACGATATAATTGAAGTAATCAAGATCTGTATTGATATTGAACGCAAGCCCATGCATCGTTACCCACCTGCTTGACTTCACTCCCATCGCACAAATTTTTCTGGGATTTTTCTGTTCTTCAAAATCGATCCATACGCCCGTCAGCCCCTGAATCCTCCCGGCTTTGACGCCATATTCAGCCAAAGTCAAAATAACCGCCTCTTCTAACAATCGAAGGTACTTATGTATATCTGTGAAGAAATTATCGAGATCAAGAATCGGGTAAACTACCAGCTGCCCGGGGCCATGATAGGTAATATCGCCGCCTCGGTTAATCTTATAATAAGACGCTCCGATCTCAGCTAGCTTTTCGTCGTCCACCAACAGGTTTTCTGGCTTGCCACTTTTGCCAAGTGTAAAAACATGTGGGTGACTGCAAAACAGTAGATAATTGGAAGTTTGTTGCTGTTGTTCAGCAGGCAGATCCCTATTACTGATCTTTTTGGCCACAGTCTCAGCGAACAACTTTTCTTGAAAGTCCCACGCTTCCTGATAGTCGATCAGGCCAAGTGAGATCACTTTAGTGGAGGTGTTTTTTAAGGTGGCAGGAGCCGACATTTTTAACCGATATAGGATTCTAACATCTTAAATCCATGAGTAGTTTCAAATGTAACTTTCTTGAGTTCGGCAGGCAAAAGAATACAATCCCCCATTTTCACATCCACACTTCCGCCATCGTAGCTTATCGTTAACTCGCCACTCATGCAAACATAAATAACGAACGAGTCCAGGTAATGGTAGTCGCGCTCTATGTCCTTTGTGCATTCCAGCTTATTGGTCCTGAAATACGGACTCTTCACAAGCTTAACAGGCTCATTAATTTTATTTTGATAGATCGTTTTATACTGTTCATAGTAGGAGTAGTCAATAGCATCCAATGACTCTTCCACGTGCAGCTCACGCTTGTTGCCTTTGTCGTCTACCCTGTCGAAGTCGTAAATCCGATAAGTAATATCTGATGTTTGTTGAATTTCGGCTAACAATAGACCTTTTCCAATGGTGTGCACCCTGCCGGCGGGAAGATAAAACACATCATCACTGAATACTTTTTCGTGGTTGAGCACATCCAAGATCCGCCCTCTACCAAAATAGTCCTGAAACTTTTCTTTGGACATCTTACGGTTAAAGCCTGTAATTAACTCGGCACCGGGATCTGCTTGAAATATATACCACATTTCAGTCTTTCCATGTCCATTATGCCTCTCTTTGGCTAATTCATCATTAGGGTGTACCTGAATACTCAGATCATCATTGGCATCTATGAATTTGACAAGCAATGGGAATTCATCGCCAAACTCTTTATAAACCTTTTCACCTACCAAGCCCGCCTGAAACTTTTGGATTAATTCTTTCAGATCCATTCCTTCCAGGTGTCCTTCTGCCACCTTCGAGACATTGCCTTCTACGCCAGATATCTCCCAGGTTTCACCACAATTAGGCAAGTCACCAAAGTCCTTACCCAGGATCGTTTTTATCTTTTGACCTCCCCAAATTTTATCTTTGAAGATGGTTTTAAACTTTAATGGATATAATTTTAGTTGTATCACGTTTTATCAATCTAATCCGCAAATATATAAATGCCTGCGAAGTCACATAACCAAAGTGTTGGTAAAAAGGGAGAAATAATTGCCGAAAGCTATCTCAAAAGGAGGGGATATGAAATTTTAGCAAGAAACTACAGGGCTGGAAGGGGCGAAATCGACCTTATTGCGAAAATTGATACAACACTGGTATTTGTAGAGGTAAAAACAAGAACCAATGACAAATTTGGCTACCCTGAAGAGGCCGTCACCCAAAAAAAGATCGATAAACTAATAGAAACTGCCGAAATTTATTTGATCGAAACTAATTGGGAGCAGGAAATAAGGTTCGATATTGTGTCTATTGACCTTAGTAAAAATGACGGTGTCATACATTTGGAGGATGCTTTTCACTAATCGATTTACTTAAGCTGAACCATTAAACGCTCCCTGTCGTAAATAAGCTCACCTTTGTCGTTCCATTCTCTTAGTATATAGGTACCATAAGATTCATCGAATGGGTCTTTTCCGTAGTCAACCTCTCTTTTTCTGCGATTCCGAATAGGGTAATATTCCCGCCAAACCCCCACTTTGTGATCGAACTGATACTCGCCCATGACAGCGATTTGGCCATTCTCATGAAAAGCATAGTAATAGCCTTCTTTTTCCCCGTACTCAATAGGGATTACTTCTTTCATTTTAGTCCTTTCCACATCCCAATAAGCGATCTTAGACTCTCTCGGCCACCCTTTGTAATATTTTTCTTTATTCAGGAGTATATCAGACTTGTTAAGCTCAACCCATCGACCGTGTTTTGTGCCTTTGTAAAAATGGCCTTCTTCCAGCAATTGATCGCCAAGCATCTTTCGGTAGGGGCCATGTAAAATACCAGCATACTCTTTGTCGATATTTCGACTTGCCACAATTCGCTTTCTTTTAAAGTTGTACCAGTAAATATCCCTGACATAATCATCCGGTGCTTCATATACCTTGAGGTAACTGAACAATTCAACTACCGTATTATCACCAAAACCGGTTCTGGTGAAGCCTTTCTTTGTTTTTACACCATAGTAGACGTTTCGCTTTGGCTTCTTCTTCTTTACATCAATTTTCTCATTCTCCTCATCAAGAGCATCCAAATCGATCGTTAATGGTGAGTCGTATTGAGGCTCGAAAGAAAAATCCTCTTCCTGTGCAAAGACAGGACTGGCAAGCAGGAACGCAGCAGCAAGGGTAAATAATATTTTTAATCTACTGTTCATTGACTATTCAACGAGGGTAGGGTAACTGATATTTTGGGAAAAATAGGAAAAGAATGGGAGAAGATATTACGCTTCTTTAAGTAAGTGGTTAATAATGAAAAAAGCCTCTTGTTTCCAAGAGGCTTTTGTCTGGTAATGTGAACCTGGAGGGAGTCGAACCCCCAACCTTCTGATCCGTAGTCAAATGCTCTATCCAGTTAAGCTACAGGTCCAATTAACTTATTTTCGGCTTTCCCAACCTTCCAGTCATGTTTCTTGTCATTGTATACAGGATGTCTGGCTTTCAGGTTGATCTAACATGAGCACATATTGCTAAATGCATCATATTAATCTTTCCGGGGTGCAAAGCTAATATATCTTGTTTCATTAAAAAAGACTTTGACATTCTTAGTTAGCAATTTTAAGCTATCTTTGCGCTCTGTTATTCAAAAAGCAACGTTTTTATTCATGCAGCGATTTATTTTATTAGCTCTATCGGTATTAACATTCACCTTTTCAGCCTCTGGAAACACCGGAACTGAACCAAATGACAATAAAGGAACGTCGCAAGTTCATGGCCCAAGGCCTGATCTTCCTGGTAAGCTGCTGATTAATATCGGATCTACCTACTTTGTAGATGCACCAGATGCAATGGAAACAAAGATATTCGAATCACGTCCTTTAGACTTGTATTACACCCGTAGTTTCGACATCCCTTCTTTGAAGCTTTCGTTTGTTGGCGGAGTTGGATTTGGATTCGATCGCTTCAGCTTTAAAAAATCAGTTGCTCTTGGATATGAAACAGTAGCGGGAGAACAAAACCTGGTAATTGACTCTATTGCTTCTGTAAAGGCACTAAGAAGCAAATTGATCACCAACTACGTAGATGTGCCTTTGGAACTACGGTTCATACCTAAGTTTGACAATAAGGCAGGCAGTTTGTTCGTAGGTGTTGGTGGTTCAGTAGGCTATTTGATTGAATCGCATACCAAATTCAAATACGAGGAAGATGGTGCCAAGAAAATGACCAAACAACGGGAAGACTGGAACCTGAATAAGATTCGCTACAGCGTACATGCAAGGCTCGGCGTTGGGGGTTTTTCTATTTACTACAAAATGGGCCTTAGCAATGTCTTCAAAGATGGCAAAGGACCAAACGGTTTCGATGTTACCGCAAACACCGTTGGTATTAGCTTCAATGGTTTTTAAAAGAAGGTAATTACCCGCATCATTGAATAGCAAAAGCAAAACCCAAGTGCAGCTCCAGCTACGACTTGGGAAGTATCATGCGCTTTCAGAAACAACCTGGCTGTCATTATCCAACCTAAAGCCAGAATAGCCCCCACAAATGGAACGAGCAATTCACTTCCCGGAAAAATCTGCACCAGCGACAGAGTGAATCCTGCTACACCTCCTATCCCCGCACTGTGAATACTTATTTTCCAATAAAACGTTATGATTGTCAGCACAACAATGAGCAGCGTAGTAACAAACATTAACGTTACCAAAACTGGATTCAAAGTGAGCTTGGTGTAAAACATATAGGTGGTGACGCCGTAAAATCCGGCAATAATAGTAAAGGGAATAATCCGGTCTCCTCTTTCATTCATGTGCAGGCTTTTGATGGTTGAGGTAAGCCTGAGTGAGAGTAAACTGAGTACCGGTATGACAAATGTAGTTGTAGAGAGGGCCAGGAGGATGTATGGCACGTTTTCATCGGCCAATGGCCGGAATGCCTGAGGCACGAAGTAGAAAATCACAAAGAACATGATCGTCGGCAGCAACAACGGATGGAATACAACCGAAAGTGCCTGCATAAAAAACCTCAGCACTATAACTCCTTCCTTAATCTGGCCACCGGTATATTAAGTTGCTCCCGGTATTTGGCCACAGTTCGTCTCGCAATTTGATACCCTTTCTTTTTGAGAAGTTTCTCAAGTTTATCATCTGATAGGGGCTTTCTTTTCTCCTCTCCGTCTATCATCTCTTTCAGGAAATGCTTGACTTCTCTGCTGCTGACATCATCTCCTGAATCGGTGGAAATACCTTCGGAGAAGAAATATTTAAGCGGATAAATACCAAATTCAGTTTGGATGGTCTTAGAGTTGGCAACCCGTGACACAGTAGATATGTCCATGCCTATTTCTTCGGCAATATCTTTCAAAATCATCGGCCGCAGCTTGCTCTCGTCCCCTTCAAGGAAAAAGTCATACTGATACTTGATGATCGAGTTCATTGTATTAAGCAATGTTTGCTGGCGCTGCTTGATGGCATCAATAAACCACTTAGCCGAATCCAGTTTTTGCTTCACAAAGGTCACCGTCTCCTTTAGTTTTTTATCTTTTTTATTGCTTTTGTCGTATGCCTGAAGCATTTCCGAATAGTCTCTACTTACTTTTAGTTCCGGAGCATTTCTTGAGTTGAGAGACAGCTCAAGATTTCCATTGTTATTGAACAAAAGGAAATCGGGAATGAGGTATTGTGTTTTTACCAGACCAGAACCCACCCCACCAGGCTTAGGATTGAGCCGGGTGATGAGTTTGACAGCTTCTTTTAAAAGATCATCGTCTTCCAGCTCAAGTTTCTTGGAAATCTTGTCGTAGTGTTTCTTAGTGAACTCATCAAAACAATCGGTAACCACATGATGGGCCAGCTGAGCTACCTCTCCACCGGTTTCAATTTTGCGGTCAATTTGAAGTTGCAAACATTCCTGCAGCGATCGAGCAGCAATGCCTGCCGGATCAAAATCCTGAATAAGGTGTAGAATTTCTTCGACCTCGTCACCTTCACATTCAATGTTTTGGGAAAATGCAAGATCGTTGACAATGGCATCTAAATCCCTTCTAATGTATCCATCAGCCTCAATGCTGCCTATTAGTTGCCTTCCAATGGCATATTGTCTCTCATCCAGCTTCAAGAACCCAAGCTGAGACACGAGTTGCTCGGAAAGGGTGGAACTTTCACTGAATGGCACCTCGCGCTCCTCCTCATCGCCTCCAGGGCCATCACCCTGCATTTTGTACCCCGCATAGTCATCGTCGGGAAGATATTCGTCAATATTCAACTCGTCACTAGAAGTATTGTCTATTTCATCGAAGTCGTCTGTCTCTTTTGCTTCTTCCTCCTTGCCTTCCTCCAACGCCGGATTTACCTCCAGTTCCTCCTCAATTCGGGTTTCCAGTTCCGCCGTCGGCACTTGCAGGAGCTTAATAAACTGAATCTGCTGCGGCGACAGCTTCTGACTCAGAGATTGTGATAAGCCCAGCTTTTGCATACTTCGATAATTTTAGCCATTTAATGCTGTAAAATAAGAAATCTAGAGTATTCGACCATTCATCCTGCCAACTTCATTACGCAATTTTCATCGTTTGGTTGACGTAGCCATTCACAAATCGATGAAAGGCCGCATACGGTTGATTTTTAATGTCTTTCACCTTTGATAAGAGCCTTCAATATAGTTTTTTTGCGGCAATTTTAGAGTTCTCAATCGAGATGAACAAATAGGTTTGCTAAAAATACTGCTACCTTGCAAAAAAAGAGAACCGACGACTTTTTCAATTAACAAGAAATCAGGTGAGCCAGAAAAAAAGGACGAAAATCAAAGACATTCTCCAACTGAGTGAGGCCAATATCTCAGTGACGGTAAAAGGATGGGTAAGAACAAAGCGGGAAAACAAAAACGTCATCTTTATCAACCTGAACGACGGCTCAACTATTAGCAATCTTCAGTTAGTGGGCGATCCGTCAGCGTTTGATGAAGCTATCCTGAAAAAGATCACGACAGGTGCATCTCTTTCCGCTACTGGTTTGCTGGTGCCGTCGCAGGGCTCTGGCCAAAAGTATGAATTACAGCTTGAGTCGATCGAAGTTCTGGGAACAGCCGATCCTGAGAGGTTTCCTCTGCAACCGAAAAAGCACTCACTGGAGTTTTTGCGTGAAATTGCTCATCTAAGACCACGCACGAACACATTTGGTGCTATTCTCAGGGTGCGGCATGCAATGATCTTCGCGGTACATAAATTCTTTCACGAAAAGGGCTTTTTGAACATACATACACCCATCATTACTGCATCAGACGCAGAAGGGGCCGGAGAAATGTTTAAAGTCACTACGCTGGATTTAAACAACTTGCCTAAAAACGACGAAGGGAAAGTAGACTACAAAGAGGATTTTTTTGAGAGAGAGGCCAATTTAACAGTTTCTGGTCAGCTTGAAGGTGAATTAACTGCCCTGGCACTTTCAGAAATCTATACCTTCGGCCCAACTTTCAGAGCCGAAAACTCTAACACAACCCGACATCTTGCTGAATTCTGGATGATTGAGCCGGAAATGGCCTTTTATGACCTGGAAGACAACATGGACCTTGCAGAGGAAATGCTGAAGTTCCTTGTTACTTATGCCCTGGAAAACTGCCAGGAGGACCTTGCCTTTTTGGACCAAAGAGCGAAGGAAGAGGAGAGCTCGAAGAAGCAAGAGGAGAGGAGCGAATTGACATTGCTGGAAAGACTCCGTTTTGTAGCTGAAAATGACTTTGTCAGGCTGACTTATACTGAGGCCATAGATATTCTCAGAAACAGCAATTACAACAAGAAAAAGAAATTCCAATACTTAATTGATGCCTGGGGTGCTGACCTGCAGTCGGAGCATGAGCGCTATCTGGTTGAAAAACACTTCAAGAAACCCGTTATTTTGATCGATTACCCTAAAGAGATCAAGTCGTTCTACATGAAGCAAAACGACGATGGGAAAACGGTGGCTGCCATGGACATTCTTTTCCCCGGTATCGGCGAAATAGTGGGTGGCTCCCAGCGAGAAGAGAATTACGACAAACTCACCAACCGAATGAAGGAACTTGATATGGACCTTGAAAGCATGTGGTGGTTTTTGGACACCAGAAGGTTTG
This sequence comes from uncultured Roseivirgaceae bacterium, assembly GCA_964351395.1. GTDB lineage: Bacteria > Bacteroidota > Bacteroidia > Cytophagales > Cyclobacteriaceae > Imperialibacter. The sequence continues at coordinate 348,930 of CAYGOF010000001.1, forward strand.
GTAGCGTGCCCCATAGTGGCTTCGGCCTTGGCTTCGAAAGGCTGATGCTTTTTGTGACCGGAATGGGAAACATCAGGGATGTAATTCCATTCCCAAGAACGCCAGGTAACGCAGAGTTTTAACAAAAAAGAGGCCACCTTCATCAAGTGGCCTCTTCCTTATATCAAAAGCTGATTACTATTAGTTCTTCAGGAATTTAATGGCCTTTTTAAAGCGTGTGTACTCGTCCTTGACAATAAGGAAATAATAGCCCGAGTTAAAGGACTTTACACTTATCTTGTAAGTATCCTTTGCAACCTCTTCTGGTTCAATTTTGATGGTGTTTCCAATGATGCTATGCATCTCAAACTCCACCTTACTTAAATCAGAGTCTTTTATCTCAATGATGAGAAACTCAACAGCAGGGTTCGGGTATACTTCTATTTGGTTTCTTAACTCCAGACTGGGAGTTTCTGTAAAAACACTTTCAGTTGTTGCCTGGTCTTTGTCTTCAGTAGACTGCGCATATGCTGCTACCCCAAAAAGGGTAAAGAAGAGCAGTCCGATGACAAATTTATTGAAAGGCATAATTACATAGGTTTAACCAATAAGGCTATGTAACAAAGTACGAAAAAAAAATAGTAATGTTCTAATACCTAATTGAAATTTTTGGGTGTGATTTTCGTTATATGCGATTTCCACATAAAACCAACTCCCTTTACGGCCTGGGTTACCCTTTTTTCAATAATCGATCATCATTTTGCATTTTTATCAATGCCAATGGAAGTGAATTTACAATATCGGAAGCTATAAGGCTGTACTCTCCGACCCGTTCACTGGCCAGATCGCCTGAAATTCCATGAATTAACACTGCTAAACGAGCACTTTTTTCTGGAGAAAACCCTTGCGATAGAAGTCCGGCTACTACTCCAGTGAGAACATCGCCGCTTCCAGCTGTAGCCATTCCTGGGTTACCTGTGCTGTTGAAAAACACTTTTCCATCAGGGGTTGAGATTGACGTATGGGCGCCTTTCAGTACAATTATCAACTGATTCAATTGAGAAAGATGAACCTGCTTTTCCAACCTTTCGTAGTCATTGCTCCACTCACCTACCAAGCGTTTGAATTCACCTGGATGCGGAGTCAGGATGCTGTTAGCAGGCACCAACTTCAGGAGGTCATTATCTTCTGACAGTATATTGAGCGCATCGGCATCTAATACCATCGGACGTGAAGACGACGCATGAAGAACATGCTCTAGGGCCTTTTTAGTGTCCCCGTGTGTGCCGATACCGGGTCCTATAGCAATACAGTCAAAACTACTGGTGTCTATCAATGTATCTGCAATATGTTCAGTATGATGATCTTCATCAATCATCGCTTCCGGGACTGAGGTATGGACCGATACGACAGCACATCGAGGAGTATGCAAAGTAAGGAGGCCAGCGCCTGCCATCATACACGCTTTGGACGAAAGGATTGCTGCACCAACTTTTCCTTTGCCGCCGGCCAAAAGTAATGTTCTACCTGCCTGGCCTTTGTGCATAAACGTATCCCTTGAAGGAAGACGGAGCTCCTTGTCGCCTACTTGCTGATAAAAATAGTTGCTGGATACATTATCAATGAACTCCTTCGATAACCCGACGTCAACGACTTCCCATTTGCCAACAGCCCTGTGGTTTTCGGGTAGCAGAAAGGCTAATTTTGGCACCTGGAAAGTAATCGTTAAATCTGCCTGCAAGGTAACGGCAGTTCCCTGAGGCTGATCACAAAACAAACCAGAAGGAACATCCACGGCCAAGCGAAAAGCAGCCAATTTATTGAGAAACTCAATTAATTTAGGGTAATCTCCAGTCAGAGGCCTGTTGAGACCTGAGCCAAACAATGCATCGATAACGACCAGCTTTGGTGGGGGTTCAGCTTTGTAGGCAGCTTCGGCAGCAAGCACTTCTATAACACCCTGAATTCTTTTCAAATTGGTTTGAAAATCATCCGACCCTTTTCGGCGATCTCCTGCAATGTATACCCTGACATCACACCCATTACGGTGTAATAAGCGTGCTATTCCTAACCCGTCGCCTCCATTGTTGCCAATGCCGCAGAAAATCCAAATGGGCCAGGATAAATCCAGGTTCTTGTTATACTTATCGACAAAGGCCACACAAGCCCTCTCCATTAAGTCTATAGATGCTACAGGCTCATTTTTTATAGTGAATGCATCAGCTTCACGTATCTGTTGGGCAGAAAGAACTTTCATAACGATTGAATTAAGAGTAAGTTAGAAAGCTTTTCTATTAGCAACTAACAGATGAAGCTTTTACCATTGAGAATTTAACATTGCATCCCTTTTGAACTATTTTTAGGAAATTTTTTAAACCACCCTTTCTATGATCGAATACAATCCCAAATCATGGGTATCCCTTATTTTTGACGTCTATAGCCGCTATGTAATTAAATCGCTCTTCCCACTACTGGCTTTTATGATTGTTTATTCTACTACACTCACTTTTGTGTTGGTAGACATATTTGAAATTCACACATTCTTTGAAGGGGCTATCGTATTCCACTCTCTTCTCGGAGTTGTACTGGGGCTTTTTCTTGTGCTTAGAACGAATACGGCCTATGATCGCTGGTGGGAAGGAAGGAAACTTTGGGGACAGCTGGTAAATGATACACGAAGCTTGTCGATGAAAGTAAACGCATATTTTCCAGAAAAATCTAGAGAAGACAGGTCATTTTTTGAGCACATGATTCCAAGTTTTGTCTACGCCATGAAGGAGCATCTTCGAAATGGATCAAAGATGGAGGAGCTTGAGTTTTTGAACGATCAGGATGAAAAAAAGGTAAAAGAGAGTGACCATAAACCTAATATGATCAGCTCAATGATGTACCAAAGAATCAATAACCTGTTTAAGAAAGGGGAGCTAACAGGAGAGCAGTTGATTATTTTTGACAAGGAAATCAAAGGCTTCACAGATATAGTGGGTGCTTGCGAGAGGATTAAAACCACCCCAATACCTTATTCCTACAGCATGTACATCAAGAAATTTCTTTTTATTTACACAATGACCTTACCGCTGGCTTTTGTCGTCGAGTTTGGTTACTGGACTGTGGTGCTGGTGGTCCTGATTTTTTATATTTTGGTGAGCATTGAGCTGATTGCCGAAGAAATAGAAGACCCATTTGGCCGTGACATCAATGACCTACCGGTGGAGCGAATCTCGATGAACATTAAGAGAAATGTAAAGGAAATTATTCAGGTAGATTTCCCGAAAAAATGAACGAGTACCAGCTACTTTTTTTTATCAACCTGGCTTTAGGAGCAGGCATCATTTTCTGGGTGAATAAAACCAAATACGACGGAAAAAAAGGCATCATTTATTTATTGGCACTTGTGATTCCGATTCCAACGCTGTTCTACCTGGTGCTAGTTTATAAATTCACCGATCAATTGAAATAAAAAAGGGCTGGATGCAAGCAATCCAGCCCTTCAATCATTTGGCTCTTTTTATATTGGCACATTCACATGCCTTTCGGCATGATAGCTAGACCTTACCAGTGGCCCCGACTCCACATATTTAAGGCCTCTCTTTAGGCCTTCTTCGCGGTACATATCAAAAATATCAGGGTGGATAAATTCTGCTACTTCAATGTGCATCCTGGTGGGCTGTAAATACTGCCCAAGAGTGAGAATATCCAGGCCATTTGCTACCAGATCATCCATGGCTTTGAATACCTGCTCCTGCGTTTCACCAAGTCCAAGCATAATACCAGATTTCGTTCGCTTGCCTAGCTCCTTGGTTCTGCGTGTCTGCTCAAGGCTGCGCTCATATTTGGCTTGTGGACGCACTCTCCTATAAAGACTTTCAACTGTTTCCATGTTATGAGACACTACTTCCTGCCCACCTTCTACCATTCGATAAAGTGCATCCCAATTGGCCTTTACATCAGGTATAAGCGTTTCGATGGTGGTTTCAGGGCTTGCCTGCTTTGTTTGGATAACGGTTTGGTACCAAACCTCTGCTCCTTTATCTTTTAATTCGTCCCTATTAACAGAGGTAATTACAGCATGTTTGACTCCCATCAGCTTTATCGCCTCGGCCACTCTCCTTGGCTCATCTTCATCATACTCAGGAGGCCTGCCGGTAGCGACGGCACAAAAGGTGCAACTCCGGGTACAAACATTGCCTAAAATCATAAAAGTAGCCGTGCCAGCGCCCCAGCACTCTCCCATATTAGGGCAATTGCCACTTTCACATATCGTATGCAGTTTGTGGGTATCAACAAGTTGACGAACCTTCGCATATTCCTTACCTACGGGTAGCTTTACCCTCAGCCAATTGGGTTTTTTTACCCGTTGTGTAGTGTCCTGCGAAATTACTGGCAATTCTATCATGACTAGCTCTCTTCTTCCAATTGTAGTATTACAAAATAATACGCTGCATGGTTCACAAACAAATGGAAAGTGGAAAGGTTAACGACGAGCGCCGTAATAGAGCGTAAAAAAAGCTGAAGTAAAGAATGCCCGGTTAGTGGCTGTGGGAATAATGATGATCTCATTGACGAAGGCTTCAGCCAAAACGCCAATCTCAAAGCCCGTAACATTGCTCTTAAATGTGCCGAATTCAAAGTTGATAGCTGCCTTTGCGTTGAACCCAGGCTGTATTTTCGACTTGCCAAGCCCCTGAAATAATCGACCTGTTCCCAGGACACCGCCAAAACTATGCCTGGCTGGGTCAAACTGCTCAACCGTGAAAGTACTTGGCCCGGTGGCGTACTTTACATAATATGGCGCGACAATTCCAAGTGTAGGGCCAGCCGCCCAACTGGCATTAATCTGAACACCTTGCTGAGGCGCTTTTTTAAACATGAGGTAATCTCTGCCATACTGGAAACGAACAGCGTAAAGGTAATTCTCCTTTGCCCAAACAAATGGATTTCCGTATTGAGAAATGTACCTGTACTCCTTTGGATGTTTCACATTGATCAACTCCATTCCATAGGTTTGGAATGTTTTTTCGTCCCTTGCCTGCGAGTACTTCAGCACAACGCCACCAATAAGTCCGCTATTCGTATTCTTGTTGATGCCCCAAATGTATTCCCGCGAGTATTCGTAATTGCCATTGTCTTGTGACTTTGCCACAGACGATGACATCAGAATAAGGCTTAAAATGAATATCCCTTTACTTAAACTGCTCATAAGGGGGACAGATAGTTTATACGAATTTAGTTATTTTTAACGTAATCGTGAATTCAAAACAAGATGTTTAGGCAAATTCAGCCTGAAGAAGCTACTGATCAACAATTGGAAAAAGCCCTATCGTGAGACAATAACAAGACAGATGTTCAGGTCCCTAGTTTATCAACGAAAAAAACCCTGAATCTGTTACTCATTCTACGGCAGAATGCGCTCCTGTTAAGATGAAACCACAGCCTTTACAGACGTTTTGATATCCTCGTAAGAAATACTGAAATGTGAGGCATCGTAAACGGGCTTTCCCTGATAAAGGACAATCGCCTGAGGCGACTGATGGTCAACGCCAAACTCATTGGCTACTGCATTCGATGTTGATCTTTCAGCAATAAGGTCAAGGTAATAAGGGCTCCAGTCTTTCATTTCCTCAGCATTCCATTTTCGCTCAATTCGGTCAAGTGAAGCCGAACTAATAGAACAACGTGTGCTGTGCTTGAAAATTAACACAGGATGAGTATTTGATTCTTCAACTAAGCTTTTGATTTGCTCCGGAGAAGTGAGCTTATTCCAATTGATCATACTAGTAATTCCAGATATCTCTTTCGTTTTTATCGTATTTAGGCTTGTCAGGCCCGTGTTTAACACCTTTAGCAACCTCTTTGTTCCCGGTTACCCTCACTAGTACGATATTAAATTCCCGCCACTGCTTTCTGAGCTTTCTTGAATTGATTTTTCTGCCGGAGATATAGGCGATGCTAGGATGGTTATCGCCTTTGCCTTTTTTGATTTTAAACCCACCTGTATAGTCTGCCAGACGCCCCGCTTCTTTTTCAGAATGATTAGCTTCTCTATTCTCCGTACGAACTTTCACTAATCCGCTGTACTCATTGTACATCAGTGCATAGCCCTTATCCTGCAGTTTTTGTGCAAACTCCGACACCCTTCTTGTATCGCCCTGCCATCCTGTAACCATGTTGTTGTATCTTCGACGAAAACTCCTATCCCTTGCTGTGGTGGTTATCAAAGGAGTCTGCGTGCTTACCAAAGGGTTATAGTTGTTGTCTCTTCTTTTTTCTTTGTCTGGCAATGTAAATTGTCGTGCCTCCTCAGAAATGGACCTGTTAACACCGCTGTTCGGTCTGTAAAACCCTGCTTCCTTACTATTCCTTGGTCCTGCTTTAGCAATAGGCATGAAACCAGCTGTATTTTTAAACCCAAAAACCCAGCCTCCCTTCTTCACTACAAAACCCTGATCCTTGCTATACCTGGGAGAGACGCTCTCAGGAGAAACTTGCTTAGGAGCCTTGCTAAAACGGGGAGAAACGCTCTCAGGAGACACTGGCTTTTGAGGAATGCTATACCTTGGCGACACACTCTCCGGAGATATCCGTTTTTGAGGCTTGCTGTAGCGTGGCCCTGCTTTGGCAATAGGAAGCACGCCTGGCGTTTTTCTAAACCCAAAAATCCACTTGCTTTTGTTGGTAACAAAACCCTGGCTTTCGCTATACCTTGGCGATACACTTTCAGGCGATACCCTCTTTTGAGCTTTACTGTAACGGGGTGAGACACTTTTAGGTGAAACCGGTTTCTGTGCAATACTGTAGCGTGGTGATACACTCCCAGGGGAAACACGTTGTTGAGGTTTGCTGTAACGAGGCCCAGCTTTGCTTATTGGCAGAATCCCCGTGGTGTTTTTGAAACCGATCACATACCCACCCTTTTTTACCACAAAGCCCTGACTTTGGCTATATCTGGGGCTAACCGACTGAGGGCTTACTCTTGGCTGAGGAACTGAATATCTTGGAGAAGCAGCGTACCGCTTGGTTTTATCAAACCCTGGATTTTTTGAATATCGAGGGTTAGCTGAATTCGGCCCATATATTCCAATTCTGGGAGACAGCCTTATCATCGGCAAGCGTCGCCGCCGCTGTTTACTTGCCTTTTCAGTGTCTGATCTATACTTAACCTTTGACTTCCTTCGGGACACTTTTTCCGGCTCGGAAAACCGGGCAGAAGATCTCGGTGCATTTCCAATCGACACGCCACCACCCGTCGACTGATAGTTGGCCCCCTGCTTTATGTTTCTTTTTGATCTCTTAACAGACCTGTTTTCAATTTTTCTGTCTTTTTTGGCAACACTTCCTGCGTTCAACCTTTCAGACTTGCCCTTACGACGGTTTAAAAAAAAGCCCTCGTTCTCAGGTTTCTCTTCAACTGTCTTTAGTTTATTTCTTCCCTCGAGAAGCTGCGCCTTTGCATCATTCGACACAGCTATGCCCATGCAAGCTGTAAGCACAATTATGCCAAACAGCCTCACAACGGACGATAACAAAGTTTTAAATGAAGAAGGAATAAACACCTGTTACTCTCAATTAAATAATGCTAAAGCGGCAATATATAAAATTAATGCCCAAATGAAGAATTGCAGGATACAACCTAAAAACGCAAAAGTTCCTCTATTTTATACTTCAAACGGCCTTTTGGCAGGAAATTCTGTTCAAGTGGCGCGGCAAAAGGAACAGGTGTGTCCAGGCTTGCTTCACGCATAACTGGGGCGTCCAAACTGGTGAAGCAATGCTCGCTAATCCATGCTGCAATTTCAGCACCTATGCCACCTGTCAGGCAATCTTCATGCAACACTAAGACTTTACCAGTCTTTTTCACAGTTGTTTCTACCGCTTCTTTGTCCCATGGCAACAGTGTTCTCAGGTCGACAATATCGGCCGAAACACCCAAATCCTTACAGACATGTTGAGCCCAATGCACACCCATTCCATAGGTGATAATAGATATATCAGATCCCTCAGCAGCAAGCCTGGCTTTACCTATCTCGACCGTGTAATAGTCATCGGGAATTTCTTCGGAAAGAGAGCGGTAAAGCACCTTGTGCTCAAAATACATATACGGATTAGGGTCTTCCAGCGCAGCATTTAGAAGGCCTTTCGCGTCGTAAACTGTCGAAGGGTATACGATCTTCAGTCCAGGCGTATGGAAAAACCAGGCTTCGTTGGACTGTGAGTGGAATGGGCCAGCTGCCACACCTGCACCGGTCGGCATTCTCACCACTACGTCGGCTTTCTGACCCCATCGCCAATGGCTTTTCGCGAGATTATTTACAATCTGATTGAAGCCTTCGGTCACAAAATCCGCAAACTGCATTTCTACCATCGACTTCATGCCCTTTATGGATAATCCAAGGCCAGTTCCAATAATTGCTGACTCGCACAGAGGCGTATTGCGTACCCTGTCTTTACCGAATTTTTCAACAAAACCATCGGTGGCCTTGAAAACACCACCATATTCAGCGATGTCCTGCCCCATGAGCACGAGTTCTGGATACCGTTCCATGCTTTGTAGAAGACCATCAGTGATCGCATCGAGAAAACGCTTAGGTGAAGTGTTTTTCGATGTTGGTGTAACTACCTGCTGTTTAAAGGGGCTAAAGAGGTCTGCCAATTCTTGTTCAGTAGAAGGAATTACTTCAGGTTCACTAAAGGCCGTTTTTACTGCCTTGTCGACTTGCCCTTTTATCCTTTTTCTGGTTTTTTCGACCAAATCTTCATTCAAAACTCCAGTTTCCAACAGGTATTGTTCAAAATTATTGATGGGGTCTTTGGTTGCCCAGTACTCCATCAACTCCTTAGGCACATACTTGGTACCTGAGGCCTCCTCATGCCCTCGCATTCTGAAAGTATTAGCTTCGACAAGAATGGGGCGAGGATTTTTACGAATGTCTTCTGCGAGTTTTGAAACTGACATGTACACCTCAAGGATATTGTTCCCATCAATACTCAATGTTTCAATACCGTAACCAGGCCCTTTGTCGACAAAAGACTTGAACCTGAATTGCTCATCGCTTGGCGTGCTTAGGCCATAGCCATTGTTTTCCACAATAAATATGACTGGTAAACTCCAAACGGCCGCCACATTGATTGCCTCGTGAAAATCTCCCTCACTACTCCCTCCATCGCCTGTGAAAACGATAGTGGCTGCTTTTTCTTTCTTCAATTTCCCAGCCAACGCAATACCGTCTGCCAAGGCCAATTGAGGACCGAGGTGGCTGATCATCCCAACTATTTTAAATTCTTGTGTGCCAAAATGAAATGACCGGTCACGCCCCTTGGTAAAGCCATTGGCCGTTCCCTGAAATTGGGCAAACAGTCTTTCGTATGGGATACCTCGGGATGTAAACACGCCAAGGTTCCGGTGCATCGGAAGAATATACTCACTATCATTGAGTGCTAGCGTAGCCCCGACGGAAATAGCCTCCTGGCCGATCCCTGAGAACCATTTACTGATTTTATTCTGCCTTAATAAAATCAACATCTTTTCCTCTATAAGCCGTGGCTCGAGGAGTTTTTCGTAAATCGTAAGGAGTTCTTTGTCGGTGAGAGTGCTCCGTTCAAATTTCATTTGCGGAAGGGTTCCGGCGGCAGTAGCCATATTCTGTTGTTTATTTGTAGGTCAAATGTAAATGTTTGAGGCTTGAGGAGGAAAGCAGAGTAAGAAAATTCTTTCGATATAAGAACCTTTTACTTATTCAATGAAGTTTCCAACAATAGTACCTATGAATGATTATTTTAGCGGCCAATTTTGTAGCAAATGATTCAATTCGAAAGTTTTACGTTGGCCAATGGCCTCGAAGTGCATGTGATACCTGACAACAGCACGGAGCTGGCCGTAGTCAATATTTTGTATAAAGTAGGCTCCAGAGACGAAGAGGAGCACAAAACGGGCTTTGCACACCTATTCGAGCACTTGATGTTTGGGGGGTCGAAACATATTCCTAGCTATGATGAGCCACTGCAGCTTGTGGGGGGTGAAAACAATGCCTTCACCAGTCCTGACATCACCAACTATTACATCACACTACCAGCTGCCAATATAGAAACGGCCTTCTGGCTAGAGTCGGACCGAATGCAAAGTCTTTCCTTTGATCCACGAGTTTTGGAAGTGCAGCAAAAAGTAGTGATTGAAGAGTTTAAACAGCGATACTTGAACCAGCCATATGGTGATATTTGGCTCAAGTTAAGACCGCTTGCCTACACAGAACATTCCTACAAGTGGGCCACAATAGGAAAGGAAATTTCCCATATCGAGGATGCCACTATGAATGACGTGCAGAACTTTTTCTTTAAATATTACAGGCCGAACAATGCGATAATGGTTGTGGCTGGAAAGGTGAGTACTGAACAAGTACGACAACTGGCCGAAAAGTGGTTCGGGCCCATTCCATCCGGGGATGAAGTTGTCAGAACGCTGAAAAAAGAGCCAAAACAAACTGAAGCAAGAAAACTAAAAGTAGCATCCAAGGTGCCGCTCAGCGCCCTCTACAAGACCTACCATATGAGTGGTAGAGCTGCTCCAAGTTATCAAACGATCGACTTTCTGGGCGATGTACTGGGCAGAGGTAAATCGAGCAGGTTATACAACGAGTTGGTGAAAGAGAAGAAAATTTTCAACAGTATTCATTCCTATGTGCTGGGCTCCATTGACCCAGGTCTCCTTATGATCGACGGAAAGCTCAATGAAGGCCACTCTTTCGAAGAGGCAGATGAAGCCATTGAGGAAGTACTGAGCGAAATAAAAAATACAAAAATTAAAGAGGAGGAATTGACGAAGGTGAAAAATAAAGCCCTTTCATCGTTGGTGTTCTCCGAAGTGGAATTACTTAACCAGGCAATGAATGTGGCTTTTATGTCTTTCCTTGGCAACCCTGGCTGGGTAAACAAAGAGCACGAAAGGATAGTATCAGTTACTTCCGAAGACATGATAACTGAGGCCAACAATATTCTCACTGAATCGAATAGTTCTACTTTGTACTACGAAGCAATAAAATGAAGAAACCAAATATCAGGATAGGCTACGGATATGATGTGCATCAATTAAAAGAGGGGTACGATCTTTGGCTCGGCGGCATCAAAGTTGAACATGACAAAGGCGCTGTTGGCCACTCGGATGCGGACGTAATCATACATGTCATTTGCGATGCCCTTCTTGGGGCTGCCAATATGCGGGACATTGGCTTTCACTTTCCAGATACTGACCCAAAATACAAAGGCATAGACAGTAAAAAGTTGCTGGTTGAAGTAATGAGCCTGATACGTAATAATCACTACGAAGTAGGCAACATTGACGTAACTCTTTGCGCTCAACGTCCAAAGGTAAATCCTTATATACCTCAAATGATGACGGTACTGTCTGAAGTGATGGATGTAGCAGAGGAAGATATTTCCATCAAAGCTACAACTACAGAAAAGCTTGGGTTTGTTGGAACTGAACAAGGTATTGCCGCGCATGCTGTTGCTCTGATTTACAAGGTAGAAAAAACCAAGAGCAACGGTTGATGGACTCAAATGTTCACCTGATAATCACAGAAGATGGCTCGCATTCCTTAAAAAATGACGCCCTGGATGAGACCTATCATTCATTCCATGGGGCAGTGCAGGAGTCAGATCATATTTTCATTAAGAACGGGCTGCAACATTGGTGTGAGAATTTTGAGGGCAAACCAAGAATTCTAGAAATAGGCTTTGGTACCGGACTCAATGCCTATCTTACCCTGCTTTTTGCTGAAGAACATAAGCGGGCAATAGCTTTTGACACGCTGGAAACTTTCCTACTGCCAAAAGACATTTATAGCCACCTGAACTATCCGACAATCACTGGCGGACCCCAGCTAGGTAAATACTTCGAAAGCCTTCACACAGGGGAATGGGGAAAAGCAATCGCTGTTACCCCCTACTTTACCATCAGAAAAACAGAGGCATCAGTTCATGATTTTCATTCAGATCAGCTTTTCGACATTGTCTATTTCGATGCCTTCGCTCCGAACAAACAGCCTGATATGTGGACAATGGAGGTGATCCAAAAAATGTATGACTTACTTGCAATCAACGGATACCTGGTCACCTATTGTGCTCAGGGTCAATTCAAGCGAAATCTCAAGCAAGCAGGTTTCAGCATAGAAGCGTTACCTGGCCCTCCGGGTAAAATGGAAATGGTGCGGGCAGTAAAACAGAAAGCTTAAACTATTACTTTTCGAAGGCTTACCGAAAGGTCTTTTTTGACAAGTATCATATGATTATCAGGAATCGGCTTCCAGTCCTCGGCAAACTCAGTCAACTTTTCAGACACGATCATCACCGATTTTTCTTCCGGTGTAGCAGGCAGCATGTGGCACATACCGTCCTCACACACATAGCGACTTCCTTCTGAATAGTATAAGGTAAGTGGTTTCTCGCCAGGGTCAGAAATATATCTAAGCCCTACCATCCGTTCTCCATCCACAAAAACCATATTGAGGTAAGCTGGTTCACTGATCTCAGCCTGCTGCATGGCAGCTTTCATGTCTAGGATCATTTCTTCAAAAGAATCCGCCACATCATCAGCGTTGATGTTAGCACCTCTTTTAGCCAGCTTGTCAAGAAAAACAGCAAATAGGTGTTCTGAGTCTGTTTGGCCCTTGATCCAGCGATAGCGATCCTCATCCAAAGAGTTGGTAAGCGTACGCTTGATTTTGATGAAATCGTCGACTCCGCCATTGTGCAACATCAGGTAATTCTTATAGTGAAATGGGTGGCAATTGGCCTCAGAAACATCGCCTTCGCTGGCAGCCCGAACATGGGCTACGAGGCATTCTGATTTTACTTTTGGCGCCAGATAGCGAAGGTTGCGGTTATTCCAGGCGGGGTAAATTGACACAAACGTAGCGGGGTCAGGCGAAATCTCCTTATGATACCAGCCTACACCAAAGCCATCACCATTGAGAGGTTCCTCAATCTCTTTGGCACTAAAGCTCTGCTTGATCATCGAGTTTTTTGGCTCGTACAGGAATTTATCCATCAGGATAGGTCTTCCGAGGTAGGCTAGGAGTCGGCACATAAGGGTGTTGGGTTAAATTGAGAAAAGATAGTTGATTTTTGGAATGTTTGATTCAGGCATCCAAAAATTATTACCAAACGCAATTATACCAAGGCCTCCCAAAGCACCTCCACCGGGTGCTTCGCCACTTTGTCTGTACCATCTTTTATTTGATGGCGGCAACTTGTGCCGGGTGCTGCAATGATCGTATCATCAGCTTCTTTTCTCACTGCTGGAAATAGTACTAACTCACCAATTTGCATCGATACATCATAATGCTCTTTTTCATAGCCAAACGATCCAGCCATGCCACAGCATCCGCTTGGTATCAGTAGCACCTCGAAGTTTTTGGGTAGGCTGAGCATTTTTTTTGAAGGCACCACAGAGCTCAATGCTTTCTGGTGACAATGGCCATGTAGCCTGATTCTCTTTTTTTCTTCTGTAAACTGCTCGGCCTTAATATTTCCTTTTTCTATTTCAGCAGATATAAACTCATCGATCAAAAAGGTATTTTTTGCCATCGTCTTTGCTTGCTCTTTCAGCTCCCCGCGAGTAAGGTCAATGTATTCATCTCTGAAAGAGAAAATTGTGCTCGGTTCAATGCCAATCAACGGTGTTTCTTCAGTTACCTTCCCAGCCAATAACTGGATATTTTTCTCTGCCAGCCTTTTAGCTTGCTTTACTAAGCCTTTTGACAAGTGCGCCCTGCCAGACTCTTCATGCTTGGGCATTTCAACGATATAACCCAGTTTATCCAATAGTTTGACGGCTATGGCACCTATCTCAGCGTCGTTGTAATTAGTAAACTCATCACAAAACATCAGCACCGTGCCTTTTGCCGATGCTGGATCAACACTTGGCTTAAACTCTTTCTCAAACCAGTCGCGAAAAGTGACTGTGCTTAGCCTGGGAATGGGGCGATCTTGCGCAAAACCAAGAACTGCCTTGACCAATGGGCCTGTAACCGGATTGCCAATAGTAAAATTGTAAAGCCCAGGAGCTATGGACGCCAAATTACTGGCTTTGGCAAAACCTGACACCATTCTGCTACGGAAAGGTACGCCATTTGCCTCGTGATAATGCTGCGTAAATTCTGCCTTCAGCTTACCCATGTCGACATTGCTCGGGCACTCAGACTTACAGCCTTTACACGACAAGCACAAGTCCATCACCTCTTTGATCTCCTTGTGATCAAAAGGGTTCTTTTTAGTGCTGGAGGTAAGCATCTCCCGCAACATATTGGCCCGGGCCCGGGTGGTTTCTTTTTCATTCCTGGTGGCCATGAAACTAGGGCACATGGTACCTCCACTTAAATGGGTTTTTCTACAATCGCCAGACCCGTTGCACTGCTCGGCGGCGCGCATAATGCCCAGGGTGTCTGAAAAATCCAATGTCGTTTCGATCTCTTTGGTACCTTGCCCAACGGTGTAGCGCAACGAAGTGTCCATGGGTGGCGTGCGAACAATCTTGCCTGGATTCAATACATTTTCAGGATCAAAAATATCTTTGATCCGCTCCATCAATTCGTAGTTCTTCTGACCTACCATCTGAGGTATAAACTCACCTCTGAGTCTTCCATCCCCATGCTCACCGCTCAGGCTGCCTTTGTATTTCTTAACAAGCGTCGCAATTTCTTCGGCAATGGTTCGGAACATCTGCTGGCCTACAGCAGTCTTCATATCAAGGATAGGGCGAAGATGAAGCTCACCTGTGCTGGCGTGTGCATAGTGAACACTACTCAACCCGTACTTGTGAAGGATTTCGTTGAACTCCCGAATGTACTCAGGGAGCTCGTTTACATCCACGGCGGTGTCCTCAATAACAGGTACCGCTTTGGCATCACCAGGCATGTTCGCCAATAAACCAAGCCCGGCCTTTCTTAGCGTCCATATCTTGCCCATGTCCTCTCCGAAAAGAATCGGAAAATGGTAGCCAAGTCCATTAGACTCCATTTCAGAAATCATGGCCGCGATGTCTTTATCTCTTGCTGCCGCCGTTTCTCTACCGATCTCTACGACCAAAATCGCCCCTGGGTCTCCCTTGATAAAAAAACGGTTTTTGCTTTGCTCAATATTACTTTTCGTGCAATCGAGGATGATCTTATCGATTAGCTCACAAGCGCTTGGGTTATATTTAAGGGCAATCAGGTTGCCTTTAAGGCTTTCGTCAATGGTATTATAATGTATGCAAACCAGCGCCCGATCTTTTGGAGGAAGTGGCACCAGGTTTAGCTTTAGTTCCGTTATAAAAGCAAGGGTTCCCTCAGACCCTGCCAATAGCGAACAGAGGTTGAAATCAGGACCGTCAAGGTTGAAAGGCTTTCTTCTAAGCAGCATATCCATGGCATAGCCGGTGTTACGTCTCGGTATGGTCGCTTTAGGAAACTCCTTTTCTATTTCCTGCTGATTTTCTTCATCAGCCAAAAGGTTAATCAATTCTTTGTAGATCGACGCTTCAAGTGTGTCGCCCAACGCTTTTTCGGCCAATACATCCTGAGCTAAAGAATGGAAGGCAGCCTCTGACCCATCACTTAGTAAAACCTTCGCCTCCAACAAATGCTCCCTCGTGCTGCCATATACCACTGAATTTGAGCCGCATGAGTTGTTACCTACCATACCACCCACCATGGCTCGATTAGCAGTGGAAGTTTCCGGAGCGAACATTAAACCAAAAGGAGCCAGGTGCTTGTTTAAATCATCACGCACAACGCCGGGATGCAGGCGAACCCACCTTTCCTGTTCATTGACCTCAAAAATTCTGTTGAAATATTTTGATACGTCTACCACAATCCCACTGCCAACAACTTGCCCTGCCAATGAGGTTCCGGCAGTTCGTGGTATCAGGGAAGTTTTATGGTCCCGGGCAAATTGAATGAGCTTTTTTAGATCGGAAATGGTTTTTGGCATGGCCACAGCCAGTGGCATTTCCTTATAGGCAGAGGCATCTGTGGAGTAAAGCCTCCTCAGCACATCATCCATATAGAATTCTCCTTCGAAGGTAGAACGGAAGGACTTAAGGGCGTTTTGCATAACTCATAGAAGAAGAACCAAATTTATGAGTTGATTCAGACAAATGAACGATAAGTCAATAATCTTTGCCTGTGTTTTTAAAGTTTGGTAAGAACAAAGTCTTTCTTCTGACCTTGTTCAAAACTTTTTAATGTTAAGCTTACATCAGTTTTTTCGTAGACCTGCCAGGTGCCATTAATTACTTCAGAGGGATCTTTTGGGTTGGTGAGATCCACCGTAAAAACCTTAGTGGTTTCATCCACTTCATAAGACCCATAAGAATCGTTCTGCCCATTTTTGTTAATGAGAAAATCTCCATTTGAGAATATTTCAAAAGTATAATCAGCAAACAGAGATGTATTGTCGTCTCCAGCAAGTTTATATTTTGTAATTGTCCATTCGCCTTCAAAATCTGCCACAGTAATTACTACTGGCTGCGGGTCGTCATCTTTACTACACGCAACAAAAACTACTAATAAACCAAATAAGGCCCACTGCCTCCACATTCCTTTCATCTTCAATCGTTTTATTTTCCTAACTTGAATTTAAACAATTAATCAGCCCTTTACACTCATTCGTCAAATGATTCTTCGGGTTCTCACGTTTTTACATTTAATTTAATATTCGAAAGGAATTACTTAAACATAATGAAAAGAACACACCCCATTCTACTAGTTATTGCCCTTTTGGCAATGCTCAATTCAGCGTATTCTCAAAACTCAGGACTGAGCGTCACCCAAGCTTCCGAAATGACCATTACCGGAACCTCCACCTTGCACAATTGGACATGCAACGTAACTGAGGTAAAAGGAACGGTAAAAATAGATGAGAAGATTCTAAAAAAAGGAGAGTTTAAAAAAGGTGACAAAATCGACGCTGTCTCTATCAGCGTTCCGGTACTTAGCATAAAAAGTGAGCGTGGAGAAACGATGGAGCAAAAAATGTACAATGCACTCAAATATGAGGAAAATCCGAACATTAGCTTCTCACTTACAGACAATCAGGTAACAACTCCAGGCAAGGAAACTTTTGAAGTTGAAGCAAAGGGAAATTTGTCGATTGCAGGAAAAACGAATGCTGTTAGCATGTCAGTAATGGGAAAGCGTGACGCAGATGGAAAGTACTCTTTCGAAGGGTCATACAAGCTGAACATGAAAGATTACGACATGGAACCACCAACAGCCATGTTCGGGCAGATTGTAACTGGTGACGAAGTAGAAATTTCATTCAAACTAATTGTGGAGAACTAATAAGATGATGATGTTGAGGAGATTATTGACTTTACTATTGGCGGGTGGATTCGGCATTGCCAATGCTCAGGAAACACTTGAGCCAATTACCCAAACTGTAGCTGGAAGCGAAGTTTCTTTTAAGTTGATGCCAATCCCAGCAGGCACTTTTGCCATGGGTAGTGCCGAAGGGGCAAAAAACAAAGAGGACGATGAGGTACCAGCACACCAGGTAACTTTGGAAGCATTCTATATGTCGGAAACTGAGGTCACCTGGGAGTTGTACGAATTGTTTACCGACAAAGAAAAAAGAGCTAAACTGGTATATCTCGACGAAGCCAGTCAAAAGAAAGCCGATGCCATGGTGAAACCAAGCACTCCCTACCTGGACCCTAGCTACGGCATGGGTAAATATGGCTTCCCTGCCACTAGTATGACTCAATACGCTGCACTTACCTTCTGCAAGTGGTTAAGTGAAACAACCGGCGAATTCTACCGGCTACCAACAGAGGCAGAATGGGAATATGCATGCCGGGCAGGCTCCAGCACCGCTTATTCTTTTGGTGACAACATAGATTCTTTGAAATCTTACGCCTGGTACTACGACAATAGCAACGACAAATACCATGAGGTGAAAGGCAAGAAGCCTAATGCCTGGGGGCTGTACGACATGCATGGCAATGTGATGGAATGGACCATTGATCAGTACCAGGCAGACTACTATGCAAGCGTCGAAGACGGATTAACCAATCCATGGAGGAAACCAACTAACCTTCACCCTAGATCTGCGCGCGGTGGTTCCTGGGACGACGACCCTGAAGACTTGCGGTCTGCTAATAGAACCAGCTCCAGCCCCAACTGGCAGAAGAGAGATCCTCAGATTCCAAAAAGCTTCTGGTGGTGTTCTGATGCGCCGTTTATTGGCATCAGACTGGTGAAACCTGCCAAGCAATTGACTAAACAAGAGCAAGCAGCCTTCTGGGCTTCCGTTCTTGACGAAGGTTAACTATATTGATTCATTAATACTACCTATACTTACTTAACACATACCGTTATGACTCATCAGGATTCAAAAAATACCGCTGGAATCAATCGCCGGGACTTTGTAAAAGGTTCAGCGATGGCTGCAGGTGGCATTATGCTCAGCGGATTGACATGGGATGCAAATGCCATGACTCTTCAAAAACCAAAAGAATTAAAGCTAGCCCTGATCGGCTGCGGTGGCCGTGGCTCTGGCGCAGTTGTGCAGGCACTCATTGCTGACGAGAATATCAAACTTGTGGCAATGGCTGACGCCTTCAGAGACAGGCTGGACGCTTGTTATACCAATATCACTAAAGACGATGTGGCAGGAAAAGGGAGTCTTAAGTCGAAAATAGATGTTCCTGAGAAAAATAAATTTGTTGGGTTCGAAGGATTTAAAAGCGCCATTGACCTTGCCGATGTAGTGATTCTGGCCACACCTCCTGGGTTCCGCCCCTATCACCTGGAATATGCCATCAAGCAAAGCAAGCATATTTTCTGCGAGAAACCGCTAGCTACTGATGCGGTCGGGATTCGCAAGGTTTTAGGGCTACTTGAAGAGTCCAAGAAGAAAAACTTGAACATTGTTGTTGGCCTGCAGCGCCACTACGAAACTTCCTACATAGAAATCATGAAGAGAATTCATGGTGGCGAGATAGGCGACGTTACCTCGGGCCAGGTGTACTGGAACAGCGCTGGAGTTTGGGTGCGAGACAGAACGCCAGACATGACAGAGATGCAGTATCAAATGAGGAACTGGTACTACTTTAACTGGTTATGCGGCGACCATATTGTTGAGCAGCACATTCACAATATTGATGTGATGAACTGGGCCAAGCAAGGCTATCCGGTAAAGGCGCAGGGCATGGGCGGACGCCAGGTAAGAACCGGAAAGGAATTTGGCGAAATATTCGATCATCACTATGTGGAGTATACCTATGAAGACGGAGCCGTGATGAACAGTCAGTGCCGTCATATCAAAGGTTGTATGGACAAAGTCTATGAGCAAATTGTAGGATCTAAAGGTCGTGCCGAAAGCAACGGAACGATTGTCGACCTAAAAGGCAATATTATCTACAAGCACAGAGGCAAAGACGATCCGAATCCCTACGAGCAGGAGCACGTCGAATTATTCGCTTCTATTCGCAAGGGTGGAGTAATCAACGATCTTGAAAACGGCGCCAAGGCAACTATGACCGCTATCATGGGACGCATGGCCACCTATTCTGGCAGGGAGCTTACGTGGGAAGAGGCAATCAATTCAGAAGTAAACTTGTTCCCGGAAAAATTGGCATGGGATGCGAACCCTAAATCGATGCCAGGCAAGGATGGTTTCTACACCATTGCAGTCCCCGGCGTGACTCAAGTGATTTAATCACCAACAATGAATACAAAAGACCCTGGCGGCCTTAAGCAGTCAGGGTCTTTTTTTATGTCAATCGATAAATGATTGCCCAAAGACTAGCTGCTCTGTCGTGTTGCCATTCTTTTTCCACACCATAGCAGAGACCTCGCTGTTTATCTCAAGAAATCTTCTGATCTCCTCCAATTCCATCACGCAGAAAGCGGTAGCATAGGCATCGGCCAATGTGCTGGAAGGTGCAGTGACGATGACAAAAGCACCATTGGTAAGTGCCTCACCTGTTTCGGGATCAATGATGTGGGAATACCTCCGTCCTCCAAATTCCATGTATTGGTACAAGTCTCCTGAAGAAGCAATGAAGCAGTTATTGCACTTGACAATTCTGTCGACGCCGTTCCCTTTTTTATCTTTGTCTTCAATCAGAAACTCCCAGGAATCTCTGTCAAAAGGAGATTGGGCGGCTGCGATTGAACTACCGGCCGAAACAAAAGAGTGGTCAAAGCCTTCTGCAACTAATACTTTAAGCGCCTCGTCCACAGCATATCCTTTTCCTATCCCTCCAAAATCAAGCTTCATTCCCTTTTTGAGGTATTTTACTTTAACTGGAAAAGTACTGGTATCGATAGCAATAGCATCAAAACCATTAACAGCCAAAGCTTCGTTGATCTGGACGCCCGTCGGAAGTTCATTCTTTCGCTTCGATCTTCTCCATAGTTGGACTAATGCACCAATTGTTGGGTCAAAGGCTCCGAAAGTTTCTTCAGCGATAGCCTTCGACTGTATCAGGACTTTCCCTAGATCAGCACTCAGCTTCGTCCAAGTGGCGGGGTTGATCGCATTTAGCTGCCAGGTTTCACTTTGCTCTGAATAGTCACTCAAAGCCAGGTTAATTTCATCAATTCTGACAAATGCTTTATAAGCGGCATTCCTGGCTATTATGCTGTCGGGTGAGCTAATTACTATGCTAATCACGGTTCCCATTTTGGGCTCTTCAAACCTAAAGGATTGAGCACCCACATAGTTGACCGAGATAAGAAGGATTAAGAGAACTACAGCTGGTTTCAAAACAAACACTTTATATAGTATAACGCTCAAAGATCAAACTAAGCGTGGAATAAACATAGGTTTTCTCTATTTTGAAAGTTGATTTACAGAAACACCTACTTCTCTCCTCATGACAAAGATTATACCGCTATTAAGTCAGGCAATTGTCCTGGTGATCGTTGGCACTCTTTTCACTCATTGTTCAGAAGATAAAGCGCCTGTTGACAGGTCCGCGCTTACTGACGCACAAAAGCGACTGCCTGAAAATGCAGTATCAGGGCTGGAAGTAGCAGAGGGGCTGGAAGCGACCCTGTTCGCCAGTGAACCTATGATCATGAACCCCACAAATCTCGACATTGACCCTCGTGGCAGGGTTTGGGTTTGTGAAGCGTTTAATTACCGAAGTGAGCTGAACCCTGGCAATGAAGTGGATGACAAAGGTGACAAAATTGTCATCCTTGAAGATACCGATGGAGATGGAAAGGCCGACAGCAGGAAAGTCTTTTATCAGGGAACAGATATAAATGCAGCGCTGGGGATAGGTGTTTTTGGAAACAAAGTGATTGTGTCGTGCAGCCCTAACGTCTTTGTGTTTACTGACGAAGATGGTGACGACCTACCTGACAAAAAAGAAGTGCTGTTTACTGGCCTGGGAGGTGTTCAGCACGACCATGCAATCCACTCTTTCACATTTGGCCCTGATGGAAAGTTCTATTTCAACTTTGGAAATGCCGGCAGCCAGTTACTTGACAAAAACGGTAAGCCGGTGATCGACATGGCTGGCAACGAAGTAAATAACACTGGCAACCCTTACAGAGAAGGGATGCTATTCCGATGTGATGCCGATGGCAGCAACCTTGAAGTGCTGGGCTTCAATTTCAGAAACAACTACGAACCTGCTGTCGATTCATATGGATCGATATGGCAGTCCGACAATGACGATGACGGCAACAGAGGCGTCCGAATAAATTTTATCCTGGAATATGGGAATTATGGCTATACAGATGAGTTGACCGGTGCCAGCTGGAGCACTCGAAGAACCAATATGGAGAAAGAAATCCCTCTCCGTCACTGGCACCAAAACGATCCGGGATCAGTGCCGAACCTATTGCAAACTGGTGCCGGATCTCCAACCGGAATGGTCATTTACGAAGGCGACTTGCTACCTGAAAAGTTCAGAAACCAGGTCATTCACTCGGATGCTGGTCCCAATGTGGTGCGGGCTTATCCGGTAGAAAAAAAAGGTGCTGGCTACACCGCGTCAATGATCAATATACTCAAGGGAAATGATGATCAATGGTTCCGACCTTCCGACGTTTGTGTAGCACCTGACGGCTCGCTGTTCGTGGCCGACTGGTACGACCCAGGTGTTGGTGGCCACCAAATGGGTGATCAAGCGCAGGGAAGAATCTATAGACTTGCACCGAAAGAAGTGGATTATGATATTGATCAACCAGAAGTAAACACTGCAGCCGAAGCTGTTGAGGCACTACAAAGCCCCAATATGGGCGTGAGGTATTTGGCATGGACTGCGCTGGAAGAAATGGGTGCTGAAGCCGAGGCTGACTTGAAAACACTTTTGGAAAATGGCGATCCAAGGATGAAGGCAAGAGCCTTGTGGCTGTTGGCCAGAATTGATGGAAAAACGGAACACTACCTGCAGTTGGCCACAGGCGACGCAGACGAAAACATAAGAATGGCAGGGCTCAAAATTGCCAGAAGCTTGAAAGTTGACAACCTTGACAAGTATCTGACAAAAGCAGCCACGGATGAGTCTGCACTGGTAAGGCGAGAGGTGGCAGTTGCTGTTCGGTACCTCGATTCTCCTAACGCAGCGGATATATGGACCGACCTCGCTCTACAATATGATGGTCAGGACAGATGGTACTTGGAGGCCCTTGGCATTGGTGCTGATCCAAGAGGCGAAGAATTCTTTAATAAATGGGTAGAAAAGGGTGGCCTGGAAACGCCTGGTGCCGCTGATATCATTTGGAGAAGCAGGGCCAAGTCAGCACTGCCTATGCTCGCCAAACTTGCTGTAGATGGCGAAGGAAGTATGAAAGACAATCTACGTTACTTCAGGGCCTTCGACTTTCACAAAGACCCTTCAAAAGATCAGCTTTTGGCCGATATGCTAACTATCTTCCATCCTCAAAAGGACAGCATCAAAGTTCTCGCGTTGAGCCATATTTCTTCTGAAAAGATCAATTCAGACCCTGCAGTCAACAAAATAATGAGGGGTTCATTGGCACAAATGAAAGGCACGGCAACGTATATGGACTGGGTAAAGAGATATGAGTTGAAGGATCAGGTACCTGCATTGGTGAGCATCTATATGGAGTCTCCCAGAAGTGGTTTTGGGCCGGAAGCAGTAAAGCTGGTTCACCAATTCGAAGGAACCGATTTCTTCAAAAAGCAACTTCAACAAAGGGACAATGAGAATGTGATCAAAACCATCTCTGCCATGAACAATCTATGGGGCGAAGAAGTCTGGAATTCGCTGAAAGAATTGGCAACCGACGAAAGTCGCGACCTATCAGTAAGAAAGGCCGCATTGAAAGCCTACGGTACAGGTTGGTCGTCTGAAGACAACCTACTCGCCATGGTGGCAGCCAACGAAGTACCCGCAGAGTTAAAGGAAACTGCTATGTATACGCTGCTCAATGCGATAAAAGGATCTATAAGAAAAGAAGCAGCTAAATTGCTGGCTGCTGGCGACACAAAATTTGGATCAATTGCGGAGCTGGTGGTACTTGATGGGAGTGTTACCAACGGAACAGCCATGTTTGAAAGAGTCTGTGCCACCTGCCATATAGTCGACGGGAAAGGAACTCAGTTTGGGCCTCAACTTTCTGAAATAGGCGATAAACTATCGAAAGAAGGCTTATATAAAGCCATTATGTACCCTGACGCTGGTATCAGCTTTGGTTATGAGGGCTTTTTGATTACCACAACAGCCGGAGAAAAAATAGCTGGATATGTATCAAGCGAAACTAACGAAACGCTTGAATTAACCGTGATGGGAGGCGCTAAAACAAGCTATTCCAAAAAAGATATTGTTTCTAAAGAACCGCTGGAAAACTCGCTAATGCCGACTGGACTTCACAATGCCTTCAGTCAGCAGGAATTGGTTGATCTTGTGACTTATCTGTCTTCACTGAAAAACAATACCGCAGTCGCGGCTAAATAAAAGAAGCATTACCCTACTTAAATTACTAAACATAAGCGAAATGAATAGAAGAGACTTTACAGGCAAAACTGTCCTGGCTGGCGCTGCCGCTGCGCTAATGGGTGGATCTACTTTTGCCTTTGGTGGCACAAGTACAAAACAGGCCGTTGGCAAAACCTTTAAAATGGACTATGGCCCTCATTTTGGCATGTTCAAAAACCATGTGGGCAGTGACCCCATAGAAGAATTGAAATTTATGTTTGACCAGGGTTTCAGGTCTTTGGAGGACAATGGGATGCTTGGCCGTCCTGTTGAAATGCAAAATAAAATCGCCGCTACGCTTGAGAAACTTGGAATGCGCATGGGCGTGTTTGTGATTGACGGTGGCGACAACTGGAAAGTATCTCTAACAACCGGTAAAAAAGAATTCAGAGACAACTTTGTTGAAACCTGTAAAAGATCCGTCGAATTGGCGAAGAGAGTGAATGCAAAGTGGATGACGGTAGTTCCTGGGTTCTACGATCGCAGCCTACCAATAGGTGTTCAGACGGCAAATGTGGTAGAAGCATTGAGAGCTGGAGCCGAAGTACTGGAGCCACATGGCCTTGTAATGGTGCTCGAACCGTTAAGTGACACGCCAGAACTCTTTATGCGGACTTCCGCCCAAACCTTTGAACTATGCAAAGCCGTAAATAGTCCTTCTTGTAAAATCCTCTACGACATTTACCATATGCAACGAAACGAAGGAAATTTGATCGCTAATATTAACCTTACCTGGGATGAAATTGCCTATTTTCAGATCGGTGACAATCCAGGTCGCAAAGAACCGACCACTGGTGAAATTAACTACAAAAACGTGTTTAAGCACATTTATGAAAAGGGATACCGCGGAGTGATGGGCATGGAACATGGGATATCAAAAGCAGGAAAAGAAGGAGAGCTTGCTTTGATTGCGGCATATAGGGAAGTTGACAGTTTTTAAATAAGAATAAACTGTTTGCCGGCACTCCTCATTTAAAGCCACTTAGGGAATTTACTTGCCTTGTGGTGAGGGAATACTGAACTTCAACAGTTTTAAAGAATTGGATTGTGTCAAACAGCGTTTTGACACAATCCTAAATCAGCCAGTTTTCATCAAAAAAGCTGACATTAAAAGTTACCCGTTTTACTTACTTTAATGCGAAAACTACTACCCTTATTGGTGTTGGCGATGCAAGTCGGCACCTACCTTGGTGCCGCAGCCCAAAATCTGATTAGCCAAAATCAAGCAATTGATAATCTTCGTGATCAGTATGATTCAGCCGTTGAATACAACGGGAGGATATACAATGGAGCAGAATATGCCATTCGGTACGCTGGTGTTGTTGACCACCCCTTTTTGCTTTCAGAATGGCAGCCAGGAGCAATCAACTTTCTTGACCGAGAATACAAAAACCTCGAATTGAGGTTAGATATCGTCAACAACCTGGTCATTATTAAGCACTACAGCCCTACCAATGGCGCTGCTATTTCCATCATGCCTGCCCAGGAGAAAATAAACAGCTTTACCTTAAATACGACAAAATTTGTCAGGCTTTTGCCAGAACTTACTGGCGAACAATCTTCGAGGTTCTATGAAATGATTGTAGACAGAGACTATCAGCTGTATGCGAAACACACCAAGGAAAAGTTCATCGATAAATCGAGAGGAGCCCCTGTGGTTGGTTTTCAACATAAAGTTAAAATTTACCTTAAAAAGGATGATCAGTTTCTTATCATCCGTAATAAGAGAAGTCTTTTAAAGTCACTGGAAGACAAAAAGAAAGAACTGGTGGAGTATTCGAGAGCAAAGCGACTATACTGGAATGAAAACCCCAAAAAAACCGCAGCTGTACTTGTTAGTTACTATTTTGAATTAAAGAAAGGCGAAAGAGAATGAGAAAAGGAGCTATTTTATCACTGCTGCTTGTGTTGAGCTTCTATTCTCATGCACAAAGCCCTTCTATATCCGCCACTTTTGAAGAAACCTCCTTCAGCGAGGCTATAAGAGTCATAGAAGAGCAAGCCAAAACATCAATTTTTTATAACCCGCAGTGGGTGGATACGATAAGAGTGAGCGCAACACTTAACAATGTCACGCTGGAAGAAGCGATGAAAGCTGTTATACCTTCCGATTCAGACATCAGCTTCCTTATCAACAATGAAGGAAACGTTATTATTTCTAAAAGTTATGTGATCAGGGAAAGCCTTCCTAACGATTTCTTCACTCGCGAGGCCGTAGAAGATAATCTGGAAGTAGCTGCACTAGAGCTTGAAAAAACCCGAGTTGCAGAAGGGCCGATAGAAGCAAAAATAGAAAACAAAATCTTCGACGTTGGTAAAAAAACGGCAGTGATAGCTACCGGAAAGGCAACGGTGGCTGGTTATGTAAAAAGCATGGCATCAGGTGAACCGGTCATAGGTGCACTGGTTTATATAGAAAATCCAAAAATAGGAACAATTACCGACCAGTTCGGATACTATTCCCTGACCATTCCTAACGGGAAACAACTGCTGAAAATTCAAAACGTCGGAATGAAGAGTACCAGGAGACAAATTATACTCTACTCTGATGGGTTGTTCAATATTGAAATGGAGGAAGACGTTGTAGCCCTGAGAGAAGTTGTGATAGAGGCGGAACGGGATGTGAATGTTGCTGGCATGCAAATGGGCCTTGACAGGTTAGACATTCAGTCGATCAAACAGATGCCTTCAGCTTTTGGAGAAGCCGACATTATGAAGGTGGCACTTACACTGCCGGGTGTTCAAAGTGTAGGTGAAGGATCCAATGGTTTCAATGTACGGGGAGGCAGCACCAGCCAAAACCTGATCTTACTCAACGATGCTGTCATTTATAATCCGTCCCATTTATTCGGCTTTTTTACAGCCTTCAATGCAGATGTGGTAAGAAACGTGGAGTTGCACAAGGCTGGCATTCCCGCTGAATACGGAGGAAGGATATCTTCGGTGTTTGAAGTGGACATGAAGGATGGCAACAAAAAGAAATTTGCTGGCAGTGGCGGAGTTGGCCTTGTCACAGGCAGGCTCTCTCTTGAAGGGCCAATCATCAAAGACAAAGCCTCTTTCCTGGTTGCTGCCCGAAGCAGTTATTCTGATTGGCTGCTTAAACGACTACCCAATGCTACTTTCAAAAACTCGACCGCAGGCTTTAACGATATGAATGCGAAAGTCTCCTACGATATTGATGAAAAAAATAGCATCTATATAACAGGGTATTTAAGTAATGACAAATTTAGTCTCAACTCAGACTCACTTTATCGGTACCGGAATTCTAATGCTTCCATCAAATGGAAAAAAATATTCAATAGCAGGTTATATGGCGTTTTTACAGGCGTGTCAAGTCATTATGACTATAGCTTGTCCTCTGAAGACGTGCCGGTGAATGCATTCAACCTGGGTTATGGCATCAATCAGCATAACTTCAAGGCAGATTTCAGTTATTTCCCGGAATCAATGCACAAAATCGACTTCGGCCTAAGTAGCATTTTTTATGATTTGACGCCGGGCTTTAACAAGCCAGTTGGTGCGGAATCTATCCTTGAGGAAAAAATCCTGGAAAAGGAAAAAGGCATAGAGTCAGCCATTTACCTGGGTGACAAAATTGATGTCAACGATAAGCTCTCTGTTTACCTTGGACTCAGATACTCTATGTATTCATTTTTGGGGCCAAAAAATGTCATTCAATACGACCCAACAAGGGCAAAGGACGTCAACACGATGCAGGATACTGTTAGCTACCCTTCTGGAGATTTTATCAAAACATACCATGGACCAGAGTACAGAGCTTCTATGCGGTATTCGATCAATCCCATTAGCTCAGCCAAACTCAGCTTCAACAGGATGCGCCAGTACATCCACCAATTGTCCAACACACAGGCTATATCACCAACTGACATCTGGAAGTTGAGCGACTCTTATATCAGCCCTCAAATAGGAGATCAACTTTCGGTGGGCTATTACAGAAACATGCGTTCCAATAGCCTCGAATTCTCTATCGAAACGTATTACAAGTGGCTCACAGACATGCTTGACTTCAAAAACGGAGCAGTACTTGTTTTGAACGAGCACCTTGAAACTGATGTGATTAAATCAAAAGGCAAGGCTTACGGACTCGAAGTAATGTTGAAAAAGAAAACAGGCAAACTCAATGGCTGGATAAGCTATACCTATTCCAGAACATTTGTTGAAATAGACGGACAGTTTCCTGAAGAAAGGGTAAATAGAGGCACCTATTTCCCAGCCAGCTACGACAAGCCTCATGATTTGACCATTGTATCTAATTATAAGTTTACCAGACGGATCAACTTATCAGTGAACTACACATATAGCACTGGCCGACCAATCACTTATCCGTTATCAGTTTATACCATTGGCGGGGCCAACCGGGTTCATTATTCTGATAGGAATGCTTACCGAATCCCAGATTATAGCCGAATGGATCTATCAATTAACCTGGAGGGTAACCACAAAATACAGAAACTAGCCCATAGCTCCTGGACATTCGCCTTGTTCAATGTGCTGGGAAGAAACAATGTGTATTCTATCTATTTCGTCACAGAACAAGGTGAAATAAATGGCTATCAACTATCAGTTTTTGCCAGGCCGATACCAACCATTACTTACAATTTCAGATTCTAATTGTATGAAAAACCGTAACGCCCTACTGAGATCACTGAAGCTACCGATGCTTATTTGGGCATTATTGGCAACTAACTTCAATAAGTCCCAAGCTCAGGGTAATTCCTACAGGGAGGAAATCCATATCACACACGATGGGCCGGTTTATTTAACAGGGGATAGATTAAGGTTTTCTATCACTTGCCTCGACCAATCCAATCATTTACTGTCCCCGCTAAGTCGCCTGGCTTATGTAGAATTGCTTGATAGTGAAAATATCGCCATCAGCCAGTTGATCATTGACTTGCAAAATGGGAAAGGAAAAGGGGACATTATGTTACCCTTTACTGCCAGCTCAGGCAACTATGTTCTGCGTGCCTATACAAAATGGATGCAAAACTTTCCACCTGAGGAGTACGCTTACTCCATCATTTCGATTGTGAATCCATTCAAATCGCTAGGCTTGAAAAAAGATAACGAAAGTAGCCAAGCTAAAAAGCCGTTCCTGCCAAGCTCTAACCTGACAATTTCAACATCAAAAGAAGTATATCGTAATAGGGACAAGGTGAGCCTTGAAATAGCGCTAAGTGACGTGGAAAGTCGGCCTGTTGAGGGCTCAGTATCCGTTTCTGTTAGTAAAATACCCGGATTTATTGATGATTTGGAAAATGAGCTTAGTGAGATGGCAGTCGTCATAAAACCATCATCAAAAACAAACCAGACGAAACCTCGCTACCTGCCAGAAACAAAAGGGCAATTTCTCACCGGGCAAGTTTTTGAGTCTGGAACAAATACGCCGAAACCGAGCGAACTTATCTATCTATCTATTACTGGTGTGCAACCTGAATTCTATTCCTGCAAGTCCGATAGTGAAGGGAGAATTAGGTTTGAAATCGTGGGCTTCTATGGAAAAGGAAGAGTTCATTTGCAAAGCAGTGACTTTGATTCAGAGGTTGACATAGTGCTTGATACTCCTTTTTCGGAGGAATTTGCAGTTTTAGACCTGCCGCCGCTTAGCATAGATGAAAAGTGGACTACTTTTCTGACACAAGCGAGCCAAAACATGCAAGTAAGAAATGTGTACTCAAGCGTGATTCCTTACGATGGGCACTTTGCATCAACTGACAGTCTTCCGTTTTACGGAATTCCCGATCAACAATATTACCTCGATGACTACACAAGGTTCCCTCTGATGGAAGAAGTGCTGAGGGAATATGTTGCTGGGATATTACCAAGAAAAAAAGATAATGAGTTCTATTTTAAGATGGTCAATATTGAGAAAAACGAGGTCATGGTCAACGAGCCTTTAATGTTGTATGACGGTTTACCAATAAAGCGAGCCAATACTATCATGGAACTCAATCCCAGGCTCATCAAAAGAATTGATATCATTAACAAAAGGTATTTAATGGGCAGCACCTTGTTCGATGGCATCACCAGCTTTCATTCCTACAAAGGGGATCTTGCTGGACTAGACAAGGCACTGATCGTTGGCGACGATTATGACTTTATTGGCGTTCGTGAACAGGTGGAGTATGTTTTCCCCGACTATAGCGACGCAACCTTCGCAGGCTCGAAACTGCCCGACTTCAGGAATACATTGTACTGGAACGACAATACAATGATCAGCAACGGAAAGGCAACGGTCGATTTTTTTACGGGCGATGATACAGGTACTTATTTGATAGATGTGAATGGAATCTCAGAATCAGGAGAATTGATTTCGCAAAAAATGTTTTTGAAAGTGGAAAAATGAGAGTTATAGTGGTTGCTTTCGTGCTATTCTTCCTTGGTATCGGGTGCCTTGAAAGGTTCGAGCCCCAAGGAGTTGAGGCAGTTAAACTGCTTGTTGTAGAAGGTCATTTGGCTGATGGCGATAAAGAGAACATTATTAGGCTGTCGAGAACCAGGACAGTCAATATGGAAGACGTAGTACCAGAGGAAAACGCTGTTGTGAAGGTAGTCGACAGCCGGCTTTCAAGTTTTGTATTTGAAGAAGTAAAGCCAGGTGTATACAGTATTGAGGCCAATGATTTTGATGCCAGGGTTGGCGAAAAATACACGCTGGACATTGTAACCAATGACGGTTCTCATTATCAATCCAAAGTTGTAACGCTAAAACAAACCCCTCCTCTGGAAAAAGTGTATTACCGATCTGAGACAAGGCTAAAAGATGAGGATGGTACGCTATCTGGGATTGCCATTTACCTCGACACATTCGACCCCAACAATGCTACCAACTATTATCGTTGGGAATGGACAGAAAATTGGGAGATCAAAATGCCCATTAACTCCAAATTTGATTTCAAGGTCGACAAAGACACAGTGGAAATGGGCTATCCAATCCCTAAGGAAACAAGAGTAGATGTTTGTTACAGCTCAGACACCTCCTCGAGAGTGATGGTGGCTAGTACGAAGTCCTTGACTGAGGATCGGGTAAAAAGATACGAACTGAATTTTGTTAGTAGCCGTGGTTTTAAACTAAGTAGTCTATACGGCATTATTGTGAAACAGTATGCCCTCGATGAGGAGTCTTACGCCTACTGGGAGGCCCTGAGGGCTACAAGTGAGGGCTTGGGCACTCTGTTTGATCCACAACCTTATCAACTCACGGGCAACGTATTCAATGTGGATGATCGGGATGAGCCAGTTCTTGGTTATTTCGACGCAAGCACAGTGTCGGTCAATTCCCTCGTGGTCATTCGCGACCAACTCGATTCGATTGTATATCCTCTGGAGCAATGCTTTCAGGAGATAGATACAGTTCCTTACCGCCTTGTGCAAGGCCTGCTTGAATCTGGCTACCTGATTGATACTGTGGGTCTTTTTGGTACTACTTATGTGACGATGGTGCCTAGAGACTGTGCAGATTGCCGACTATATGGGTCGCTTGAGCGGCCAAAATTTAGACCAGAATGAGATGGTGAATCCAAAGCTTACATTCTAAAAAATGTTCGATACGGCCAATCGACAGCCTTTGCCTAAAAAATTGAAACTGAAAAATTGAAACACTTTCCATCCTATTCCTTGCAGAGGCAACTGCTGATAAATGGCAGAAATGCCCTTTTCCTACTGTTATTGAGCGGCTGTATCGAGCAGTTTGAGCCAAGGGACATCGCTTATCAGAGTGTGCTGGTCGTAGACGGCTATCTATCAGACAAAGCTGAACCGTATAGAATTACACTTTCAAGGTCCAGGGCCATCAATGACGAAGGCTTTTCACCTGAGCAAGGGGCATCTGTTTCCATCGTTGGCGTAGAAGGTAATAGCTATCATTTGACCGAATCTGATTCTGGCCTTTACTTGAGCAATCCTAATGAATTTGTTGCAATCACCGGCCAGGAATACATGCTGGATATCGTCACAGCCAACGGAAATCACTATCAGTCCGACATGGTAAGAGTAAAGCCCACTCCACCCATCGACAGTGTCTATTTTAGACGAGAGAACAGAATTTCGGACGATGGGCTTGAGCTAGATGGGCTAAAATTCCTTGTCGACGCACACGACCCTAACGGAACCACGAGTTTTTACAGGTATGAATGGATAGAAACTTATGAAACTTACCTGGCATACGCCGCACCCTGGGAGTACGACGACATGGCACCAGATCCCGGTTTTCCTATCAAACGCAGTGAGGTCTTTCCACAAATATGTTATAGCTCCAAAAGGGGTAACAATATACTGGTGGCTGGCACGGATCAGCTGTCAGAAGACATCGTTAGTGAGTTTGAGCTCAACTATGTAAGTACTCAGGACTACAGACTAAGAAGCCGATACAGCATTCTGGTTGAGCAATTTGCATTGGATGAAAAGGGTTTCAACTACTGGCAAGAACTTCAAAAAAATTCAGAAAGTCTCGGCACCCTCTTTGACCCACTACCTTATGAGCTCCGGGGAAATGTCAGAAATATTGACAACCCGGATGAAGCAGTCCTGGGCTATTTTGATGCAGCTCAGTCTTCTCAGTATCGACTATTTGTGGAGAAAGACGAATTGAAGGACCTGGTCTACCCATCCACCGGCTGCCCCAATTTACTAGACACGGTAGCTCTTTCAGATCTTAAGATAAATCTTGCCAGAGGCTTACTGATTTCTGTTTTAGGCCCTTATCCGGTTCAATATGTGCTGATGGCACCTATGAGCTGTGCCGATTGCAGAGTGTACGGCAGCCTCGAAAAGCCTGGCTTTTGGCCAGATACTCCCTGACAGAATTTTACTATAAAGTCTGCTTGCCAATCACTAAATTCCTGCCTCAATTAACCTCAGGAATTTATGAAAAAGCTTTTCTCATTGGCAGCTACTTTCTTTCTGCTGGTCTACCATGTTGCATTCGCACAGAAGTGGACGGTTAACGACATTGTCAATCAGGAGTCTCTATCTGATGCAGTATTCTCCGACGACAATAACCTTGTAGCCTGGGTAAAGCGCAGACCTGCTCCTGAAAAAGACAAGTTTGTATCCGACATTTACCTTACCAGACTCACAAGCAAAGACAAGGAAGGGGCATTTAAAACAATACAACTCACCCGAAGCGATGAATCAGAAAGCAATCCTGTTTTTTCTGCCGATGGCGAAACGCTCTATTTTCTCTCATCTAAATCCAAAGGCAAAAACCTTTGGGCCATGTCGCTTCTTGGTGGAGAAGCTTACGTGGTTGATTCTTTCGATGTGTCTATTTCCCAACTAAAAAGACTCGATGAAAAAACACTGATTTTTAAAGCTGAGGAAGGCAAGACACTTTATGAAACCGAAATTGAAAAGAAAAAAGACAACGTACAGGTTATTGAGGACTCTTTACATGTTAAGCCAAGCAGACTCTTCATTTTCGACCCTGAAGAAAAAAGATTAAAGAGAGTTACCAATAACGACTTTCCCCTTACGAGCTACTCTATCTCTCCCGATGGGAAGTGGGCCGTTTCTTCACACGTGATGTCTCCACACTATGGCGTCGACGGCCAACCATCACCTACTCACTATCTCTGGAACATCGAAAATGGCACAAGCCGGCAAATACTAACCACTGGATATCAAACACCTGGCAATTTCCAGTTTGCTGCCGATAACAGCGGCGTCTATTTCACCAGCGTTCTTTCAACCAATCCGGAGTGGCAAGGAGCCGGCATCGACTTACTACATTTCTATGACCTTTCTACCAACAAAGCCATCCAGGTTAACATCGACCACGCATGGGGGATGGGACGTGGATACGATGTAGCTGGTAGTGTGATTATTGGCTCTCTGGCAAAGGGTGCTTACAACGGGCTTTCCTTTTACTCGAAAAATGGCTCCAGCTGGAAAAAAGAAATCATTAATGCAGCAAACTATAATGACCATTTAAGTGTAGTTGCAGCCGCAAAAAACGGCAGCAAGCTATTGGTGGCCTACTCCACCGCTTCAGTGCCGACCCAAGTGAGAGTAGCTGACGTTGTAAAAGGGAAAAAGGGCAATTCGCTTACCGTAGGGCCCGAACTCGCCAAATTGAATACACATCTTGCTAAAAAGCCCTTGACGAAGTCTGAGGTCATTACATGGACAGGTGCCCTTGAGGAAGAAGTTACTGGTATTTTGTACTACCCTTCCAGTTACGAAGCTGGCAAAAAGTATCCATTAGTAATATCCATTCATGGAGGACCATCTGGCGTGGACATGGACAGTTGGTCCGACCGTTGGTCAACCTATCCCCATCTGCTGGCAGAAAAGGAAATCTTTGTGTTAAAACCCAATTACCACGGCTCGTCCAACCATGGGCAAAAATTTGTAGAGTCTATCAAAGGTCACTATTACGAATATGAGCTGCCAGACATCATCAATGGCATCAATTTCCTTGACGAAAAGGGCTTTATCTACAAAGACTCTATGGCTGTCATGGGCTGGTCCAACGGCGCCATTCTGGCAACTATGCTTACCGTAGAACACCCAAGTCTCTTCAAGGTGGCCGCCGTGGGCGCTGGTGATGTGAACTGGACTTCTGATTATGGAAATTGCCAGTTTGGCGTCACTTTCGACCAGAGCTATTTTGGCGGAGCGCCCTGGGACAACCGCGACGGCAAAACGTACAATGAGGCCTATATTATCAAATCGCCATTGTTTGAAATGGAGAAGGTCAAAACTCCCACCCTTATTTTTCATGGTAGCGAAGACAGAGCTGTCCCTCGTGATCAGAGCTGGGAGTATTATCGGGCCCTTCAACAAATCGGCCAGGCTGATGTACGATTCCTATGGTTCCCTGGTCAGCCTCATGGCTTGCAGAAAATCACCCACCAGCAACGGAAAATGACAGAAGAAATCGCCTGGTTCGATAAATACTTATGGGGTAAACCAGACAAAACAAACGAAGCCTTCAAAAAAGGAAGCCCGCTGGCACAGCTTATTTGCAAGGAGAAGGCTAAGAAAACAAACGGTGCCTATGGTGAAATGGCGAATGGTGTGCTAGTGCCGGAAATGGTAGCTACCAAAAAGGATTCGATTTCAATTGGGAAATTTGAGGTAACGAATGCACAATTCAAAGCATACAGCACTCAGTTCAGCTATCCAGCTGGTCAGGATAACTTTCCGGCTGTAGTAGGTCTTGAGCAAGCAAAAAGTTATACGAAATGGTTAAGCACGATAACAAGCCAAACCTACCGACTGCCCACTGCTGAAGAAGCCAAAAAACTTCATGAGCTGGCGCTGAAGTCGGCTGCTAAAGAAAATACACTGAACTACTGGGCTGGCTACGACATCACCATCGACGATGTGCTTGACCTGAAAGCGAAGCTGACAGACGTAAAGGGGTCGCTTATTAAAGAAGCGGGTTCATTTCCAGCTACAAAAGTGAAAGACGCCGAAGTTTACGACCTGGGTGGTAACGTAGCCGAGTTGGCAGCAGATGGTGCTACCTACGGCTATGGTGCTTATGATTTTGCAGACCCAAAGGCAGCTGGACTAAGTGCAGACAAGAAGAGTGTTGGGTTTCGGGTGGTGAAGGAATAAGATTCAAGGAAATTAGTAATCGGTAGTCAGCTATCTTAGCTAACTACCGATTAATATTCACTACTTACTCACATCTTCTGCATTGCCAAACACACCCTTGCTGGCAGGTAAACACTCAGGAAATGCTCGCCATAAAGGTTCACCGTTGGATAAGTCATTTTGTCGTCTACTCTTCCAAAACCGCCGAACTTAGCGCTGTCGCTATTCAATACAATTTTATAATCACCTCCTTCAGGCACTTTGAACCTATAATCCGGCACTGAGTTTTGACCGTGAAAATTGAAAAGGAAAATCAGGTTTTTGCGCTCAAAAATGATGGTCTTATTCGTATCGTCCATGTTGAGCTGCTGTGCAGGCAAGCTATCTGGAATGGCTTCCTTAGTGGCAAGGTGCACCATCGCCTCATCAAAATTATTGAGATACTGATACTTCAGGTCAGCGTGGTCAACCAGGTTCCATTGCCTGCGTGCATACTTATAACTCCAGTCATTACCTTCTCTGGGAAAATCGACCCACTCCGGATGGCCAAATTCATTGCCAATGAATGTGAGGTATCCCTCTCCACCTAGCGACAGGGTAAACAACCGAAGCATTTTATGTATGGCAATTCCCCGATCAATAATCAAACTAGGGAATTCATTGTGCATATGGGTGTACATTTCCTTATCCATCAGCCAAAATGCCAACGACTTATCACCTACCAGGGCCTGGTCATGCGACTCAGCATAGGCAATGTTTTTCTCCCCAAACCTCCGGTTCTGAAGGGTGCTCCACATTTCATGAATATTCCACTCTTCATCAGTTTTGTGCTTGAGCATTTTTATCCAATAGTCGGGAATTCCCATGGCCAACCGGAAGTCGAAACCGAGACCACCTTCTTTGGTTGGGCGGCACAAGCCAGGCATCCCACTCATGTCTTCAGCAATGGAAATCGCACCTTTCTTAGCGTGAATAATTTCATTAGCCAATTGTAAATAAGTAAGAACATCCCAGTCTACACCCGTAACAAAGTACTTGTCGTAGTGGTCAAAACTAATATTTCCGTGGTGGAAGTAGAGCATCGAAGTGATGCCATCAAACCGATAGCCATCAAAGTGAAATTCCTCCAGCCAATACTTTACATTCGACAACAAAAACTGTTTTACCTCCCATTTACCGTAATTGAAAAGCATCGAATCCCATTGCTCATGAAATCCTCTTTCTCCCTCATGAAAATACTGGGATTGTGTGCCGTCGAGCTTGTTAAGCCCTTCAGCAATATTCTTCACAGCGTGTGAATGAACGATGTCCATGATCACCGCTATTCCCATTTCGTGGGCCTTATTGACCAGGTACCTTAAATCGTCGGGTGTGCCAAAACGGCTGGTGGGGGCAAAATAATTACTGACATGGTAGCCAAAAGACCCATAGTAGGGATGCTCCTGAACCGCCATCATTTGGATGGTATTGTAACCAAGCTTTTTTATTCTTGGCAAAGTAAGTTCAGCAAACTCGCGGTAGGTGCCCACGCCTTCCTTTTCCTGGGCCATACCCACATGGCATTCATAAATAATAGGGCATTTACTGGCCTCGACAGATGAGAATTTTGCATCAGTCCATTTAAATTTCTTTTCTGGTTTGTAGACACAAGCAGAGAAATCGTAAGTAACTGGATCCTGCACCACATAGGTGGCGTAAGCTGGAATGCGATCCATCTCTCCGGCTTCGGATTTCACATGTACCTTGAACTTGGTGCCGTCCTGGAACTTCTCCCCTTTTTTTTCTTCGGCAATAAAAATTTCCCAAACTCCATCTTTACCTTTTTTCAACTGGTGGGCCTCTCTATCCCATCCGTTGAAGTCGCCAACCACAGCCAGCGAGTAAGCTGCCGGAGCCCATTCGCGGTACCACCAGCCTTTTGCTTTGGCATCGTAGGTAAGCCCGAAATGCTCATAAGCAGAGGCGAATCGATCCAGCGAGCCCGCGGCCTTTTTTATGTCACTCAGGGCCGCTTCAAATCTTTGAATTCTATTGCCAACTTCTTCGGCATAAGGCTCGAGCCAGGGGTCATTTTTGACAAGTATGGGAGTAGTAGTTTTCTTAGCCATTTTGGGCAGGTTTGCTGGTTAGATAAAGAAATCGGGCATAAGTGAAGCGGAAGGGTCAATGGCGTAACCGCTCAAATCAGTGATACCCTCCTCTTTCAATACTTCATCGTCAATATAGAAATTGCCAGTGGCTTCTGATGCCTTTCGTCTCAAAATAAAATAAGCAGCATCAGCGAGGATGTCTGGTTTTCTAGACTTTTGTATCATTTGGTCACCCCCCAGTAGGTTTTGTACAGCTGCTGTGGCAATGGTTGTCCGTGGCCACAAAGCGTTAACGGCAATATTATCTCTTTTTAGCTCTTTCGACATGCCCAAAACGCACATACTCATTCCAAATTTTGCCATTGTATAGGCAACATGAGGAGCAAACCACCTTGCTTCCATATTCAGCGGAGGTGACATGTTGAGGATATGTGCATTTTCCGATTTCTTCAAATAAGGAATACAAGTTTTTGACATCAGAAACGTACCTCTGGTATTGACTTGATGCATCAAATCATACTTCTTCATATCAGTCGCCAACGTGGGTGTAAGGCTTATTGCACTGGCGTTGTTGATCAGGATATCAATGCCACCAAAAGTGTCAACTGCCTTCTGCACTGCTGCTTGCACCTGATCTTCGAATCGGATATCCACCATTACAGGGAGGGCTTTGCCACCTGCATCTTCTATTTCTTTTGCTGCCGTATAAATAGTGCCTTCAAGTTTCGGATGAGGTTCAGTTGTTTTTGCGGCAATCACTATGTTAGCCCCTTCACTAGCTAGTTTCTTCCCAATAGCAAGGCCAATACCCCTGCTAGCACCAGTGATCAAAACTGTTTTATTTTTAAAATATGTCATATATTTAAAGGTTACAATTGCACCCTTTCTTAAAGGGTGACGTTAATGCTTAAATTAATGGAATTATTCATAAATTAAGAATGATTCCTTGAATTACGTCAGAAGGATACTCTTATATACCATTCGATTAGATCGACATCAGCAAAACGCCCGCAAGATGAATAAATTTCAAAGACGTCTGTTCGTCCCTACACTATTAGTGTTAACAATAGGATGGTTCGGATTTACCAGCTACAGCGACAAGTTCTTTCAAATTGCCAAGAACCTGGATCTTTTTGCTTCTATCTACAAAGAGATCAACACTTACTATGTAGACGATGTGAACCCAAACAGACTCATCAAGACTGGAATTGATGCTATGTTGGAAAGCCTTGACCCCTATACAGTTTATATACCTGAAGACGACATAGAAGATTTTCGCACAATGACCACCGGTGAATATGGTGGCATAGGTGCCAGTACGGAGTTCCTCGAAGGACATCACACCATTATTATGTTGCAGGAAGGATATCCGGCACATAAAGCTGGACTTCAAATTGGCGACCAGATCTTGTCCATCAATGGCATTGAAGTAGAACAGAAAGAAAATTTTGATCTGGGCAAACTCTTGAAAGGACAGTCCAGAACTACTTTCGGAATCACCGTAAGCAGATATGGTGCAAATGCCCCGATCACTTATCAAGTTGACAGAGAAAAAATAACTATTGACAATGTGTATTACTCCGGCATGGTGAACGACAACATTGGTCTCATCAAGTTAACTGAATTTACCACGAATGCCGGTGAGGAAGTGAAAAAAGCAGTGGTCAAATTGAAGAAAGAAGGAGCTACCTCCATTATTCTTGACTTAAGAGACAACCCAGGTGGGTTGCTGCATGAGGCTGTCAATATTTCAAATATTTTCCTGCCAAAAGGCAAAAAAGTGGTCGACACTAAGGGAAAAATCACTGACCTCAACAGAACTTACCAAACACTCAACGAGCCGGTAGACACAGAAATTCCCTTGGCTATTCTAACGAATGGGGGCAGCGCTTCAGCATCAGAAATAGTTGCGGGCGTTATTCAGGACTTCGATAGAGGTGTATTGATTGGTGAAAAAACATTTGGCAAAGGTTTGGTACAGTCTACCCGCCCACTGAGCTATAATGCCCAGCTAAAGGTGACCACAGCCAAATACTATATTCCTAGCGGTAGATGTATTCAAGCACTTGACTACACCCATCGAAATGCCGACGGCACGGTAAACAAACTTCCCGATTCGTTAAAGGTAGCATTTAAGACAAACAACGGGCGCACTGTCTTCGATGGAGATGGACTTGACCCCGACGTAGTAGTAGACATAGAAGATTACCCAAGCATTGCCCTGGTTCTTTCCTCTAAAGGCTATTTGTTTCAATATGCCACTCTTTATCACTACCAGCACCCAGAGATATCTCCAGCAAGAGAATTTCAATTGAGCGACAGCGACTACACGGAATTTTTAGAGTGGATTCGTAAAAAAGAATTCTCTTACGAAACCTCCGTTGATAGAGCGTATCGCCACCTCTTAGCTGCCGCCAAAAAAGATAAAACTTACGCTACCCTCGAAGATCAACTTGGATCGCTGGAGGCAAAAATAAAAGCACTAAAAGAAAAGGATCTCGTTAAGTTCAAGACAGACATCAAAGGACTGCTCGAACAGGAGATCATTACTCGCTACTATTTGCAAAAAGGTCTGATAGAGGTCACATTCCCCGATGATCCTGATATTCAGAAGGCCATTCAGGTGCTCAATAATCCTGCTGAATACAAGAAAATATTAGGCTGAAAAACTTTTTAGGTAATTCTATGTAACCTTTCCCACTAACTGAAGTTTTCCCGCCGAACACGAATCGATAACCCCAGGTGGTTTGAATACTTTGGACGACAATTCGCTCATGCTAAAAGTCAAGGCCGGCGATCTTGACAAGATGGCTTTGCTGTATGAGCGACATAACAGGAACCTTTTTGGCTTTTTTTACAAGTTAACTGGCAGCGGCTCAGTGAGCGAAGACCTTGTGCACAATGTCTTCTACCGGATGCTCAAGTACCGCTACACCTTTACAGAAGACACTTCCGGCAGTCACCGGTTTACGGCCTGGATGTATCATCTGGCGAGGAATGTGAATGCCGATCATTACAAAAAGCAAAAGAAAGTTTCCTACACCGACGACATGGAGCCCTGGGAACGGAAGCTCAAAGTCGATGAGAATGCGCATTCTCAAATGGCCAAATCACAAAACCTGGAGCAGCTGCAAAAAGCCATTAGCTACCTGGCGCCGGAAAAGCAGGAAATGCTTGTGCTTACAAAGTACCAGGGAATGAAGTATGAGCAAGTGGCAGCTATTTTCGGCATCACCGAGGGAGCAGTGAAAGTAAGAATGCACAGGGTGCTACAGGAGTTGAGGGAAATCTATATAAAACTGGAAAAAGCATAATATCATGAACCAGGAACAATTAAAGGAAAAGTGGATGGACTACATGGAAGGTTCATTGTCCAAAAGTGATTGGGAAAGCTTTAGGGCTTTGGCTACGCCTGCTCAAATCGAAGAGCTCGAAGCGCTGGAAAGGATGTGGCTTTCCATGGATGAGTTGCCAGCAGTACCAGAACCTTCCTTTGAAATGGATCGGCGCTTCTACAACACACTAAGTGAGTTTAGAAATGCAGAAAAGCAGCCTGCAAGGTCTTCGATTATGGAAACCCTTGTGGAGCTGATCTCATGGAGAAGATTAGCCCTCGGATTGTTCATTTTCGTTATCGGCAGCAGCTTTGGCTACTACATTTCACCAACAAGCGAGTACAAGCAGGAAATCAGCTCCCTTTCCAGTGAAATGAAAGACATGAAGGAAATGATGATGCTTACACTACTTGAAAAGCCTGCCGTACAGGACCGGTTAAGGGCGGTAAGTTTATCATCGGAACTGCCTGATGCCGACAGCCGGGTTATTGAAGCTCTTGTTCAAACTTTGAATACCGATGAAAATGTGAATGTACGAATGGTTACCGTAGAGGCTTTGGCGAGCTTCGGAAGATATCCTGAAGTAAGACAAGCTTTGGTGAACGCTATCAGCAAGCAATCGTCGCCCATGGTGCAGATTGCCCTGGCGGAGGCCATGGTAGCGCTCAACGAAAAAGGAGCGGTAGAGGCCCTCAAAGGCCTTTTAGAGAAAAATGACCTCAATGATATTGTGCGAGAAAAAGTGCAGCAAAGCATTGAGGTGCTGACTTAAATGTATATCAACATGAAAAAACTATATATCATCATATTTCTGGTGGGTTGCTTTGGCTTTGCCAAAGCCAGCGAAACAGAGAAAATAAAAATTGAGAAGACGCTGAGGTTTCCGTCTACCTCGCCTGACAATGTGCTCGAAATCTACAACATCAACGGATCGCTGCAAATTGAAGGCTACGACGGACAGGAAGTGATTGCAACTGTGGAGCTTACTTTAACAGCAAAAACAAAGGTGCTGCTGGAAAAAGGAAAAAGTGAAATGACACTAGGCATTC
Organism: uncultured Roseivirgaceae bacterium; assembly: GCA_964351395.1. Taxonomy (GTDB): domain Bacteria; phylum Bacteroidota; class Bacteroidia; order Cytophagales; family Cyclobacteriaceae; genus Imperialibacter. Next base: position 390,886 of record CAYGOF010000001.1, read on the forward strand.
TCGAGGACGACTCGGCCCTGGTACTGTACAACAAGGCTCCTTTTATTCACAATCAACGAGTCGAAGGCGACTGTGATTGTAATAATTGGCAAAGGGATGTGGAATACGACTTCAGCTTCGACTTCAAAGTGAAGGTCCCCAGGGGAACAAATCTGCAGGTTCGTACGGTCAATGACGGCGACATTATTATTAATGGAATGAATGCCAATGTATCTGCACATCATGTTAACGGAGATATTAGCCTAACACAGATGGGAGGAAGCGTGGAAGCAAGAACCATCAACGGAGAGTTGCTGGTAAGGCATACGAAAGCTCCGGTTGGTGGCAATAGCTACTACTCACTTAACGGAGATGTAAATGTGTATTACCCCGCCCAGCCTGATGCCGAAATTACTTTCAAAAGTTTCAATGGTTCATTTTATACGGACATGGAAAAACTGGAAGTAATGCCACCAGCATGGACAAAAGAGGTGACTGAGAAAAACGGTAGCACGAGGTACAAGCTGACGCAGAAAAACAACATCAAGGTGGGCAAAGGCGGCAATGTGCTGGCCTTCGAAACCTTCAATGGAGATATTTATGTCAAAAAATCAAAATAATAGGACAATGAAAAAGTTAATCATATTATCATTTATCGCACTGCTTGCAGCAGTGATTTCCCAGCCAGCCAAGGCGCAGGAAGGAAATAAAGAAACCATTGCTATCCCCCTTTCGAAACCAGGGGAGAAAGGTACACTTGAGGTAGGCCTGGTCAATGGTTCCATCAATGTGACTGCCTACGATGGAAAAGATGTGATCATCGAGGCGGTTTCTGGCGAAGAGAAAGACGACAAAAGAGGCGTAGTAACACCAAGTGGAATGAAGCGCATCAGCAGCAACCCATTAGAGCTGGAAGCAACCGAGAAAAACAACAAAGTTGAAATATCTACCAACTCATGGGCGGTTTCGTTGACACTTAATATCAAGGTACCTAAGAACACTGACCTCAAACTGTCAACGGTTAATCATGGCGACATTGAGGTAACCGGTGTAACAGGTGCTCACGAAATCAGCAACGTAAATGGCGAAATCACCATGGATCAGGTGGCTGGATCTACAGTACTGAATACTGTAAACGGTGACATCAAAGTGTCTCTGACAAGTGTAAGTCCTGAAGCACAAATGGCTTTTACAACGCTTAATGGCAACGTGGACGTAACGTTCCCCGCAGCCGTAAAAGCCACAGCCAAAATGCGATCGGATCGAGGTGACATTTTCAGCGACTTCGATATGGTGATAGAGAAGTCGGCCCCTAAAGTTGACAAGTCATCCTCAGGGGGTGTCTACAAAGTGTCAATTGAAGACTGGGTATATGGCAAAATCAATGGTGGCGGAAAGGAATACCTTTTCAAAACCATGCAGGGCGATGTGTATATTAGGAAGAAATAAAAATGAACTTCACGAAAAAGCCGCCTCCATTGAAATGGAGGCGGCTTTTTTTGCTTTAGGAACCTGACCTTTGATCAAAGCATATGTAAAATCAATAAACCTCCCATTCATGTACACCGCCAGACACCCCTTCCTTAAAGGTCATTTCTAATCTTAATGCGGATGTTTTAACCGGCTCAAATTGGATTTCTGTCCAACCATCTTTTGTAATCGTAATACCGTCAGGAACATGAACCGACCGCCAATTTCCATTGTCCATATATTGTATTTTAATCGACAACGGAATGCGGCACCCTCCTTCTGAATCCTCATCATCAAAAAAGTATATCCTGGCAGTGCCTACTTGCTCCGCTTTCGCAAACTCGTATTGCAGCCAGTCTGTTGTTCCAAACTTGGGCCACCAATGCACATAGGTACTTTCATTGTCTGCTGAAGAGGTAGGCTCATACTGGTCAGCGATATTTTCAGTGGCCCCTTTTACTCCTTCCGAAGCCGACACCTTTGAAGTGGAAGCAAGGGTCGGTTGCGACATTTCTCTCGCTGCATCGATCGTATGTGGCATCCAAACCAGCATATTGTCTTTGCCACGATTGGCCCACATAAAATAGGGAATGGCTTTGAGCGACAGCTTTTCAAGTTCTGCTTCGCCGGCACCCAATTTTCTTTTGACCAAATACCCGTCAAAATTCAATGTTTCTATGCCCCCAAACAGGGCGTTGTCGAATTGCTCAGTTATTGACGCGGAATCCGGAACAAACACATTCAGGATACGGTCATCGGCCTGGTCCTTCCCTTCAATACAATACACCAACGGGCCTCTTTTAAAGGCAAAGCGGCCTTTATCTGCTTCCACTTTTTCATTGGCCTGAATTCTTTGGGTAATCATCGGCAAATCAATTGCCACTACGTCTCCTTTTTTCCAGGTGCGGGAAATGATCGCAAAACCTTTATCTTGTTCGGGGCTGATTGTTTGGCCATTTACTTTGATCGACACCTGAGGGCCAGAAAAATTATGTGTGGTGTATAAATCCAAAGGCGCTACCTGCCCTTTGGCCCACCCTGGAATTCTTGCATAAACCGTGAAATCAGATTTCACCTCCGGATCAACTTTGATGGTGATTTTGCCACCCCATGGGTAGTTCGTCTCCTGCTGGATGCTGACCTTTGATGTACGACCTCCTTTGCCAAGTTGCTCTAACTCAGTATGGCTGGCAGCATATTGATTAATGTAGATGTCATTTTCTTTCTGGCCATAGAAAAAGCCAGAAAGAGAATTATAAAAGCGGCTTAAGTTGGGAGGGCAGCAAGCACATCCGAACCAGGCTGCCCGTTCAGTATTCTTTCTGCTTTCCAAAGGATTGGGATAAAAATAGTGGTCTCCTGACAACGAAAGGCCAGCGTTGAGTGCATTATAGATCGTTAATTCAAAAACATCAAGGTAGCGACCATCGCCAGTTAATTGAAACATTCTTTGTGACCAATGGGCAAAAGCAATCGAAGAGCAGGTTTCATTGTAAGCGGTGTAATTGGGTAGATCGAAAGAACCTCCAAAGCCCTCATTACTTCCAGTAGCGCCCACTCCACCTGTCAGGTACATTTGGCTACTCACAATGTCTTCCCAAACGGCTTTCATGGCGTCATCATATTCATGAGTGCCTGTTAAGGCGGCTACATCGGCTGCTCCCATGAACATATAGCCTAATCTCACGGCATGCCCAACCGCTTTGCGCTGGTCTTGCACCTTTTCATGGTTTTGAGAGTATTCTTCTCCGTAGCCACGCACGTCAATAAAGAACTTGGCAAGATCTAACCACCGCTGATCTTTAGTTAGCCTATAAAGCTTTACCAGGCCTACTTCTACTTCCTGATGACCTGGTGCCTTTTCCAGCTTACCAGTACCAAAATCGTGGTAAACCAATTCGGCATTTTCTAATGCAATATCAAGGAGTGTTCTTTTACCTGTGGCTTCATAATAAGCTACAGCAGCTTCATACATGTGGCCAGCGTTGTACAACTCATGGCTTAGCTTATCTACATTTTGCCATCTCGGGCCTTCCAACCATTTTAGCGTATAAGGCTTACCTTCCCCGTCATCCTTTTTTGCTTTGCTTTCAATACTTCTCCAGGTATAGATATAGCCGTCCTCCTCTTGCGCAGCGCCAATTTTTTCAATTAGGCGGTCTACTTCGGCTTCCAACTCAGCATCTGGATGAACTTTCAACGCATAGGCGGCTCCCTCAATACTTTTATATACATCGCTGTCATCAAAAGGGTATTGTGTACATATCTGGCCTGTGGCTGCTCCGGAGGCAATCTCAAACTGCTTGACCCTAAATGTTTCTTCATTCTTTTGAAAGGTAGCTGGTACCGTCACCTTTCGGGCCGTTTCAATGCGAGTTTTCCAGAACGAATCTTCCATTTGCACCTGGAAGAAAGGGATAGGCTTTATAGGGTAATCTTGCTGAGCGAAGAGCAGCGTTGGCAGCGCCAGACATATGAAAGTGTAGGTGGATTTTTGTAGCATATCTACTGTATTTTGGTCGTTCAATATAATAAAAGATGAGTAGCCAGACCCGAAGAGACTACATAAAGCACATCAAAAATCACTCGTTGCTTGAACATTCATCTACCCGGGTCGAAAGGTCTGGTTGTTCTTAAAATTCCGGCTTGATTTCTTCTTATATTGATCACCCATCTGCCTATTTGCATTGTTGAAATAATGTTTGAAGAAAGCAAAGAAAAAAATAAGCTGCATAACTGAAAATCAAACCAATGAGTGCCACCTTCCATAGTCCACTTTATTGTTGGGGAGTAGCTTTAGCAATGGCTGCCTGTGGACCGACTAAGACACCAGAAACCACCATGAACCTGAAAGAATATCAACTAACGTCGGATGCCAAAGGCCACTTTCTAAATCAAAGGCAAGCCTTTTCCCATGACGATATGTGGCTGGTTTATGACAACCGAATGGAGGATTCCCAAATCGGATTAAACACCTCAATTGAATTGATCAACTTCGCTAACGGTGAAATGAAGCAAGTATACAATGCACCTGAGTCAAACGAGTTCGGGCCAGGAGTGGGTGCTGCTGCCTTTCATCCGGAGCGAAATGAAGTCATTTTCATCCATGGTCTTGATAGTTTCAGCGATGCAAAACCCTACGGGATCACCCGCCGTACCGGGCTGGCGGTTGATGTTGATAAAGATAGCCAACCGATCAGAAAGGATGCCCGCGACATACTGCCGCCATTCACTCCCGGAGCACTACGGGGTGGCACCCACGCCCACTCCTACAGTGGCGACGGCCAATGGATCAGTTTTACGTATAACGACGATGTAATCGGAGAGCTGTCCAAAACCGATTCCACAAAAAAAGACCTGAGGAATATCGGAGTCATGATCGACAAAGGGCCAGTGTCGGTGGAAAATGAAACAGCCGAAAGTTTCAGTGGTAGTATGTTTTCGGTGATCGTGAGCGAAACCACTGAAAACCCAAAGCCAGGCAGTAATGAAATCGACAAAGCCTATGAAGAAGGCTGGGTAGGCACCAATGGCTACCTGAAACCCGATGGCGGTCGGGTGCAAAAGGCGTTAGCATTTTTAGGCGACACCAGGGACACCAATGGCCAGCTCCTGACCGAAGTTTTTATTGTGGATCTAGACGATGACCTGAGCATCGCCGATTCGGGCAGGCCTTTGGAAGGCACAACCACCTCACGCCCTTTTCCTCCGGCGGGAGTAAAGCAAAGAAGACTCACTTACACAAGCAGCCAAAAATATCCGGGCGTGCAAGGCCCGCGGCAGTGGCTGCGCAGCCTGCCCGATGGCTCGCTGATTTTCTTTCCCATGAAGGATGAGAACGGCCTGGTGCAAGTGTTTGGTGTTTCCCCATACGGCGGAGAAAGAAAGCAAATCACACAAAACTCCTTTTCTCTTGATACGTCTTTCAGCGTAAGTGCCGACGGAAAATATTTGGCCTATGGCTTCAACCAGGACGTGTACCTGACCAATAGTCAAACAGGCGAAACGTCGATGGTATCAAAGCCCCGGGACTACGAAAGCACCGACCTAAGCAATATTAATTGGTCCAACAATGGCCATGTGCTCGCATACAACCGGAAAGTGGTAACTGCCGATGGTGTCTTCTACCAGGTATTCATTCTGAAATAAATTTTTTGATAGCAACTATATGACTCGCAACGAAAAACTAAAACACCCCCTCACTGGTATCATTCCCCCCATGGTAACGCCATTGCTGCAAGACATGAGCCTAGACCTGACAGGTCTCAACAAATTGGTCGAGCACTTGATAGCGGGCGGAGTTAGTGGCTTGTTCATCCTGGGCTCCACCGGCGAATCTACCAGCCTCAGCTATGTTGTGCGTCATCAGCTGATCAAAGAAACATGCCGGGCTACGGCAGGGAGAGTGCCTGTATTGGTAGGTATTACCGACACGGCCCTGGCCGAAAGCCTCAGTCTGGCTGAAACCGCCCGGGAAGCAGGTGCCTCGGCAGTGGTGGCAGCGCCCCCTTACTATTTCAACCTGAACCAAAAGGAGCTCTTCAATTACTACGAAAAGCTTGCCGGAAGCCTCACACTACCGCTCTTTCTCTACAATATGCCTGGGCTGTGCAAAGTGCACATCGAGATAAGCACCGCCCTAAGACTTTCCGACCACCCCAACATTATCGGACTAAAAGACAGCTCGGCGAACTCGGTATACTTCCAATCGCTGTATCAATCATTGCGGGCAAAACCTGATTTCACCCTGCTGGTCGGACCAGAAGAAGCCATGGCCGAGTCAGTACTGATGGGAGGCCACGGAGGAGTGAGTGGAGGAGCCAACATGTTTCCAAAATTGTTTGTGAAGCTTTGTCAGGCTGCGGCACAAAAAGATTTTGCTACAGTTGCGGACCTCCAGAGCATAGTCATGGGGATTAGCAACAGCCTTTATGGTGTGGGCATGTACAGCTCCAGCTACCTCAAGAGCATCAAAACTGCGTTGTCCCTCATAAACATTTGCCACAGCCACATGGCCCCGCCACTGGCTGCCTTCGACGCCGCTGAAACAAAACATGTGACGCCTATCATTGAACAGTTTAAATTGACCCTTGAGAAAAGAGGTTTGCTTTGATTTTGACTAGAAACGAGAATACATCAATCATCACCAGGAACGTCATTGCGGAAATTTTCTTCAGATTTTTTTCCTATCTGAAGAAAAATTATCCCAGACGGGCAGTCCGCAATCTCAGTCGGTATATTATGAGATTCCGAGCTGCCCGCCACGGGATAATCAAAGCCCCTTTTGAAAGCTGGGCTTTGATTTCCGGATTGACGGTCTTCGTATATCGAATTCAGTTTCTATTGAATAATCCTACGCTCAACTAACACCTACCATGGACTTGCCAATTATTGACCTGGCCATCTTCTTCGTTTACATGCTGCTGATCATCGGCTTTGGCATCTCGTTCTCCTTTCGGAAGCGGACCGCCGAAGACTACACCCTGGGTGGCGGCCGGTTGCCAGCCTGGGCCATAGGCATGTCCATCTTTGCCACGTTTGTAAGTAGCATTAGCTTTTTAGCTTTGCCCGGCAATGCCTATATGGGCAACTGGAATGGCTTTGTCTTCAGCCTTTCCATTCCCTTGGCGGCCGTAGTAGCAGTCAAGTATTTCGTGCCACTTTACCGGAAGTTAAAAAGCGAATCCGCTTACTACTACCTGGAGCAACGCTTCGGCCCATGGGCTGGAACCTACGCCTCCATCTGCTACCTCCTCACCCAGCTGGCCCGCATGGGCGCCATCATGTACCTGCTGGCACTGCCTATGAACGCCCTGCTTGGCTGGAGTATACCATTGATCATTGTGGTAACAGGCATCAGTGTGATTGTGTACGCCTCGCTTGGTGGTTTTGAGGCTGTGGTCTGGACAGACGCTATTCAAGGTATCATCCTGATCGGTGGCGCAATGGCCAGCCTGCTGGTGATCATGTTTTCGATGCCCGAAGGGCCAGGGCAGGTATTTACTATTGCCTCCGAAGCCAACAAATTCAGCCTGGGCAGCTTCGCCTTCGATTTTACCACCTCCACCTTCTGGCTATTACTTATTTATGGCTTGTTTATCAACCTGCAAAACTTCGGCGTCGACCAGAACTATGTGCAGCGTTACCTTAGTGCCCGTACGGAAAGCGAGGCAAAGAGATCGGCCTGGCTAGGTAGCCTTTTATACGTGCCTGTGTCGTTGCTATTCTTTTTTATTGGCACAGCACTGTTTGCTTACTATCAGGCCCAGCCCGAATTACTGCCCGCCGAGCTGCAAGGGGCAGGTGACAAAATATTTCCCTACTTCATTGTTTCAGGCTTGCCGACAGGCGTGACCGGCCTTCTGATCGCTTCCATTTTTGCGGCCGGCATGAGCACGGTTTCCACCAGCATCAACAGCTCTGGCACGGTCATCCTATCCGACTTCTACAAAAAATTCTTTAACCGAACGCCCACTCAAAAAGAGTCCATGCGGGTATTGCTCACCGCCTCGTTGGCCATGGGCGGCACCAGCATTTTTGTTGCCCTGACCCTCAATGGTGTTACCAGTGCCCTCGACGCCTGGTGGGCACTATCGTCGGTGTTCAGTGGAGGTGTTCTTGGTCTATTCCTATTGGGAGTGATCTCCAAAAAAGCCAAAAGTGTGCATGCGGCCATCGGCGTGGTGGTGGGTGTACTCGTGATTTTGTGGCTAAGCCTATCTCCAGTGTTCTTCACTGCCGATGGCTGGCTGGCTTTCAAAAGCCCCTTCCATGCCAACCTCACCATCATTTTGAGCACGACGGCGATATTTTGTGTGGGGTTTGGGTTGACGGGACTTGTAGCCAGGAAAAAAAATTGACGCTAATTGCTGAACAAAGGGCTCTCTAAAACTCTATTGAGTTGTGGGGGTTGGCTTGCAAATTTTAACCAAATTAATTCACAAATCGTTACCTTTATCAGAGTAACGAAACTGTATATGGACATTCAAGCAAAAAAACTCGACCTTATTCAATGGCTTGTTAATCTGAAGGATGAAGTGATGATTCAAAGGCTAGTGGCATTGAGCAAAGAAGATACAGATTTTTGGAATGAACTAACAGAACCTCAAAAAGCAGAAATCAGAAAGGGCATTGACGAACTGGATGCAGGTGAAAAATATGACTATGAGGAAGTAATGCTTCGTCATCGGCCATGAGCAGAAAAGTGGTTCTTTCCCCGACAGCGAGAAAGAAATTAGATGACCTTCTTGACTACCTGGATGAAAATTGGCCTCGAAAAGTAAAAAAAGATTTCATCAATAAACTAGACATTACACTCAAACGAATATGTAAGTACCCGGAAAGCTGCCCTGAGTCGAAAGAAATAAAAAGGCTTCGTAAATGCGTGGTCACTTCGCAAAACAGTCTGTTCTACCGAATTGGTGAGAATGAAATAGAAGTAATTACTTTTTTCGACAACCGTCAGGATCCTTCTAAATTGAAACGTTAGTACAATTCAAACAAATGTAGCCGCCCTGGCAGATAAGTGACTTTTGTAGAGCTTCATGACAACAGTTACAGTGTACGTCTCAAAATATTGTCCGAGAATTTTCGTTGACGTTCTTTGATAAAAAAGCACCGTTTTCGGGTGTGTCCCCACACCCGACCAGCCTCACACCCTCTCCGCCACCACCAACACGTTCCCACTCCCCACAGTGACCCCCATCACAAAACCCTCCTCACCCTCTTTCAGCTTCAGCCGCTTTTGCAGCTCTGCCGCCTCCAGGGGAAAGTTTTTGCTCATGACATGGGCCCTGGCAAAAGGCAGTTTCAGGCTTTTCAGCTCCTTCGAAGAAAAAGGTAGCACCTCCAGCACCCGGAACGTCCGGCCGGGGAAGTCGGGCACCAGCGTGGCCGAGGTATATAAATGTGTATTGGGATGCAGCTTATTCAGCCCATAGCGGACCGCCACCGTTTTGTAAGCGCCCGATTTGGTAATGGCCACGTTGGGGTCGTAAATGAAGGCCTCAGGCTCACCGAAACTCACCCCGGCCAACGCCTCATCTTCCGGACTAAAGCGCAGCACAGTTTCAAGCCCCCCTTGCACCTGCCAGGCCTCTATCTCCACCAGCCCGTCGCTGGGCTCACACACAAACAGCACCTCCTTGCATTCGTTGTTCACCGCCAGCACCAGCACCTTGCTTACGTGGCCCAAGTCACGCAGGCCCTGCTGGATGTCAATCATCGGCGACGCCTTGATCAGCACGGTGGCCGCCCGTTTCAGCAGCTCCGGCATCAGCTGCACCACATCGGGTGTGCTGTCGCCAAAGCCAATGGCCCGCTTGTTTCCCGCCCGGCGGTCGGGGTCGATATAGATGAAATCGTAATGGTCGGTAGTGTCAGCCAGAAAAGCCTCGGCTGTGCTTTGCACCACATGTAGATTATCAGCGCCCAATACTTTGAAATTGTGCCCAGCCAGCTCGCATCGCTCTGCGTCGGCCTCCACATACACCCCTTTTTCAAAAGACTGGGAGAGAAAAAACGTATCTACTCCCGTGCCCCCGGTTAGGTCGGCGAAGGACCGGGCCGCCCAGCGGGCCGCCTTGAACCGGGCCGTCGTTTCCGACGAGCACTGCTCCAGCGCTACCCCATGGGGAAAAATAATGCCATCCCGGCCCAGCCAGGATGGCAATTTGTCTTTGGCTTTTTGTCGGGCCTTTAGTTGTGAAGCCAGCAGGGAAGCACTTATATCCCCCGGCAAGCTTTTCAGCAACGCAAGCTTCGCCGGGTTGTCCGTAGCATGGGCCTTCAAAAAAGCCAGAACATCCGGTTGGCTCAGCGCTTCAATCAAAACACCAGCTTAGCCTCCACCAGGTACTCCGCAATTTGCACCGCATTGGTAGCAGCCCCCTTGCGCAGGTTGTCGGCCACTATCCACATATTAATGGTGTTCGCCTGCGACTCGTCCCTGCGGATCCGGCCTACAAACACCTCGTCTTTGTTGTGCGCCCAAATCGGCATCGGGTAAATATTCTTCGATGGCTCGTCCTGCAGCACCACGCCCGGCGTGTTACTCATCAGGTCACGTACCTCGGCCAGGTCAAAGTCCTTCACAAACTCCACGTTCACCGCCTCGCTATGGCCCCCAACGGTAGGCACCCGCACGGTAGTTGCCGTCACTTTAATGCTGTCGTCGCCCATAATCTTGGTCGTTTCCTTCACCATCTTCATCTCCTCTTTGGTGTAGCCATTGTCGAGGAACACGTCAATATGCGGCAGCACATTCATATCTATCGGGTGTGGGTATACCTTAGGCTCCGATTTTCCGGCCCTTTCGGCCATCATCTGGTCCACTGCTTTTTTACCAGTGCCCGTCACCGACTGGTAGGTACTCACCACTACTCTTTTTATCCCATATTTCTTATGCAACGGCGCCAGCACCATCACCATTTGTATGGTGGAGCAATTGGGGTTGGCAATAATGAGGTCACCTTTGCCAATTACATTACCGTTGATTTCTGGCACTACCAATTTTTTGGTAGGGTCCATTCTCCAGGCCGAGGAGTTGTCGATCACGAAAGTGCCTACCGCCTCAAATTTAGGTGCCCACTCCAGCGACGTGCCGCCACCGGCTGAAAAAATAGCGATATCCGGTTTTATGTCTACCGCCGTTTGCATGCCAATCACGCTGTACTGTTTACCCTTATATTTTATTTGGGTGCCCACACTGCGTTCCGAAGCTACCAGGTACAACTGATCAAAGTGGAAGTTCCTTTCTTCCAGCACTTTCAACATCTCGGAACCCACAAGCCCTGTGGCCCCTACTACCGCTAATTTCATTTCTGTTTATTTTTGAATACTGAGGTGCAAAAGTAAAAGAAATCATTAAAGCCCAGCGGATTTTCGGCTCAAAAGCTATTAACGACGTCGCTATCTGCGTCACGCACAAAGCGACGTTGTTAATGGGCTAAAAAGGTGGTTTGTAATTTATTTTATATGCCGTACCTACGGCACTCGCAGTGCACAAAGCGTGTGTTCTAGTACTGACCAATATTTCATTCCTACGGGACTTTTGTGCTATATATTTCAATTTGGATATACACAGGTAAATGCTAATTGATATTTAATTAAGCATGTTTATACAAAATACATAACTCATTTTATGAATTAATGTGGTTATATATTTACTGTATTTATTTCAATTATATATATTTATTAATCCACCAACCTTCTACATTATGTGGATTAAAACAGCTACATGGTCTTTTGTTACCATTTTTTGTATTTCATTCTCTTCCATTTCTCAGGTTATTGATGATTTCTCTGATGGGGATTTGAGCTTAAATCCTGCTTGGACAGGTAGCACTGGCAACTTTTCCTTCAATGCCACCGAGGGAAAACTGCAGAGCCAGGGACCAACGGCCACAGCAACTTATTTTATAAGTACCCCTAATAAGTTCATACACGAAACCTCCTGGGAGTTTAATGTCCAATTAAATTTTGATCCCAGTACCAGTAACTATATGGACATTTTTCTGGTGAGCGACCAGGAAGACCTCACTGGAAACCTCAATGGCTACTTCATCAGAATCGGTGACAGCGGTTCTACAGATGGCATCGACCTTTATAGGCAAGAAGGAAGTTCAACTGTTAGAATAGCGGACGGTCCGGACGGTCAGGTCGCAAGTAGCCCCAACGTGAGCCTAAAAGTAAGCAGGAATGCAACAGGTGACTGGGAAGTTTGGGCAGATTTATTGGGAGGGACCAATTTTTCAAGTGAAATATTGACTGCTTCGGACGATACATTTCAGTCTACCAATTTCTTCGGTTTCGTGGTACATCAAACCAGTACCCGCAATGATGACTTCTATTTTGGCAGCCCAAAAATAACAGCGAAGTTATTGATCGAGTCTGTGGAGGTAACATCAAAAAACAATTTGAAAATACTTTTTAACCAGCCAATTACTGATGCCTCTGGAAGCGAATCATCTAATTTCATCATTTCTAATAGCATCCCCATTATTGCAATAAACCGCTCGGCTGACAACTCTTCGCAAGTCGAATTAACAAGTGGCGATCTAACAACCAATGCCTACTCGTTGACTGCTTCAAATCTGATAAAAGAGCAAACAGGAACGCCCCAGGAAACAATTGAACCCTTCTCCTTCTCCTATATCCAACTTGCCCTTTCCCAAATCATCACCCCCTCCTCCACCGAGGTCAAAATTCTATTCAACGACGAAGTAGACCTAACGGTAGCGGAGACTCCATCCAACTACACAATCAATGGAGGTATCGGAACGCCAGCCTCAGCCGTTTTAAATGCGTCCGATCCGCAAGAAGTTGTGCTTACACTAGCTACAGAACTGAGTGAACAGGCTTATGAGCTTAACTTTCTCAATAGCCTACCCAACGCTTCCGGCAATAGCCAGATTGAGCTGGGCGCCAGCTATGACTTTGACTTCGTTGTCCCTTTGATTGCTGAATCAGTGACAGTACTGTCCAAAAACCAACTGCTCGTTATCTTTAACAAGGACCTGGCTGTTGGCCCGGCGGAGACACCAGAGAACTACTCCATTAACAACAGTGTGGGCACCCCCCTGACGGCCGCCCTCGGCGATGCACCATACGAAGTAGTACTCACACTTGGTCAAACCCTGGCAGGGGACAGCTACGAAATATCAATCTCCAACCTGACTGATGCAGCTGCTGTCACCCTTTCGACCAATCCGACCACGCTTGGCTTTTCCTACCTGCCACTGACTATAGAAAACATAAGCGTTACAGGCGAGAACACGCTGGCCCTGAACTTCAATCAGGTTGTTGGCCAAAGCTCCGCCGAGCACGTGGCTAATTATTATTTGAACGACAATTTTGGAAATCCCCAGACAGCAAGTCTTTCTCTATCCGATGACAAAGTAGTCGAGCTCATTTTTGCCAAAAACTTCTTGAACTACACCTATGAGCTTACGGTCTCCGGTGTCTCTAATTCCACTGGGAATGCCACAGCAGAAAACATCGTCGAACCGGTGGCTGTAAGCAAAGCCACTCCAGCAGGCGCACTCATCGTTACCGAAGTTTTCGCTGACCCCAACCCAAAAGGCATCAGTCCTGAACCCCTGGTACTGCCAACTGCTTCCGGGGCTGAGTTTGTAGAAATTTATAATCCAGGCAATCGTTCCATCGACCTTACTGGCTTTACACTCAGCGGAGGAACATTCGGCACCCACTCCCTGGCAGGCGGAGCATATGTGGCACTTGTTCCTGCAAGCTACCTGCAAGATTATCAGGCACTGGGCAGCGCCGTAGGCGTAGCAAGCTGGAACAGCCTGACCAACTCAGGCGAAACGGTCACCTTGAAAGACCAGCTGGGAAATACCATTGATGAAGTAAGTTTCAGCGACAGTTGGAACGATGACAGTGAGAAAGAGGGGGGTTGGTCCCTCGAAAAAATTCACCCACAACCAGTTTGTGAAAGCAGCGCCAACTGGCGCTCCTCAGTCGCCGAAAAGGGAGCTACTCCTGGAGCTCAGAATTCGGTTTTCGACAACACTCCGGATACAACCTCCCCCACAGTTAAAGAAGTGGAAATAGTCAGTCCAGAAAGCCTGGCAATTCACTTTAGCGAAAAGATGACTGCTGATTTAGCCGGTGCAGTGGTTTTACTCAATGGAGAAGCGGTAGCTAGCTCCACATTTTCCGGCGACTTTACACTGGTAGTTTCTCTCTACGTTCCTCTGTTATCAGAAGCTGACTATATATTGAAGTTGGAAGGCTTGAGCGACTGTTCTGGGAATGTACTGGCTTCAAATCAAACGAGTTTTTACTATGACACCAAACCGCCCGTGCTGGATAAGCTTGTGCTTCGGTCATTCAAAAGCCTGCTGCTTTCATTCGATGAACCATTGAAAGAAACTGATGCTGAAAAAGAAGAGAACTACAAAATAACTGGACTGGAGGCGTTCCCCGCCAAATCCACTCTTACAACAGAGTCGTTAAGTGAAGTGCTACTGGAATTTGAAGAGTCATTTGCCCTCGGCGCTGACTACGAAATCGAGGTAAGCAACTTAAAAGATACCTTGGGGAATGTGATGGCGTCCACGGCCGTGGCTTCATTTTTCGTACAGCAGCACATCGATTCAGCGTGGGCAGAAGGGCCCAACTTTCTCACTATCGCATACACGAAAAGCCCGGCAACAGGAGCAATGCTTTCGGCGGAAAATTATGTCCTGGAAGGCAAGCTTCCCCCTCTAAAAGTAATTGCCATTGACACCCTTAAGGCCCGACTGATCTTCTCCAACAATTTCGCAGAAAATAAAGACCTGGTGCTTTCAGTTTCCAATTTGGTAGATGCCAATGACATTCAGTTAATCACACCTGATTATACGTTTCGTTACGATACAAAACCACCGTCAATTGATTCCATCGTCGTAACGGATGCCCGGCATTTGCTAGTGTATTTCGATGAGGCCTTGGAAGACTCCTATGCTGAGGCAAACGGCAACTACGACTGGAAAGATCATGGACACCCGGACGCTGTTTTGCTGCAGCCAAATAAAAAATCCGTCCTGTTGACATTTGAAGAGTCGTTTCCACAGGAAGTAGACCAGGAGCTTGCTGTTATCAACCTGAAAGACATTTTTGGAAACCAAATCACGAAAGCGGCCAGGAAGACCTTCGTTTATGATACACTGGCTCCCAGGGTAATCTCTGTTATTGTCACCGCGCCAAACATGGTTGAGGTTTACTTTTCTGAGCCTGTCACTTCCGAATCATCAGACACACTCAGTCATTATGTGTTGGCGAATTTCAACCCAGCTACTGCCAAGCGAATGTTGCCGGACTCGAATGTGGTAGCGCTCACCTTTGCTGAGCCGCTTCCAGATGTCAATAGTATGCCACTACTCATCGAGGGAATCTCCGACTTTCGGCACAATGTGTCGAATTCAACCAATATCACCGTTGACAATGAAGACCTCCGGCCTGGAAAAGCAATCGCCATCGCAGACAACAAAGTGTCCATATCATTTAACAAACCCCTGAGCGACAACTTATTGATGGCCAATATTGCCGGTGAAAATATTGTATCGGTAAAAAATGGGAACCGGCCACACCTGATGGAGGTAGAAATGTCTACCTCATTGAAGGAAGACGGCGTCTACACCTATGCCTTTAATGGACTTATCTCAGCCCAGGGGATTACCCTCGGCACAGTTAAGGCTGTCAGCTTCACCTACCGTTCCCAGGTGGAGCAGCTTACGTCCAGGCATCCGGTGCTTGCCGAACTTTTGCTTTCGGTGCCGGTACATGCAGATAGCCTTGTGGCGGTAACAAGTATGACACTACACCCAGGAGAAATTATTCCGTCATTGATACTTCAAGATGCCGACAATCCCAATAAGGTGAATGTCTACTTTGACCAAAACCTTCCCTCAGATAAGGATCTAATTCTTAGTTTTTCAAACCTGTACGATAAATGGGACAGGAAAATACCAGACCAATCCATCCCATTTTCCATAGATGCACAGGCACCCACTATTCTAAAGGTCGACCCTCGGTTGTTTTCAGAGCTCATCGTTGAATTTTCCGAAAAAGTTTCCTCCTCCACTGCCCTCAGCACTAATCACTATTCCTTGCTGGGCATTGGTGAACCAGAAAAAATTGAGTTGTTGGGTTCCGGCCAATTGGCTGTCTCGCTGACGTTTGAAAATGAATTTGTTGATCAGGCCACTTACAATTTGTCAGTAAAAAGGGTGGAGGATATATCCGGTAATGTTATCCAAACCGACACCATTGCTTTTACCTACAGCAGGCCTGACATTCCATCTACAGGCGAGGTCTTGATCACTGAGATAATGGCTGATCCCAGTCCATCGGCTGGCTTGCCAGAGGTAGAGTATGTAGAGATCTTCAACAACTCCGGAAAGGAATTAGACCTGACGACCCTTCGGTTTGTTAACAGCGACAAAATGTTTGAGCTAGGGCAAGGCAAGCTACCTGCAGGAAGTTACTTTATTCTTTGCTCCACAAGTGATGCAGCTTCCCTGTCACCCTTTGGTAGCACAATAGGCTTGACCAGCTGGTCGGCGCTGTCGAACGGAGGTGATTCGCTCAGTTTGATCAATTACTCTGGAGACCTTATTGACCAGGCCGTGTACAATTCTTCGTGGTATAAAGACACCCAAAAAGACGAGGGAGGCTACTCGTTGGAAAAAATACTTGGAGAGTCGCCTTGTGGAGAAGACTACCGTTGGGGAGCATCAATAAGCGAAATCGGTGGTACGCCCGGTAGCGCCAACTCCTTGACCTTTGCTGAGATTGATTCTGTAGCCCCGGAACTACTCAGCATTGGGGTGGTGGAAGCAACAAAGCTTAGCCTTAGCTTTTCAGAATGGATCAGCGAGATTGGTCTGGCAGGCTTACAGGTAAGTGTAAATGGTCAAGACAACATTGATTCATTTACGCTGGAAGACAACCCAACCAAAATAATCGCAGTGTTGAAGCAACCACTTATGCTTGGAGCGGAGTACCTGATTACCATTTCTGGCCTTTCCGACTGCAGTGGAAATACGATGGAATTGACCGAATTGAAAGTCGGTGTAGGCAGGTCGCCATCGTTCGGCGAGCTCATTATATCTGAACTTATGCCCGACCCAGATCCCTCCCAAGGGCTACCTGAGGCAGAGTATATCGAGGTATTGAATGTCTCCAGCGACTGGATCAGCCTTGAAGCGGTAAGCTTGATGGTTGGAGATAAAAAGGTGGCCTTTCCTAACAGTGCCTTAGCGCCCAATACTTATCTTATTCTTAGCAGTTCGGGCAACCTGCCGTTGCTTAAAAAATTTGGGGCCACGCTGTCACTCCCCTCATTCCCCGCCTTGAAAAATGATGGGGATGAAATAAGTCTTTTCGCCGGCGATGAATTGCTCCATAGCTCGCAATATGACGATGGCTTGTTCCGCGAGGCCGACAAAAGGGATGGTGGATGGTCTTTAGAGATCATTGACGCCGCTCTGCCATGTGCTGGAAAAGAGAATTGGACAGCGTCAATAGCTGAACATGGCGGCACACCCGGACAAGTCAACTCGGTAAATGGCACCCTGGGCGACGGCATGCCTGTTAGCTTGCTTGAGGTTATTCATCTGTCAGACTCGACCCTCCATGCAAGGCTGAGCGAGCAAGTAACGATCGACATTTCAAAATTAGAAGTAAACATTACCCCTTCATTAGGGGAGCTAGGTATTCAGTCAGATTTCTTCACCGACAACTTTATCATTCAATTTCAGGAGAGTGTTAGGCCAGGCATCTTTTATGAGGTAACTGTCTCAGGCCTCGTTGACTGCCGCGGCAACTTAAGTACAGAGGAACAACTGTCGACCAATTTCATTCTTCCGTCACCTTCCGATAGCCTGGACGTGGTAATCAACGAAGTGCTTTTTAATCCAAGGAGCGGCGGTGTTGATTTTGTGGAGATCTACAATAAGTCTGACAAATACCTGGACATCAATGACTGGGAGATCGGAAATATAAAAACCGCTACAGGAGAGCCTGACGACTTCAATACAGTTGTCAACACGAACCACTTGCTCGCCCCCGGAGAGTTTTTGGTGCTGACAGAGTCACCTGCCATCCTCAAGGCTGATTATCCTTCAGGCAAAGCGGAAACCTTTTTAGAAGTCGATTTACCTACCTATCCTAATGCGGAGGGCGGCATCATCATTAAGAATGCCATAGGACATATACTAGACAGATTCGATTACTCCGAGGATTTCCACTCGCTTCTGCTAAGGGAAGCAAAAGGCGTATCGCTAGAGAGAATTTCTTTAGATCGCCCCACTAACGACCCCAATAATTGGGCCTCAGCACCACAAGAAGTAGGATTTGCTACACCTGGTTATAAAAATGCGAATCAACATATCGGCGAATCATTGCTCAGCAAGCTTTCAGTCGAGCCCCAGTCGTTCATTCCAGGAGGAGGCGAAACTAATAACTTCACCACTATCACCTTTGACAGTTCTTTGTCCAATGCTCGAATTGATGTTTCCATTTATGACGTAGCCGGCAGAAAAATAAAAACACTAGCCCTTGGCAAAACTGTGACCGATGGGTCATTCTTCCGCTGGGATGGTTCCAGCGATGCTGGCGACATGGCCAGAGTAGGCATTTACCTGGTACAGGTTGAGTATTTCGACGCTTCGGGGCAAACCGGTGTGGTGCGCACATCAGTGGCACTTGGAGCCAGGTTTTAATCCGGCGCCATCACGGCCATCTTTCTTCTTTCAGTTATTTTCAAAAACTATTGATTTCCTTCGCCGCCCGGTTGCCAGATTCAATAGCGCCCTGAATCCACCCATGGTAGGCAGATGCATGCTCACCAGCAAAGTGGATGCGACCTTCAGCAGTACCTAAATGGGGCAAATGCTGGGTCATGTCGTTTGGTGTACCAATTGCATGGGCATAGCCCGCCCAGGGGTCTTCCCCCCAAAGTTTAATAAACGAACCTTCCAGCTGAGGTTCGAGTCCTGGAAACACAGAATCCAAATGCCTGGCTGAGAAAGTGAGCCTTTCACTTGCGCTCATTGACATAAACTTCTCGGCATCTCTTCCTTTTACATAATGGGCAATCATGCCGCGGGTAGCGTCGGTCTGGTAATGAGGGTCCCAAATCTCAGAGGGGAAGTCAGTGGCGGCAAATCCGTTATAGCCTTCTTTTCTCCAATAGCGGTCCTTTACCTGCACCACCGTGCGACCAAGGTTCCAGCCTCCCATATTATTGATGGCTTTTTGTTTGGGTGCAGAAAGCGTTTTCACAAAATCCATTTTCTTTAATATTGGCAAAGGCAAGGTGCAAATAATCCGATCAGCTCTGAGACTTGTAGATACCCCCCCCTGGTTTACTGTCACGGTCACACCAGTGTCGTCTTGTGACACAGCCAATACTTTGGTGCCATAGCGGATAAGATCACCCAGGTCCTTGGCCAATGCGCGGGGCAGTAGGTCGTTTCCACCCAAAATCTTGTTTCGTTTTGCGCCAAAAGACAGGCTTAATTCGCGAATCATCTCCAGAACGGAAACATTCAACCCTTTCGGCACATTCTCCTCCCAGCCCAACATAAGGGCCCCCGCTATATCGCCGCTGTATTTTTGATCGATGAGGAACTCCTTGAAAGTCAATTCATCGAAACCTGCAATCGCAGCCGGAGGCCAGCTCATATCGTGGGCGTTACCCAAATTCTTCATGATGACCTCAAAGGGCTTAGTGCTGATACCAGCCCAATCCATCGCTACCTCTTCTGCTGTAAGAGAGAAAGGGTAATCCTTCAATGGTGCTGGCTGAGTGCTTGTGTAAGCTATCTTCTTTCCCTTTACCATATGCAGCAGCTTGCCCTCGGCGGGGTTGAATGGATAAAGCTCCAACCCATATTGCTTTACATACTTCATGGTCCAGTCGTGGTCTTCGGGTATGCGGGCAGCACCCATATCGGCATAAAGTCCATCAGCAAACATGTTGCGGGCAGTAAACACCCGGCCACCTGCACGCATTTGGCCTTCAAGCACCAAGACCTCATGGCCCAAATTTCGTAGTTCCATCGCCGCTGCAAGCCCCGACATACCGGCACCTATGATAATCACTTTTTGCTTGGTGCCCCGCTTTGATTTCCATGGGTCGTTGATCGAAAGTGCTTGAATGGGTGTAGTTGCCAGCGAGGCTGCCATCAGGGAAGTAAGCCGTACAAAGTCACGGCGGGTAAAAATGGTAGACATGAAAAGGAGGTTTAATGATTAAGTAAGTATCTGTACAATCAAGCGCTGGCAAAAACAATTGATCGTTGAAAATAGCAAATAAAGGCCAAAGGAGTAAGATTTGAACTAACAAAACGAATCAACTTTTTTAATAAAAATTAAAGTAAAGCATAGCTTCTCAACGTCTCCCTGAAAGGGTTGGGTAAATGAACAGAACTATTTTCCCCCTAAAACCAGTTACTAATCCATTATCTTGCCATTTGGTAATCAACCATTCCTGATTCGTTCATGTCAAAACCGAAACCTAAAGTAACCGTAGCCCAGGCGTTCAAAGCATTTATCTGGCCACGTCGCAAAATTGTAGCAGTGGGCCTTGTGCTCATTATCATTAGTCGCCTTGCTAGCCTTGTGCTGCCTGGAGCCACCAAATACTTGATCGACGACGTGATCGTCAATCACGACCTGCACATGCTCAAGCTGTTGCTCATAGCAGTTGTAGCCTCCATTACGCTGCAGGCAGTTACCTCATTTTCTCTTACTCGCCTGCTCAGTGTAGAAGCACAGCTGCTTATTAGTAAGTTGCGGGCCCAGGTGCAAAGAAAGATCTTGTCGCTGCCCATATCTTATTTTGATAACAACAAGTCGGGTGCACTTGTGAGTAGGGTGATGAGCGATGTAGAAGGCGTTCGCAACCTGGTGGGCACAGGCCTGGTGCAGCTGGTTGGCGGCACTATCACAGCCATCATTTCGCTGGTTTTGCTTATCCGAATTAGCCCGATGATGACATTTTACGTACTGGTACCGGTAGGCGTTTTTGCGTTTATTGCCATGAAAGCCTTCAGCAAAATCCGTCCAATTTTTCGTGAGCGTGGCGTAATCAATGCTGAAGTCACCGGGCGCCTGACAGAAACCTTAAATGGAGTAAGGGTAATAAAAGGCTTTAATGCCGAAGAACAGGAGAACAATACTTTTGCCGCTGGTGTCGAGCGCCTCTTTCAGAATGTAAAAGCAAGCCTTACCACCACAGCGCTTGTAACAAGCTCCGCCACCTTTCTACTTGGACTGGCCTCTACAGGCATCATGGGGATTGGCGGCTATCAGATCATTCAGGACTCTATGACCATCGGCGAGTTTATTTCCTTCACCCTTTACCTCGGCTTTATGATTGCGCCCATTGTACAGATGAGCAATATCGGAAGTCAGCTCACGGAAGCATTTGCTGGCCTCGACCGCACGGAAGAGATCATGAACATGGACCCTGAAGACATGCCGGAAGAAAGACCTGTCCAACTCAAAAAGTTGAAAGGTGACTATTCTTTCGAAAACGTGAGTTTTGCCTACGAAGAGGGAAAAGAAGTTATTCATGATGTAAGCTTTGCCGCACCTGCAGGATCTGTGACGGCATTGGTAGGATCGTCAGGATCCGGAAAAACGACTATCGCAGGTTTGGCAGCAACATTTCTTACGCCCAAGTCCGGTCGGATAACTTTGGACGGGGAAGACTTGTCGAAAATAGGGCTAAAAAGTTTCCGTCAGTTCCTGGGCGTAGTGCTTCAGGATGATTTTCTTTTCGAAGGTACTATTAGAGAAAATATTTTATTCCCAAGGCCTAATGCCACCGAGGAAGAATTGAAAGCGGCAGTAACGGCAGCCTATGTCAATGAATTTACCGACCGATTTGACGAAGGGCTGGATACTGTCATTGGAGAAAGAGGCGTAAAGCTTTCAGGCGGGCAGCGTCAGCGTATCGCTATTGCCAGAGCCATTCTGGCTAATCCCAAGGTGATTATCCTGGATGAGGCCACGTCTAATCTGGACACAGAAAGCGAGTCGATGATCCAGAAAAGTTTATCGGAGCTCATGAAGGATAGAACCACTTTTGTTATTGCGCATAGACTGAGCACGATTCGCCGGGCTGATCAGATCCTGGTGATTGAGCAGGGTGAGGTTGTTGAGCGGGGAACCCACGAAGAGCTAATTGAAAAGAAAGGCCGGTATTTCGATTTATATACTTATCAGGCGAGAATTTAAAAGAAACAGCAAGTCGAGCGCTAACGGATGTGATGTAAAAAAAGCATCCGCCTGTTAGCTCTTGATTTTCACTTCAAGTCTACCGGACTGCAATGTTTCCTTCAAGAGAGAAATAAATGAATCAAGCTGCTTCGATTTTTCAAGTTCTATAAGCTCAAAATTATCTTTTTCGCCTTCCATCTCCAGGCTGATCATACTGTGGATAGGAATTACATCGTAAATGAACAGGTAAACAACATAAAGTATAAGAGCGAGCCCCCCTATGAGGTAAATGAACCCTTTTACACTGTAATAGCTTGATCCGCCCAACTCTCCAGCCGCTATACCTAAGTTCCAATCACTTAAGGAAACCAGGTATACGACGCCGATTATTATCCCCAGAGCAAAGATTATAGATAAAAATGGGTTCTTGCTTCTTGCGCCATAATAGACTTTTACCAACTGAATCTCTACCGCTGAAATTTGACGACCTTTCAACAACCCTTCTTTAATACGGAAGTTTTGCCCGTCAAATGAGAATCCTTTTGTAATGAAATTCGCCATTTCTTCCCAATGAGTTTGAGGGGAAGATAATTTCCATGACAACTTATGGCTTAGGGTTAGAAAATAGTACTCATTTCTAAGAAACTTCTACGGAGATTACCATATCGAGCGGCACATCATGCGGATCTGCCGCTATTGTCTCTTCAACTAATGGAAGTAAAGAAAGCCCAACCATTTTACATTTTTTTGGCAAAGAGGCAAGGAACCCATCATAAAACCCTTTCCCATACCCAATGCGGTTTCCCTTCTTATCAGCTACAAGAAGCGGCACAAAAAGAGCTGTGCAGGCCGACGGATCAGCGGGTCGGGCGCCTACAGGCTCTGGAATGCCCCATTTGTCGGTCTCAAACTGCGTGTTAGCATCAAACCACACATGTGCAAGTGTACCATCCTTGATATTGGTGACAGAAGTGATGGTGCCTTTGCCTTGTTCCCACAACCAGTGAATGATTGGCCAGGTGTCTACTTCCCTGAATTTCTCGATCGGTAAAAAAATATGAACGGGTCCATCGCCTATCACCTCACTAGATTTGACCTGCTCAAAAAGGATATCAGAAGCTCTCCGCCATTCTTCAGGGCTAAGGGCTTTTCGTTTTGCCAGATACGTTTTTCGAAGTGTTTCTTTGTCCATCAGGCCTTATTCTTCCATAAAAATATGAAAGGAAAAGTCGAATGCATCAAATCCTTTTAGGAACTCATCCAGAACTCCTGGATTAGTGAGGTAGAAATTAAGAAAATTATCGTGGCGCTCTTGCAATGATCCGCCAGGGAAAAGCTTCTCCTTGATGCTCTCAATTTGGTTAATGGCCACCGACTGGTTGTTTTCTTCTGCCTTCTGGAGCTTTTTCTCCATGCCTTCAAATTCTTGAAGCAAACGGGTTTCCTGCTTGCCCATGTACCCATCCAGGGTTTTGTCTATGGCTACGGCCTTGGCTTTCACTTGCTCCATCAGTTTGGTAAAGGCTGCTTTTTCGTCACCAAGCATCAGCTCATTTTCAGAGTTTTGCCTTACATACTTTTTCCTTATCTCGTGACCTTCCATAAATAGGTCGGCGAGTTTGAGCCCAAGCTTTTCTATTTTTGCTGCCTGACTCTTTGGCGCCACAAGCCCAAAATTACGGGGCATAAGCATAGGGAAGGGTAGTTGATAATGATCAAACACGGCTTTGAACTGCAACCAGTAGGCTACTTCGGCAGGGCCGCCGACATAGGCAAGGTTAGGCAATATCGCCTCCTGATACACTGGCCTCATGATCACATTGGGGCTGAACTTCTCAGGGTTCGTTTCCAACAATTTCCACAACTCCTCTTTTGAAAATGATAAGTTGGTATTATTCACTTTGTAGGCGCCATTCTCCTCGATGATCCTGTCGCGGTGGATACTGTTGAGATAAAAGAAGTTAATCTCTCTTGAGTGTACCTGGGTTTTGAAGCCTTTGCTGTCAAGACTGTGCGTGGTTTCCTCAACTAACTTGCCGGAAACATGGCCTTCAATGTCTTGCTTGATAATTGGGGCAAATATTTTTTTCAACACCGGATGATCACCATCCACCATTACAAGACCTTCATGTCCAAACAGCTCATTCACATAGTACCTTACTGCGTCAGCCAAATTGCTATGATCGAGGTAGGCTTTCTCGAAAATAGTGGGTTTGTCTGGCATTTTGTCGAGTACCTTGCTAAGGGAATGAGGCATAAACCTCCCCACGGCTCCTTTTTGATCAGTCTCCCAGGTGTATTTTTTACCATAGAGGTAAAAATAGCTGATTTCCTCAAAGTCATGGTCTTCTGAAGCTGCCCAATAAACAGGCACAAAATGATGATTGGGATACTTTTCTTTCAGCTGCTTACATGCGTTGATGACAGTGACAATCTTATAAATAAAATAGAGAGGGCCTGTGAAAATATTAAGCTGATGTCCGGTGGTTACGGTATATGTATTTGATTCAGTGAGGGCATGTATATTTTCGCGCAGCTTAGGTGCCATGTCTAGCGCACCATACTGCTGGTTGAGCACTGATTCAAGTCTAAGTCTGGTGTTCTTTGGAAAACCCTCTTTAAGCGCTATTTGTTTCTCCACATTGTCAATGGAGGGGTAGTATTGGTAAAAGTCTTTAAGAGACTCATTCTTTGCCAGGTATTCCAAAAAAATAGGAGAGAACTGTCCAGTCTCTCCCAGGGATATTTTTTCTACTTTCATTTCAGGTTACAACAATTCTCCAAACAAATCGAATTCAGCAGCATCGTAAATCTTAACTGTGGCGAAGTCGCCAATACGTAAATAATTTTCTTTTCCATCAATGATTACCTCGTTGTCGACCTCTGGAGAATCAAACTCCGTCCGACCGATGAAATTACCACCTTCTTTTCGATCCACCAACACTTTGAAGGTCTTGCCTATTTTTTGCTGGTTCAAATGGTAGGAGATAGCCTCCTGCACCTCCATAACGGCGTCGGCCCGTTCTTGTTTAATATTTTCTGGAATATTGTCGTCAAAGCTATATGAATGGGTACTTTCTTCATGTGAGTAGTTAAATACCCCCAGTCTGTCAAACTTCGACTTCTGTACAAAGTCCATCATTTCCTCAAAATCTTCCTCCGTTTCACCAGGGTGTCCTGCTATGAGCGTGGTACGAATGGCAATTCCTGGCACCTTTGCTCTCATAGTAGCCAAAAGCTCTTCCGTTTTCTCTCTGGTAGTACCACGTCTCATAAGCTTCAGCATATTATTGGAAGCATGCTGAAGCGGGATGTCCACATAGTTACAGATATTCGGACGTTCTGCCATCACTTCAAGGGCATCCATGGGGAAGCCAGCTGGAAACGCATAGTGTAGACGAATCCAGTCTATGCCTTCAACGTCCGACAAGTGCTTGAGCAACTCAGAAAGGTTTCTCTTCTTGTAAAGATCAAGCCCATAGTAGGTGGAGTCCTGAGCAATTAACAGAAGTTCTTTGGTGCCATTTTTTGCAAGGTGAGACGCCTCTTTCACCAATTCTTCGATAGGCCTGGAAACATGTCCACCTCTCATTAGGGGTATCGCACAAAATGAGCAAGGTCTGTCGCAACCTTCTGAAATTTTCATGTAGGCATAATGAGCGGGGTTGGTCAATATCCTTTCACCCACCAATTCGTGCTTGTAATCAGCCTTAAATTCTTTCAAAAGTCTGGAAAGGTCTCTGGTGCCAAAGTAGGCATCTACTTCCGGAATCTCCTTTTCCAGGTCGTCCTTGTAACGTTGAGAAAGACAACCAGTCACATAAATCTTTTCAACCAGCCCTTCTTTTTTGGCGTCTACGTAACGAAGGATGGTATCGATCGACTCTTGCTTGGCGTTGTCAATAAACCCACAGGTATTGATCACCACTACATTTGAGTCGTCGTCTTCCGACTCATGTACAGCATCTATTTCATTGCCGCGCAGTTGCGTAAGCAGTACCTCCGAATCAACGGAGTTTTTTGAGCAGCCAAGGGTAACAATGTTAACCTTCGTGTTTTTTAGTCCTTTAGTTTTCAAATGTCAGCTAGGATTTGAGCCATGGCAGTGTGAATATATTGCTGTATCTGCCATTGGGCTCGCAAGTTAACAATTTCCTGTGGTGTTAGTTCAAAGTTGACAAAACTGTTGACACCCAAGGCAGCTTGTTTATTCAATCACGATTTGCAGGAGGTATCCAACAATAAATTCTATTTTTGCCGTTGGGTAAATTTGCACCATGTTCAAAAAAGTAGGCGGGTATACTTCTTTGTTAGTTTTTGTTCTTGGCTGGTCGGCCTGTGCACCTGACCCGTCGTGTTCTGAAAACTGGCTACCCTACCTCACGGCGAGCTTTTATGCTGTGGATGAGGAAGGTAATGAGGCCGTAGAAACGGTATACCTGGATTCAGTTTGGGCCGACGGTGCAAGCCTGCTCTACAAAAATGACACAACAAACATTTACGGTTTGTTTATGGACCCGGATGCTGAAAGCACAACCTATCATTTTTGTTTGAACGACACATGCGAGTCAATCACTTTCAGCTACGACAGAAGGGAATACCTGATTTCGCCTGAGTGCGGGCCAGGGTTTCGATTTCAAAACCTCAAGGCGATTTATGAGGGGACATATGACTCAGTAATAATTAATAAAACGGAACTTACCCTACTTGGAGAAGTCAATGTTAAAATCTATCGGTAGCCGTTTTTTATTTCTTTTTCTTCTGCTGCCTGCTATCAGCTGGGCACAGGATGAAGACTGGCGCCCATCATCTGTGCGGGTTGGAGCAGATGTATTTGGCCTGGTTAAAACAGCTGTTTCTACTGGTTACAACCGCCAGGAGCTGCAAGGAGATATCGATTTCAACAAATACTTTTTCGTGCTTGACCTTGGCAGAGAAGAGATGGATAATTCTGAAAAGGGTTTTACACATTCCACAAAAGGCACATTTTATCGCGCAGGAATCGACGTCAACCTGACGCCCTACAATCAAAACCGGGATGTCGTGTTTTTCGGCTTGCGTTATGCGCATGCCAATTTTGATGAATCATTAGTTTTTGACTATACAGTACCTTACTGGGGGGCTTCAGCAGTAGACGTCGCCAACAATAATATCAATGCCAATTGGATAGAGGCTGTTTTTGGCATGAAAGTAAAGGTATGGAAGCAGTTCTACTTGGGATATACCTTGCGCGGCAAGTTTGGCAGGAACATTAAGGGAGCCGAGTCGCTTGTTCCTTACGCCGTTCCAGGTTACGGAGTAGTATCTGACGGAGGAAATTTTGGTTTTGGCTACCACATCTACTACAAGTTGGCTTTCCGGAATAAAGCCATTCCATTGCGACCTAAAATATCCAAGAAAACGCTGAAGTAGTTCTTAGTTTCTGGTGAAAAAAGACTCAACAAAAGCCATTTTGTTGAACACCTGTAGCTCTTCCATCTTTTCTCCAACTCCAATATATTTCACCGGAATTTTGAATTGGTCAGATATCCCTATCACAACGCCACCTTTTGCTGTGCCATCCAGCTTGGTTATAGCTAACGAAGTAACATCGGTTGCCTTCGTAAACTCTTTTGCTTGAATGAAGGCATTTTGACCAGTGCTACCATCTAAAACCAGCATCACTTCGTGAGGTGCCTCAGGAATGAATTTTTGAACTACTTTTTTGATCTTCGAAAGCTCATTCATCAGGTTGACTTTGGTATGAAGGCGTCCAGCCGTATCAATAATAACCAGGTCAGCCTGTTCATCTACGCCTTTTTTAACAGCATCAAATGCTACAGATGCCGGATCAGTATTCATCCCGTGCTCAACCACTGGTACTCCAACTCTCTCTCCCCAAAGCTTGATTTGATCAACGGCTGCAGCCCTGAAAGTATCGGCGGCGCCTAAAATAACCTTATAGCCTTTCTGCTTGAACTGGTGAGCAAGCTTCCCAATGGTGGTGGTCTTACCAACGCCATTGACTCCTACCACAAGAATCACATACGGCTTTTTGTCTTTAGGAAGCGTGAAGTCCTCGACATCCTCTGTATTGTTCTCAGACAAAAGTCCGGCTATTTCCTCCCTCAAAATCAAATTGAGTTCTGCTGTTCCGAGGTATTTGTCTTTGGCTACCCTTGCTTCTATTCTATCAATAATTTTGACTGTGGTTTCTATCCCAACATCCGAAGCTACCAGCACTTCTTCAAGGTCATCGAGTACATCAATATCTACCGTCGCCTTGCCAGCGACAGCTTTGCCAAGTTTAGAGAAAAAATTTTCCTTCGTTTTTTCCAGTCCTTTGTCCAGCGACTCTTTTTTGTCCTTGGACAGAAATCCAAATAAAGCCATATATAGTAGGGTTGCTTATTGACTTAGGTGACAACCAAAAGGTTGATCCGTATGTCAACGGAAAATACAAATTACAAAATTAAAGCAGCTCAAAATGATTCTCTAAGATGCTATAAATGAAAAAATAAGTGCCGAATGGGTGTTTTCCATCAAGTCTCTTACCTTTTTGGCACAAAAAAAGTCCCTGCAAGGGACTTTTCATTCAGTAAATTTTTTGCCAGCTTATTTAGCCAGTGTGTCCTTTACCAGGTCGGCAGGAACCATTTCCTCACGGAAAGTATACGCACCAGTTTTTTCAGACCTTACAGCCTTGATCACTTTTGCATAGGTTTTGCCACCTTCCTTCTTCAGGGTTGCAACTACTTTCTTTGCCATGATTATTTAATTTCTTTGTGTACAGTATACTTACGAAGTATTGGATTATACTTCTTCATCTCTAATCTTTCAGGAGTATTCTTCCTGTTCTTTGTGGTGATGTGACGTGACGTACCTGGCAAACCAGTAGTCTTGTGCTCTGTGCACTCAAGAATCACCTGAACTCTATTTTTGTTCTTAGCCATGACTTTCTAGGATTCTAACTTAATATACTAAGTTTCCGTTAGCTTTCGCTTTTTTCAATACTGCGCTGATACCATTCTTGTTGATGGTTCTCAAGGCTGTGGATGAAACCTTTAGAGTAATCCATAGATTCTCCTCAGGGATAAAAAAACGCTTTGTGTGCAAATTTGGGTAAAACTTGCGCTTCGTTTTATTGTTAGCGTGAGAAACATTGTTTCCCACTCTTGTGCTTTTTCCGGTTATTTGACAAACTCTGGCCATTGTCTTATAGTGTATTTTTGAAATGGGTCTGCAAATATCGAAAAAAAATATTTATGAACAAAAGAGGACTCAGAATTATACATTTTTTCTTTTGAAGTCATAGGGACAATGCTTGCACCCGCTCTTGCAACAGTAGCCTCTTTTAAGATGATAGCTTTCTGTAAAAACCATAAAGCCCTCTTTGCTATAGTAGTAATCCTCTGACTTTAACGAATAGTATACCTTCTTCACAGATTCTTTCTCCATCGCCTTTTTCGGTCTAGGGGCTTTTAATTACCTTTGAAACCCTGCATGGCAGACAATTGTTTAACCCAAAGTTACAGATATGATCAAGACGAGGACTAGCGAAGAAGCGATGGAATTAGAAAATAAATATGGAGCCCATAATTATCATCCATTGCCGGTGGTGCTATCAAGAGGAGAAGGGGTATATGTTTGGGACATTGAAGGAAAAAAATATTTTGATTTTCTCTCTGCCTACTCCGCGGTGAACCAGGGGCATTGTCATCCTAAAATCATTAGTGCACTGAAAGAACAAGCTGAAACGCTGACGCTGACATCGAGGGCCTTTTACAATGACGTGCTTGGCGTATTTCAACAGTACGTAACAGAGTATTTTGGCTTCGAAAAGGTACTGCCTATGAATTCCGGTGCTGAAGGAGTAGAAACAGCACTTAAGATTTGCCGGAAATGGGGATATGAGAAAAAGGGAATTCCTTCCGATCAGGCTAAAATAATTGTGTGTGAGCAAAACTTTCACGGCCGCACCACGACCATCGTTTCATTTTCAAGTGATGAGGGAGCGAGAAAAAACTTCGGACCGATGACGCCCGGCTTTGTCAAAATACCTTATGATGACATCCCTGCTCTCAAAGAAGCCTTGAAAGACCCGAATATTGCCGGGTTTATGGTCGAGCCAATTCAAGGTGAAGCTGGAGTTTACACACCAGCCGATTCCTACATACGTGACGCTGCAGATCTTTGTAAAGCAAACAATGTTCTGTTTATAGCCGACGAAATACAAACAGGTATTGCTCGTACAGGTAGCTTACTCGCCGTATGCGGCAACTGTAACTGCGAAGGTAATTGCGAACGCCAGGCGGCTACATATACACGACCAGATATTTTAATTTTAGGAAAGGCGCTATCTGGCGGGGCTTACCCTGTATCGGCAGTGCTTGCTGACGACCATATAATGGATGTACTGACTCCAGGCACTCATGGATCAACTTTTGGCGGTAATCCATTGGCTTGCAAAGTCGCCATGGCGGCACTGGATGTGGTAAAAGAAGAGAAGCTTGCACAAAACGCAAGAAAACTTGGAGTGATCTTTCGCGATAGAATGAGTAAGTTCATAGAAACGACGACTTTAATTACAAAAATCAGAGGCAGGGGGCTACTCAACGCTATTATCATTAACGACACGCCGGAAAGCAGTACTGCCTGGGATATTTGCGTGGCCTTGAAAGAGAATGGACTTTTGGCAAAACCTACCCATGGTAATATTATTCGGTTTGCACCGCCGCTGGTAATGACTGAAGAGCAACTTCATGAGTGTTGCGACATCATAGAGAAAACCATTAAAGCTTTCGAAAAGCGTTAATATTCGCTGACCGACGAGACCAAAATAATGACTGACAAACAGTGGATACTTTTAGCACATCTTGGCACACTGCTTGGCTATTCGGTTGTATTGGGAAGTTTTTTGATTCCTTTATTTATCTGGCTATCCAAAAAAGACGATGCTCCGCTGGTGGCGGAGCATGCAAAGGAGTCGCTCAACTTTCAGTTATCGATGGCTATTTTTGTGGTTTTATCGATTCCACTTATTCTTATTGGAGTGGGAATCGCTATTCTCATTGTGCTCGGGCTGACGAGTATTATATGCGTCATTCTTGCTTCGCTAGAAGCAGATAGAGGCGGCTTTTATAAATACCCAGCGACTATCAGGTTTATCAAATAGAGACTCTAGAACCCTCGCTCCCGTTTTAAGGCAATGATTCTATCATAGGATTCGCGGATTCTACCTTCGGGTATTTCACCTTGCTCTACTTTTGTTTTGATAATGCCATGAATCTGGGAAGCTGAATATCTCTCCGTTTGGCCGACATTGTTGCAGATAAGAAGCATGTCAACGCCCGCATTGATCGCCAGCTCAATGGCTTTGTCCATTCCATAGTGTTTGCTGATCGCATGCATTTGCATATCGTCGGAAAAAACTACGCCGTTGAATCCAACAAAATCACGAAGGATGTTTTGAATAATTTTCTTTGACAAAGTGGCTGGCAAAGAATCCGGATCGAGGTGCGCATTAATAATGTGTGCAGACATGACGGCGTCCAGCCGATTCTGATCGATTAGCAACTTAAAAGGCCTGAGTTCATCAAACTGCCAGGTATTGCTTACGTCGGCCATGCTGCTGTGCGTGTCTTTGGATGAGCTGCCATGACCTGGAAAATGCTTGATAGAAGTGACGATGCCTTCTTCTTGATGCGCTTTGACAAATGCCGAAGCATGCAATGCCACTTGATCAGGGTTGCTGCTATAAGATCTGCCAAGTTTTACAATAACTGGGTTTTCAGGATTAACGGCCACATCCACAGAGGGTGCAAAATTAAGGTTGAAGCCCAGGTCTTTTAATTGGACAGCCATCCTTTTAGCCTGTGCATAGGTGCTGTCGGGTATATTCAACTGGCCAAGCTCCTCGGCCGACTTTGTCAATACAAAACCGTATTTTGGTTTAAGCCTGTTGACCCTTCCTCCTTCTTCATCAATGGCAATCCATAAAGGAATCGGTGCCGCATACTTGAGAGTGGTATTAAGCTGTCTGATGTTTTCTGCAGTATTTGTCTTGCTGAGGTTTTTCTCAAAATAGATAATGCCGCCGACCTGGCCCTGCATTATTGCCTCTAACAACGGATCACCGTCTTTAATTGATTGTCTTTCCTCAAGGCCAATCATAATCATTTGACCGATCATTAGGTCGAGACTATCCTTTTGAGCAAATAGTGAATTGGATAATTGAAGAAGCAACAACAAAGAAGCAAGTCGTCTCACAAAAAAGCTATTTAGTCGTTTCGATTAAGTCAGAAATTATCTCAGAAAAATAAGCCCCATTATACGGTCCAAACCAGTTCATCGTTCGGGTCTCGTACCTGTTCTCATCGTACCAGGCATCTTTAGTAATATATCCCACATATCCTCCATTGAAGCTGGTCACCATCAGGTTTTGCCCCTGATTCCTCGCTAAGCTATCTAGAGGCGCCATCAGTTCACCCGAAAAATCACAAGGCGTCCCCACTATTAAATTGTCCCCAATAGTCAAGTAAGTAATGGCTGACGAGTAATCGCCAAACAGCCAATAGAAAATCCAGGGCCTGGCACTGATGTTTTCAGATATTTTAAAACTTGGACGCCTTAGTTCCAGAGGAAGATAACCGCCAGAAAGGGTAGTCACGTACTCCATCCTTATCAAAGAGGTGATATCTTCGAATTGATCTGCCAGCCCTTGAGAAATATATTCTGCTTTCTCCCAATCCACAATTCCCGCTGGGCTATTCGGCCCCTGACTGCCCACTGCACCGGCCCCATAAACGACAAAGTTTGCTAATGAGTCCGTTACGAAAGTATTTCTTAATGCAGCTGGATAATCCGCAGAAAGCGCCATGAAACTTGACGGCAATGTAGTGGCATGGGCCGCAAATGTAGTAAACAGGGCAGATTCCCCTGAGTCTTTCACTATTTTAATCACACGAAACCAGGGGTCGGTGGTTCCCCTGTCTTTTACCAAACGGTTGTAGACAAACTCACCTGCATCAAGCGATGCAAACCCAATTTTTGCTCGCTCTTTTGTTCCTTCAGCTTGTTTGATCGATTGCACAACAGCTCCAGCAATAAAATCTGCCACTTCGGGCTGGTAGGTTCCTGCGAAAAGCTTCCCAGTCAAACCTGGACTCCATGCGCCAATGCTGCAGTGAGAATGAACCGCTGTGAACAAAGTATTTTGAATGGAGTAGCCAACTTCTGGTAGCAGCTTTTGGAGTCTGATTACTACCTCGGGCGGGGTAATGAGCAGATCAAAGCTTACAATGGCCGACTTAGTTTTTCCATTGGAAAAAATCAAAGTCTTAACCCTCAGCGAGTCGTGGATCCCCTCGTAATGTGCACCACGTCTCTTTCCATAGCCAGCTAGCGGAATAGATTCTGGATAAATAAGCGATGCCTCGCCCCATCCTACCTCCACTGTATCTCCTTTTACTGGGTGATAAGCCGATGCTAAAGAATCCATCCTGGCATTCATTTTCGCATAATAGGGCATCTCCTTGTAAGGAGTCCTGTCGATAAACGTGAACAGTGAAATGGCTAAGACTGCAACAATGGCAGTAATCCACGCCAGAATTTTTATCAGAAGTTTCATTATCCTTTGGCCATCATCCTACGGAAATAGTTGATCTGCCCCATGTGGTAGTTAAGATGCCCGTTTAAATGAATAAGGAAATTTTGAGTAGTCATTGGCTTGCCAAATAATTCAATCGGGTAATTTCCATGCAGTTGCTCGGGGAGAATTTTAGGCAAAGTGTCAAGAACTGCCCTTTTTGTCGCAACTAGTTCTGCTTCCAATTCAGATTTAGGAAGGCCTTTTTTGCTGAATTCACCTTCACGGTCTCTAATGAAGGAAGTTTTTCCCAACACAGCTCCTATGAAATGCTGCAGGTTCCCAGTCAGGTGTAGAAATAAATTGCCCGGAGAATTACTTATTTGACCGTGTGTGGCCCACAAAACCTCGTCAGGCGTAAGTTCCAGCTCTTTTTCAAGGCGATTTAAATCCCTTTCATAAAGTTCAATAAGATCCTTCAATACTGCTTCCATTGGTGTGTGTCTTTCGGAGATTCAATAATTTAAGCGGCTCTTCTACAAGAGGTATTGGCCTTTATCCCCGAAATTAAGACATTGGCATAAAATACTTCTCTAAATGACCCACTTAGTTATTAAAAACCAAATTACATCATGATAAGGAAAAGCTTACTAATGCTACTTTTTGTGGCCCCATTAGTTCTGATGGGACAAAAAAAAGGCGCTAAGGAAAAAGAAAGTACAGCACCATTTGACGAAAAGGTTTACGGTGCGCTCGAATGGAGAAATATCGGTCCATTTAGAGGAGGCAGGTCAACGGCAGTGAGTGGGGTGATTGGCGACGATCAAACCTACTACATGGGAACTGTTGGCGGGGGAGTTTGGAAAACTTCCGATGCAGGTTTGTCATGGAAAAACATCACTGATGGCTTTTTCAATACTGGTACTATTGGCGCAATTGCTATAGCGCCGTCTGATCCGAACGTAGTATACGTTGGCACTGGAGAGGCGCCTATCAGAGGTGTGATGACGTCCAGTGGAGATGGTATTTACAAATCCACAGATGCCGGCAAAACCTGGAAGCATATTGGTTTGGAAAACTCCATGCACATTTCCAAGATTGCCATTCACCCGTCTGATCCAGATCTTATCCTGGTGGGCGTGCAAGGCAATCCGTATGGTGCTAGCGATAACAGAGGAGTTTACCGAAGCAAAGACGGAGGCAAGAGTTGGGAGATCGTTCACTTTGTCAACAGCTTCACCGGAGTAAGCGACCTCAGTATGGATCCATCTAATCCCAGGATTATCTATGCGGCTATGTGGGATCACCAACGACAGCCCTGGTATTCACGCAGCGGTGGCGATGGTAGCGGCATTTTCAAAAGTACCGACGGTGGTGATAGCTGGGAGAAACTCTCTGAAGGGCTACCCAAAGTAGTCATGGGGAAAATTGGTGTTTCAGTTTCTCCAGCGAATTCAGAGAGGGTGTATGCCATTATCGAATCAGACGAGGGAGGCCTGTATCGGTCAGATGATGCTGGCAAAACCTGGCGAAATATGAACAAAGAAAGAGTGCTTCGAGCTCGCTCATGGTACTATATGCATATACAGGCCGACCCCGTAAATGCTGATGTGGTCTATGTAATGAATGCGCCTTTGCTTAGAAGTATCGACGGCGGCAAATCATTTACCAACCTCCCAGTACCACACGGAGATACACACGCCATCTGGATCAACCCTGATCGCCCTGCTAATATGGTCTATGGCGGTGATGGCGGGGCTGCCATTTCTTTCAATACCGGCCAAACATGGAGCTCGATCGAAAATCAACCTACCGCTCAGTTTTACAGAATCAATGCTGACAACCGCTTTCCTTATTGGGTATATGGCGGACAGCAGGACAACTCTTCTGTGGCAATCCCAAGCAGCACCAATGGGCCTTTGATTGAATGGCAGGACTGGATAGCAGGCGTAGGCGGTTGCGAAAGTGCCTACGTAGCCTTCGATCCTAATAACCCCTTGTTGATGTATGCCGGTTGCTATCAGGGCATCATCGATGAATTCAACCTGGCCACCAAAATGTCGAAAGGTATCAAAGCCTATCCGGAAAGCGGCCTGGGCGAGCCATCAGATGAGGTCAAATACAGGTTCAACTGGAACGCCCCTATTATAGTATCACAGCACAATGCCAATACCATTTACCACGCTGGCAATAAAGTGCTTCGCTCTACCAACCGCGGCTTAACCTGGGAGGAAATCAGTGGCGATCTGACCCAAAACGACTCCACAAAGCTTGGACTTATGGGGGGACCTATCACCAATGAAGCTGCTGGGGGAGAAATTTACCACACTATCTATTATCTGGCCGAATCACCACACAATTCAAAGGTGCTTTGGGCCGGTGCTGACGATGGCTTATTACACGTTACAAAAGATGGCGGTGCCAGCTGGACCAATGTTAGTCCAAAAGGTGCTGGCGAGGGCATGATCAATTCCATCGAAGTGTCGCCCCAAACGCCGGGAACAGCCTATGTCGCTTTTACCAAATACAAATTCGGTGATTTTACCCCATACCTCTATAAGACAACAGATTTTGGCCAAAGCTGGGTGGCACTCACCAATGGCATCGGGCCAAAGGCATTTGTACGTGTAGTGAGAGAAGACCCCAACCGCAAAGGCTTGCTCTTTGCGGGTACAGAGCGGGGAATCTACGTCAGCTTTGATGATGGCCAGCAATGGAGCCAGTTCAAGCTTAACTTCCCGATGACACCAGTAACCGATTTGAAGATACATCACAATGACCTGCTGGCATCCACTTCGGGAAGAGCCTTCTGGATTTTAGATGACATCACTCCACTGCAGGAGCTGACAAAGCAAACAGCCGATGCAGACATCTACCTTTACCAACCAAGAGAAGTGACAAAGGCCGGCAATGCCTATGATCTTCCTGCTACTACAATAGGCAAAAGCGCCTACAAAGGAGCATTGATCAGGTACCAGCTTAAAGAGGTTGACGAAAAGGATTCCACTGAACTTAAAATTGAAATAGCTGATGCGGAAGGCAAAGTAATCAGGACATTCAGCTCTGCATCAAAAAAGAAGCCGGAACAGGCCCCGAAAAAAACAGGTATGAATGTATTGAAGTGGAACCTGCGTGGCGACAATATCGAACCTGCAGAGGGCGTTTTCAGCCCCGGCGGAGGCGCAATGTCGAGCTATATGGTTGGTCCTGGTACTTACACCATCAACCTGGTTTATGGTGACCAAAAACTTCAACAAACTTTGAACATCCTGCCGGACCCAAGGGAAGCGGTCACTTTGGCTCAACATCGTGAGAAACAACAAGTGCTCGAAAGGATAGAAATGGATATTGACGATATCTATCAATCGTTGAAGGATTTGCAGCAAGTGAGAAAACAGCTCAAAGCAATGGACGAAAGATTAGGTGAAGCCGAAGAATACAAGGCTATCAACGACAAGAGCAAAGAAATCATCAAAAAAGTGGGTGCCAGCGAAGAAAAGCTCATTCAGCCTAAACAAGAGACTTTTCAGGATGTAGTCAATTTCCGCAGTATGCTGGACAGTCAACTCATGGATTTGATGCAAACAATTGACGGAAATGCACCACCACTTACCGACGGTGAGAAAAAGAGATATCAGGATTTAAAAGACACCTGGAATACCAGAAAGTCTGAAATCATCAAAATTCTAAACGAAGACGTGCCGGCTTACAATAAAATGCTGGAGCAGAAGGGTGTTCCATATGTAGCGCCTAATAATGATAAGAAAACAGAAAAATTAGGCAGCTAATCAAGTGGCAAGACAATGAACAAAAGAGCCGGTGTTCCCGGCTCTTTTGTTATGGCAAATTATCGCTATTCCTTAGTCAAATCGAGTGTATCAACCAGGTAGCTCCCATTAAAAGACTTCAATAGCATATA
This sequence comes from uncultured Roseivirgaceae bacterium, assembly GCA_964351395.1. Taxonomy (GTDB): domain Bacteria; phylum Bacteroidota; class Bacteroidia; order Cytophagales; family Cyclobacteriaceae; genus Imperialibacter. Next base: position 428,556 of record CAYGOF010000001.1, read on the forward strand.
TACCCTGTAGGTTCCATTTGGGTGCGAAAGCTGACCGATGGTATACAAAAGCCCTTCTTTAGAGTTTCCCTGGTGGATATAATCAAATGCAGAGGGGGGATTTTCTTTAAAAAAATCCTTCATAATGATCTCTGCCTGTGTTTTGCTATAATTCGATTTTTCACCATCAACATTGAGAGAAACGGTCTCGTTGAAATAGCGAACCAGTTCTTTTGACGAACCTGCCTTAATAGCAGCTTTCACGTTATTAATGGCTTCAGTCTTCGTTTGGCCAAAGGCTAGCGTAGTGACAAAAAGAAAGAATACAGTTAAGCTTTTCATGATTTATATTTCCATCTGAGACGTAACAAAAATTACGCCATAGTTATCAAGTCGAAAAAGATCTCAAATAAAATAACGGATTGAAACTAACATAATCAGGCAGCAGTTACAAAAGAAAAAAGGACAACCGTATATTTGCCTTTATGAATAAGAAAGTAATTCTAATGATTTTGGACGGTTGGGGCATAGCATCTAACCCAAAGGTTTCTGCTGTCGACGCAGCCAATACACCTTTCATTGATTCTCTATACAAGAAATATCCGCATAGCAAGCTCCAGGCATCAGGATTGTTTGTAGGCTTACCCGATGGGCAAATGGGCAACAGCGAAGTAGGGCACATGAACCTTGGCGCTGGAAGAGTGGTGTACCAGGATCTTGTTAAACTTAACAAAGCAGTTGAAGAAAATACACTTGGTGACAACGAAGAGCTTGTAAAGGCCTTCGACTACGCCAAAAAGAATGATAAAAAGGTGCACTTCATCGGCCTTGTGTCTAATGGGGGAGTACACTCGCATATCCTACATTTAAAGGGCCTTTGCAGCCTTGCGTCCGAAAAAGGGCTTGAAAAAGTCTTCGTTCACGCATTTACAGATGGCCGTGATTGCGATCCAAAATCTGGGTTAGGCTTTCTGACAGACTTGCAGTCACATATGAAGGCAACTACGGGCGCTATCGCTAGTATCACAGGTCGTTACTTTGCCATGGACAGAGATAAGCGCTGGGAGCGTGTGAAACTGGCCTACGATGCCATGGTGAAAGGGGAAGGCAAAAAGACTTCGGATGTACTAAAAGAAATGAAGTCTTCTTATGACGAAAACGTAACAGACGAATTCATCAAGCCAATCATACACACCGATTCTGCTGATCAACCAATTGCTGTGATTGAAGAGGGAGATGTTGTGTTATGTTTCAACTTCCGGACCGACAGAGGAAGGGAGATTACCGAAGTGCTTACTCAAAATGATTTTCCTGATCATGGAATGAAGAAGTTAGACTTGTACTACGTGACAATGACCAACTATGACGACACCTTCAAGGGCGTAAAAGTGCTGTTTGACAAAGACAACTTGACAAATACGATTGGCGAAGTGCTTGCAGCCCATGGCAAAAAGCAAATCAGGATCGCGGAAACAGAAAAATATCCCCATGTAACTTTTTTCTTTTCAGGTGGAAGAGAAGAGCCATTTGACGGAGAAAAGAGACTTTTGTGCCCTTCACCAAAGGTGGCTACTTACGATCTAAAGCCAGAAATGAGTGCTGAGGACATTCGAGATGCGATTATTCCAGAACTAAAGACAAAAGAACCGGATTTCGTTTGTTTAAACTTTGCCAATCCTGATATGGTTGGGCACACTGGCGTTTTCTCTGCAGCAGTAAAGGCAGTTGAAACTGTAGACAAGTGTGCCGAGGCAGTGGTTACTGCTGCGCTTGAAAATGGATTCAGTACTTTCATCATAGCTGACCACGGCAATTCCGACATGATGATCAACGAAGACGGTACGCCCAATACGGCACACACCACCAACCCTGTGCCTTGTATTCTCGTTGACAACGACTATCGTGGCCCTATCAAGGATGGGAAGCTTGGCGATTTAGCCCCAACGATCCTAAAAATGATAGGAGTCCCAATACCATCGGAGATGACGGGAGAAGAGCTTATATGAAAAAAACTATTTGTGGTATACTGCTGCTAAGCCTGAGCTTGGGAGGATGCGATAGCTCCTCCTCAGGCAATAAGGTTAGCGCATACTTTGACGTAGCTGGTCTATTCGCTGAGCAGGCTAAGATGATGGAAAATATCCCCTTCAGGAAAACGGCCTCCATCGACAAGCAAACGGAAGAAAAAACACTAAGTTTCGATAGCCTGGAATGGACAAAAGAGTTGTCGATGTTTATTAATATGGACATCAACAAGGCTGTACTCGTTGGTGCCTACGAGCAGGAAAGTATACCCGAAAACAAGGGTAGTACTATTGCTTATACCAAGAAATCAACTATCGACGCTGGAGTACAATCCCTTAAGATAGCTTTGGACAATGAAGGAAAAGTGGTAGGCTTTTACGGCTTATTCGAAGAAGAAAATGCACTATATCAAAACAAAAGAGAATTGTCTGCGAGTTTTACAGTGAAGAATGGAAAGTCCCATCTAGCGTCTTATACCATCAGTGGCTATCAGAAAATTTTGATGAAAGACACAGTCAATTACCAGGTGAGCGCTCAAATCAACAACTAGAGATTTTTAAACGCCTCCAAAAGCCCCATATTGGCTTTTTTGTCTTTTATGATCATATAGGGTATATCCTTATTTATCCTTAGCAACCCAACTGCCACACTGCCCATGAGCAGCGCTGCCACCATGGTTCTGCCTTTCGAGCCCAAAATAATCATATCCGCGCTCTGAACTTTCGCCTCAACCAAAATGGTATCTGCTGGTTTGTCGTCTTCGTCAAGATTGAAGACAGTCTTTACTTCGTTCTCATCGAAATTAAACTTCTTCATAAACTTCGCCATGTGCTTCTCTGCAGTATGTTTCATGATGATGGCAAACTCCACGTAGCCCTTTCCGGTATAGTGATATCCGACAGGAACTGTGTACGCATTTTCCAAAAGTATTTCAGCTCCAGTAATTTTTTTGAGTGCCAGTGCTTGTTCAACAGCCATTGCTGAGTTTTTGGAAAAGTCGGTAGGCACCATCAATTTTTCCATTTTAAAAGGAGTCTGTTCCGGAACAAATAGAACAGATGAATGACAAATCGAAGTGATTTTTGCTGCGTTTGTGCCAGCACCCTTTAGGGTGTTCTTCAGGCCCATGACTATAAGGTCAATTTCTTTTACCTGAGCCCATTTGATAATTTGTTCTGTCTCGTTACCATCTTTTACTACTACTTCGAAAGGGGTGTCGCACTTGGTGACAAAGTACTTGGAAGCCTCATCTTTGATCCCTTTTTCTAGTGCCTCATCAGCAGGTCCGGTAATGTCTGGAAACATTTTTTTCACTTCTTCTGGTATTTCCAGCTTTTTCGATACGTGGATAAAATAAACTTTGGCTTCTGGGAGTACCTTAGTTAGATGGGCTGTGTAGTCCATCAGGGTCTGGTCAATTGGTGTTAAATCGAGGCAGACAAGAATTCTTTGAAGGGCGTACATATCGAAGGAATCTTTGGTTGTGTATTCTCTAATTAATGAAAACAAGAATGGTTTAACAACTTTGAAAGGAGATCAAAGTTGGTGACTCTAACCCAATCAAAGCTGAATATTTGCCATAATTTCGATATTTGCAATCAATTTTCTACCACCACATGTAGATTTCTACTCTGGATAGGAAATTGTAATTCGTTTTTCTCTCTCAATTGGAACGATAGCGTGTTAACTTTGCCTTGCGAAAACTTTTTGTTGATGCCTATTGTATTAGAATTGGTTTCGTATAAAGATTGATGGAAATAGCTGATGGCAAGAAAAAATTCCCGATTCTCGACGCTTGAAAAAGAAGAAAAACGGCCCCTCAATAAAGATAATTTCAAAAAGCTTATAGGTGTGTTCCAGTTTGTTTTACCCTACAAGGGTGGATTCATTGCTGGCCTAGTTTTGCTGCTATTCACCAGTGGCATCTTGCTTTCATTTCCATATGTTGCCGGCAAACTAATCGATGTAGCTTCCGGAAAAGTAGATTGGATTTTAACGGACATCACTTCAATTGCGCTGGCCCTTATTGGCATTCTACTGGTTCAAAGCATAGTATCTTTTTTCCGGGTTTACTTTTTCGCCAGAGTTTCTGAAAAAACAGTCGCTGATATCAGAACGCACCTCTACCAAAAGTTGATCAGGCTTCCGATTACATTTTTCGACAGCAAGAGAACAGGAGAATTAGTGAGTCGACTGAGTTCCGATGTAACGTTGATTCAGGATACGTTCACAGTTACGCTTGCTGAGCTTATTCGCCAAACGACAATTTTGATAATCGGGTTGGGGCTCATTTTTTATACCATGCCATCCCTTAGCATCTTTATGCTTGCCACATTTCCTGTGTTGATTGTAGCTGCCATGTTTTTTGGTCGCTTCATTCGCAAAATGTCAAAGAAAACCCAGGACGCTTTGGCAGATGCAAGTGTAGTGGCAGAAGAAACCTTCCAGTCGGTGCATACAGTAAAAGCTTTTACCAATGAACAATACGAGATCAATAGATACAGGTCTTCGATTGCTGCAGTCGTTAAAGTGGCACTAAAAACGGCAACCTTCCGGGCAGGATTTATCTCTTTTGTGATCTTTGCCCTTTTTGGCGGCATCGTAGGTGTCATGTGGTATGGGGCTTCCTTGGTTCAAAGCGGAGAACTAAGTGTGGGTGATCTTCTTTCATTCGTATTATACACCACATTTATAGGCGGGTCAATTGCCGGCTTAGGTGACCTTTTCGGCCAGATACAAAAAGCAATTGGTGCCTCAGAACGCATCCTGGAAATATTAGATGAAAACGAGGAAGTAGCAAGTGAGGAGCAGGCCACCATAAAAATAGCCGGCGATATAGCGTACGAAGATGTATGTTTCAGCTATCCTACAAGGAAAGAAATGCCCGTTTTGAAACACATTAGCTTTCAGGTAACTCGCGGAAGCAAGGTGGCGCTCGTCGGGCAAAGTGGAGCAGGGAAGTCTACCATCGTGCAACTGCTTATGCGCTTTTACCAACCCGACAATGGTAAAATTTTAATCGATGGAAAAGATAACCAGACATACCCTATATCGTCGCTCAGGAAGCATATAGGCATTGTGCCACAGGAAGTAATTTTATTTGGAGGCTCAATCTTGGAGAACATTCGCTATGGAAAGCCCGATGCAACAAACGAAGAGGTAGTTGAAGCTGCAAAACAAGCCAACGCCCTCGATTTTATCCTAAGTTTCCCAGAACAATTTGACACTGTGGTAGGTGAACGTGGCATTAAACTTAGCGGTGGGCAACGTCAAAGAATAGCTATTGCAAGGGCAATTTTGAAGAACCCTTCAATATTGATATTAGATGAGGCCACCAGCTCATTGGATGCCGAATCGGAAAAATTGGTTCAAGATGCGCTTGAAAAACTAATGAGTAATCGGACAACAATTGTTATTGCTCACAGACTGGCTACTATTCGAAAAGTAGACAGGATATACGTAATTGGAGATGGCCAAATCACTGAAGAAGGCACTCACACAGAACTCACAAATGAAGAGGGTGGTAAATACAGCCAGCTTGTTAAGTTGCAACTAGACGTTAACTAACATAGAATGATTTTTCAGTCTATAAAAGTCGTTTGTATATTGTTAAAAAATATAAGCGAAGAAAATAAGGAATGCCAGAACTAGTTTTAAAGGACACACTTAAAGGACATCAGCTAAGAAGCACACAATGCAGAGCTGACATACTTTCTTTGTTCTATGAGTACGACTTTGCTCTTTCACATGCCGACATAGAAGATAAAGTAAGTGAGCACTATGACAGGGTTACAGTTTACCGAACGCTGAAAACTTTTCTTGACAAAGGCCTGATTCACAAAGTACTGGACGACAACGGCTCTCAAAAATATGCCTTATGTAAGGATGATTGCTCTGAGGAGATACACAAACATGAACACGTCCACTTTAAATGCATAAAATGTGGACTTACCACCTGCTTAGATGAATCAGACATACCTGTTATAAAATTGCCAAAGGGCTACGTCCCTCTTGATGTGAGTATGCTTGTTACGGGATATTGTAAAGATTGTCAACAGTAGAGTCAAACTGGAATTTCTTCTCGCTCGTCCTCTTCAATGAATACTAGTCTGGGGGTCCCGTCTGGTAGGCAAACACCAGGCGGAAGGTCAATTTCCGGTGGGCCTTTAACAGTTATACCACCATCATCGTCGTCGTCGTTACCACCAATATCTTTATTCCTCTTTTTCATAAGAGTAACCATCAGATACACAAGTATCAAATAGGCTATTCCGCAGAGGATTAAATCTAATGTATAACCACCAAGCATGCATTTCTTTTTCAAATGATTTTACGAAAAAACCTTAGTATTATCAAATTGATTGAATGATTTGACACATAATATGCGTCTCAAAATTGCATTCCTATTTTTTTGATGCTCTTATACTATACGTTAAGTCAAGTCAAACGCACCTAATAATTGGATATTTCCAATAAAAACTATTCTTCTCCCGTCTCCTGCTGTTTTTTTATATTACCTATTTCTTGCGTAATTTGCTGGACCTAAAGAAACCAAGGAATTACTAACTCCTTCAAAATGCCCTTATTGACCTGTGCCTTAACACCTTTTGTTTATGCTTGATCAACTGCTTGCCAACAGTGAGAATTTCTTATATGGCATTTTTGGAATTGTAATCACCATTTTTTTAATCCTGGACTTAGGCGTCTTCCACAAGAAGCCTGGAAAAATAACTCAAAAAGATGCTTTACAGCAGTCTCTATTCTGGGTTGTCATCTCGATCATTTTCGGAGGAGTAATTTATTTCTATTACGAAAACCCTATAGCTGGCGTTACTCAATATGAAAGCATGCTCGAGTTTTACTCGGCTTACCTGACAGAGAAAGCGCTAAGCATCGATAATATTTTCGTGATTCTTTTGATTCTTCGCTATTTCAAAGTGAAAGATGAATATTACCACGGCATTCTGTTTTGGGGAATACTGGGTGCGGTCGTGTTCCGAGCCATCTTTATCTTTGTAGGCGCATTGTTGATTAGCAAAGCACACTGGATACTTTACATTTTCGGAGTCTTTCTTGTGTACTCAGGACTCAAGATCTTTAAGGATGATGAGGACATGGAGATTGAACCTGAAAAGAATCCCCTAATCCAATTCGCAAGGAAGTTCTTTCCCATTTCGAAAGGTGATATGGGCGGTAAGTTTGTTTTCTACAAGCAAGGCAAACTGATTTTCACGCCACTATTTTTGGTAATTATTCTTATAGAATCAACTGACTTAATTTTTGCAGTTGACTCCATCCCAGCTGCATTTGCTATTACCCAGAACCCATTCATTATCTACACATCGAATATTTTTGCGGTAATGGGCTTGAGGGCGATGTTCTTCTTATTATCGAACGTGCTGGACAAATTCTATCTTTTGCAAAAAGGTCTTGCTATCATTTTGATTTTTATTGGCGCCAAGATGTTGGTGGATATCTTCAGCATTCATATACCAATCATCTGGTCCTTTAGCATGATCATCCTGGTATTGGTTGGCTCAATAGTTCTATCGCTCATCTTCCCTAAGAAGCCTGAGCTGGTGAACAATTGAAATGTCGGATGGAATTGTTGGAATAAGAAAAGCGTCTGCTTTTAATTTTTGAAGCCGATTTGAGTAGACTTCCAACCCTTGCGTTCAAGGTCGCTGGCAGTTTCTTCTACTGTCTTTCTAAGCTTGTCTTTGTAATCCTGCAGTGCCTGAGCCACTTTTTCATCAAAAGTTGACACAATCTCAGCGGCTAGTATGCCAGCATTTTTTGCACCATTTAGAGCGACTGTGGCTACGGGTATTCCTCCTGGCATTTGCAAAATAGAAAGGACGGAGTCCCAACCATCAATGGAATTTCTGGATTTAACAGGCACGCCAATGACGGGCAATGTCGTAATGGAAGCCACCATGCCGGGCAAGTGTGCTGCTCCACCAGCACCAGCTATAATAACCTTTAAGCCGCGCTTTCTTGCCTCCTCGGCATAAGCAACCATTCGGTGAGGTGTTCGGTGAGCCGACACAATCGTTACTTCACATTCAACACCCAGCTCATCTAGTATTTGGGCCGCTTCCTGCATTACTTCCAGGTCGGACTGACTGCCCATAATAACACCAACGATTGGTTTTTTAGGTTCTGCCATGATTATGCCTTTATTTTCAATGTGTCTTTTACCCAATAAGCGGTTTCCTTTAGGGCATCCATACTTTCATTCACAATGGTCACATGTCCCATCTTTCTGAACGGCTTCGTTAGCCTTTTGCCATATAGATGTGGATGAACGCCTTCTCTTTGTAGCACTTCCTCCATTCCCTCATAAATAGCTTCTCCTACAAAACCCTCCTCGCCAAGTAGATTGACCATAGCCGCCGGAGTATGTGCTTTTGTACTCCCCAGCGGCCAACCTAGTATTGCCCGTAGGTGCTGCTCATACTGGGAAGTAATATTTGCTTCGATGGTCTGATGTCCACTGTTATGTGGCCTTGGCGCCACTTCGTTCACCAGTATTTCCTGGTCTTTGGTCAAAAACATTTCGACAGCCAACAAACCAACCATTCCTAACTTGGTGATCACTTTTTCAGCCAGCGCTCTTGCCTTCACTTCTACCTCTTCAGAGATAACGGCTGGAGAAAAAAGAAATTCAACAAGGTTGGCTTCTGGATGATAAACCAATTCAACTACAGGAAATGTCTTTATTTCACCCTGTTCATTGCGTGCGACAACTACAGAAAGTTCTTTTTCAAAATCGATCAACTTTTCTAAAAGCCCGGGCTTGTCAAAGGCTTTCGCAAGATCCTTCTCAGATCGTATCACCTGAACACCTCTGCCATCATATCCCTCTTTGCCCAACTTATTGACAGCCGGCAAAAAATCGACATGCGTCGCTACATCAGCGGCATCGTCAGTAAGTACAAATTCGGCGGTCGGAATTCCTTCCTTTTGATAGAATTGCTTTTGCAATCGCTTGTCCTGGATAAGCTCGATGATATGAGGCTGCGGAAATACTTTCTTTCCTTCTTCTTCCAGCTTTCTGAGAGCCTGTGTGTTGACGTGTTCAATTTCTATGGTGACTACGTCGCAGTCCTGCCCAAATTGATACACAGTGTCGAAATCCTTCAGGTTGCCGTTGACGAAGCCCTCTACCAGGTGTTTACAAGGAGCGGATGCGTCAGGGTCAACAACTTTGAAGGGGATGTTAAAATCAATCCCAGACTGAATCAACATACGGCCAAGCTGACCACCTCCAAGAATACCTACTTTTCTACTTACTGTTCCCATATTTTGATGAGGCGAAATTAGGGAAATATTTCTATTCCTATATTCTTCATCAGCTGTGAGGCATTGAAGCTTTTACAGGGGCCTTCTGTAAGCTTATAGTCAAACAAAAGTTCTTCCCCTATTACTTCACTATTGAAGCTAAAGTTACTGACCAACGGATCGGTCTTGCCTAATTCACTTAGTGTTAAATCGTGTGTAGAAATAAAGCCGGCAGCATTTTCTTTAAGCAGCTGTCGCACCAATGCTTTCGTGCCAATGTGCCGGTCTTCCGAATTAGTCCCTTTCAACACCTCATCCAGCATATACAACACCGGCGCACCTGTGTCCAGCAGGTCCAATAATTGCCTGAGCCTTTTAAGCTCTGCATAAAACGACGATACACTTTCGGAAAGATCATCGTGCGTACGCATACTAGTAAACAGTTCAATATAAGAAATAGTCATATCAGAGGCGCAAACTGGTGCTCCTGCCAAAGCAAGCACGGAATTTACACCCACTGTTCTCAGAAAGGTACTCTTACCCGACATATTGGAGCCCGTAATAAGAATAAGCCCTTTACCATCTAGTGTAAAATTATTAACCACTCGTTTATCGACTGGAATAAGAGGGTGGCCCAAATCAGATGCCTTTAATTCAAAGTCCTTTTCAGAAGCTGCCGGATAAACAAAAGATGGATTGGCATAAGCGAATCCAGCCAGGCTACAAAGTGCCTCTACTTCACCCAACGCATCCATCCAATCCGCCACACGAGGAAGATCACGCTCAAACCATTTTTGTGCGAGGTTTATGAGCCAAAAATCGAGTATCAGAAAAGAGTTGAGCAGCTGGTAGAATAAATTAAGCCTGCTATCGAACCGGTTAACAATAGAATTAAGCTTTTTGAACGATGCAGATGCCGAATGGCCACTATTAAAGAGGGTAGACTGATGCTTTAAGAGCATCTCATTCTCAAATTTACCTTGCTCAATACTAGTAAACAGGTCGACATAAATAGAGAGCTGTTTTGCCAGGCCTTGCATCTTGTCATATTCTTCATTCATTGCCTTCATAAGTGCAATAAGGAAGAAACTATTGAACACAGCTGCCATGAACACCCATTGCCAAACGAGTACCGATGAAATCACAAGTGTGAAAACCGTGAGGGAAACAACTGTGCAAACAGCAGCCCATGCTTTAAACCCAGCTGGAACCATTGCCGGCATGATCAATAGCTTTTCCAGTGAGGTCCTTGGCTTGTCTTTTTCATTCAGATTCATCCTCCCCTTTGCTTCGAAGGATTGCCTCCATTCTATTTTAGGAGCCAATTCAAGAACGGCCGCTTGCCTTGGTGTGACTATTTCAGCTTTGGACGGATTGGCCAGCCATATCGCCAAGCGAGAGGTGCCAGAAAGGGTGCAGGCCCTGTTGACCAACTGAAATATGGAGTGTTTTCCAAAAATATCAAGATCAGCAACATAAGGGTGTGCCTCTTCAAGATACTCGCTGCCATCAGCCAGGTGTTTGATATTATTCTGGGACCGCTTTAGTTCATCTTGATTAACAAGTAGCAGCGAACGGATATAGGCTAGTTTTTTTTTTGTTCGGTTATAACGATTAACAAGAATTCCGAATAGAATAAGAAATGCAATAATGACAAGAAAAACTGGCGTGCCCATTCTTTCATTGGCGAGGTAAACCAACGATGTAATCGCTATAACAAAAACAAGTATCCTGTAGGCAGACCACTTTCTTAGCTGGCTGGCTGTTTCTCTTTCCTTACCTTCAAATATTGATATGCGTGACTTAAAGACTACCTCGATTTGGCTCATTTCGGTTATTTGTTATTAAGATAACAAATTGTATACGGCTAATGCCGACAAATAGGCCAAAGCAGACATATAAAATAGTTGAATGGCAGGCCATTTCCAGCCCTTCGTCTCCCGATAAACTATCGCTATGGTGCTCATACACTGCATCGCGAAAGCATAAAACACCAACAAAGAGAATGCAACTGCAGGGGTAAACATTGGCCCACCAGTTTTTGGATTTTGTTCTCTTTCCAGCCTGTTTCTAATTGTCGTATTGTCTTCCGCAGCTGAGCCAACGCTATAAATAGTGGCAATCGTACCTACAAACACTTCTCTCGCAGCAAATGAGGTAATCAGGGCGATTCCAATTTTCCAATCGTAGCCCAGAGGGCTAATTAGGGGTTCGGCAACTTTGCCCAGATAGCCTGCATAGCTGTTTTCAAGTTTGAAGGCTGCAACCTTATCATCAAGTTGTTGCTGGGTTAAATTTTCACCTGCAAGCTGCTCATTCACTATTTCCTCTGCATTTATCAAAGTATCTCCCGGGCCATATGAGGCAAGGACCCAAAGCACAATGGAAATCGCAAGAATCACCTTGCCGGCTTCAAAAACAAAAGTCTTTACTTTCTCAACAATGGTGTAGCCTATGTTTTTCCAACGAGGCATTCTGTAAATAGGAAGCTCCATGAGAAAGAAGCTTTTCTCCTTCATATTCATGATCAACTTCATCACATAAGCAGAAAGCAAAGCAGCTACAAAACCTAATAGATACATACCCATCAACGCCACTCCCTGTAAATTGAAGAATCCCCAAACAGAGGTGGATGGAACTACCAAGGCTATCAAAATGGTGTAAACTGGAAGTCTGGCTGAGCAGCTCATTAGCGGTGTAACCATAATGGTCACAATACGATCCTTCCAGTTGTCGATGCTTCTTGTGGCCATTACCGCCGGTATGGCACAGGCGACACCTGAAATAAGTGGAACTACACTTTTTCCATTCAGACCGAACTGGCGCATGATTTTGTCCATCAAAAAGACTGCCCTTGCCATATATCCAGATTCCTCAAGAATAGCTATAAAGGCAAATAAAAAGGCTATTTGAGGGATAAAAACGACAATACCGCCAATACCAGGCAAGATTCCTTCGGTGATGAGTCGATTAATGATGCCATCTGGCAAGATGGTAGCTACGCCATCGCTAAGTGCCGAAAAGGCAGAATCAATTAAATCCATCATCGGCTCAGCCCAGGCAAAAATGGACTGAAACATCAAAAACAACACCAGAACGAAGGTGAGGTAGCCCCATACTTTATGGGTAAGTACTTTATCTAACTTACTGGAAAACTGACGTTGTTTCTGTGTAGGTTTCTTACTAATTACTTTGGCCAGAATTTCATCGATCATTGAATATCGACCAAGCGTTTCCTGTGCTTGCACAACCCTCACCTCTAAATCGTACTTTTGAATAATGCCTTTGGCTATCGATTCACCTTTGACATCAAGACTTGGAAGCGTTGGCGAATTGATCAAATACTGATAAGCCTTATAATCGTGGTCTAAGGCTAGTACTTTTTTGGTTTCTTCAATAGCTCTTGGTGCTAGTGGAAGAATATCGAATAACGGAGGAGTAACTGCGCCAATTGGTATCGTTAATGCATTCTTTAACCTGTCTAGACCGGCACCGGTCCGTGCATTTATTGAGACTACAGGCACTTCCAAGACCCTGCTAAGTGCTGTTGCATTTACATTTAGCCCTTTCTGACTGGCCACATCCATCATATTCAGCGCCAGGATAACAGGGATCCCAAGGTCGTGTACTTCTGTGAAAAGTAGTAAGTTTCTTTTGAGGTTAGATGCATCCACGATGATAACCACGAGGTCGGGATAGTCATCGGCATCTTCATTCAGCAAGGTATCTACTACCACCTGCTCGTCCATAGATCGTGGATAAATACTGTAGGTGCCTGGCAAGTCTAGTACCTCAATCAACTGCCCGTTGGGCAAGCGGGCCTGGCCTATTTTTTTATCGACTGTGACGCCAGGAAAGTTTCCTATCTTCTGATTTAGCCCAGTAAGGAAATTAAAAAGTGATGATTTACCAGCATTAGGATTCCCGACTAGGGCAACTTTGACTTTACGTGAATCGGGCATTCTTTAGTGGAGTGAAATAGTCGATGCCTCATTCATTCTCATGGAGAGGTTGTAGCCAGATACTTCAATACAAATAGGGTCTCCAAAGGGAGCAATTATCTTCATGATCACTTCGGTGCCAGGTAAAACACCCATCTCCAATAGTTTAATTGAAAGCTCCTGATCAGAAAATCCATTGACAGTTCCTCTTTCTCCCGGACGCAGATCTGCTACTGTTCTCATTCCCTATTCTTATTTAGATTAGTTCAAAATTGGTAAATTTGTTTCGGTTTTCAAACCTCAATGCTGTCATTCGTTTAAAATCCGATGAAAAAGCTTAAAAAAACAAAATACGATAGGCGAAATAAGGCAATTGATAGTTCTAAAAAGCTGACTTCTATCATGCTTCAGGAAAATATTGAAAATAGTTCGGAACAAGACTTTGGAGGTATTCCCGAGAGGGATTTTAAGAAAAACCTTGGTTGTGGATAATCATCAAAAACTGAGGTATTCACGCTTCACCCGATCTGAAATAGACGTAAGTATTTCGTAGGGTATCGTTTGTGACCATTCGGCCAGGTCTTTTACAGTAGGTTTCTCTCCAAAAACGATTACTTCGTCTCCTTCCTTCACGTCTAAGCCAGTTACATCTATCATAGTCATATCCATACAAACATTGCCAATTGTAGGCGCCAAATGGCCATGTATAAGCACTTTCCCATTTCCATTTCCAAATGATCGACTGTATCCATCGGCATAGCCAACCGCAATAGTTGCCACTTCTGTTGGCCGAATAATTTTTCCTGACCTACCATAACTTACAGTTTCTCCCCTATTAACAGATTTTACTTGAGAAACCACCGTTTTCAAGGTGGCAACAACTGTAAGTTGACCTTGCTCTTCCCTGGTCGACTCTACGCCATGCAAACCAATCCCCATCCTTACCATATCAAAGTGATACTCAGGAAAACGGCTTATGCCCGCAGTATTCAAAAGATGACGAAATGGCTTGTAAGGCAATTTGGCAACTAATTGTTCAAATAAGGCTAAAAATGTATTAGCCTGCTCCATTGTAAAGGAGTCTAACGCCGCATTGTCTGACGCTGCCAGATGGGAAAAAACTGATGCAATCCTGATGTCTGTACGGTCACGAAGTAGTTTAGCTGCGTTGTCAATTTCGCCATACGAAAAACCAAGCCGATGCATCCCGCTATCAAGTTCAATATGGATGGGGGGTATATTTTCTTTTTCCAATGACCAGTCAGCGTACGCAATAAGCTGCGAAAGGCAAAATATTTCTGGCTCCAACGAATACTCTTGCATTTTACTAAAGCTTTCCTCCGGTGCATTCATCACCATAATCGGAAGATAAACCCCTTGTTGTCGAAGAAGAACTCCCTCATCTGGATAGGCTACAGCTACGTAATCGGCTTTAAGGTACTGGAGCGTTCTTCCAATCTCTCCACCTCCGCTGCCATAGGCGAAAGCCTTCAGCATCACCATTTTTTTTGTTTTTGGTGATAACAAGCTTCTGTAAAATTGAAAATTGTGCTGAAGTGCCTCGAGATTTATTTCGAGTACTGTTCGATGCACTTTTGATTGAAACCTTTCTACAATTCTTTCAAACCGGAAGGTTCTGGCTCCTTTGATGAGAATCGTTTGGGAGGCAAATTCTTTGGTTTCAACAGAAGCTAGAAATTGCTCGGTCGAGTGAAAAGTCTTGGTGGGAATATCAAAAAGAGTTTTGTGTGCGGAAATTACTTGGCCTACCAAGTACAGTTTACCTACTGCCTTGTTTTTCAGAGTTTCTGCCACCCTTCCATATAGTGCAGCGTCATCACTGTTTGCCTGAAGAATATCCGAAAGAACAACTGTCAATGGCTTGCCATGACTGTGGGTTATTGCAAAGTCAAGAGCCGCTTCGAGACCTAAATAATCATTATTGTACGAATCATCAATCAAGAGGCTTCCAAACACACCATCTTTCAAAGCAAGCCTCATCGGAAGCGTACTCATAGTGGGGACTTGCCGGGCTACCTCACTCTTTTCGACACCTAATTCCAGGGCCACTACAATACTGTGACACAGATTTTCAATGGATTTTTCATCTCTGAATGGAAGAACGACTTCAAGACTTTCGGTCAGCCATTCAAGCAATAGGCGGTCGCCATTCACTTGCACTTTGTAGGATGGTGATCCCTCACGGCCCCAACTGACTCGTTTCACTCCTGGGAGTGTTTCTCTGTGCAGGTAATCGTCAATTAGCTCATGATCTGAGCAATAAATCAGGCGTTGGCACTGCTTGAACAATTTCATTTTCTCTTCCAATTTCTCCTCTATTGAAGGGAAGAAAGCGTCATGAGCAGAACCTATATTAGTAATGATGCCAATGGTTGGTTGGATAATACTTTCGAGCACCTCCATTTCTCCAGGCTGAGATATCCCAGCTTCAAAGATCCCTGCCTGGTGATAGTCACTCATTGGCCATACTGATAAAGGAACTCCAATTTGGGAATTCCAGCTTTTTGGACTTTTAATGACCGCCAGGGAAGGCACTATTAATTGATATAGAAATTCTTTAACAATGGTTTTCGCATTACTTCCTGTAATGCCAACAACAGGCACGCTGAACGTCGCTCTTCTTAAAGCTGCTAGTCGCTGAACAACATGAATAGCGTTTTGAGCTGCAAAAAATGATGCTCCCTGAAGGGAATTGTAGTTGTTTGGTAATATCTCAACAACAAACAGCCTCCAACCTTTTGCATAAGCCTCGTCGATAAATGAATGACCATCGTGATTTGGGCCTTTGATAGCAAAGTACACAGCTCCATCACCGGGAAAGCTTTTGCGTGAATCAAATGATAGCCATCTAATAGCGGTGTCGGAAGGATCACCACTGAAGTTGCCGCCACACAATGTTGGTAAATCAGAAAATAGAATTTCCTGGCTCATAGCTTTAGCTCCATTTCCCATTGGTCAATCTGATTTTCAAATCCAACACTCAACAAAAAACCAATCACTTCTGTCGCATATTCTGGTACATTTATGACCGTCAACCCTTTGGTTTGGCTCAATTTGAAGGCCTCCCTCAAAAGGAATGTCCCAATGCCCCGGCGTCGATAAGATGGATGAACTGCCATTCGACTAATTCGCCCTGACTCTTGTTGAAAAATGATGTACCCAACTATGCTTTCGTCATGGCGGCATTCTAGTATGTTTTCCGATGACAGGTTGTGCGCTATTTGATCAAAAATATCCGAAAATGAAGTCTCAAATGTGTCAAGCGAGGCGTAGGATGCCCTGTGAGAAAATGATCCTTCCTGTAATAGCAAGTTATCACTAGTTAATGGGCGATCATCTGGTGGTGACGATGTTTTAAAGCAGTGATAAAGTCCAATCTTTCGAAAGCCAATTTGTTCATATATCGTTATTGCTACATCGTTTGATGTAATTGCCTCGAGCACACACCGTTCCGCCTTGGCTTGTGCGCTATTCCTGAATGCGCTATACAATTGCAAACTCAATCGATGGCCTCTGTGACCAGATATAACGCCTGTCCCGCCATTATAAATAGTGGTTACTCCTTTGTATTGATTTTCACTATGAAAGATGAAACCCACTAATTTCTCCCCAGAAAATGCCCCAAAAGACAAATCGAATTTAATTTTCAACTTGTTGAGCATCCGTTTTTCAAACACTTGATAGCTGAGTTGCATAGGAACTGGATAACCAGAAAAGGCTTCTAAAAATGACCTGTGCATTTGCGGCATGTCACTCATTTGAAGTGGTCTTATCTGATAATCTTTCATCATTAGCCTGGGCTTTTATCTGGGTGCTACTTTCAGTTGTGCAAACTACAATATCGTTTTATTTTGCTTAGCAAAGCGGGCCAATAATAGTTCTTCGAATCACCTAAAGTCGTTCAATTTTTTAACACGCATGGCTCAGCACTTTTGATGACACGGAACTAAAAATTATACAAAAACAAAAAATAATATGATAGAACTAATATTTTGTGACGAATGGAAAATGTTAAATGCACACATTAGGAAAGTTTAACAAAAAATAGCTATATTGATTTCCCTTTCGGATTAAAGCACATATGATTGATACTAAGAATATGTTCAGATCACTACTACTTGCCAGTTTTATTTGTTTGCTTCCATCATTGGTTTCGGCCTCGGATGGTGAAGTAATTGACGATAAAACCAAGGAAAGTAAAGAGCAGTGTGATAAAGACAGCAAGGAAAAGAAGTCTGAGGTCACTACGCTGAAGGAAACGCCAAAGGCGGTAAATTACGCCGCTTCAAGCGAAAAAAGCAGAGAGATTATTCCCGGATTGAGCAACAAGGCTGATTCCTCATCGGTGTTGTCTTACAACTTTATCTTCTATCTCGTATACAAGTTCAAGTATTCAGAATCTGAAGAAGAATTTTCTCAAGAATCGCGAACGACCGATTAAGATGTTGAAGGGCCCTAAGGCCCTTTTTTTATGTCCTATTTTTTGCCTATTGAATTGATACCGCAAATGCAGGCAACGTTTCAACATCAGTCTCACCAGCTGCATTTGTAATATCTCCTTCACTTACACCAGCAGCACCTTTCTCAGGCAAATGTCTGAGGATTATTTTGAGCGTTCCATTACTCACGGCGCCAGCTGCAAAAGAAGCTTCTAAACCAATCGGGTCTCCATTTTCATCCTGATCATTATAAGCAGTTGTTAAATCAAGTCCACCTTCGACAATAAAAAAGAACTGATGATCAGCACCTTCTTCACTTACTTCGACTGTAATGTCATCCGGAGGCGAGGTGGTCTCATTGAGCAGTTCAAGCGAAACAGAATAAGTGACACCAGCTTCCAGCTCAATGGCGTCAACAACAGGTGGATTTGCACCATCTCCATCTGCATCTTTCCACTCGGCCACAGTGCTTGTGGAGCCATTGGTAAAAGCGAGGCGCACAGTTGTAATAAGCTCCTCTTCATTTTCAATAACTGGATCAGGATCATCATTACAAGATCCTAAAAGCAACAATGTTGCAAAAAGAAAACCGAAATTGATTTTTGCTCTCATAGTAATTGTGTTAAAATTTATAATTGAACCTTAATGTAATTGCTCTTCCAAGTTCGTCAGCATAGTACCTGAAACGATTAAGATACTCCCTGTAGGCTGTGTTGAAAAGATTGGTCCCTTCAACATAAATTTCATAATCATTGTCGAAAAGTTGCGACCCATAGCCAATATTCAGTCCCACCAATTGATAGCCCTGTGGAGGGTCTACAAAATCGATCCCTTCGGGAAAGCGATTTTGTCGGCGTACAACGCTATGTGATGCTGCGATAAAAAATGTCTTTTTCGACTCAAATGGATAGTTCCAGGTCAACATATTTTGAAGCCTGTCGCTGGGCATAAAAATTAAATAATCATCCCTTTGCTTATCTCTGGCTCGGATCAGCGAGCCCTTCAACCCATACTTCCATTGACTACTTAAACGGGCATTGATTGAAACATCAGTACCGGCCATAAAAGCGTCTGTTTGTTGATAGGTATAAACAGGAAAGGCTCCACGTATTGTAAGTCTTGGCTCAGGTTCAGGCTCGAGATAAATATAATTGTTGATCTGTTGCAAATAGGCCGATAAGTCGATCGACCAAATGCCATTGTTAAGTTGAAACTGATTTATCCATTTGAACGCTTGCTCCGTACCCAGATTAATATTGCCTTCTTCAATAGTGGCGGCACCATGATGCAAGCCCTGACTGTACAATTCACTTACATTCGGTGGACGCCAGGCAGTCCCGAGGTTCGATGTTAGCTTCAAGCCATCTGCTGGTTTGAATACCAAACCAATGGTGCCGGAAAAATTGTTGAATCTGTATTTGGGCCGAATGATCTCATCATTTTCATCGAAGGTAAATACCTGGAAAAACTTATTATCGAATCGAAGTCCAGCCTCGATCTCCCATTTGTCTTCCATCCATCGTTCGATCGCAAAAATCCCTGAATAACGAAGGCTTCTCTCCTCTTCCCCCACGTCTCACATCAAATTCTTTTCGAATATTCCGCTGGTAGCCATATATAAGCTTCAAATCACCGAGTCGACCTTTTTTCCTAAGAGTGGTTTTAATCAAATCATGACTGATCTGTTGCTTTGGATTGTCGATCGTATAGGAAAATTCATCTACTATTATCGGTCTATCGCTTTCAAAAGCGGCCTGCAGATCCGTTAGATTCCCAATATGAGCACTTCTCAATATGCCGAGTTCCGTGGTGAATCGACTGTAGTAAACCTCTGCCTGCCAATCATTCTTACTGTAACCAAAGGCGCCAGAGAAATCTAATTCCTTCAGTCCTGTATTGGTGAGCATATAATCAGGGGCATTAAAATCTCCAGCTCTTCTACCAGTTGCCTGCACTCGCCAGGCAATTGATTCACTATTTCCTACACCTCCCTGAAGACTGGTGGAGGCAGAGCCCATTCTGCCATTGTCAGACGCCATCAAGCGTACATTTCCGTGAATATGCTCGTGCTTGTAAGGAAGTGCAGGAGGCTCAACGACTACAATTCCGCCGATTGCTTCCGGACCATACCTTACCGCTGCAGCACCTTTGACCACAGAAATTTGTGTTGCCATCATCGGGTCTATCTCAGGAGCATGCTCAGTCCCCCACTGTTGCCCTTCCTGACGCAAGCCATTGTTGAGTATAAGAATTCGGTTGCTGTGTAAGCCATTGATAATAGGCTTTGAAATGGTGGGGCCGGTTTTCAGGCTTGAAACTCCGGGGAGTTCTTGAAGACTTTCACCAAGTGACTTACCACTAGACCGTGCCAACTCTGCCTCATTAAGGGTAATTTCAGATTGCGTTTTGTCTGGAACAATGGATTCGCCTTCAATGATCACCTCATTAATCAGCACATTATCTTCCTCCATCAATATAAAAAGCTCAGTTTCCAATGGAAGCGTAATGGTCAGGTGCTTCTCAATATATCCAACGTAATGAATGTCGGCGACAAAACTGCCAGCACAGAGTTTATCAATTTTAAACCTGCCCTTTTCGTTGGTGGTAGTTCCCTTCTCAGGGCCCACGAGCCAAATGGCAGCCATTGGTAAAGCCTCCTTCGTTTCCTTATCGATGACAATTCCCTGCACACTCAAACCACAGTCATTGGATTGCGCAATGATTGCTGCCGAGTGCGTTAACAATAAGAAAAAGGTAAAGGCTAATCTCCGATTCAAAGTGCTCCTTGTATTATAGGTGCAAAAGTAGAGCAACTAAGCCCTAAATGCAACAGTGTTGCAAAATTGAAGAAGAATATTGTTTGGGTGGTAAATAATACGTTTTAGACATTCTTCGCTACCAGTCCCTCGATGTCTTTCAGGGTAATTTTACCTTCGTAGTAGGCCTTGCCAAAAATGACTCCGTAGATACCTATATCGGCCAATCGTTTGATATCATCTACATTTCTGACGCCCCCGCTAGCAAAAATATTAAGGTTTGGGAATCTCTCATGTAATTGCTTGTACAGGTCAAAAGAAGGTCCTTCAAGCACACCATCCCTAGAAATGTCGGTGGTCTTTAGGTATTGGAGACCGTTTTGATAAAAGTAATCGATGTGGTCAAAAAGGTCGATCTTTGTATCTTTGAGCCAACCACCTACACGAATTTGGCCATTGAGTGAATCGGCACCAAGTGCAATTTTATTGCGTCCGTAAGACATAAGCCACGAAGTGAACAGCTCTGGCTTGTAAACCGAAATAGTTGCCGAAGTGATGCTATCAGCCCCAAATTCCAAAAGCTTCAATACGTCGCCGTCGGTATGAACACCGCCGGCATAATTGATTTTTAGATCTGTATGGCCTGAAATGGCTTCTAAGACATGATAATTCACTGGAGAACCCTTTTTAGAGCCTTCCAGGTCCACCAGGTAGACCCTTTCGATTCCATGTTCTTCAAATTGTATCGCAACATCCAATGGCGGCTCATCGTAAATGGTCTCGCTGGAAAAGTCGCCCTTTGTTAGGCGCACCGACTTTCCCTTCATCACTGTTATGGATGGTACAAGTTTAATCATAGAAGTAAATTATTAAGCCCGTGAAAATAGTAAACTTTAGCCTTAGAGATGGTTGCCAGGCATTATATTTTCTGGATCAAATCAACGACTAGAAGTTAGCGAATTAGGTTTGCATAGGGACTTTCTGCAAAACCAACAGAAAATACACAATCTAATTGAGTTCTACAAGTTTAAAACCCTCACCGTGCACGGTGAGTATCTTTAATCGCTCGTCTTCTTTAAGGTATTTGCGAAGCTTTGCTATGTAAACATCCATGCTTCTTGCATTAAAATAGCTATCGTCATGCCATATTTTAAGGAGTGCTTCAGTTCTCTCGACAGTTTTATTGAGGTTCTGACAAAAAAGCAGCAACAAAGCATTTTCCTTCGATGTAAGCTTGATTTCCTGGGTAGGTGTTTTCAATTGATTGAGATGGCCATCAAAATACATTTGTCCTATTTCAAATTTTAGCGTTGAAGTGTCATCGTGTTTTTCACCACTCGTTCTTCGAAAAATTGCCTTCATTCTGAGCAGCAGCTCCTCCATACTAAAGGGTTTCGTCATGTAGTCGTCAGCACCAATTTTGAGGCCCTCGATGGTATCTTCTTTCATTGATTTAGCTGTAAGAAAAATGATCGGTATATTTTTACTCTTCTCTCTGATTTCTTTTGCTAGGGTGAAGCCATCTTTTTTAGGCATCATCACATCAAGGATGCACATATCAAAGCTGTTCTCGACGAATGAACGATACCCGGCTTCACCATCGACACAAAGTGTTGGTTCATACCCTTTTACTTCCAAATACTCTCGCAAGATCTGCCCCAAATTAGGGTCATCCTCGACAATCAATAACTTAGGTTTCACTTCCATAAGGGAGATGTATTTCGAATGTACTACCTTTCTTTACCTCACTTTTCACTTTGATGGTTCCACCATGTGCTTCGACCATGGTCTTCACATAAGCTAAGCCAAGACCAAACCCTTTCACATCATGTAGGTTACCAGTAGGTACCCGGTAGAAACGTTCAAATATTTTTTGCACCGACTCTTTGCTCATACCCAAGCCGTGGTCTTCAACTGTTACAAGGATTCCGCCATCAATATTCCTGGTTCGAACCAATATTTCAGGCTCCTCAGGAGAATATTTGTTCGCATTATCGAGTAGATTTTGGACAATATTGGTCAGGTGCATCGGGTCACCAATTATCTGATTTGGTGCGGCGTTCAGCTCCGACAAAATATGGCCATTTCGCTTTTGTACCTGGAGCGCAATATTATCGATCGCCTTTTCGATCACAAGGTTAATATTTACGGGCTCCATCTTTAACCGAAAGTCCTGTCTGTCAAGCGCAGCCATTTGAAGCACCTTTTCTACCTGCAAGCCAAGTCGCTTGTTCTCTTCCGAGATTATCTTCAAGTAACGCTTTTGAAAGGAAACTTGGCTGGCCAGCTGCTCATCCTGTAATGCCTCACAGGCCAAAGCAACCGTAGAAATGGGCGTTTTAAACTCATGAGTCATATTGTTGATAAAATCATTTTTGATTTCAGATATCTTTTTTTGCTTGATGATGGTTTGAACTGCGTAGCCAAAACAAAAAATGATCGTTAGCAACAGTACGCCTGAGGAGGCCATACTTGTCCATATTTTATGAAGTAGGAATGACTTTTGGTTGGGGAAACTCACCAGCAATGTGCTACCTTCCCCTAACAAGTCATTAGGAAAGAGGCTGGCTTTGAATAAAGCGTTCTTTGCTACTTGTGGCAGCTCTTGGGTCGATGTAAGTACAATTTCTCCAGTCTCTTCGTCAAGAATCCTGTAGTCATAGTTTGTAGTTATTCCCTTATTTGTCAATTCAGCAGCGAGTAAGGAATCCAGTTGGTGTGGATCAATTCTATTAGAGATCGCAGGCTTTTCAAACAGTAGCTCATGCAATGCAATATTTATCATTTCGGTCTTTTGAGCAGCCTTTTCTATTGTCTTCTTATACTGACCAACTGCAACATGTGTGGAATCACCAAAAGCCGAGGTAAACGCAAAACCACTGTTGTCGCCTTCCAAAGATGTCGGCATCACAAAAACTGACGTGTCCTGTACTATAAAAATATTTTGACCATCTCCAGACCTGAATTCATACTTGACGCCTGAAGGCAAGTTTTTTAACTTCTCAGGCTCACCAACAGACACCTTGCCTTCCTTAACCTCCCACTTTTTATAGGTACTTTCAATATAACGAATGTTACCTGGAGCTACCGGAGTAGCACTTCTAAATTTAACATTAGTATTAACGTTGTCGAAAGCAACAAGCATGGCTTCCTGCCTCTCCAGTTTATCTACAGCATTGTTTAGTGCTTGCTGCACATCCTTACTAAAACGCTCTTGATTGACCTCGATCAAAGCGTCGATCCAGTATAACTGAAAAGCCACCAGCCCTATGAGTGCAACACTCATTAGTGCAATTATCCAACGGAGGGTGTTCTTACTCATCGATCAAATTTACAATCAAGATACCTAAGTGGTTCACTTTTAACCTTTTTTAACAAGTATTAACCTGTCGTTAACATTCCTTCCAGGTTCAGGAAACTACATTTGGTGAAACAAAAACTTACTATGAAAACTCTAACAGCAACAAAAAAAATCTGTCTTTTGCTTCCTGCTCTTACGCTCGTGCTTGGCACAGTCCTCGCACAAAAGCAAGTAAGGGTCGAACAATCAAATGACAAAGTAATCGAAGTGGAACTAAGAACTGATGAGGACGGAAATGCCAAAATCTTTAAGAAGACGTATCATTCGAACGAGGAAATGCGTACTGATGAAGAACTTAAGGCATTTCTTGAGGAGAATAAGCTGGATGTACATTTCTACGATGGTCATAAGAGCGCTGAACCACATACTATAGTAATTGACGGCTCTCCTGATCGAAAGCAGCAAATTCATATTCTGTCAAATACAGATTCGCTTAAATCATTCACTATCGATGGCTCAGGAGCCTTTCAATTCAACGGTAAAGGCGGAGCACAATCATACGCCTTTCAGATGCTTAAAGACTCTGACAACGGGGTTTGGATGATGAAAGGCATGGATAGCACTTTCACAAAACGCTTAAGCCTTATCGATATTGACTCGATTAAAGAAGTGCTGGGAGGAAATTTCACTTCGGACGGAAACAGTTCGTTCCTTTTTCAAATGGATACCGAAGATCCTGAAAGTAGTCACTCGAAATTCATCATTCGGAAGAAAATAACTATTTCAAAAATCGAAGAAAATGAGGCATCATTAGATAGGCAATCTTCGAAAAAAATGGAAAAGCTTGAGCCGCTGGACTTAAGCTATTACCCAAATCCTAACAACGGAAAGTTCACTTTAAAAATGTCCGTCAAGTCGGCCGATCCTCTAAAAGTGTCAATAATGGACTTGAGCGGAAAAATAATTCACGAAGAGGAAATCAAAACCTTTGATGGTAATTATTCAAAAGACTTTGATCTAAGTGAGCAGCCTTCCGGCATCTATCTGCTACAAGTATTGCAGGGGAAATCCAGACTTGTTCGAAAAATAATGATCAATTAAAATTTGCACGTATATTTCAATGAAAGGCACCGGGGCATTGCTTCGGTGTTTTTTTATTTCTCTATATCCATTTCACTTTTCACGATTTTTTTTGATATTCAAAAACATAATCGCTCAACTGATTTGGAAAGTTTCGATCAACTGTCAATCAACCAAAAAATCAACCGGCTCTACGTCGAGGGAGAATTCCTTTTTTCCATCAGGTACTACGGATACAAAGTGAATCTGTACCAACTTGGCAGTCAGCTTTTCGAAGTTTTCTACAATCATAAGCACGATAGAATTGACAAGATTGAGCAATTTGACGATAAAAGCACAAGAATTAAGTTCTACGCTGATCAAATTAAGCTCCCTGCACAGCTCTTGTAGCAGTTCTCGCTTTTAGTAGCTCATGAATTTTAACTACCTCAGGAATCAATAATTTCTTTTCATCATTGACCAGCACGTAGTCAGACATTGGAATTTTCTCATCATCCGACATTTGGTTTGCCATGATGTCCTTCACTTGCTTCGTGCTTCGATGCGGGTCTCTGGAAACCACCCTCCTTATTCTCAAATCAGCAGCAGCAGTCACAAGTATAACACTGTCCAGAGACTTATAAGAGCCAGATTCAAAAAGTAGCGCTGCTTCCTTCAGTACATATGGTTTATCGCTGTGCTGGGTTGTCCAGTGTTTAAAGTCACTGGCGACAGCGGGGTGAACAAGACTATTCAGTTGCTCCAGTTTATCAGGATTTGAGAACACTTTACTGGCTAAAAACTCCCTATTGAGTTGCTGCGCGCCAAGGTAGGCCTCTTCACCAAAAACTCGTTTGATATTTTCTATCAATTTTGGGTCCTCAGCCATCAATCGCTTGGCATTGACGTCGGAGTTGTAAACTGGAATACCAAATAATTCAAAAATCTTGCATACCAGCGATTTGCCTGATCCAATACCACCTGTGATACCAACTAACAAGGGCTTATTAATAGGCATGCCCTACCTTTAATTTATCAGGGGAAAGCTGCAACTCCAGTGCTTCAGTAGGTTGAAACAGCACTACTGGCATAATGGTTGAATCATCTTTGTTGTAGCTCTTAAAATCAGCAGAAATAGAAAAAGCGGAATCGCTTAACTGACTTGCAAGGGACGTTTTGATGGTGTAAAACACGTAAGTCGTAGTGTCCTGCAAAAAAGGAGTTTTGCCTTTGTACTTCGCAGGAAAATTCACCGGCTGTATTTCGACTAGCAACGAGTCTCTCACAAATTCTTCAGCTCTGAATTTTACTGCGATAGATGAAGGAGTAGAAGACATCAAACGATTATCTGTTAACGGCACTTTTAGTGACCTTTCAAACTCACCAGTGATATCACTTCTATCAAATTCAAGCAACCAAGTTGATGGGAAACGGCTCATCAGGCTTGATGGCCCTTGAATAAAAACTGAATCTGGTTCATAGGAAATGGGGCTAGTCAGTCGATAGCCAGTAGCAAGAGGAATGGTGGTGCTATCAATCACAACCTTTACCATCATCTGTATCTTTGGCTCAACAGAAATAAACATTGTATCAGTTACGACCCGATTCAGGTCTATGTCTGTCAGTTGATCCTTGATAATATCGTAAAGTGAATTCCTTGTCAGGAATTTAATCTCTGTGGGATTGTCAAGTTGGATCACTAATGGATCAACATTGAACCAAAATGTTTTGCGAAGCAAATTCCAGCCTCCACTTGCCACATCAATTCGGACTTCATCAGGCAAGGGCTGAACGATGACCACGCTGTCGCGCGGAAAATCAAAAGTAATAGGATAGCTGAGTCTGGCTTCGTAGTTTTTATTAAGGGAGTTAAAAAACCAAAAGGTAGTAGCGGCTATTACTGCCAATACTACTACCTTCCAATTTTCTCCGATCTTAAGTATAAATACTTTTTTGTTTGCCATTCTAGCAGGCAATGTTTGAGGTGTATTTATGAAGCATCCGCTGCAGTTGCATACTTTTTGCTGGAGTCCAGCGAAATAGCGGCCTTCTCAAACTTAATTTTCAGCCCTTTGTCAACTTCTAAAACAATCGTGTCGCCTTCAACTGCTGAGATTTTGCCATGGATACCTCCGGTAGTTACTACAGAGTCACCTTTTTTTATCTCATCGATAAACTTACGTTGTTCTTTTTGCTTTTTTTGTTGCGGCCTGATGAAAAAAAGCCAAAATATCAGGATCATGCCACCCAGCATTACAAACTGCATGTAGCCACCGCCCTGACTTGCCTGCGCTAAAATCAAATGCATTCTTATGTGATTGTTTAGGTATAATTATTTCTTCACCGGGCCATCAGCTGCACCAGCCTTTGGAGTTACCACAGCCTTAATATTTAGACGTGACAACTTCGGGTTAGTATTAGCAGTGATACTTACAGTCTTATTTTGAACACCTGGCTTGTTGCTACTATTGAATTTAACCTGAATTTCGCCGGTTCCACCAACTGGGATAGGGTCTTTTGGCCAAACGGGTACAGTACATCCACATGAAGCAGAGGCATTTGATATAATCAATGGAGCTTCACCAGTGTTGGTAAACTTAAATACGTGCTCAGCAATTTCGCCTTCTGGAATAGTTCCAAAGTCGAAATTCTCTTCAGCCCATGTAAATGATGGGGCTGGCCCGGAAGTAATCTCCTCTTGAACAGCAGTTGGTTGAACAGTTGGGCTGGCAATAGAGGTGGCAGTAGATCCGCTTCTTGCTTTTCCTGCCTCTAATTCGGCCACACGACCTTCCAGCCTTGCAAGACGACCTTCCATTTCAGCATTTGAACAACTAAAACCTGTTGCCGCTAAAGCGCCAACGATAAATAAATTAAATACTGACTTTTTCATGACTATGGTATTTTCAAGGATTACTAAAATTCCGTTAGGAACTTCAAATTTAGTATAAACAATATATAAAACGGAAAGGTAGGTCTAAAGATTCGCCATTACACAAATGGCGCAATGGCCTTTGCTACGGAAAAACAGCAGGTATTAACGTGTTATCTACTACTTTTTTCTGATCTGGCCAATAAGCTCATCGACGTCATCAAGGAGTCTTTCCGCCTTTTCTTTGGCATCGTTAATTATTCTCTCACCTTCCGACTTCGCCTCGCTTTCAACCAAACCTTTACTTTCCATTAGTTCGTCAATAAGCTCCTGGAGTCTTCCGCGGTACTTATCGAGTTGAAATGACAGCTTGTCACGAGTATTCGCTCCCTTGTCGGGGGCGTATAAAACACCTAGTACCGCACCTGTAGCGGCTCCAGCCAAAAATGCGATTAAGGTACCGGTTGTCCTGCTCATAGTATATATCTATTTGTTGTCAATTAATCCTCTTCCACTTTTCTTTATAACGCCTTTTGCTGCTAATTCGTTGGCCAACACGTCTAATAATCCATTGACAAACTGCTTGCTCTTGGGCGTACTATAGTTTTTCGAAATCTCAATAAATTCGTTAATCGTCACTTTTACGGGAATAGATGGGAAATGAACCATCTCTGCGATTGCCATTTTCAGGATTACCTTATCGATAAGCGCAATTCGATCTATTTCCCAGTTCTTTGATTTCTCAGCAACAATTGATTCGTATTCCTCATTATTGTCAAAAGTAATACGAAACAAATCGCGGAAATACTCCAAATCATCTTCAAGATTTGCGGAGAGCTCCAATAGCTGGAAAGGTTCGGCCTGCTCCTGAAACCCTTTGATTGTCTTCACCGCAAGGCTTTTCACAATGCTGCTATTTTCTTCCCAGTAAATGTCCCTTTCTTCCATGAAAGTTTGAATAGAAGGGTTTTTGAAAAATAGCTTTTTGATAATGTGTAAAACAATCTCTTTGTCCTGCTCAAGGGTTGGACTTGCCAACGATTGATAGGCCTTATAAGCTTCGTCCGCCTTTAGGATGTCTTTATACCAATTGGCTGTATCGTCTCTGTAATTTGACCAGCTGAGAGACCGCTTAGAAAGTTCTTGCTGAAGCGGATCAAAATCCAACAGCGCTTGAATTACTTTGTTGTCGGCAAGGTTGAAATCATTTGCTACAAGGATTTTTTCAGAGGAGAGATTCCCGGCCTGCTTTCTCTTTTCTTTCGAAACCAGCAGCGCAAACTCTGCAGAGAGCATTAGCGCAAGGTAGTAAGACTCATGGATGCCATCTACGTCCTTAAGCATTCTACTTTGAAAGCCATCTTTGTCCTTTTTCACTTGATTTCTGAAAAAAGTCACAGCATCAGCTACGGACTTTTTCATTTCATCATCAGCTTCTTCAGGATATAGAATGGCGTCATTTTTGAATTGCTCTGCAAAGCAAGTCTGGGCTATTGCCTTTTTTTTCTTCAAAAGCTTAGCGTCCTGAGGCTCCATGCTGTTCAAATCAGGCTGAAAGTAGTCGTCGATTTGCTGATTGGCGATTTCAAAGTCTGACATGATACTTTGCTCCAATGCAAAATATGACTGAACGGCTTTGATCCGAAGGGTTCTTCTGTTTAGCATTTCCCAATAAAAGAAAGAACGAACTGATTTATTTAATTTTCTATTAAGCTAGTAAGATAACTTGATCTTACCAATATCATTGATCCTGTTAATGGCAATTTCCATGGCGGATTCCTGAGGTGTTATGCCTTTTTCGTCTGCCACATCCAACACCCTCAGGGTGGTTTCATATATCCGCTCTGTTTGCTGATATACTACCTCCCTGTTATAATTGCCTATCTGCTCATAATACACATTGGTGATGCCTCCTCCATTTATTAGGAAGTCTGGCGCATAAACGATCCCCTTCTTGATGAGTTCCCGTCCATGTCTCAACTCTTCAGCGAGCTGATTGTTGGCTCCACCTGCAATAATCGCACATTTGAGTTGTCCAATAGTCTTATCATTGATGGTAGCACCCAGTGCGCAAGGCGAGTAAATATCTACATCCAAACCATAAATATCATCGACAGGTACTACTGTAGCACCAAAGTTGTCGGCTGCATACTTTAGTTTTTCTTCGTGTAAGTCGCAAACGAAGATTTTAGCCCCTTCTTTGGCCAAATGCTCCATCAAGTAGGTTGCCACATTGCCCGCTCCCTGTACCGAAACCTTTTTTCCTTTTAAAGAATCACTTCCGTACACTTTCCTGGCCGTAGCTTTCATTCCCATAAACACGCCAAAAGCTGTTAC
Organism: uncultured Roseivirgaceae bacterium; assembly: GCA_964351395.1. Classification (GTDB taxonomy): domain Bacteria; phylum Bacteroidota; class Bacteroidia; order Cytophagales; family Cyclobacteriaceae; genus Imperialibacter. Next base: position 458,570 of record CAYGOF010000001.1, read on the forward strand.
GGGAGATGGGTCTCCTCCTCCGCCCATCGATTCCGGCACGCCAGTCACATAGGGGGTTTCCATTCTGATATATTCCATGTCGCGGGTCGACATGTTCACATCTTCAGCCGTCCAATAGCGACCGCCGAGTCCGTTCACAAACTTGCCAAACCGACGCATCAACACTTCGTTTTTAATCTTTTTTGCGTCGCCAATGATTACAGCCTTTCCGCCTCCTATGTTTAGACCTGCTATGGCTGACTTAAAGGTCATACCTCTGGATAAACGAAGGGCATCATGTAACGCCTCCTCTTCCGAAGCATAATTCCACATACGGGTGCCTCCAACAGCAGGCCCCAAAACTGTGTTGTGAATGGCAACAATGGCTTTCAACCCCGTTGCTTTGTCGTGGCAAAACACCACTTGTTCATGCTCCAACTCCGACAGCTGGTTGAAAATTCCCATGCCGGTGGTTTTCAATTCAGAGGTTTCGATCATCACGAAAATAAAATAAGGTCACATGTTGTTATTTGGGTCCAAAGCTTTCCCTACTTTTGACAAGAAATGACGGAATTGCGTTTGTAGCCGCAAAGCTAAGCTTTTTTTAGGTTGCGAACCAAGGTATTCACCACACCGATGAACCATTTACACAAAGTCTCGTTTTAAGATTCAGTGAAAGATCTAGCCGCAATTAATAAGTACCTTCTTAAATACAAGTACCACCTCATACTGGGTACGTTATTTATTATTATTTCGAACGTATTTGCAATCATTCCGGCCTACCTCGTCAGGCAGGCATTTGATATCGTACAGAGAGGAATAACACTCCATAGTGCCTTCCAGGGTCTTGAATTGCAATCTGAAACTTATTCACTTTTCACTTCAAGTATTTTCATCTACGGCTTTTTCATTCTTCTCATGGCGCTCCTTCGTGGGGTGTTTTTATTTTTCATGCGTCAGACGATTATCGTAATGTCTCGCCTGATTGAGTACGATATGAAGAACGAGATTTATGCCCATTACCAAACATTGCCCCTCAGCTTCTATCGACGCAATAACACGGGAGACTTAATGGCCCGAATCTCTGAAGACGTAAGCAAAGTAAGGATGTATATAGGGCCGGCTATCATGTATGGCATCACACTATTCACCCTTTTCTTCATGGTGATTCCTTTCATGTTTTCGATTAATCCAAAACTGACGATGTATTCACTGCTGCCCCTTCCCATACTATCGGTCAGCATCTATTTCGTTAATAACATTATCAACAAGCGCTCGGAAGAAATTCAGAGAAGTCTTTCCAACCTATCAACGTTTGTACAAGAGGCATTTTCAGGCATCAGGGTCATCAAGTCATTTGTTCGTGAACACGATTTTGACGACAAATTCAATAGAGAAAGTAATCAGTACAAAGACAAGTCTTTGCAGCTCACCTTTGTTAATGCCCTTTTCTTTCCACTCATCATGTTCCTGATTGGACTGAGCACTATCCTCACCGTCTACATAGGTTCTATAGAAGTGATGGCGGGAGCAATCACCACGGGTATCATCGCGGAGTTTATCATTTATGTGAACATGCTTACCTGGCCGGTAACTTCCCTTGGTTGGATTACGAGTATTATTCAGCGGGCAGCAGCCTCCCAAAAAAGGATCAATGAGTTTCTTTATACCAAGACAGAGATTGTTTCGACACTGAATATCAAACAGGATATAAAAGGCGCCATCAGATTTGATGACGTCTCTTTTGTTTACCCTGACTCCGGGATCAAAGCCCTTAGCCATGTGTCGTTTACAGTTGATCCCGGTGATTCACTGGCTGTAATTGGAACTACTGGTTCAGGCAAGTCGACCATAGCCAACCTTGTTTGCAGAATGTATGATGTCAATGAAGGGAAAATAACAGTTGACGGTCACGACATTAAAGCCTTTAACGTGCCACACCTAAGGGGACAGATTGGTTATGTGCCGCAGGATGTGTTCCTTTTTTCGGACACTTTGGCCAACAACATTGCCTTTGGGGGCAACAATCACGACAGGGATCAAATCATAAAAGCAGCAGAGGATGCAGACCTGCTCAATAATATCAACGACTTCCCCGCAGGGTTTGAGACCAAAATTGGAGAAAGAGGGATTACGCTTTCCGGCGGACAAAAACAACGGTTGTCAATTGCCCGGGCTATAGTTCGTAATCCACAGATTCTGATTTTGGACGACTCGCTATCTGCCGTAGATACTAAGACAGAAAACTCCATTCTGCAGGCAATGAAGCGCATCATGAAAAATCGCACCTCCATCATTATTTCACACCGGGTGTCGTCGGCCAAACTTGCCAATAAAATCATCGTGCTTGATGATGGTGAAATTAAGGAGTACGGCGAACATGAGTCGCTGATGGCAATGGGGGGTATCTACAAGGAACTCTACGAAAAGCAGCTTCAAACTGAAGAAAGCGAAGGGTAGGACTTCATCCTGAATTTTATCATCTTTGCACCCCGCTTGACTTTGCCTTGAACTTTGAATTGTCTCTGATCGCCGTCAATCTTCAGAGAATCTCATGATCAGCATCTTTAAGGGAATTTCCACCACCTTTTATTTCATTGCTACATGGATGCATTGGCTAATGCCACGGAATTGATCAGCGCTGAAGAGTACAACCTACTTTTGGGTGCAAAACCAGCTACTCCTGAACTAACCCCTATTAAATTTTCAGAGAGAAAACAGATACTTGAAAGAGTCTTAGCGGAGCAAATTGAGTATCGGTATATCAACGGCGCCTGCGAAGACAGGGCTCATTATATAGCTCTTTTTCTGAGAAAAATGGGCGTTGATTGTGGTAAGATCTGGAATTTTGCGCCTGCCAGGTATTCCTTTATTTCAAATGAGCTTTTTACTATCGAAGACCCCTTTGGTATCACTGATAAAATCACATGGGGATACCATGTTGCTCCTTTTCTGAAAGCCTATAACAAGGCTGGCGAAATTGAAACCATCATCATTGACCAATCCTTTAGTCCCAACTCTTTTTTGTTGTTGGATGAGTGGCTTGAGAAAATGAAGTGCCCAAGAGCTATCTACCTTTTGACTGATATTGACAGCTATCTTTTCAACTCACTTGAAGGATTTATGGGCTTTGCTGAGCATGCACACCCCAACGACTCGATGAATAGCCCGGCCATTTTTCCTTCGATTATTACTGGTAATTTCTGGACCCTCTTTCCGGACGACGACTTTGTTCAAAAAGGCCTTTCGATCAATGACCTGGCCATAAAGATTTTTGACGAAAAAAATCAACTACCCAAGGAAGAAGAATTTTTCCTTGACACATTGCTGAAGAACATCGACGACCTGATAAGTTTAACCACCAGCTCCAAACCAGATGCACTGCAGATCGACACCTATCAGCAGTTCAAGGACTTTTATGAAATGAGGTGTGAGCACTGGGGAAGCAGGCTGGGAAGGCTTAACTGAGTGGTTTGTTCCCGTTTCATCAGAAGTTAGAACCACATTTCGCCTCAAATGGATAGAAATTTTCTTTGAAAGTCCTCCTGAAACGACCGGCTTATTTTTATTTCCTGATTGCCTAGCCAGACACTATGATTCTCAAATGAGCCTACATGGTGAATATTTACTACCACTGATCGGCTCACCCTAACGAAGTCTTTACTATCGAGTTTAGTTTCGAAGGTATGTAGATTCATTGTCAATAGGTGGGTTTTATCAATAGTAAATACCTTACAGTAGCTTCTTTCAGCCTTCACATACAATATATCCTTTAGTGGGATTTTGACGTAATGCTTGTTCAGCTTTAGAAAAATTGCATCTAAAACCACACGTTCTGGTAGCGAAGTGGCTAAATTCCTTGGTTCGGTTTGTCTTGAAAAGTTTTCAATAGCCAAGTCAATGGCAAAGCCAAGGTCCTTTTCTACAAAGGGTTTCACTATATAGGCAAACGGATGAGTTTTTTTTGCCCTTTCAAAAGTAGCATTGTCGGCGTAGGCAGTTAGATAAATTATAGGTATTAACCGAATTTCATTGATCAATTCCGCAGCATGAATTCCATCCATAGGTCCATCTAGATTGATATCCATTATAACTAGATCAGGACATACGTCCTTTACAGCTTCAACAGCTGCTGGCCCAGTTGTTACCCATTTTACGACCTCGTAGCCCAAATCAGAAAGAGTTGTTACAATATCATTTGCAACAATTGAGCTATTTTCAACGACAAGAATTTTCATGCTATCAACTTTACAGGATAAAAAATCAACCCCTAGAAGTCGCGACAAATAACCGACCGTATATGAAGCTCACTAAAAAATATTAGTTCAATTTAGTAAAAATATCGCACGATTGTACTATTTAAATTAGCACAGGATCACTGTTAGCTCACACCTTGCATTAGACTAAATTTTTGGATTTTTATCCGAACTGAGGTTCCATCGTTATGGCTAAATACCATGTTTCCCTCCAGTTCTTCAACCAATGAATGGATTAGGCCGATGCCAAAGGATCTTATTTTTTCAGAATGAAAATCCTTATCTGGCATACCTGTTCCATTATCCTTGACCATTAAAATCAGTTCTTTTTCGTTCCTTTTAAACTGTATATATATTTGATTTTTTCTACTTTTGCTAAACGCATGTTTGAAACAATTGCTGACGAGCTCGTTGATAATCAGCCCGACAGGAAGCGCTGTATCTACATTTAGATATAGTTTATCCAAATCTAAGTGCAATTGGATTTCACTTTCATTGTAACCGTGCGAATAAATCAGGTTGTCGACCAACTTTTTGATATAGTCATCTATTCGAATGCTCGAAAACTGGTCGTGCTGATAAAGACATTGATGTATCAGGGCCATTGCCTTGACCCTGTCACGGCCTTCCAAAACAGCGTTTTGCGCTTTTTCGTCCACAAGTTGCCTGGACTGCAATTTTAACAGACTGCTGATAACCTGAAGATTGTTTTTAACGCGGTGGTGGATTTCACCAAGCAATACATCCTTTTCATGGTTTTTAAGCGCCAACTCCTTTCTTTGATGTTCGATGAAGTCGTTTTGAGACGCCAGTTTTCTGATATACTTCTGGCGTTTATGGTAAGCAAATCCGAACAAAATAACAGCCAAGGAGCCTGCCATTAATATAATCTCGCGCTGGAAGAGCTTTGCTTTTTGGCTTTCATTTTGGGCATTCAACAGCTCTATTTCCTTGTTCTTTTTATCTGTTTCATATTGCACTTGTAATTGAGCAATCTGCAGCGAGCTTTCTCCATTGTAAAGCTGGTCTTTCAATAGGTTGAATTCCTTTGAGTATTGCATTGATAACTCATAGTCCCCGGTTGAATTGTAGACCTCTGAGAGCAATTCATAGCTGTTTAAGATCGAAATTACTACTTTCTTCTTTTGCGCTTCACTTAGTGCTCTTTTGGCTAGTACAATGGCATTTTCTACCTGGCCCAGTTTCATTAAATACCTTGCTTTAAGGGTCCAAAGTTTGATACAAAATGGATTGAATGCCATCCCCTCCACCATCGTGAGGGATTGGTCTAAATACGTAAGGCCCGCGGAGTATTTTTCCATTAGAAAATAAAGGCGGGCCAAATTGCCTCTTACTATTGAAATGCTATGGCGTGTACCTATGGAGTCCCAAATAGCCATTGCTTCGAGAAACACCCGTTCTGATTCTGCGTATTCACCATTTTCCCTTAAGGCTTCACCCAATTCGTGCAAGTGGCCCGCATAACTATTCATGACTCCAGATTTCAATATTTCTACTGCTCCAGCTCTCAAGTAGAATATAGCAGAATCATACATCTGATTGTTGTAGTAGACACTTCCAATATTGTTGAGACTACCGCCTATGTTGCTGCCATTCTTATCCCTTTCTTCTTTTAGTGCTTTTTTATGATAAGCAATGGCCTCCTGCAAAGCTTTGTCTCTGAAAATCTCTCCTCCAAAATTGTAATAGTTAGTACGGCTGCTGAATCCAGGAATGATACTTCGTGTTTCCAGGGCTCTAGAGGAGTATTTTATTAACTCTGGGAAATTCGCAAGCTGATGATACAAAAGCGCAATATTGTCGATATTGTGGGCCATTTTTCTATTGTCACCGCGCCTTTCATTAATTGAGAGCGCCTTTTCATGATAGTAAAAGGCTGAATCGTAGCTGGCCTGATAGTGAAAACAGAGGCCCATATAAGAGAAATTGGTGGCAAGCATTACCGAGTCTTGTAGCAAAGAATAGACAGAAATTGATCGGTGATAGTAGCTTTCCGCCTCTTCATAATGGCCATTGAGCCACCGCTCGACACCATACAAAAAGTAGGTCTTCGCTAGTCCTTTCTCGTAGTTAGCCGCTTTCGATAGGAGATAAGCAGAGTCGATAAATACAGGCATTTGCCTGATGTTCACATCCCTGATTTCTTCCGCCAGACTGAGAAATGCATCAGCCCTTACAACCGGATTCTTTGTGGTTTGGACTATTGATCTGATACTATCAAACTTGGACGAAAACTGTGACCAGGCTGGGAATATGACGCATAGCTGTATCAAGAAGACACTTATATGTCTTCCGGCTTTCTGTGAGCTAAACAATTGAACAATCCTCATTTCTATATTTTCAGACTACCCTGAAACCTTATTCGGAAAGAGAATACGGGGCTTCGGAAACGGATAGCCACAGCTCGCAAAAATAATTTGAATTCCATTTATATGCTAAGTTAATTCCCTTAAGATCAGTGAGTTTGTTTTTTTCTTATGCTATAGCCTGTTAAACTTTTTAAAGATGAAAACTTCGAACATCAAATTGAAATTAGCGCTTATAGTTGCACTATTTGTTGGGTTAGTCAGTCCGGCCAATTCCCAATGGGCGCAATCGCCTGGGCCGGAAGGTGGCCTTATTGTTGGTATTGCCGAAGTAACTTCTGATACCTGGCTAGCCGCGACCCAATACGGAGGGGTATACAAAACGACCGATAATGGAGAAGCCTGGACCCTTGTTGGGGATGATATTCTTGGCGTTGAGGCAAAGGGGATGGCCATTTTGGGATCAAATGTAGTTGTAGCCACCGAGGGCGGTGCTTATAGATCGACAGATAATGGGGACACCTGGGCCTATGCAAATACGGGCCTGTCTGACGTTGATTTATTCACAGTCGAAGTAATTGGTAGTACATTCTGGGTTGGCTATACAGGGGGCATCTCTACATCAACGGACGGTTCATCATGGTCAGTGCTAGGCACTGGCATTGCCGGCACTTCAGAAATTAATGCATTTTCAAGTGACATAACAGATACAGACCTCTTGGCTGCTGCCTCCGGTGAGGGATTGTACATGAGCACCAACGGAGGAGCAAACTGGAGTACCGTAACGGTAACAGGCGCCTCCTCTCAGGATTTTTCTTCAGTGTCCTTTGGCATCACTGCCAACCAGCTGGTCGTCACCGATTTTCAGGGAGGCTCCTTTCATAGCGACGATGCAGGTACCAATTGGAATACAGTTGGCGGAACGTCTCCCGAAGGATTCTTCGCCTTATTTCAACGTTCTGGTGGCACCGGGATCTACGCAGGGACCACAGAGGGACTCTTGGTTTTAAGTGGTGATGGGACAACCTGGGGGCAGGCTTTTGGAGGTTCGCCTACCAATCTTAACATTGCCGCTTTTGTTACAGGAGGTAGCAGTTTTATGATTGGTACAACCGGCGGAGTTTTCAGAAGCACAGATACCGGGGCAAGTTGGGCAGAGAAAAACACAGGAATTAACGCCCATAAGATTACTGACTTCAAAAGCAGCGGTACAGACTTGTATGCATCTACCTACGGAGGAGGCTTTTTTGTCAGTGGCGACAATGGAAGCTCCTGGACAGCTAAGAATAACGGGTTGGGCGGACTGGGCCTCTCGATTTTTACGCTGTACAGCGAAATCTCCTTTATTCTCGCGGGTACTGGGCACGGCATTTACAAAAGCACTAATGAAGGAGCTTCGTGGACGGCAGTTAACACTGGATTGAATGGCTTGCCTGTTGTAAATATTGTTGTCATTGGCGGTACCTACTTCGCTTTGGAACTACTGGGGGGAGTGAGCAAGTCCACTGACAATGGCGTGACCTGGAGTGGCGCTAATGGCACAACAGGAAACGAAATTAACGGATTTCCATTGACACTTGCCACCGATGGTTTCAATTTGTACACCGGAAACACATTTGGAGATTTGGTTTCAAAGTCCTCTGACGATGGAGATACTTGGGTAGCCGCCGATAACGGGATTGCAAATAGTTCAGGTTTTAACGCAGCGACCTACTTATTTGCTGTCGCAGACATGTACGTATCTACAGCGGAGGGTTTTTTTAAATCGAGCGATCAAGGCAGTTCATGGACTGCTGCTGGTACAGGTCTTCCTGGTAGTGTGACAGGTCATGAAATTGTAAGTCTCAACGAGGTATATGTGACCGTCGAGGGCAGCGGAGTCTATTTAACAGACGACATTGGCGATAATTTTACAGCCTACAATAACGGCCTCACCAATTTATCAACAGGCCCCCTTATTGTGAAAGCATCCAACCTATTTGCGGGTACCAATGGAAGCGGGGTTTGGGGCGATGGAGTCACCTTTGTCTCAAGCAGTGTCCCAGATGCACCTACCCCTCCAACGTTTGGGACAGTTACCAGTGGTTCTATTGTGGTCAATTGGATCGCACCAAGCGACAATGGCTCGCCCATTACATCTTACGTACTAGAGCAGAAAATAGGAAGCGGTGGTACTTTCGCAGCAATATTTACCGGAGATGTGCTGACTTTTGCATCCACCGGCCTTGCTTCCAATCAAGAGTATTTTTACCGCGTCAAAGCCACCAATGCTAACGGTAGTTCGTCTTATTCTTCAGCGGCTAGTGCAACCACTTTGGCCGGGCCACCCAGCAAACCGGCGGCTCCAACCTTCGGCGCCATTACTTCCACTTCGATCGTGGTGAATTGGGTGGCACCTGGCGATAATGGCAGTGCTATCACCAGCTATGTGCTTGAACAAAAGCAAGGTGTTGGAGGGGTGTTTTCGGAAGTATTTAATGGCAATGGTCTGACCTATACAGCTACAAGCCTCGCCAATAATCAGGAATACTTTTTTCGGGTGAAAGCAGTGAATTCCGTTGGATCATCAGATTTTTCAATTGAAGCAAGTCAGGCAACAACAAACAATATTGCACCAACAGTTAGCACATTTTCACCAGCCAACAACGCTGTAACAGTTGAGGTAGCGTCAGCATTAGTGGTGACCTTCAATGAAGACATTCAAAAGGGAACCGGTAATATCTATATCAAATCGGGAGTTGACGGCTCAGATATTGAAGTCATTGATGTGACGTCTGAACAAGTAACTATTAACAACGCCGTAGCAACATTGCAGCCTGGAGCTAACCTGCCTTTTAGTGCTTTGCTATATGTTTTAATCGATAATACAGCCTTTGAAGATCTCGAGGGTGCTCCCTATGCGGGCATCAGCAGCACCAGCGTTTGGCGTTTCACTACCAAGGACGAGTTTGGGCCACCTGCTAAACCGGCAAGCCCAACATACGATAATATTACTTCTAAATCAGTAATGGTAAATTTTGTGAAGCCAGAAGATAATTGTGGGGGTTGCGAAATGACTTACACCGTCTTCCGCAGCCTTGGGGGCGTAAATATAAAAAACGAAAATGGCGGAAACTTCAACGATGTAACAGGCATGCTTACTGTTGGTGGCCTTTCGCCCGATACCGAATATGCTTTCGCCGTTACAGTGACAACAGAATACGGCTCTTCCACCTCTGATCCAGCTTCGGTAACAACACAAAGTAATGGAGTCCCGGTTATTGCCGCCCAGTCATTCACCATTGATGAGAACCGAAGTGGAAATGAAAGGATAGGTAATATAGCAGCCTCCGATCCAGATGGAGATGCGTTAACATATTCAATCACAGATGGAAACACTGGAGACGCTTTTCGGTTGATTGGTGGCAATGGTCTTATTGTGAGTCAAAGGACTGCAATTGATTTTGAAACCAATCCGGTGTTTAATTTGACAGTGGAGGTTAGCGACGGCAGAGGAGGAATATCAAGTGCAATAGTTACGGTTAATCTGAATGATCTGGGCCCTTCAATAGGCGATCAGGCATTTACCATTGATGAGAATAGCCAGTCAGGGACAATTATAGGAAATCTAGTTGCTACCACTGGCGATGGCGAGCTCACTTTTAGCATTACGGGAGGAAATATTAACGACGCCTTTGGCACAGCCAAAGTTAGCTCATTAATCTGGCAGTTACGAGTTAATAACGAAGCTGCCCTGGATTTTGAAACTACACCAAGCTTTACACTGACAATGGAGGCGAATGATGGACAGAACGGAAGTGCCACAGCAACAGTGACAGTCAACCTTGTAGATATAGAAGAAGTTGAGCAAGAGAATCAAGCGCCAGCAATTGCCGCCCAATCTTTTAGCATTGAAGAAAATGTGGCAACGGGTACCGAGGTAGGCACTGTAGTCGCCACTGACCCGGAAGGAGCGACACTGACTTTCACGATCACTTCTGGCAATACAGGCAACGGATTTGCCATCGATTCGCAGACGGGTATTCTTACCGTGGGTTCACCCGAAGCACTTGATTTTGAAACCAACCCGGTTTTCGAGTTGACTGTGGAGGTAAGTGATGGCGAATTGTCGGCGTCGGCTACTATTACAATCAACCTAATTGATGTCGAGGAGACCGAAACTGGAATCGGAGATTTGTATGGCAGCGGAATTAACATATATCCAAACCCAACCAATGGCATCATCACAATTAATTCACAATTGGCAAACCTTAGCGATTTTACTTTCAAAGTAGTCAACGCAGCAGGACAGGAATTGCCAATAAAGATTGAACGGCATGAGGCAAAAGCCGTGACAATTAATTTACGCGATAATCCAGCAGGTATCTATTTTCTAATGACCGAAGTAGATGGCGTGGTTGTAGTTAAAAGGCTATTCAAAAATTAAGCTCCCGCCTAAGCGACTTTCCATTAAATCTTAATTCATTACAACAACAAACACGGAAATCCGGAGGAGGCCTTTTGAATAGAAGGCTTCCTTTTTTTAAGAAAAGTCAATTTGAGGGGAAGGCACACCGCCGCTTAAGTTGTAAAAACCCTTTTTTTCCGAAGGCCCTTTGCGCTTAAAATAACATCACTAAGCTTCCAACTTATACCCTTTGCCGTGCACATTGATGATTTTAACCTTGGGGTCAGCTTGTAATTTCTTGCGAAGCTTCGATACAAACATATCCAGGCTGCGCCCGACAATTACCCCTTCGTCTTCCCATACTTCTTTCATGAGTTTTTCTCGTTCCAGTACTAAGTTGGGTTGCCTGGCAAAGAGTGTCAGGATTTTTGCCTCTTTAGCCGTTAAAGTGATCACTTCATTTTGATGCTTTAATTGGCCTTCGTTCGGCTCTAAAGTAAACTGCCCTATAGAATATCTGGTGGGCTGTTGATGCTCATTTTGAGTGGCCACCGGAGCTTTTCTTAAATAAATGAATCCCGCCAGGAGGAGACAAGTTGCGGCCAAGCCACCCAGTTTCCATTTTCCTTCCCCAGCAAAAACTGGTTGCTCAAAGGCAATTCTGATTACATAACAGCCAAGCGGCTGGGCTGTTCCTTGACAAGGTACGAGAGTGTTTTCTTTCGTGCCCGCGATTTGGTAACTGTACACGATCAGGTTGCCCTTGCACTCCATCACGTTCACAACATAGGCATTAGGCAATATTTTAGCATTGATCCCTGGTGTAAGCGCTTTGTGGATCACCTTAACCAAAGTGTCTGTGGTGAATGCTAAAGGGCTTTCGAACCGAATCAAATAGGCATTTTTATCAATTTTTACCACTGGTAGCACTCTTGAGGAAGAATCTCCGGCTGCCAATAACACCTGATGGCCAACATTGCGCATGGCTATTTCGGCTTTTTCACCAGACAGCGGTGCTGAGTCGCTGCCTGTGAGAAGGAGAACTACCGCCAACAGGCCAATCACCAAACACGTCCCTGCTAGAATGGTCTTCATGATTTAAAGGTACGGCATTGCTGGAAGCTATGTTCAGGTTTTAGCTGTGTTTACATTCTTTTTACATTTGGTTTACCACCACGGCTTTGTTAAAGGCCAGCATTCGCCAATTTCCACCAGCGAAATCTCCCGATTGAGCAGAAATTTTGCCTATCGAGCTATCATATGTTATTTTACACAATATTATTAGTAATTTTTCATTAACTTATGTGTAAATAATTATTCGTTAAGAAGAAGTTCTATCAACATTCATTTTTTGACTAGAGGCAATATTTAAATATAATTAGCAACCCTAAACGCATTTAATAGATAATTGTTCTTAGATAAAATACCAATTATTATTACCAGAAACCACCAGGCACTGCAAGCGGTTGGTTCATTTTTCATCTTTTCAAATGGCTATAATAAAGTTACTACCAGCACTATTTTTAGTACTATTGCTTTCGGAGGCAAGCGTTACTGCCCAGCGTTTCGAAGGTGAAATTACCTATCAAATCAGCTTTGTTTCAAAAGTGCCAGGCCTTAGTAATGATTCCCTTCAGTCGATAATGGGCCGAAGTGAATCCTCTTACCTTATATCCACAGATGGATATAAAACCACCTATTTGCTCGATGGCAAGTTCATGAATAGCTACACCTACGAAAATACCACCAAGCGACTCTACCATGAAACACGGCAGAAAGAATACCTTACCTGGCAGGATATCACAAAAGAAGAACTGGTAGATGTACCGCTGGAAGTACAAACAGCGCCTACGACCGAAGTGCTGGGAAAGATATGCTACCCTGTGATGAATGCAGGACCCAACGACAGCAAAGTAACTACCTGGTATTCCGATGAGGTAAGGATTAATTATGAGAATTACACAGATCATCACACTGGCCACTGGAATAAACGTCTGGAGGCGACAAATGGTGGAATCCCATTAAAGACGGTTACACAACACAAATACTACACCGAAACGAGGGAGGCAGTGAAAATAGATAAGCGAAGGCTTACAAAAGAAGAGCTTGCTTTACCATCAGATAAACTAGCAGTAGCTTCTGCGGACGCCCTTGATCAGGAGGCAGAGCTCGTTAGCCAGGGTAAGCCCACCATGGACTGCTACTTGGAAACGCGAGAAAAAGCCAGGAGTATTGTCGCTGCTGGCAATGACCATACGACTATTCTGATCCGCTTTGTACTTATGGCCAATGGACAAATCGGCAACTATGGATTTGTGGACGCCGGCGATGGTCCTTTCAATGACCTGGCTCTGGAAATGTTCAAGAATTGCCTCAACACCTTCAAGCCAGGGGAAATCAACGGTGAGCGGGTAGACAGTGAAGTGGTGCTACCCATTGAATTTTAGCCTCTGTGAAAAATTTCTAGAATTAAGCCTGTACATGAACTGTCGCCGCCTGGCAGGTCTTTTTCTAAAAAATGAATTTCCGTCTCTCATCGTCCATTCCAGAAGCATTTGATAGCTCAGCCAAAAGCATAATTTTCCCACATACATCTCCGGCACCATCTAACAACATTCCCTATATTGCCCCCTTCTCATTCATCACAAATTTCATGAAATACGTCGTCCTTTTTCTACTCGTGTTTGCTTCACTTTCTGCTCAGGCTCAGGAACAAGTCTTCTTCAACGCTAAAATATTCACTGCCGATGTAAAAAATCCATATGCTGAAGCCATTGCCATCAGGGGCACAACCATTGTAGCAGTGGGTACATCGGCTGAGGTTAAAAGCAAAGTGGGCGACGACGCCAGCTGGACAGACCTAAATGGAGGTTTCGTGATGCCTGGCCTGATCGATAGCCACAACCATGGCATTGATGGAGGCATGGGGCTGACCAAGGCCAATGTAAGCGACCAGTTTTTAGACGTTAATCAAATCCATCAATTTGCCCTCGAAGCCCTGAAAAAGAAAGAAGGCATGACCGGCGATGTGTTGGTGGTGTATGGACTGAACATAAGCACCTGGAAGGAGCTGGACAAGGTGACCAAGCTCTTCAATAGTGGTGTTTTCAAAACTCAGCCTGTTTTCCTGCGCGGTTCAGATTGGCACTCTGCATGGGCCAATAAAGTGATGCTCAAGCGAGCAGGCGTCACCAAGGCGTATCTGGCCTCACTATCAGGTGATGAAAAAGGGTATTTCGGTCTTAATCCTGATGGCGAAAGTAATGGTTATGTAACGGAGACTGCACAACATAAAATAGAAGAGGTTCTCCAGCCAGATACAGATTTTAGCATTGGGGCTATGAAAGCCATGGCCTACAACAATGGCTTTGGCATCACAGCCTTGCTCGACCCTTCCGCTGCCCGACTACCCGGTCCGCACGATAATATGCTAGCCTGGTACCAGCGCCTGGAGCAACAAAACCAGCTCACAGCTCACATCGCAGCCACAGTTGTCGCTGAGGTCAACTCAGATCCACTGCCACAAATCGAAGCTGTAAAGGTATTGCAACAACAATACAATAGCGATAACCTGAAAGTGTTGGGCTTCAAAGTATTTGCCGATGGGGTGGTGGAACACCCGAGCCATACAGCAGCTATGTCGTTGCCCTACACAGGCACCGATTCAAAAGGCGTACTAATGATGGAGCCGGAAAAGTTTGCCCGATTTGCCACTCTGGCAGATCAGGAAGGCCTACTAGTACATGTGCATGCTATTGGCGACGAAGCCGTAACAGAAACCCTCAACGGTTTTGAAGCCATGAGGCAAGCCAACAAAACCATGGCCACACCTCACACCATCACACATCTCCAGTTTGTGCAACCATCCGATTTCAGCCGTTTTGGCAACCTTAATGTTCTGGCCTCTTTTCAGTTGCTTTGGGCCCTGGGCGACGAAACTACCATCGATATTGTAAAGCCCTATGTGGATCCGTCGATATACCAATGGATGTATCCGGTGCGGTCGATGTTGCAAGCAGGAGCTACCATATGCGGCGCCAGCGACTGGCCCGTGTCTACTGCCAACCCATTTGAAGCGATGTACTATGCCGAAACCCGCAAAGGCCGTTTGGGTATACTTGATAGCACACAAAGAATGCCCCGCCAGGCGATGATGCTTGCCTATACCTCGGAGGCAGCAAAGGCGCTGATGATGGAAAATAGCATTGGCTCGCTAGAAATTGGTAAGTCCGCCGATATGGTGTTGCTCGACCGTGATTTACTCACCGTAAGCGCCGAAGAAATGAAGCAGACAAAAGTATTGTGGACGATGTTTGAGGGCAGAAAAGTGTATGAAGCGGGCCGTTAGGCCCAGCAAACGAGCATCAAACTTGCCATACACCTTACCTACAAAGCCTTTATTTCACCAGCCAGGCTTTGCAGTGTGTCCTTCGCATTGCCGAAAAGCAACCTGGTTTTTGGGTCGAAAAAGAGCTCATTTTCAATGCCTGCATAGCCTTTTCCACGACCACGTTTCATTACAATGATGTTTTTACTCAGGTGGGCATTGATAATTGGCATGCCTGCAATGGGGCTTGCCGGATTAGTGATCGCTGCCGGGTTCACCACGTCGTTGGCGCCAATCACCATCACCACATCCGTGTTGGGCATATCAGGATTGATATCGTCCATTTCCACCAGCTGGGTATACGGCACGTCGGCTTCGGCTAATAGTACATTCATATGGCCAGGCATTCTACCTGCCACCGGGTGGATGGCATATCGAACAGTAACCCCCTTAGCCGCTAGCAGCTGGTCCAACTCATGGCAAACATGCTGCGCCTGTGCAACAGCCAACCCATAGCCAGGGACAATGACCACAGACTTTGAGTAAGACAATAAAATGGCCGCATCGCTAAGCGTAATTTCTTTCATATCACCAGCAGGCCCATCGCCGCCATTTCCTCCATCGCCACCAAAAGCACCTACTATCACATTCAGCAAGGACCTGTTCATGGCATTGCACATCAGTACCGTAAGGATCGTGCCCGCAGCGCCAACCAAAATACCGCCAAGGATCATTGCCTGATTGCTATAAATAAAGCCAGCCATAGTGGCTGCTACGCCTGTCAAACTATTGAGCAAAGAAATTACCACGGGCATATCAGCACCGCCGATAGGCATCACGAAGGTGACCCCATAGACCAATGAAATACCTAACAAGAGATAAAGCACGCCTTGCAGAGAGCCAGCACTTTGGCCCGATCCCATCATGTAAATAGCGATACCTGCTATGACTAATAGCATAAGCAGGTTGACGTATTTCATCCAGCTATAAAACATATCGCCGGTTTTTCCGTCGAGCTTGCCATAGGCAATCATGCTACCACTAAAGGCAATGCTGCCCACCACAAGGCCCAAAATGGTCACCAGGGCAGAGCCCGTCTGCTGCATGTCCAGGTTGGGAAATTCAAGCAGGGCCACCAGGGCCGAAGCAGCCCCACCTGTGGCGTTAAAGAAAGACACCATTTGAGGCATGGCCGTCATTTGCACCCTCAAGGCCATCATCCAGCCGATGACTGTACCTACGCCGAGGGCCGCCACAATCACCCATACATTAACAACCGGTATCGGTAGCCCGTTGGCATCCCTGTGCAATACCAGCGTGGTCATCATAGCCAGTACCATACCGGCCGCCGCATAAAAATTACCTCGCCGGGCCGTTTCCGGGTGACTCAGCAGCTTAAGCCCAATCACAAAAAATAGTGCTGCCGCCAGATAGCTTAGCTCCAGCAGTGTGCCTCCCACGGTGACATCAATGCCATTGTATGTGCCTATGATCTTATCCATATCCGTGGTTATTTCTTTTTCTTTTTGAACATTTCAAGCATCCTGTCGGTCACCACGAAACCACCTACCACATTAAGCGTGGCAAAAACAATTGACAATACACCCAGCACAAGCTCCAGCGAAAAGGTCGAAGCATCCGTATGACCGACGAGGATAATGCCACCTATTATGATCACACCACTGATCGCATTAGCCCCCGACATCAGCGGCGTATGCAACACAGACGGCACGTGGGAAATCACCTCTATGCCGAGAAACACCGAAAGTGCAATGATAAAAATGGCTTCCTTATAGGTAAAAAAGAATACGAGTATCTGATCCATCACATTTCAATTAAGTCTTTCAAAATCTCTTTCACTCTTTCGTTTACCACTTCCCCTTCATGGGTAATGCAAGTGCCCTTCACAATATCATCCCCAAAACGCATCTCCAGGCTGCCCTCGGGCGTAAGCATCAATTGCAGAAAGTTGAACACATTTTTTCCGAACATTTTGCTGGCGTCCATCGGCATTTTCGAAGGGTAGTTCGACTGGCCAATAATTTTTACCCCATGATGCACAACTGTTTCTTCGTTCTCGGTCAGCTCACAATTGCCGCCAGTTACAGCTGCCAGGTCAATGACCACCGCCCCGGGCTTCATTCTCTCCACTGCCTCTTTAGGAAGCAAAAGTGGTGCTTTCCTACCAGGTATCAGGGCCGTGCATATCACCACATCGGCTTTTGCCGCCTGGTCATTAATAAGCTGTTGCTGTTTGATTTTAAATTCTTCTGTCTGTTCCACGGCATACCCACCTGCCGCGGCATCTTCTTTGGCACCCTCTACCTCCACAAACGTGGCACCCAGGCTCATCACCTCCTCTTTCACGGCTGACCTCACGTCGAAGGCGTATACCTGTGCCCCCAGCTTGCGGGAAATGGCAATGGCCTGCAGGCCGGCTACCCCAGCTCCCAGAATAAGTACCGTAGCCGGGCGAATAGTGCCGGCGGCTGTCATGAACATAGGGAAAAAATTAGGTAAAAGGTTGGCCGCCTCCAGCACCGCCTTGTAGCCCGACACCGTGGCCATCGACGACAGCACGTCCATCGACTGCGCCCGAGAAGTGCGGGGAATGGTGTCGAGGCTAAAGCTGGTAATACCCTTTTCCATGAAGGCCCTCACCAGCTTTTTATTCCAGAGAGGGTTGTACTGACTAATCCAGACTTTGTCGGCCGGCAGCTGTTCCATCAGCTTTTCATCGGGTTCGCCAATCTGCAGCAGCCAGTCAGAGGTGTTGATCACCTCGTCGCGGGCGCAGACCAGAGCGCCTGCAGCTTCGTAAGCTTCGTTGGATTGGAAAGCGCCGTGGCCAGCGTCTTTTTCAATATATACTACCAATTTTTTTTGTACCAGTGCTGCCACTATTTCAGGCAAAAGCGCCACCCTTTGTTCGGGCTCGCGTTCCTTCAGAACTCCTAAAACCATCGTGTTGCTCGCGTTTAATCCTTAGTTAAGTCTTAAAAATAGAAAGCATCGCTCCCATTAAACCTATCCAAAATCATAAAAAGATATGACTTTACCCCGCTTTTGAGCAATTGATTTTCAGATAGTTGGAGTGTGAAAGGTGGTCTACTACTTGGGTGTGCCCCCTCCAGCACCAGCATAGCTACCAATACCAAAATTGGAGCCGCTGGGCGGGGTCGGGCTATTCGCTTCAAGTCCTCACCGTCCCGATATTCATCGGGAGCGGTTCCGGGCTTTTCGCTGCTATCCCTCACACGAAGGCCGTTCGAGGGCGCAATTGGGAAATCGAGGTTATTCAGCATTTGGCGAATGCTGGCGTTCTCAGCACTAGCGACAATGATTATGTGGTAGTAAAAATTAAAACAAGCGTCATGCGAGTAAACTCAGGAGCCTTGAAATTAAAATCTAAAACCAAAATTTAAGCTCGGTTCAAATATGTATTTAGGTGTTCCTTCTTCGATGATGGCAAAATCAGAGGGAAAGTTCGTATCAACGGGCCAATACTTAAGTGCATAAGCAGGTTCTATAAAGAAACGCTCGTTGAAAAATTGAAAACGATAACCGGCTATAAATTGAAGGTACAACTGAAAGCCCTTTTGAGTTTTATTGTCATCGATATCATGATACTGCTTCAAAAAAGGCGTTGCTTGCACCTTTGCATAAAAGCCCTTCCATAGAAACCGCTGATATCCAAACCCAATTCCAAAAGCCCTGATAAATCCTGGATAGAATTCTGTGGATTTATTATAGGTACCCAATGGCTCAGAATATCTCCACGTATTGAACTCCGTAAATACCCGGTCTTTTTTAGTAAGTCGGCGCCCGTAAGTCAACAAATAGTAATCAGGCGAGTCAGAAAGAAAGTTGCCCAGCATAAATAGAGATGCCCCAATATCATGCTTGTTCTTCACTGCTTGTTCTTCACTTTGACCTGGCAAACTCTCAGGCCTTGAGCTCTCTTGACCAAATGACCATGTGGCAACCAGCATCAGTACCAATGATGTTTTTACTTTTAAATTCATAGTCTATACTTTTTATTTTGAGTTTTCTACAAATTTAAATGGACGTTTCACCGTGTTCATTGACTTGAGTCAAGAAAGAAGAAATGCAGAAAAATACCTTAGCATTGAGAAGAAGGTATTGTGGCATACGCCCGATGCTGGGCTTACCAGGCCTTTCGCCTCCTACCACCTGGAACGTTTTAGAACTGGGTAACTCGTTGAGTCTCCCTATTGTGGCAAGCTAAGCGACAGCTGGCCCGGGCAGGTAGCGGAGATTTCTGGCTTTTATTCTTGAAGCTTGTAGCTTCCTTTTCCACTATACCAGCCTCCGCATGCCAGCCTCTGTCGAATGTTTTGGTGTGTGTCTTCACACACCTGCATAGCTTTCCGTTTACCGGCTGCGAAGACACACCCTGAACCACATACCCAACACAATTTGCAGGAAGGGTCCGCAAAACATTTATCCATCGCCCTCATTTGAGTGAAAACGAGGGTGTATGAAATAGGCGATGGCATCGCCGCCTCCATTCTGGTGTTTGTCTCCACACACCAGCAACAAAACTTAGCGACTATTCTCATCAATTCCTCCAGATTAACATGGTTGGGGACAGGCTATTCGCTACAAGTCCTCGGGTTCGCACGTTGTGCCTCGTGCCTCATCTTCCGGGCTTTCCGCTGCTGTCCCTCACAAAAAGTAAATACAGAGAAAGTTTCAACACTGGTCTGAGGATTGGCTATTTAACGGTTACAGGAATTTTTAGCGCCTCCAACATCGACTATTTGGCAGCAAGGATTTAAATAAAAGTCATCCGTGTAAATTCCTTACCTTTATCTAACAAGAAATATCATGGGGATAACACGCACAAGTGCATGTTATCCAATTGTTTTAGTGCATTGCAAGAATAATAACATATGAGTGAGAATCATTTAAGACCATATGCACTTAGAATTTGGCTCCATAGTCAACCTTGGGTGATGAATAAAACTATTGGAAATAAGATCATCATGGCACTCCTAATCCTTTTTTCAGGAAGCTTCTGTTTTGGTCAGGATAGCAAACCCTTTTCCAAACAAAACAGTTTTCAATTGGACGCAGGGCTGAATCAACTCAAAGAAAAAAACCTGCACCCTAAAGCACATTCAGGGGCTTGTTTTGGATTGCTTTACAGTAATTTGAAAACAAAGCTTAATCAGAAGCAATTCGAAATCGGAGTACAGTTTTCCCGACCAAAAACAAAGTACGAAAGTCTTGCTGCTTCAGTGAACATTCAATTGTTTGCCAACTATGCATACCTGTTCAATGGATTTACCAAAAACAAATTCACCTATACCCTTGGCCCCGAACTTGGGCTCCATTATAACCTGAGTCTTTATCCCAATTGGGATGAGAGTCATCTGTATTGGTCAGACTACCTTGGTCTCGGTGTTCGCAACAAACTGAAATACCAGTTGAATGACAAGCATGCATTGACAGTTGATATCTCTATTCCAATCGCTTCAGTCTTAAGCCGTCCGGATTTAGAAAGAATGTACAAAATTGATGACATCTCTGTTGGGGGAATTCTAAGCAGTATGCACAGCAATCTAGAAGGGGCACTCTGGAATCATTCCTTCCTTGCAAAATCCCGTCTGGAATACCGTTTTAAAATTAGCGAACGGGTTACACAAGCCATCTGCTATTCATTCAATTATTCCAGATTGCGGGCAAACGAAGGATTGCCCTTCCAGAACCTTCAGCATTTAATAGGACTTAAGCTTTACTACTGATGCAGCGATCCCTATTGTATATTCTTATATTTTTCTTTCTCAGTTCCTGCCTGAAGGACGAGCCGTTTAACCTTGCGTATGACGGTTATGTTCCACAACCCATTAATGACGACTGGCAAGTTTCTACTCCTGAAAAGGAGAACATGGATCGTACATTTCTCAAGTTAGCGTATGAACTCATGTATCAAGACGACCGCTTTGTAATGGCGCGAAGTCTACTGGTGTTCCGAAATGGCAAGCTAGTTTCTGAAGCATATCCAAATGATCCGAATGATATTAATGAATATGCTAACATTCAATCATGCACGAAATCTTTTACCTCGTTACTCACGGGTGTAGCTATTAACAACAATCTGCTGTCTTCATTAGATGAACGTTTGTATGACATCTATCCCGAGTATTTTGATTCCGATGTTGACAAGCGAACCATCACCATTGAAGATGCACTTACGATGCAAACGGGATTGGAGTTTGATAATGGGAGTCATACGCTTGAGTTGTTTCAGACAGAAGGAAATTCCGTTGAATATATTCTCTCTCAAAAAAGGCTTTATCCATCGGGTACAGTAATGAATTACAACGATGGTGCACCCCATTTAATATCAAAAGTCATTGAGAAAAAGACAGGAAAGCAAATGAGTGAATATGCGCGGGATAAGCTTTTTATGCCTCTGAACATCACAGAATGGTTATGGGAATCCTCAAAAGACAATACTACCTATGGTGCGTTCAGTCTATATTTAAAACCGCGTGATTTTGGAAAAATTGGGCAGCTGTTATTGCAGAATGGTAAATGGAACAACCAAGTGATTATTGATAGCACTTATCTGGCAGAAGCAACTCAAACAAAGGTTTCTGCAAACTTCAACGGTGAGCCGTATGGGTACTATTTCTGGAAACTACCAGCAGTTAATGGTTATTGCGCTCTTGGCCATGGGGGCCAATTCCTACTCGTTGTTCCGGACAAAAAACTCGTTGTCGTTTACACCGCATGGCCGTACACAAGTGGACAGTTCTTTGATGAACGAAACGAACTTATGAGTTTGATAATCAATAGCTGCAATTAATAAATCAAGTTTGTAGAATTGAACAGACTAGATTAACTGATATGAAACATCACTCAAAGCTAAACCTGGTGAGCTGAAAATTAAAAATTAACGACACTAAAACATTAATTAAGCGGCATTAAAAAGGTCGCTTATACCTAACCGTTGAGTACCAACAAAAGAAATGATAAAAACGAAACAATACATCAAAAACGGTCAAGGCGAGAACTACAACTACTCACAAGACCACTGCTTTGTCAAGCTATCATCGAGAGACACAAATGGAGAGTTGTGCTTGATCGAAGATACCCTAAAACCAGGGTTTCATCTCAAGCGGCACCATCATAAACAGATGACAGAGGTATTCTACATGCTAATTGGTGAAATGGAGCTTGTTTTTGATGATGAAACGATCATTCTGCGAGAAGGAGATACGATTACCGTTCCACCCAACGTGTGGCATGAAGCCATTTGTAAGGAAGGTGGAAAAATGCTCACCCTATTTAAAAATGGCCAGTTTGACGTTTTTCTTGAAAAGCTTTCAAAAATGACAGATGAAGACTTCGCCAATAAAGAATTAATGACGTCTGTCTCAAACCAATTTGACATCTACGAAGCATAAAAACGGCCGGCAAAAAACCCAATGAGCAATTGCCTTCCCGTGGTCTGTCCCCCGATAGCCATCCACGCCATTTCAGCCATAAACACACATGGTCTGCCAAATCACCGTGCGCAACATAGGTTTACAGCCAAACAGCTGACAAATAGCTCGGTGTCATGTGAATAAATTAGTTAATCCTCTTGCCCTGGAGTTTTTTTAACTGTTTCTATTCACTCAAATTGCGTAAACATCATTCCCCCCGATCGCCTTCAGTTTCCGGGCTTTCCGCCGTTATCTCCCTTGATAGCCCATGGTGTCACCGGCTAATAAATAAATTGCTGAAATTTTTAGCGTCTCCAACATCGACTATTTGGCAGTAAGAATTAAAACAAAAGTCATCAGTGTAAATTCCTTATCTTCATCTAACAAAAAATATTGGGTATAAGACACTCTCACTTGATAAAATGAAAATAAAATTCATTCTTTTAACCTTTCTTTTACTCTTTGCAAGGGGGTGTGACTTTTATTCAACTAGGCTTTGGTTTTTCGACAATCCCTCTAATGAAACAAATCCTCTAACCCAAATCTTTGGAATTGGTTGGACGGGTTTAATCTTAACAAATTTGATATTGGTCGGGCTGATTGTTTATGGATTCCACTACTATTCATTTAAGTATGCAACACCAAAATTATCAATTGGAACAGGTAATTTAGCAGACTTTGTTTCAGAGTTGTACTTCAATGAAAGGGGTAAATTTTATCAGGTATTTTACAAGATCCCGAAGAATAGGAACATTTTAATTGCACATACGGGCTATGTTCTTGTTAGGGTTGTAATTATTGCCAGTTTTTTAGCAACACTTCATAACCTATGTCAGTTTTACAATGTCCCTGCATACAATGATTTTAGAGAAATAGTACAAAGGCCTTTGTATGTCATATATGGACTAATCATATTTTCCTTTATTTATTTCACATATCAACTTTGGAAAAATGAATATGATTTAAACCGGAAAAATCATTGATAAGAAAAACAACCCCCTCCATCGCCCTCGTTTGAGCGCTAGCGGAAACGAGGGTGTGCGAAACAGGCGATTGCATCGCCGCTTCCTCTCTGGTGCTTGACTTTAAGCGCCAGGTATTCTTCCCATGTGTGAAGACACACATAGGAACCACCCTTATATACAGCCCTCTAGCCAAAAGGGTATTCACCTACATCGCCATCCTGAATTCTTTACTAAACCCGAAGTCCAGAAACAGCACCCGGATTTGACCATTTACTTTCCCATACATAATGGTAGGCGCCGGATTGAATCTAAGGTTGGCATCAGCTCCCAGGTAGATGTCCACCAGATTGACGGTCCCCCTTTTTGTCAGGGTTTCGTATTCAAGTAAAATCTGCGCCCAAACCTCCAACCACAAGCCCGCCTCCATCAGTTCAAAGCTTGGGTCGTATTGTGCTGTTACCTGCACACCGGCAGCGGCCCCGCCTTGTATCAGCAAACCCAGTTTTGCCACACCCACATTCAGGCGGATGGGATCCGGCATAAACATGAACTCAAGGCCTAGTCCCAGGTTGGCTGTGTTTTGATTCAAGTCCAACCAGCCCGTAGGGCCGAAACCGGCACAATTCAGAATGAAGCTCAAGCGCTCCTGCTGACTGCCCAGTGCCACACGCCAGGCGCCAGGTTTTACGTCTACCAACAAATTCCCTTGCGCACACAATACGCCGGGCTTCTCAAACACAGCTGCGAGACGACCGTAAAAGTGTTGCTCAGCCGAGTTATATTTCAGGGCGATGGTTCCTCGTACCACGGCGTTTTCATCCACAACGGCTACCTGGGGATTACCGCTTAGCATTTGACCATTTCCCAAAAAGTCTACCGTCAAATCCCCGGTAGTAGCCACATCCATTTGGGCGTCAATTTCCAATCGCAACAGCTTACCCTGCTGGGGACCAAAGGCCACCATGTGTAAGTAGGCACCATACTTGTTGGTGGCGTCTGGCACAATTCCCTCCAGCTCATCGGCTTGCATATGATGATACACCCTGCCCTGGATGGCTGCAATTTTCACTACGCCGAGGTTGATTTCGTTCACGGCTTCCTTGATAGTCGATTCGCTCATGGGCGCTCCCAACCTGGCGGCGTCGGTGGGTTGGCCAGCCGCTTGCTGACTTCCATTTCCTACTTCTCCCATCCAAAAACTGACGCCATCCTTCCTGCCATTCATATAGGCCAGCTGAATACTGAAAGGCTTGGGCACCTTCACAAATGCGTCCACACTGCCCGCCCACATATCGCCATATATGGGGTGGTCCTTTGTAAAATGAATAAGGCCATTAAGGTCAAGCGAGGGCGACCGAACCTTGACAGGAATAGGGTCGAACAACAATTCCTTGGGGCTGGCGCCGGAGAGAAGCTTTCCACCAACTGCTGCAAAATCCACTGGTATCGAGATGCCTATTTCCTCGCCCAGCAAGTTGTTCATCAAATCGTTGGTCGCTGCTATGGCCTTTACTGCTACCGCTCCAGCCACAGCCTCCAGCGCTCCCTGCTTTATTTGATTGACGATTCTTTCGGCACTTATTCCCGCCAGCGCATCTTTTCCTAACGCTCTTATCGCTTCGAGCATCTTCACCATATCGACTTGCGCTGCCAGTTCATCGCCAAGGCCTTTGAGCTCATCATCAAAACCATCGAGCACCTCTTGCATCACCTCCGATGGTTTTTGGTCTTGATTGAGCGCTCCGAGCACCACCTTTTCAGCTGTTTGTCTTACGAGTCGATGTGCACGCTCGCTTAAATTGGCACTCACAAATGAGGTGACTGGAAAGACAATATTCTGGTTCACCGAAGAATTAATGGAAAAGGTCAACTCGTTGACGATCGCTTCACGGGTAGAGTTGGCAAACTCCTCGACGATTAAACTGGCATCAGGTGCATCTTGCGAAAGGCTTGCAATGATATCGGAAGAAACACTACTTATCAGCTGAGCAACGGCTTGATCAATCTCCTGCCTTACTGTATTGGTCAATTGATTGGTTTGCCCGATAATAACTCCATTAACGTCAGCGGCCACCTTGTCTACTTTGTTCAAAAACCCATCGCCAAGAGAAGCTACCTGGTCTATGGCGAAGTCAGTAGCAAATCTTTTAAGCTCCGCCAACACATCCGACGCACTGTCAAAATCCTCATCACTATTTCGAATTTGATCAATGATCTCATCAACAATGGTGGGGTCATTAGAAAGGTCTCTGAAAAGCTCCAGATAGGCCAAAAGGCGCTCCTTTCTGTCAGCGATCGCTTCATAGTCTACCTCTTCCGGCTCTGCTGGCACACTCACTAGCTCTTCCAGGCTGTGCTCCTGACCGCCAATGCCACCCGAAGCAGAGACTATCAGGTCCGCAGTTGTACTTTCCAGCACTGCGGCCTGTTCTTCTACCTTTTGGGTAAGGTGTATTTCCATGTCGTCCAGCTCAGCCTGCATATCATCCAACCCATTTTCCGCAGCCGCTAAATCGAAGGCCCCCTGGGTGGGTGCTGGCACATAGCTCTTGTCCAGCGCTGGGTTTTCAACCATGGAATAAAGGTTGAAAGCAGGCGCTCCGTCATCGCCCGCCACGTCTTCACCCATCACCACTTTGCCCGAAATGGCAAACCCGTAATAGTTTTGAGACCGCCCGGCACTTAGGGCGTCGATGGTGACAGGATAGCCACGAAATGTAGCATTGACCTGGTGAGTAAGCGCCAATATTCCCTCGGGCACATAAAAACCTACCCGGTAATCGCCCCAAATATTGAAATTATTGACGCCGGTTAATGTCACCCCAACTGAGGGCCAGGTCACATCCATCGTCAGTTGGAGGTGATCGTTGTCCATCATTTGCCCTTTCCTGATGGTTAGGTCAACCGCCAGTTCGCCTCCTTCGGGATTGAACCGGAAGGTTTTGTTGCCCAAGTCGGCCAACGCACCCGGTCGAAAGCCTCTATTGTATAGCTGAGACTGAAACTCAAACGGTGCGGCTGTATCAATAAATGGTACCAGGAAATTTCCGCTCAGCCTGCTGCCTTCATTTACTTGCTGCTGAGTGATGTCGAGTGCTAGCCCTGTGAGATAGGCAGGGAAAGTATTGAATGCCAGCCTTTGATCCACAAAACTCAACTGTGTTTGAAGCGTAAGGCCAGCGTAGTCAATCAATGCCTGACTGGTAGGCGTTCCGGCAAATTGCAGGGTTTCCGCTAATGCTTCAGCAAGCCTGAATTGCCCGTCACCATCAAAGTCAGTGGCTAGTCGAAGGGTAGCTTGATCGATATAAATGCCTTTCCAAGTGGGTGAATCTGCCTTACTTCCGGGTGAGCTACCATCAGAAAAATCGATGATGCTTTTCGTAGGGGCTAACATCATACGTGTATTATTGACCAGCCTAAAGGGGTCGGCAGAAAAGGATTGAATGGTCTGTAGTTGCTCAGCGCTGGCAAAACTCCATTTGACGGCCCCTTCAAGCTCATTTTTAATCGAAGAAGGTGCCGTCACTTGCCCATTTAGCACAAACCTGAACCTGTTATCATTGATGAAAACATTCCCGTCTTTTGCTATTTCCAGGGTAAATCCAAGAGGGTCCAACAGCGAAAAAGAACTGTTATTGGCTATTTTGAGATTAGTCAATAATCGATAACCATTGTAGTTAGCCCAATCGCTCGTGCTTTCCAGCTTTGCCATTCCGTTGGCGCCTGCAGCCATTGGAAGATTCCAGGTCCATTTCCCAAAAAGATAGAGGCCGTCTTTGTTAAGCCTCACTTTTGAAGACAAAAAACTTGCCTCTCCATTGATTTCAAGGAGGGGCTCGAGCGGAATGGCCACCGGATCGATATCCACCAGTATTTGACCCTCTTGCAAAAAGAACTCCCTGCTTCCTTTGAATAACTTTAGCCCGCTGAATGTGATGTCGGTCCACACGTTGGGGTCAGGGGTCAGGCGTACTCTGCCTCCCCCGGCCAGGTTGTTGAGGTCTTTGTTCGACAGGTAATCGACCCATACCAGCACATTGCCTGCGTAAAAATAGTCCACCAGCGCAGGGCCGAAAAATGTGCCAACACCACTCTTAGCAATTTCCTGATCACCGGTAAAGGCCCTGACCTGCCAGGCGTATTTTTGCTCTATGCTTACCGGGTTCAGGTTTTCGGGCTGCGAGCCCTTGCTATAGGTCGGCGGGGTTCTACGGTAATGCCAGTTTTCATTGAGAACAATGGCATCCGAAGGAGACTGGGCAGCCTGCATCTTCTTGACCACTATTTCGTAATTGACGCTTTGGTTGTCCAGCATATTATCCGGCCCCGACCACAATAACCTGGGTGTTTCCTGCCGCCGAAACCCACCTCCATCTTCAGGGAAGATCAGTGATATTTTTCCATTTGTCGGCCACCCGTAAATGAAGGAACCAAACTCACTATATCCTCCATTTTTATACCTGTCCCTTCCGTCAGCATCAATGGCTTGCACACGATAGACGTAGACCTTTCCCGCTTCCAGCAAAGGATCGGTCGGGCCATAAGTATAGTTGGTGTTTTGCAATAAACCACTCTGAAATACCTGCAAAGCCTGACCATTTTGAACGGCACTCAGCGGATTGGCGCCAGGTTCCGTCAGCTCCCACAGGGTAAGCTGGAAGTCGGTACCCATAGAATTATTGGCACTTTGTGTATTGAACAACTGCCAGGTAATAGGGAAAGTAGTGGTAGTAGCGGGGTCCAAATATTTTCCCTCCTCAGGGCTCAGGATTCTTGGCGGATCCAGGAGCTGGATCCAAATAGTGGCACACTGCTCCTGAGACAGCAGCTCGCCTGTGTGGTAGTCCAGCACTTGCAGGCAAACCGAATACATGCCCTCCGGCAAACGGCCTGAGTTGATGATTTGGCCAGTGTTCCGGCCATTCAGGTCCAGGTTATTGAAGTTAAAATACTCGGTCCAATCCGCTCCGCTAAAATTGTAAGGCACTCCCGGTTGCACTGTAATAGGCACGGCAGGTGTATACCCATTTTTGGTACGGAGCCGCAGGTCCATGCTTTCAATGGAAAGCCTGAGCTTGAAAGTCCACGACGGTTCGTTAAAGTCGTTGAAGACAATATTGGCCGTGAGCCTATTGCTTCCTGCGGCGGTGTAGTCGCTGAGAAACACCGAATAGGGGGCTGGTAAAATAGGCAAGATGTCGGCAGGGTAGCGCTGCACCTGGGCCCTTGGCCCGTACAGAAAAAGCAGCAGACAGGCGGACAATAAAAGCCACCGCTTTGGATTTGCCAATCGCTTTGTTTGATCTGATATGTGTCGCTTGTGCTTCACTCCGTGCGATCTTTTTAAAGGTCGTAACAGGCCACCCTGTTATCGGCTGACTTCAAAAACACTTTTTTACCGACCTGGTCGATCGAGAAATCAGGCGTCCGATCGTTAGTCACCATTTGTCCTTCTTCCTCGCCGGTCAAAATATTGATCTTCACAAAGCATATGCTCCCTTCCTTTTTCGTGAGTATCAACTTATAGGTATCGGTGCCCGCCTGTTCGCCAAACCGGGCCTGAGCCATGGCTCCAAGCCCACCAGTCAGGTCGCTGGTAAAGGAGGCAACCGTCATTTGCTTCTGCGCCTTTCTGGTAAAATCATCATTGCCTTGCAGGGCACCCTGCATGCCATAGCCCATCGACGACACCCCATAAGCAAAACTTGTGAAGGCGGTGCCCGTGCCCAGCACGCCAAGGGCCAGCTTGGCACCAAAGCTCTGCTCAGGGGCAGGGTAAAATTGATGGTAAAGCACCTTACCGCTCCGGTCAATCAGCATGGAGTTTTGGTTGCCGGTAAGCAAATAGCCAGTTGGCAACAGCTGTAGGCCAGTCGGCAGCTCCCCCTTAAACGCAAAATCGGAGGTGATTTCTACCCAATCTTGCTTGTCGGGCATCACCCGCAGCAGCTTGCCTTTAACGTACATCACAAAAGTACCGTCCTTGTCTTGCACCACGCTGATGGGCACTTCGCCAGCCGACAGGTACTTATCGCCCTTCCACATAAAGCTGCCGTCGGCCAGATTTATGAAATTGGTTTCCCGTTCGCTAATGAAGAAAAGGGCGTTTCCGTACTGCTTGTAGTAGGTAAGCTGTCCATTGATCACTGGCGGCTTTTTCCACAAAGGCTCGCCGGCATCGTTTACAAAGTGGATATAGACCCTGCCCGCCGCATCCATCATCGCATAGCCCAGTCCCTTGTCGGTTACAAACACACCTGCATTCTTTTCTCCACCCGTACCCATCTTCTCCTTCTTCCACAGGTGGTTGCCGGTGGCGTAATCAATTTTGCCCGTGCTAAAGGTTTGAAACAGCAGAAAATCATTTTCGCCTGTTGCCACTCCGCTGTATTTAGCCTTCGAGTAGTCCAGAGGTTTTTTCCATAATTCCTTACCGCTTCCCAGGTCGAGGGCATCAATAGTAAAGTTGCCTGCAGTGCCACTGGCAAGGCCAACCTCTTTTCCAGTTTGCTCGCGAAAGAAAGTAGTAGAAGGGGACCCGCTGACTGCAAAGAGCACCTGTTCGTTGGGTTGGAGGAACAGGTCGATGTAGTTCTTTTTGTTCTCTGTTTGCCAAATGATCGCCCCGGTGCTGCCGTTCAGCTTGTAAAGATTTTTGCCCAGGGCATAGATGATATTGCCCTCCTTGTCAATGAAGGGTCGGGGTTGCAAATTTTTTGCTTTGGCCTTTTCAAATAGGGTATCCCATTTTCTATCGCCATTCACATAATCAAACATCGTGATCCCATCACCTGCCTCGCCGCTATAAGCCATCATTACGCCACCCGCCTCAGGTATCACCTTACTGCTGATAATGGTTCCAAGGGCCTCTTTCGACGAATCAAAAATGACGCTGCCATTCAAGCCATTAATGATAATGGTTTGCGAGTCTGCCCCTTTGTCGGCGATCATTACCAGCGGGGTGCCTTCAATTAGCTGATAATTTGACTCCGGCACATTGGGCAGGCTGGTGATTTCCCACAGCTTGCTTCCATCTTCGGGATTGACGCCGTACAGTCCATTGTCGCAAGACGCAATGAGGATCCCGTAGTCATTGATCTGCATCCATTTCAGCTTGCCGGGAAGAGAAACTTCCCACGAGGGGCTGAGCACCTGGGCAGTTGTTATTTGAGTCGATAGGAGGATGAAGAGCGATAGAAAGAGGCACCAATATGCCGTCCCTACAGGACTATTTGTTAAGCGATCTGTGTCCCGAGGTACCCATGTGGCGTCCCGATGGGACTGGTTGTTCATTGGCTGGTTCATGTGGTTCATAGTCTAATTCCATAATTAAGCGTGCCCCGCCATTCTTGTGTGGCTTTGGTGGTTTCTTCGTAAGCGTTTTTCAAGAGATAAAAAGTATTGAGCGACACAGTATGTCTTTTGCCGGCCGTCCAGTTGACCGACCAACGCACGTTGTCGATATGGCTGTTTTTCGATTGATTCAGGTAGCTGTTGAGCAAGCTGAGCGAAAGGCTGCTCCGCACCTTATTGTCCATAAAAGAGCGGTTAACGCCGAGCACTGGCCCAAGGGTGAGGTGGCTGATGCCGCCAGCTTCCGACTGGTTGACAGTGAACGAGGTGTTCGTAGACCAAAACTCCCCTATCTTAAAGCTATAGCCCGCATTGCCACTTTTGAACAGCGACCCATTGCCCTGGTTGTCGGTGGCATCCTGCAGGTTTCCGCTTACGAACAGGGTCCCCGTATTCGTTTCCTTACCGGTTTGGTAGTTCACTGCCGCCATGGCCGAGCGGGTCACCTGAAAGAACTCCAGCGTATCCGACAAGAGATCGGCCTGTAGCAGCAGCTGCCGGGTGCTAGTGCTGAAATTCGACACATTCAGGTTGATGTTGAGTTTTTCGGTGGCCGACAGGGAGGCCGACGAGCTAAACACCCATCGGTTCACCTGAGCGCTGTTTTGGTTGTCGAGGTTGTTGTGCTGCAAGCCAGAGCTGGTAGCCAGCGTAAGCCTGTTGTTGAACAAAGGCAGTGAAATGCCAGCCGTAATGTCTTCCAGGTCGTTGTTCAAAAAGGAAGAGCCATGGGTGGTGTAGCCAGGGTCTACCCGCCGGTAGCTCAGGTTGGCCTGAAAGCCGTCGCCCTGGTAGCTCAGCCTCGACTTCAGCGCATTCGTAAACGCCGAAGAGCCGTTGGGTTTGTAAAGCCCTCCCAGGTTGTTGATAAACGAATAGTCGTTGCTGAACAGCTCCGCCATCCGCCTGTCGCGGGTGAAAAGGCTATAGGCATATTCCCCTTCCAACGAAAAGCGATCGAAAAATTTGAACCCGCCCTCCAGGCCCAGCACCAGGTTTTCTTCGGGCGTCACTACAAAGGAGCTGTCTAGCGCCTCAATCGAGTTGGGATTGTCGTAGGCACGAAAGAACATCAGCGCCGCCCTTTGCTGCTCCAGTTCAAAGCCTAGCTTGGTGCCAAAGCCCATGCGCCGGTAAGTAGGCTCGGCATACACCTGCCCAAACTGCGAAAACTTGGCCACCGGTTTGGCCAGGCGGCCATACATGGCGCTTACTCTTAGAGGATTGTTCTCAGGCTTATACTCCAGGCCGGCACCAAAGAATAAGTTGCCCGCCAGCGTATAGTCAGAAAAATTAATGCTGCGATGGCCCAGGTGCACGGTGAGGCCCTTATAGGTAGGGCTGATGCCAAAGCGATTGAAGGGCTGCGGCTGGGCAAAGCTTTTGTTCTGCTGACTGAGTGTTGCCGAAAGCGGCACGTTAATGATGCCCAGTAAGGTCAGGTTGAGGTTGGCATTTAACTGCCAGAAGTAGGGGTCGCGGCGGCTGGGCATGCCTTCCGCATGGTAAAAAGTTTGCGTGGCCGAGAGGCTACCATTGTAGGCAAAAATCTTTTGCTCACCCAGCGTTTCCAGGTCCTGGGCAAAAAGTGCCAGTGGCCATGCCAGCGATAAAAGCAAGCCCATCAGAAGTTTTGCACTCAGATTACGAAAGCTTGGGCCAAGCCTACTGGCAAGCACCGGGTGCTGTAGTGTGGCTTCATACGCTACAAAGGCTTTCCGTTTACCGGGTGTGAAGACACACCCTGGAACCACATATCCAACACGATAGGCTGGAAGGTTCCGTAAAACATTCGTGTTCTTGGGTGCGTCGTTCCTTTTCTTAGGTGTGTCTTCACACCTTCGGTCCCTGAGTGTGCCTTTACGTCCTATGTTTCTGGGTGTGTCTTCACACCTTACATCCCGGGGTATGTCTTCACGCCTTAGGATCCTGGGCCTATCTTCACTTTCCTTCTTGGGTGTGTTGTTCGTGTTGTTAGGTGTGTCTTCACACCTTAAGTCCCTGGGTGT
>CAYGOF010000001.1:491735-931345 GCA_964351395.1 uncultured Roseivirgaceae bacterium
GTTCGTGTTGTTAGGTGTGTCTTCACACCTTAAGTCCCTGGGTGTGTCTTTACCTCCTATGTTTCTGGGTGTGTCTTCACACCCTATTTCAAACCCAGTATCTTCCGCCACCTGACCTCCACATGCCGGACTCGGTTGAATGTTCTGGTGTGTGTCTTCACACACCTGCATGGCCTTCAGTTTCCTGGGTGTGAAGACACACCCAGTAACAACATACCCAGCACGATATGCAGGAAGGCTCCGTAAACCATCGTTCTTGGGTGTGTCTCCACACCCTATATCAAGGCTTGTGTCTTCCGCCCACTGGCCTTCGTTCGCTGGCCTTCGATCGCTGTTCTGCTGGGTGTCTCCACCCAGCCGTAGTGCTTTCCGTTTCCTGGGTGTGAAGACACACCCTGGAACCACATACCCAACACGATAGGCAGGAAGGGCCCTAAAAACATCCCGACAAGTGGCGATATGTGATCCCCAACCTCTCACCGCTGCTCCCACTTATAAATCCAGGGCACGCCTATAATGAAAGGCTTCGCCTTACTGTCCATCAGTTCTTTAATGAGCCCATTGGCATTTTCCAACTGGCTCATTTCCTGCGCATACACAAAATACCAGGTACCCGAAGCACTTTGGGTAACCTTGGTATCGAGCCCGGCTTCTCGTTTTAGGATGCGCTGAAAGAGCTTGGCGTCGTCGAGGTTGCGCAGGGCTCCCACCACCAGATAGTAAGGCCCAGAGGCTGTAGAAGTTGTATCATCTGGATTGGCCTGGAGTCGGACAATAGCGTTCGACAGGTCTTCCTGATAATCGTTCACAATTTCTCTTAGAAGGCGCAATTCTTCGTTTTGCGCTGCCAGCTGGCTTTGCGTTTGGTCCAGCTGCCCGCTCACCAGCTCATTTTCCTGCTTCAGGGCATCAATTTTTTCATACTGAATAGCGGTTTGTTTCTCCAGCGATTTGATACTGCCACCGTTTTCCCTGGCTATAGGTGAGTCAGTTGATTTGCGCAGTCTAAGGCCGAGCACAAATTCATGGGTGGAGCCTCCCAAAATACTCAAGTCGGTTGTAGGGAACTCGTAAGTGTAGCCAAACACAAACTGCTCAGCTAGCTGCGTGCCTATGGAAAAACCAGCGCCAATCTTTGGCCGGTAGTTCATATTGAGCCACACCATTTGCTTGTAATTCAGCATCAGGTTCAAATCTGCCTGCGAGGGTAACCCTTGCACCGTGCGTACCAGCAGCATTGGCTTGATGTCTAAATAAGGGCTGGCGTTGAAGGTATAGTCAAGTGTGGTGTAGTAGTGCCTTATAAAAGTGTAGTTGAGCGCCTGAATCAGCGCTTCATTGTTGTGCCTAATAGTATTTTGAAACAGCTGCTCACTGGCAAAACCCACATGGAGTTTCTTCCATGTATAATGCAGGCCGGCATTTCCTTCAAACACCGTGCGCTGGTCCACGGCGCTTAGCAGCGTAGGGTCGCTGATATCATCGGCCTGAATGCGGTCAAAAAAGATCCGGTTCTGAATGGCCAGAAAGGACATGCCGAAGCGAAGCTGTTGGTTTGGCGTCAGATCAATTCTATAGGATCCAGTCAATGCTCCCGATGTCCTTCCGATTATATTGGAAACATCGTTGAAAAAGGTCAGCCCAAGGCCAATGTTTTCATTGTTCAGTTTTGAGTCGAGGGTAAACATCTGCGTTTCCGGCGCCCCGTTCACACCCACCCATTGTTTACGAAATAAAAAGAATGCACTAGGCCCCCCCGAGTAACCAGCCAAAGCAGGATTGTAAAGATATTGGTTAAGAAAATATTGACTATAAAGGGGTGTCTGTTGAGCAAAAAGTACTGACGAAAAATGGCATAAAAATAAATATATACAGCATGTTTTTGATATCAATTTATATATAATTGGCTTATCCATAGGAAAAATAATATTATAATAATTGAGACAATTAAATGATTTATATTGATATTATCCATTTATAATAGTATTTATACTATTTTTAGTTTAGTTTATTATGTATTAATACATTTAATTATATGTTTATTTTTAAACTATTCGCATAATATTTGTGCATATAATGAATATTATATACTTATTGCTAGTCATCAAAAATGAAAAGGCAAAAAACTGTAGCGGTAATTTTTTTTTCTATCTTATTTTCAAATTCCTTCGGACAGGAATCATTTATTTTTGTTAGGAATCACCCAGAAAATACTGAGACGAAATGTGCTATAGAAATCAAGTGGTATTTGCCTACTTTATTTGGATCAAGTTTTAAGGTCTATCGAAGACAAGTCAATAGTGGGTCAACAGCATGGGAACTTATCTCGACCTCACCCGTCTCGAAGCTTTCGGGCCTTCCCGATTCAACTATAGAAAATGACGCAGAACTGCCATTTTTTATTGAATTAATTAATGAAGCAGCGTTCGATAACCTGCAAGACGATTTTCTCAAGCTCAACATTCTTCTCAAAAGCTTTGAAAGCAACGAATTTGCTAAGTTTCTTGGTATCTATTACTCTGACGAGAAAGCTCAATTTGGTCAGTCTTACGAATATAAAATCACAGTACTAGATGGGCAACAGGAGACCACTTTGGGTCAGTCGGGGATTATCATCGCAGGCGTTTATCTAAGGACAAGCGAAGTTCCCGGCTTTGAAGTGTATCAGGAAGGCAATGTGATCAACTTCAACTGGGAACAGGATGCTGAAAAATATTACGCCTACAATCTGTTTGAAACCGATTCATTAGGGAATACTCGAAAGCTGAACAATCAACCGGTAATGCTAAGTATGCAAACTGATAGTTCAGGCAATTTGGGTTATCCAAAACCCATGTTCAAAAGAAGAGGTGCGGGCGAGGGCGCAAAATATAGGTATCACATAGAAGGGGTGGATTATTTTGGGGACGCTAGTGAACCGTCCGGAAAGGTGGTGATGACCTATGAAGATACCACCCCGCCCTCACAGCCTACGAATCTGGCAGGTAAAGTTGACTCTCTCCGGCTTACCTTGCAATGGGAGCAGGAAGCTATCCCTGACCTTAGAGGCTTTTCCATCTACCGAAGCCCAACAAGCGATGGCGTATTTGAGCCTGTAAGTGTCGAACTTATAAGTAGCGGAGAACGGGCATATTTTGAAATATTACCGACACCAGGACCATATTATTATCAGGTAGAAGCCGAAGATTTTTCAGGCAACACGTCTCGTTCAGCAATGGCTTACGTCGAGGCGAAGGATGTATTCCCTCCTTCTCAGCCAACAGGTTTAGCGATCGGATCTGATACCGGCAGGTTCTATTTAACCTGGAAGCACAATCAGGAGCCAGACCTTGCGGGTTATCTTCTTTATAGAACCGTTGACCAGAACGACCTCGATCATAATGTGTTGCTAAATGCCGAACCGCTTGACACTAACTACTACGAGCAGCGTCTTCCAAAAAATGTGAAGAACAAGTTTTTCTACTTTCTGGTCGCCATTGACACTTCTTACAACAGAAGTAAACCGTCTTCCATTGCCACGGCAGTTTTACCGGATGTTGTCGCTCCCGAGCAGCCCACCATCAGCCAAATAGGGTATTCCGAGGAAGGGATCATCGTTAACTGGACTCGCAATGTGGAAGGGGACTTAGTAGGATATCATCTTTATCGAATCGACACTTTGAACCCTTTGGGGAGTCAAGTGAACGTGGCATTGATTGCAAGAGGATCCTTTCGTTTTATCGACCGGACTGCGGAACCCAACCTGCCTTACCACTACCGGTTACAGGCTGTCGACTCTACTGGTAATATCTCCAACTATTCGGAACCAGCCTACGCTTTTATGTACGAGGAAAAGGCAATTGCAACAGAGCTTACCTTAAAGTTGAAGAGGCAGAAACGAAAAAAGACCAACCGGCTGGAGTGGACAGAAATAGACCCAGGGTATATCAAAGGCTATATCGTATTCCGGGGGCAGAGTGAGAAATCAGTTAGGCCAATCACGGGGATGCTGAATGGAGCAACCTCCTTCCCGGATCGGGGCTTACAAAAAGAGACCTATGTGTACCAGGTGAGGGCTTATGCCCATTCAGGTCAGGTGATCTATTCAAGAATGGTAGAGTGGAATGCAAGATAAACGTGATATGAAAAGACTTAAAATTGGCCTACTTATTGGCATCTCCGCTTTGCAGGGCTTCACTGCAAATGGTCAGGACGGCGTGGGCATAGGCACTGAGACTGTACACAGCAGCGCAGTATTTCAAGTTGATGCCGGCAACAAGGGCGTTTTAATTCCAAGGTTGGCCGACCCAGTTGCTACTATTAGCTCACCTGCAGATGGTCTGCTCGTTTTTAATACCACTACTCAAAGTTTCTTCTTTTACGCTGGAGGCGGGTGGATAGAACTCAACACACTAAAGCGACCAAGTTCCTCAGGCACAGCCTCAACGATTTATGGAATAAGCGCAGCTGACTATGGGCTCAACGCTACAGGCAATGGCCCAGTACCTAAAGGTGGTA
The DNA here is from genome assembly GCA_964351395.1 of uncultured Roseivirgaceae bacterium. GTDB lineage: Bacteria > Bacteroidota > Bacteroidia > Cytophagales > Cyclobacteriaceae > Imperialibacter. Next base: position 496,233 of record CAYGOF010000001.1, read on the forward strand.
TTATAATGTGGTCAGGAACTACTCCTCCTACTGGCTGGGCATTGTGTGATGGATCTTTTGGTAGGCCAGACTTAAGGGGCAGGTTTGTCGTTGGCTTCGACGCTGGCAATGGAGCCTACAATCAACCCGGAAATATAAGTGCTGGTGGCGCAACGCAGGGAACGATGGGTGGAACAGCAACGGTTCAACTAACTGCGGCACAATCGGCGCTACCGGACCATGTTCACTCTATCTCACACGGCCACGTGGTTAATGACCCGGGGCACAGTCATGGGATACTCACTGGTAGAAATGGTGGAAATGGTGAAATAACAAAGATGGATGCAGACAACCCAGCCACCAAAACAACCAATACTGCAAAAACAGGTGTAACTGTAGCAGGTCATGCAGGGAATTCAGGAAGTGCGTCAAAACCATTAGCTGACGAGGCGCACGAAAACCGTCCGCCTTTTTATGTTTTAGCCTATATCATTAAGCTCTAAGTGAAGAAAAGCATAAAACCCCTTTCTTTAAATATTTTTTTTCTGATTGTCCTATTCAGGCCTTGGAGCGGGAATGCTCAGACCTCATTTATCACTACGAACACAATTGTTACTGTCAATCCAGGAGCAAAACTTTACATTTCAGGCGACTACATAGATCAGAGCTCCGGTGGCGGCCGGTTGAAACTTTTCGGCCACCTGGTTTTGGGTGGCAACTTGGACAACAGAGGAAGCAGCCCTGTATTGAACAGCCTATCTGCGGGAGGCATTTTCGAGTTTAAGAGTCTGGCAGTCTCTTCTAACAAAAGAATTATAAGTCCGCTTTCTACAGTCTATATTCCAACTCTCACAATCAACGTCAACGGCTCCTTCACACTTCCAAATACTGAAACTATCCCCTACAACAGTTCCGAGGGATATCAGAATTACTTGAATGTGGTTCAAGGAAATATCCAATTAAACAATTCTACCCTTGAACTTAGGGAGGGGGGCTTTGTTCAAGGCGACTCCGACTTTAATAGAATTGAGGGGGAGGGATCCATTCATACATTTCCGTATGATATTCCTTTGGGTTCAGTTACGCCTAACTTTTATGGTACAGGATTAGGCTTCAATGCAACGGTGAATTCATTTGTCAACATGGAAGTAACCAGGGTAGTTAACCCTATTTCAACACTATCCGCAGCAGATGGAATTACAGCGCGCCGATTCTACAAACTTGAATTCGGAAAAAACGGTTCAGCGACTTCGGGTATTATGTCTCGCATTGATGTCAGGTATTATGATTCAGAAATACCGACAGGGCTAAGTGAACCAAATCTTGCACTTTATGTGTCTACAAACAGCGGCACCACCTGGGTCAAACAGGCTAGCTCGACCAATAGCGCAACTAATATTGTCGAAGCAACGGATGTTTATCTTGAAAAAGATACAGAACACTTGCTTGCTCTGGGCCCATTAGAATGCTCCGAAGGAAGCAGGCCAACGGCCAAACCGACTATGAGTTTAGGCAACGTGACGATTGAACCTAGGAACACTACCCAGTCAGTCATGAAGGCTTGTTTTGGGCAAGAACTAATACTAAATTCCTCCGCCTTCTACCATGAGTGGCAGGTAGGAAGTCTACCCATCCAAATTGGCGGGACAGTTACATTTGATGTAAAAACTTTGAATGGAGATGGTACTTTTCAAAACGATGGCGCAGTCTTCACCCTTTACGAGCGGACTCAAAGTGGTTGCGAAAGAAAAATTGAATACACGTTAGATGTGCTGCCGCTACCAGAAGCTCATTTTGCTCACACACCCGTCAACAACAGATCCTGCTTTGGCGAACCAGTCACCTTTTTTGACAATGGTTCTACTGGTATAGAGCCAGGGCTGACCATACAAGGATACATGTGGGACTTTGACGACAAAGGTGCCACAACGACAAGCCCAAACCCCACACACACTTTTTCAGAATCAAAACAATTCAACGTCGAATTGCAAGTGACCAACAACTATGGCTGTGTCAGCGTAAATACCAGCGACTTCAACGTTTTTGTTCATCCGCTACCGAATCCTGATTTCAATATCAATGATATTGGAGACCCATTATCGGCTTTTTGCGAAGATGAAGTGTTTCAACTTGAAAATACCACTACTTATACCAACATCCTTGGAGATATTACAAGTCCCCATGACCTCACTATTGATTTTGACTGGAACTTTGGCAACGGTAATTCCGTAGATGTTGACCCAACGCACAAGTATCCTTTCCCTGAGCAGGGTGAAAAGACTATTTACCTTACGGCTACAGTGAAAAATACTTTGTGTAAAGCAACGATAAGTAAAGGCATGACGGTTCATGGACTGCCTCAACCTGCGTTTCATTTTGAAAGTCCAGTGGGCACAATAGTCGATGGCGTTGAGGGAGTATGCGAAGGGGTCGATATAAAATTTGGCAATAGCAGCACTATTTCGGATGGTGCCACTATGACATATAACTGGGCATATGGAGATGGTTCTACGTCTACCGAAGAAGAACCTACCCACGAGTATTTGTATACCTCTAATCCTCCTTATTTGGCAACTCTGAAAGCCACTTCCGAACATGGCTGCTATAATTCAGCAATGCTCCCGATGAGGGTCCACCCTGCGCCGGCTGGCGATTTTCAAATGGAGTTTGACGAGCTGGTCATCACCGACATTTGCACCGATGTGGGGGTGGATTTTATCAATAATTCTGAAATTGCCGACGGCACGCCTCTTTCATATTCCTGGAATTTTAATGATGGCTCTGCTACTTCCAACGACGAAACGCTTTCGCATGCCTTCTCTGACCCTAGAGTGCATACAATTTCGCTCACTCGAACTACCAATAAGCTATGCACAAACACCGTCGAGCGGTACCTGACTGTTCATGCCTTTCCTGACGTCGATTTTGTTTTCAATGATGTATGCGACGGCCTTCCCGCGGCTTTTTATGATGCCTCAAATGTTCAAACAGATGCTATTTCCTCCTACCTATGGGATTTTGGCGACTCTGAGACATCCAACCTACAGAATCTGGAGCATCAATATGACACTTATGGCAGTTATACGGTAAAGCTGACTGCCGCCAACACTTCTGATACGCACAGTTGTGTGGCTTCCGTCGAAAAAACAGTAGAGGTCTTTCAAAAACCGTCGTTCAATATTGGTCCATTATGCCTGAGTTGTTCCGGCTCCTTCACTATCGATCCAACGGCAGACGCCTCCGCCTATATTCCAGCCGGCACTTCCTTTACCTGGTATAATGCGCTGGGCAAGCAACTGTCTACAGATTCCGCAGTCGAGGTTTATGAATCCGGCCTTTATAAGGCTGTATTGACCACGGACGATCCCCAGAACTGCGAGGCGTCTTTCTCCATCCCAGTCTATATTGTCGACCCCGGCGACCTGGGGGCCAACCGAACAGTGTGCGAAAGTACCGTCCTCGATGCAACGCCTTTTTCGATGCCCCCCACCGGTGTGGTACAATATGAGTGGTTAAAGGATGGCAGCCCAATAGCCGAAACTGGCTCCAGTCTGCTAGTGACCGAATCGGGCAACTACAGCGTGACGGTTACCTACTCTCCGGACAGCGGTACAATGACACCTTTCTGCTCCTATTCAGATGACGTCACCATTACTATCGACGAGGTGCCGATGCTCGACCTGGGAGGCGATGTCCTTGTTTGTCAGGGTGAAAACGCAACGCTTTCATCCAATATATCCGGAGATTCCTATGTATGGGTGAAGATAGCCTCAGGCCTTGAAGTGGGCTACGATGCCACCTTGGAAGTAACTGAGGCGGGGCAGTACCGCTTAACGGTGGAAGCAGGTACTTGCTCAGTGTCAGATGTTGTTTCCGTTGGCCTGCTGCCAGCACCCAAAGCCGGTTTTTTGGCCAGTGCCCTCCTGGTTTGCGAAGGAGAAGAGGTATCCTTTTCAGATATTTCATTTTCCATGACAGCTGGTGATCCTGTTGTTGCCCGTCAGTGGGATTTTGGAAACGGGGAAACCGCCAATTCCTCAAATCCTTCCACTACCTACGCTTCATCGGGTAGCTATACAGTTACCCTTGAAGTAGAAACGCAGAACGGATGCAGCGACACTTTCACCAGGGCCATTATGGTAGATGCTCCTCCCGTGGTGTCTTTTGATGCAGAAAATGCGTGTCAGGGAACTTCTGTCACATTTACGAACACCTCGTCGATCACGGCTTCTCCCGTGTCCTATTTTTGGAGATTTGGCGATGGAACTACTTCTACTGAAGAACACCCCACCCATACTTACGAAGACGCTGGTTTATTTGATGTAACTCTCAAGATCACTTCAGGAATGTGCACGGAAGAGCTTTTGAAACAAATCGAAATCTACCAGGCACCTGACCTCGACCTGGCTGCCACTTCTGTTACATGCGGCAACCAGCTTGTTCTTGACGCTGGCAGTCCTGGCGCTACCTACAGGTGGTACGATGTCGTTTCCGGTGGTACACTTGGTGTCGACCAAACCTATACAGTAATGTCGAACATGGCCATAGGCGTTGAAGTGACTACTCCGAATGGCTGCCTGCTAAACGACGAAACATCGGTGACCCTTAACAGCCCTGTTCAAATTGATTTGGGAGCGGACAGGGAAGTTTGCGGCACTATCACCCTGGGTGCAGGGGCTTTCCCCAATGGCACCTACGCCTGGTCGACTGGTGAAACCTCAAGAAAAATTAGTGTGACTACTTCGGGCTTATACAGTATGTCTTTTGTCGATCAAAATGGCTGCACCGACTCGGATGAGGTATTTATCACTGTCTCTCCCTTGCCATCTGTCGATCTGGGGGAAAATATCACTGCTTGCTCAGGCAGTATTGTGTCCCTCAATGCAAAAAACCCAGGCGCCCTATTCCTTTGGTCGACCGGTGAGACAAGCCAAAGCATTGCCATTGCCGAAACGGGCACTTACACCGTCAGGGTAAGTGTAGGCAACTGTTGGGTAGAAGACGATATCCTCGTGACGTTCCTCGAGTCACCCGAAGTAAACATCACTTTTACTGGTCAGTGTGAGGGTGATGCCATCAGCTTTGAGCCCGTATTATCCAACGACACCGGCACTTTGAACTACCTTTGGTCGTTTGGCGATGGAACCCAATCGGCCAACCCTGCTCCTAACAAGATCTTCAGCGTGGCCAACACCTATGAGGTCACGTTGGTAGCCACCAATGCAGCCGGTTGCAAAACCGAAGTGAGCAAGCTGGTTTCGGTGCAATCTTCTCCCAAGCCTAACTTTGTATTCAAAAACGTTTGTGAGGAGGAGGAACTGGCATTCACCAACACGACGGCTTATGCAGGCAACCTAAGCGAGGTCTCTTACCTGTGGGACTTTGGCGATGGCAATACTTCTGAAGCTATTGAGCCCAACCATGGCTACCAAACAAAAGGACGCTATTTCGTTACATTGACTGCTTCCACGGATGCTTCGTGCGAGAGAACCCAAACAAAAGAAATGGTCGTCAACCAAGGACCATCGCTCAATCTTCCTGCTTCCATCGAAACCTGTGAATCCACTTACCTGCTAGATGCCGGTAACCCTGGAAACACCTATAAATGGCAAAACAACTCTTCCAACCGCACTTACTTAGCAACTCAAAGCGGCACCTATACCGTGCGGGTCACCAACACGAATGGCTGTGCAGTGTCGGGCGCTGTAGAGGTTACGCTTCTGGAATCGGAGCTGCCAGCCCTCGGCGAAGACCGGGAGGCCTGCGGAGAAGAAGTGCTTGATCCGGGGATCAGTGCCGCCAGCTATTTGTGGTCGACAGGGCAAACGAGTCCCAAAATAACTGCCAGCGAGACCGGCACCTACTGGGTGGAAACCATCAGCAACGACCTGTGCATTCACAGAGACACTGTCAACCTGATCGTTTATCCCAGGCCGGTCATCTCCCTCGGTGACGACGTTGTTTTGTGCCAAGGAGAGCCTCTTACACTTGATGCCACTTCAAGTATCGCCAAAAGCTATGTATGGAGCAATGGCGCTACCGAGCCATTACTTGCCGTCAGCTCCTCGGGCACATACGGCGTCACGCTCAGCAGCCCGAAAGGCTGTACTTTCTTTGAAGAAATCAAAGTCACGGTCAATGAACTTCCCGCACTGGCATTTGATGACGAATATGAAGCGTGTGAAAGTAAGCTACTGGAAGTCACCAATATCAGGAGTGAGTTCTTATGGTCAACAGGCAACACAGGGAAGAGTATAAAGATTACGGAAAGTGACACCTACTGGCTCAAAATCACCGACCGCAATGGTTGTGTAAATACGGATACAACAACTGTCACTATCCGGCCCAAGCCTACCGTTGATTTGGGGCCTGACGTTGTGCTTTGCTATGGCGAAACGGCTGAGGTGGATGCGGGAGTTCAGGCAGGTTATAGATGGAATGACTTGTCTGACACCAGGTTTAAAGCTGTTGGTGTCACAGGAACATATTCGGTTACTGTAACCAACGAGTTCGGCTGTGAAAACAGTGACAAAATCAACGTAACCGTCAAACCAACCCTGGGGCTCAATCTGGCGGCCGAGGCGCTGATATGCTCCCCGGAAGAATTCTTCTTAGATGCCGGCGTAGCCGATGTGGCCTACTTCTGGACCTCGAACACTGGCTACACATCCACCGACAAGATTATTTACCCCACCGAGCCCGGTACCTACTACCTGCAGGTGACGGCCGCCGATGGCTGCGTGGAAACGGACATGGTGGAGGTGAAGGAAACGACGCAGAAAATAACCGCCAGCTTCCTTATCCCCAGTGAAGTGGCTGCGGAAGAGGAGGTGCATTTTGTGCAGCTCACCGAGCCTGCACCGCTTTCCTTTCAGTGGTCCTTCGGCGATGGGTATACTTCGGTACGGCGCAACCCTCCCTATGTCTACTATGAGCCCGGAGACTACACCGTAAGCCTGACGGTGTCGAACGGGGTATGCTCCGACACAGAAGAAAAGCAGCTGAGGGTGCTGGAGCTGAGGCCGGCGGAACAAGCACCGGACAAGGTGAGACTGCTGGAGCTGTACCGAAGCAAGCTCTACCCCAACCCAGCTGAAGAGGTAGTGAAAATAGACCTGGAACTAAGCGAGGAAGCGCCTGTGATGGTGCAGATTTTCAGCCTGAGCGGGCTCAAAGTAGCAGCATATGAATTTGTAGGGATAGAGGAGCTGATTGAGTTCAATATGCGTGGGATGGTGCCCGGCACCTATATCATGGCCATTCAGGCTGGGAGGATAACGAAAACGATCAGGTTTGTGAAGACCTATTAACTATTGAAAAATGAAATAAACACGAAAACGGACGCTCACTCCATGACTTCCCCCCCCTTCGCCTTATAGGAGAGGGGAAGGGGTGAGGGACAAAACCCAAGCTAAGACCCTATGCCCATCGACCTAACCTATCAAAAAGCACTGCTTGCCATCATTTTCCTTTTGTGTTGGCAAGCAGCCCAGGCAGTGCCCACAGCCACCTTCAGCGCCGCACCGGTCTGCAGAGGGCAGGAGACCGTTTTCGTGAATGGCTCCAGTACACTGTCGGGCAGCATTACTTTCTACTCCTGGGATTTCGGCGACGGACAAAGCTCCACCGTGCCCAGCCCCCGCCATGTGTATGCATCGGCGGGTGATTTTGTGGTGAGGCTGCTGGTGATTGATAGCAATGGCGATCAGGACGACTTCTCAACAACAGTCACGGTTTACCCCAGTGCCTCGGTCAATTTTTCGGCCACGGCGGGCGACCGCTGTATGTCCACCACCCAGTCGTTTACTGACCTCAGCTCAATAGCAGGTGGCTCCTCCATCACCGACTTTGAGTGGGATTTTGGAGATGGGACCATCGTCAACTCAGCTACCTCCATCAACCCCAGCCATGACTATGCGGCAGCGGGCACCTATACAGTCACCCTCACCGCCACCACCAACAATATGTGTGTAAGCAGCCTGAGCAAGCCAATCACCATCTACCCAGACCCGGTGGCAGAATTCAGCTTCCCCGGAGACGTATGCCTGGGCGAAAGCATCGCTTTCACCAACAACTCTTCCATTGGGTCGGGCAATGTTACCTACACCTGGGATTTTAATGACGGCTCACCTACCTCCAGCCAGATCAACCCTACGCATACCTTTGCCACGGCTGGCGTATTTGACGTGAGTTTACTTGTGACTTCCACCGCCGGTGGCTGTACCGATTTGACTACCCAACAAGTGGAAGTGTTTGCCCAACCGGCAGCCAACTTCAGCTTCAGCGATCATTGCTTTGAGCAAACTGCCGCCTTCAGCAATACTAGCACCGATGCTGTGAGCTACCTCTGGCTGTTTGGGGATGGCAGCCAATCCACGGATGTGAGTCCCACTTATGATTATGCGAGTCCGGGTACGTTCGAGGTGACATTAGAAGCCACCTCGGCCAACAATTGTGTGGACGTCATCACCAAAATCATCAACGTACGGCCCAACCCGGCAGCATATTTTGAGGTAAAAGACACCTGCCTCGGCACTGCCACCACCTTCAGCAATCTTTCCACTATTACCAGCGGACCGATTACCTACTCCTGGGACTTTGGCGACGGCAGTCCGCTTTCGACTGACATCCACCCAAGCTATACCTACCCAACAGCAGGCGTTTATACGGTGGAGCTGACGGTCGCTTCCAGTTTTACCTGCTCGGCAGTTTATAGCACCACCGTAGAAATATTTGACACCTCGGTGGGTGGCACATTGGCGGGCAGCACTACCCGCTGCGAGGACGATGATGCGGTTTATAGCCTGACTTTGTCGGGCGAAACGGGTGAGGTGGTCAGGTGGGAAAGATCGCACACCGGGGTAGATCAATGGGTCACTATCGACAATACCACCACGACGCTGGACTATAGCGACCTGGCCCAAACCACTTACTTCCGGGCGTTGGTGCAAAACGGCGCTTGTGCAGGGGTTTATTCTTCCATGGCTACTGTCCAAATTGACGAGTTAGGCGTAGGCGGTATCCTAGGCGGCAGTAGCACCGTTTGCAGCGGCACCAACTCCACTACTTTAGAGCTGTCGGGCTTTACCGGTGGGGTGATTGAATGGCAGTCGGCCGCTAGCTCGGCGGGCCCCTGGACACCCATTGCCTCCACTGCCAGCTCCATGCCTTTCAACAATTTGACGGCCACAACTTACTACCGGGTGATCGTTCAAAACGGGGTTTGCGGCAGTAGTCCTTCAAATGTGGCCGAGATTGTAGTGTCGCCAGCAACAGTAGCCGGTCTGGTGAATGGATCGGCAGTTGTTTGTTATGGTACCAACTCAGGTCAACTCACACTCTCAGGCAATATAGGCAGCGTGGTTCGCTGGGAATCGTCGCCCACCGGTGAGGAACCCTGGGCACCCATTGTGAATACCTCCACAACGCTGGAGTATGAAAATTTGCTTGCCACTTCGTTCTACAGAGCCATCGTGAAAAGTGGTGTGTGCGAAGAAAAAATTACCAACAAGGTGAAAGTGCAAGTGGACCCGGCCACGGTGGCGGGTGAGCTAAGCGGCCCCTCGCTGGTGTGTGGGGAGGCAAATGAAGGTACTATACTTTTGAAAGGAGAAACAGGAGCTGTGCTGCGGTGGCAGGCGTCGCCAGATGGAAGCACCTGGACAGACATGGGCAATACGGCCAGCAGTCAATCATTTACTGACTTAACAGCCACCACATTTTACCGAGCAGAGGTGCAAAGTGGCACATGTGCGGTGGTTTTCACTGAACCTTTTGAAGTAGAAGTGAGCGCCTTGCCCAGTGTTGCCTTCAGCGTGCAGGAGGTTTGCGAAGGGCTGGCCTCGCAGTTTGTGAATACATCCGCCGTGCCGGGAGGAACTGTCGCCTCACAGATTTGGGATTTTGGCGATGCCTCCTCCTCCGTTTCTACCTCGCCCAAGCATGGCTACGATAGTTATGGCACCTATGCGGTAAAGCTGACCGTGACGAGCAAGGCAGGTTGTGTAGATTCGCTGAGCCTGCCGGCAGTGGTGAATGCGGTGCCCTCAGTGAGTTTTTCGCAGGAAGATGTTTGCCTCGGAGAGACCATGGATTTTTCGAACTTATCGACCCTGGCGCTTGGCACCATATCCGACATTGCGTGGGTTTTTGGCGACGGCGCTACTTCAAGCGAGCAGGATCCAAGCCATACTTTTGACGATCCCGGCGCTTTTCAGGCTAGCCTGACCATCACCAGCGATAAAAATTGCGAAGCCAGCTTTAGCAAGCAAGTGGTGGTGTTTCCCCAGCCTGTGGCGTCATTCGAAGTCGGCAATGTTTGCTTTGGTGAAACCTCCACTTTCAAAAACAATAGCTCTATATCGTCAGGCACACTTACTTATGTATGGAACTACGGCGATGGCACTCAATCCACCTCCATCAACCCATCCCACAAATACGAAAAGCCAGGACACTACGCCATCAGCCTGACTGCCGCAAGCAGCTTTGGGTGCTCTTCGGAATTTATTCAGGAAATTGATGTGTTCGAACAGCCGGTGGCCCGCTTCACGGTGGAAGATATTTGCCTTGATGCGAACGCTGTTTTCACTAACACCTCTACCGGCTCAGATGTAAGCCATCGCTGGGAATTTGGGGATGGCATCGTTTCGGAGGAGGTCAGCCCCGCACACAAATACGTAAGCGCCGGCATATACACAGTGACGCTAACCGTGACTGCAGCAAGCGGATGCTCGGATCAGTTTTCCACCAAGCTCACTGTGTCGCCGCTTCCGCTTATCAGCTTTGTGATGGAGGATGTGTGCATTGATAAGTCTGTGGTGTTTTCTAATCTCAGCAGTATTATATCAGGCAGTGTGGCCTATACCTGGTTGTTTGGTGACGGAGAATCTTCCAATGAGGTAAATCCTGTTCACTCCTATGAAGAAGCGGGCGTATATACGGTAAGGCTCGAAGGAGCTTCCGATAGGGGCTGCACGACGGTGCTTGAGAAAATGATGGAGGTTTTTCCTTTGCCAAAGCCGGATTTCATTGCCGAACCGGTGTGCGATGGTTCACCGACGACTTTTGCCAATAAAACCACGCTGTCCTCTGGCGCGATAGCCAGCTACCTCTGGAATTTTGGTGATCAAACCAACTCCATTGTCGTGAGCCCGAGCAAGCAGTACCTCAACCCGGGCACCTATCAGGCCTCTTTACTGGCGGAGTCAGAGGCAGGCTGCAAGGCTTCTATCACCAAAGAAGTGGTGGTTCATGACTTTCCAGTGGCGAACTTCACGGTGGACAATGTGTGCGAGGGATTTGCCATCGAGCCCGCCAACCTCTCAGAAATTGCCAGCGGTGAGCTCACTTTCGAGTGGCAATTTGGGGACGGGCAAACTTCAGCTTCTGCCAATCCAACGCATGTATACGAGGCATCCGGGGCCTACACCATCACACTGGCGGCCAACTCCGGCAACAACTGCAAAGACGTTTTTCAACGTCAGGTCACTATTTATGCCCTTCCAGCACCTGATGCTGGTCCGGACACAACGGTGAGCAAAGGCTACCCGGCTTTGCTGACAGGCAGCGGTGGGGTAAACTACATCTGGAGCCCCATCGACGGCCTGGCCAATTCCAATGTGCCCATTACCTGGGCCACCCCCTTGCAAACCACCGACTACGAGCTGCTGGTCACAGACCAGTTTGGCTGTCAGAACAAGGACACTGTTCGGGTGAATGTCAACGATGACTACCGCATAGCCGCCAGCAACGTTTTCACACCCGACGGCAACGGGCAAAACGACACCTGGGTAATCAAAAATGTGGAGACATTTGGTGATGTAAATGTGAGGGTGTTTGACCGATACGGCACCATGGTGTTTCAGGAAACAGCCTACCAAAACGACTGGCGAGGCACAAGGGGCAACGACATCTTGCCTGACGGGACTTATTACTATGTAATCACTTTCTCCTCTAACGAGCGAAAGTACAATGGTGCGTTGACGATTTTGAGGAATAGGTAGTGCACGGTTCTTGAGTAAAGGAAGCGGAGAATGCAGGAGATATATTTGAAATGGAACAGGTACGAGCCACAGGCTCACACCAGAGGGGGGAAAAAACAATATTCAGCTTCTGAAAAATAGATAATTTAATAAAACCAAGGAATCGTTAACTTTATGGAACAATTAAACGTGATCACAATGGATACTGAGTCAATAAAAGTTGATTTGATACACTGGCTCACCGAGTTACAGGATCGGTCTGTTTTGGAGCAAATACAAGCTTTTAAGCAACAGCAGGAAGGAACCTTAAGTGATTCTCATAAAGCGTTGTTGGATGACCGGATAGCTTCCTTTGAAAAAAACCCTGATCAGGTGATCGATTGGGAAGATGTAATGAAGGAGATTGAAGAAGGCTTATGAGTTACAAGATCAAGCTTCTTCCGGAAGCTAGGTTAGACATAAGAGACAGTATTAACTGGTACAATGAGCAAAAAACAGGGTTGGGCAAACTGTTTTACAGAGCGGTGAAATCGAGGCTCGCCTATATCGAAAACAATCCATTGCACTACCAGGTCAGTTATCGAAATGTACGGAATGCCTTAGTAAATAAGTTTCCCCAATGGAAAGGTTATCAACAATAGTAATATTTTTAATTTTTATTGGATGCAGTAACAGCAGTCAGAATAAGGAGCAAGTTTCAAATGATAACGAAGGCTCCTCGACGTCGTTATTTTATGATGTTAGAACAATTTCGGAAGTTCGGACATTTATCGAGGCCAATCACATGAATTCTGCCTGTGCAAATGAACTACTAGTTACGATATTTGAGTTTAGCAGTTTTTTCCATTCTGTTGGAAATTCGGTGGTAGATATGAGCGGAGGGATCGATTTAGATGGGAGACTTTTATTTCCAAATAGAGATGACTATGCGGCTGCGTTGTTCGAGACACTAGAATTCGATAGTAAATTTCAATCTTTCATGAGCGAAATAGAAAAGATTTGTACAGAGCCGGAAACCTTTGGTCGGGACATTTTGCTTGAAAGAATACACGATAGTGTTGGGATATTAAGGCTTGATAACTATTCGAAAATTCGCCTGCGAAATTTAACTGTGAGTCAGCTATATGACGACATGCTATTTATTGAATCAGGCCTACTTTTTACGGAAATGATGTATTTTGAGCTTCTCATTAGCAATGACCAGTGCCAAGAGTCTCCCGCTAGTCCGAGCAGTGAAGCCAGACAATAGCAGCGAACGCCCTCGCTAGTGCGAGCAGCGAAGTTAGACGAAAGCGGCGAACGCTGGTGCGAGCCCAGTTGGGGAATCTGTATCTCGTACCTTTAGCCACAAAGAAAGAAGAGCCCTTGCCTCGTGCCGGGGCTTTTTCACTTCCAGGGCTTAGCCGCTCCAATTTCCAGCAGACAATCAGAGAGGTGTGTATTCTCGCTTAGCAACTCAACTAGGTAGCGAGCGTAGCTCCCGCCTTTCCTTCTGTGTTTGTGTGCATAATGATTAATTGATTGAGTGATGAGCTATGATGTGACTTTTGGGCTTCCTTATAGGTTATAGACGTCTACGGTCTGCAGGCTATGGGGGAATAGTAAGTGCCAGCATTACCTTCTCTTCTTTCTTCATATAGAAGCCCATGTCTGCTTCTTCTAAGACTATTTCCAGCATATCGGAAATGAATAAAAAGACAGAAGAAATCATTAACTTTATGATAAGAAAACATGCATAAGATGAAAGGAGTAACATTTATCACCGATGAGACCCACAACAAGCGCTACGTTCAAATTGACATGGAAGAGCTTGAGAAAAATCAAAATCAAATGGAGGACTTGCTCGACGCTTTGGTAGCTGAGGGCAGAAAAGACGATGAAGAAGTGAGTTGGGAGGAATTAAAAGCTCAGGCAAAATCTGATGGCCGGTTATAGTGTATAAGATCACCTTCAAAAAGAAAGCAGGGAAAGAGTTCTTGAATCTGCCTTCTAAAACCCTCAAGAGAGTTGCATCCGCAATAGACAACCTGGCCGAAGAACCACGCCCCGAAGGAAGCAAAAAACTAAAGGGCAGCGAACATGACCTGTGGAGAGTTAGAGTGGGCGATTATAGGATCTTGTATGTTATAGAGGATAGGATCAGAATTGTTAATATTCGAAAGATTGGTCACCGAAAAGACGTTTACAAGACATAATCTCGGCTTTTTGCCTTTCAAATCACCAATCCCCCCCTTCCCGCAAGTCTAGTGATAACGAACCCGGCCTCGCAGGCTTTTGGCATTTTTTTATTGAAGTTTGAAGCTTCTTATTTCAACGGCTTAGCCTCTCCAATTTCCAGCAGGTAATCAGAAAAGCTCTTACCATCGTGCAGCACTTAATCCAGTTAGCGGGCATAGCGGTCGCGCCTTTTCTTCTGAGTTAGTCTGCACTATGATTGAATTGAGTGATGGGCTATGATGTGACTGTTCGGACAACCTTTTTGGTGATAGACATCTACTATCAGCAGGCTATGAGGGAATAGTAAGTGCCAAGTGTACCTTCTCTTATTTTTTTACATAGAAGTCCAGGTCTAACTTCTACTAAAAGCGTGTCGTCTGGCAATAATCTTGTTTGGCAAAATTTACTTCTGGTGTAAGAAAACAAAACTCATTGCCCGATTTGATCATGGCAAATTGTAGTCTTGTAACCAAAATGATCCTTAAAAATCGTTTATTTGTAGTAAAGAGATATGATATGGATTTGAAGTCTGCAAAATTAGAAGTGATGCAAAAAATCATGAACGTGTCGACAGAAGCATTATTGGAAAAGATCGATAAGCTGCTGGAAGAAGAAATGATTGTAGGGTACACGGCGAAGGGTGAACCATTGACCAAAAAAGACTACAATCTTCGATTAGAGAAGGCGGAGCAACAAATAGCTTCAGGAGACTTTTTAACCCAGGAAGATCTCGAAAAAGAAGCTGAGAACTGGTAATGTCCAATTCTAAAATCATTTGGTCGACACAGTCTAAAGAATCTCTCAAAGATATTTACGACTACTACAAAGTGCGGTCGTTACAGGGTGCAAAAAATGTAAGGTCAGATCTGATTAATGCGCCAAAGAAAATCATTTTCGCCAAGCAATATCAGCTAGATGAGATTAATCCAAACTATCGCAGAATAGTCGTAAGAGATTACAAGTTGCTTTATAGGGAGTAAATGTTCTACTAATTTCCTTAATTTCAGGATACTATCAATGTGGCACCAGCCATTTGTACGAGCATAAACAAGACCCAATGAAACAGAAACTTTTTTATTTGATGTTTGGCCTGCTGTTAGGAGTTGGATCGACGCTTATTTTCAATTCGTTGAACAAACCCAACAAACAAAATTTCGAGTCGCTGCCTGCCCCTTTTTATACCGTGCTATTCGAAAATGAAAATGTGAGGGTAGTCGACCACCAGCTAAAACCTGGCGAAACAGAACCAATGCACAATCATCCTAACATGTATGTATATTTCCTCGAAAGCGCCGATGTTACCATCATAGGGCCTGACGGCAATAGAACACCAGAGTCTTTGAAAAAGGAACAAAATTTTCTTGCCCCAGCGCTCATCCATTCCATTGAAAACTCAGGTAAAACAACGCTACACTCCCTATTGGTGGAGTTAAAATAGTAAAGTCATGGTATTGGACTGAAACAGCTTGAAAAAATAGAACCCCTCTGCCGCAAGTTAAGCGATAGAGGACCTAGCCGGTAGGTCTGGCTACCAAGTTAAAATTAGCGCCTAAATGAAGAATATGACTCAAAAGCTTTTTATCCTTAGCCTAGCAATCATAGTTGCACTCGGGCTCATTTTAGCCGAACTCGAAACAAGTGGCGCTTTCTTTATCATCCTTGCTTTGTCAAGCCTCAGCGTATTTACCAGAAGGCACTATTTGGGATTAAAGCCCTGGTGGGGTGGTTTGCTGAGAGATATCCCCAGTTATTTTAAGAAGCCGTAATAACTAGCTGGTCCGCAAAAACTATGGTGTTTGAACCTCTAAAGCAGCAAAAAAGCATCTTTAAATTAAGCATCGAACAACTAAAAAAAGATTAATAAAGAATGGTCTATTTGATTAAAAACTAAAATAGGATAGGTTTATCGCCCATTCAAAACTATTTAATGACCAGAATAGTATTCTCTTTTCTCTTACTTTTTGCCTTGTTTGAGGTGCATGCCCAAAAGCCAACCAGGTCTCCCAAAGAACGGGTGGAGCTGTTGTACGAGGGCTTAGCCAAAAACGGTCTTTCCGACAAACAAGTACACTGGACCTTTGGATTTACCGATGCGGACAGCGCCCATCTTGAATTCATTGCCTCTGCTATGCTGCCGAATTTCAAGCAGCCAATCAAAAGACTAATGGCCGCAGGCGAAACATTTTTTCCAAACGAGACCAGGCTTGTGATCGACATCGTGGATTACGGCTACTACGAAAAATCCGAATTAATCAGCCTGGTAAGCTCCATTACCAAGGCTTTAAAGAAAAGCTCTACCAAACTCACATCTCTCGGCACTGAAGTGATAGACCCTTCAAAAGCGTACGGCGATTTTGAACTGCTTAGCAGCCAACCTGAATGGATCGATCTTGAAGGTGTTGTGGTTGACGCCAAAACCAACGAACCCATACCCGGTGCACTGGTGTCCTTTCCGGGAACCGATGAAAAATTAACTTCAGACTTCAACGGACAATTTAGTACACGGATCAATCGCAGCACCACCGATTCAGTGATAGTGTCAGCCCTTGGTTACAAAAACACAGGCATACCAGTCGCAAACTGGAACGGCATGGAAAGAATCATCCTGGAAGAACGCTATGCCCGACTCAAGGATGTGGTGGTGGAAGAAGACCTTCTTGGGAAAAAGGTGGTGCTGGGGCAAAAAAATGCTGGTTTGTTGAGCCCTTCATCTTTCGTTGCTGGACATTTCGGCGAAGCTGCCAAACAGATGAAAGTAAGGGGCGATTCTCTCTTCTTGAACAAAATAGCCTTTCATGTTTCTAACTGGTCCGGTAGACCTTTTGAATTTTTGTTCGATGTCTACGACCAAGGAAGCGATGGTGGGCCAGGAGTCAGCCTACTGCCCAAAAAAGTTTCCGTACTTGGTTCGGAAAAGAAGGGCTGGGTGGAAGTCAATGTCAGCAGCTATAATATTGTGGTGAATCGCAACTTTTTTGTTGCCCTGCAGTGGACAAAAGAAGAATTTATACTCGGCACTCCACCAGCGGAAGCGCCAGCGCATATCGGCATTAAAGGTGATGAGGGTTTCTACCGCAAAAGTCAGGAAGCTGAATGGCAAAAGAGCGACTTCTATGCTTGGGTGATCAAAGCGGAATGCACAGCATTTAAGTCAAAATAGGCGGATAAGGGACTCGGCCTCATTTATGAAACAAGCAATTGGAGAACTCAGCCATTGCAGCATAAAGAGCAAAGTATTTTCTATATCTTAGATAGCATGAAATACACAACCCTCATCCTGGCATTTATGGCAATTGGTGCTATGCTGGCCTCTTGCTCAGAAACCCCCAACAATTCTGTAGTTCTTACCCCGTCGGATAGTCTAGCCTTGAAGCAGGCCCGGGCCAATGGCCTGCTGGTCAACGAAGGCTTGGAGCGCTGCCTTCGCTTCACTAACAGCTGGCTCGAGCACGCCGATTCTACCACCGGCTTGATTCCCCGCAACCTCTATGAAAACAAAGACATTTGGAACGCCTGGGATGCCGCCGCCGACAACTACCCTTTTATGGTGTTAACTGCAGCATTGGCTGACGAGGAGCTTTTCAATGGCAGAATGCTGGACATGCTGCATACCGAAACCCAGCTCACCCCTCGTATCGATCGCCTGCCGGACACCTATTCTTTCTCGAAAAAAGGCTTTGACAAGCCTGAGCCGGATCTGAACAGCATCATGTTTGGCTCCTCGGAGTATATTAAAGATGGCCTGCTGCCCTTGACGGAATGGCTGGGCACCAGCCCCTGGTCGGAGCGAATGATTGGCATTTTGGACGATATGTGGAAACATGCCCCTATTGAAACACCCTACGGCAATATCGTGTCTACCAATGTCGAGGTGAACGGAGAAATGCTACAGGTGCTGTCACGCATCTACTGGATGACAGGCGACCAGAAGTACCTCGAATGGGCCATTCGGCTGGGCGACTATTACCTGCTAGGCGATCAACATCCCACCAAAGATTTTGAAACGCTCAGGTTGCGAGACCACGGCTGTGAGGTGGTTTCGGGTTTGTGTGAACTTTATGCAACGCTTAACATGGCCAGCCCAATGAAAAAAACGGCCTACCAGCCCCTTATTCATGAGATGCTCGACCGGATTCTGGAGGTAGGCAGAAATGAGGATGGCTTATTCTATAATTCTGTCAACCCCAAAACAGGTGAGGTACTTTCTTCGGGCACAGCAGATAACTTTGGCTACAACCTCAACGGTTTCTATACAGTATATCAAATCGATTCGACTGAAGCCTACCGTGAGGCTACTTTGAAAGCGCTCAATGTGCTCAACATCAAGTACAAAAATTTCGACTGGGAAACAGGCTCAGCCGACGGATACGCCGATGCAATAGAAGGGGCACTCAACCTATATAACCGTGAGCCCATTGCCAGCACAGCCAGCTGGATCGACAGCGAAATGCAAGTAATGTGGTCAATGCAGGATTCCAGTCGCCGGCCGAACACGGAGCAGTGGCGCTCGTCAGGTGTCATTGAGGGATGGCATGGCGATGGCAACTTTGCGAGAACAACTATCATGTATTGCTTATGGAAGACTCAAGGAATGACTGTATCTCCCTGGCGCTCTGACATACGCCCAGGGGTAGTACGGAACGGAGAGGATTTGCTGATTAGTGTTACTGTGGACTCTGATTGGGAGGGCATCCTTAAGTTTGACGTCGACCGGCACCAAGCCAATATGCACATGCCATGGGATTGGCCTCGGATCAATCAGTTTCCGGAGTGGTTCACTGCTGACACAACGAGTCACTATGAGTTTACTGACTTACAAAATTCCAGTACTACAGCACTTTCAGGACAGCAGCTTATCAGTGGTACTACAGTTTCTCTGAGAAAAGGAGTAAACTATTTTCGGCTAAAAACGAGAATGAAGTAGGCAGGAACTCACTAAACATTCGCAGAACGGCAGGATGTATTCACCTTGCTATTTACTTACCAAAATAGTTTTGTCCCTAATATACCCGTCGAACCGCGCTTCACTAATGGAAAAAAGGAGGTAGCACCATTACATTGTCATAACGATCCACTCATTAATAAGTCAATTAAAAGATAAAATCACCTACTATTCTTAATTTGCGCTCTCAATATCAGTTCATCCATATTATAGAATGAAAGGAATCATTTTAGCTGGTGGATCGGGCACCCGACTCCACCCTTTGACTTTAGCCGTTAGTAAGCAAATTTTACCTGTCTACGACAAGCCTATGATCTACTATCCATTGAGCACTTTGATGCTTTCTGGAATACGTGAAATATTGATCATATCTACACCACATGATTTACCTCTTTTCAAAAGCCTTTTGGGTGATGGGAAAAACCTTGGGTGCGAGTTTACCTATGCGGTTCAGGAGAATCCAGAAGGGCTGGCGCAAGCATTCATCATTGGAGAATCTTTCATTGGCTATGACAAGGTAGCACTCGTTTTAGGTGACAATATTTTTTACGGGTCGGGCATGGCGAAACTTTTGCAAAGCAAAAGCGATCCTGATGGAGGTGTCATCTTCGCCTACCATGTAACCGACCCGGAACGGTATGGAGTGGTGGAGTTTGATGAGCAGCTCACAGCTTTGTCCATCGAAGAGAAACCGGCAAAACCTAAATCTAACTTTGCAGTTCCCGGCCTCTATTTCTACGACAATAGCGTCGTTAAAATATCAAAAGAGCTAAAGCCAAGCCCCAGAGGCGAACTAGAAATCACAGATGTGAACAAAGTCTACCTTGCGGAAGGAAAATTGTCTGTCGGCATCCTCGATAGAGGGACAGCATGGCTTGATACCGGGACTATTCAATCATTGATGCAAGCAGGACAGTTTGTACAGGTGATCGAAGAGCGGCAGGGACTAAAAATAGGCTGCATTGAAGAGGTAGCATACAAAATGAAATTTATTGGCAAGGAGCAACTGGCAAAACTCGCCAACCCTTTGGTAAAGAGCGGATACGGCAGTTACTTATTAAACCTAATCAAATGATTATTGAAGAAACAAGGTTTCCTGGCTTATTTATCATCCAACCCAAAGTATTTGAAGACGAACGTGGTTACTTTTTCGAGAGTTTTAACTCCGCCAAGTTTGAACAGGCAACAGGAATTAAGGCAGACTTTGTGCAGCACAACCAGTCAAAGTCATCAAAAGGAGTGCTCCGGGGACTTCATTTTCAACGTGAACCCTTCACCCAGGCAAAACTGGTAAGAGTGCTTTCGGGCATTATTTTAGATGTAGCTGTTGATTTGAGAGAAGGCTCTCCCACTTACCAGCAATATTTTAGTATTGAAATGAGTGCTGAAGATAAAAAACAGTTGTTCGTACCCAGAGGTTTTGCTCATGGTTTCGTCATCTTATCCGAAACTGCCGAGTTTTTCTACTGTGTCGACCGGCCATATGCCCCAAACTTCGACGATGGGATACGCTTCGACGATATTTCACTCAACATCGACTGGAAGCTTGATAACTTGTCGCTGATTCTGTCAGAGAAAGACAAAAACCTGGGTACTCTTCAAGATGCCGCAGGCAAATTCTAATTTTAATTATATCTGAAAATGGCAAGAAAGAAAAAAATATTAATCACCGGAGGCGCTGGCTTTCTGGGGTCTCATTTGTGCGACAGGTTTCTAAAGGAAGGCTATGATGTCATTGCCATGGATAACCTGATAACTGGGTCGTTAGAAAATATAGAACACTTATTCTCAAGGGAGGATTTTGTTTTCTATCATCACGACGTCTCCAAGTTTGTTCATGTACCTGGCGATTTGGACTACATCCTTCACTTCGCATCTCCAGCTAGTCCAATCGACTATCTGAAAATGCCTATCCAAACACTTAAAGTTGGCTCGCTAGGTACACATAACTTGTTAGGTCTAGCCAAAGCTAAAAATGCAAGGATATTGATCGCTTCAACTTCGGAAGTATACGGAGATCCATTGGTACATCCTCAAACGGAAGAATACTGGGGAAACGTAAACCCCGTAGGCCCTCGAGGTGTTTATGACGAAGCTAAAAGATTCCAGGAAGCGATTACGATGGCCTATCACACTTTCCATGGACTAGAAACTAGAATTATCCGAATATTCAATACTTACGGCCCGAGAATGCGACTGGATGACGGCCGTGTATTACCTGCTTTTATTTCTCAGGCACTTCGAGGTGAAGACCTCACGTGTTTTGGAGATGGCTCACAAACAAGGTCTTTCTGCTATGTAGATGATCTTGTTGAAGGTATCTATCGACTTCTTTTGAGCGATTACCCCTACCCAGTCAACATTGGAAATCCTGATGAAATCACGATCAAGCAGTTTGGCGAGGAAATAATTAAACTTACCAATGCAAATCAAAAGTTGATTTTCAAGCCGCTACCAACTGATGACCCAAAGCAACGAAAGCCGGACACCACAAAAGCAAAAGAAATTCTTGGGTGGGAGCCGAAGTTCTCAAGGGCCGAAGGCTTAAAACCAACGCTAGAATATTTCAAAAACAAGGTGCTCAAATGAGTGCCTTGTTTTCTTGGGCTGATTGGTAATTAATTCGAAAGCAAAAAAGCCTAATTTTTTATCTTCAACCAGCTGGACAGTGTGTATCTGACAGCTGCAATTTTATCAATTGGGTTGAACCCTGTCTCTTTTATCTTAAACAGCTCATGTTCCTTTCCGTTTGCAGCTCTTAAAAAGACTTGATAATTATGTTCCTGCTGACTTTCAGCAAATGCTGATGCAGCTCCATCGGCTATGAAATAATTTATTTCAACCGCCCTAATTTCCCTAAATGGATACTTGGCTTTTTTGCCGGAAAATGCTGATTCGTTGATTTCGAAAGTCTCAGAAGCAAAATCAAATACAAACTTCTTTCGCCTCAGGTAAGCAAATAAGGGAATCAAAAGAACGACTGGCCCAACAATAAAAAGTGCTGTAAAAAAGATACCCCCGATTATCAGAAAAATCCCAACAAAGATAGCTATTAGGGTCAAAAACCATGACAATCCTGTGCTATTGCTAAATACTTTTTTGGTATCCAAATCCTGAAAAGAATAACCATTCTTTGTTATAAACTTTTCAACATCAACAGGTAGAGTAGCATTCTTCATATAAGAGCAAATAAGGGCTAAAAATGGACCAAGAAAGACCATCTCAATAAAGATACTAAATTTCCATTAAAGCATATGGACTATAAAGTTCACTTAATTCCTTGTCGCTTATTCCAATAGCGGATAAGCCCTGCCACGCTCATCCATGCAGGATTGGCAGCTTCATATTGGGCTATTTGACTTTCTGTTGAACCAAGTGACTTCAGTCCGTCCGCAACGAATTTTTGAAACATCGGTGTCATTTCATTGGCTTCCATACCCTCATCCATCTTACCTTTTATCCAGGCCGCCCACTGATCTAGGACGAGCTCAAGATCAGAAAGGTGATTTTCGACGTGATCAATAGCGCCAAAATGTGTAAGATATAATCTACTTACCCCTGCTTGCTTGATTTTCAAAATTGACTCCTTCCAGCTTTCAATATTGATATCTGGAGGCGGACAAGGTGGAACTACCGGCCCTGTCTCTATTTTTACTCCAGCTACATCACCCGAAAATAGAAAGTCATCAATTTGCCAGGCAATATGATGGATTGCATGACCAGGCGTATGGAGTGCCTTAATGGAGACGTCGCCAATGTCAATTGTATGCTGGTCGCTGACTTCTTTCAATTTGTTACTTGCAATAGGGTGCATCTGGCCCCATAGGTAATCCATCTTATCCTGATATATGCGTCTTGCTGACTCCATAAGCCTAGAAGGATCAGCCAAATGCTTAATTCCTAAGGGATGGACATAGATTGTCGCACCTAGGCTGGCAAAATACCAGGCAGCTCCGGCATGATCTAAATGTATATGGGTCAAAAAGACTTGTTTGATGTCCTCGGGCGCAACGCCGTGTTCCGCAAGGGCCTTTTTAAGTGACTCAAGAGCAGAATGCGGTCCGGTTTCAATCAGAACCGGACCAGCGTTTGTCATGATTAAAAAAGCAGAAATGGTTTTTTCTAAACCTAAAAAATGAAGGTCAAGTATTTTTACGTCAGGCATAACTACATCTCAGTTCAATGAAATTAATAACTTGACAGCTAAAATAGCGATTGTAAAATGGAAAATACGACACCAGAATACTTTCAAGACTTCATGCCCGAAAATGTATGTTTCGGTTGTGGAATACATAACCCTGACGGCCTGCAAATAAAGAGTTACTGGGAAGGAGAAGAGGCTGTATGCAAATGGGAATCAAAGGAAAAGTACCATGGATGGCCCAACCTACTCAATGGTGGAATTTTAGCCACCATCATCGACTGCCATTGCATGGGATCTGCTATGGCAGTTGCATATAAAAACGAGGAACGAGGACTTGATTCTTTTCCTGAATACCGATATGCTACTGGTACATTGAATGTACGATATCTGCGACCTACTCCTAACGACCAAGCGATTGAATTGAGAGCAAAAGTTGTAGAAGTGAAGGGCCGGAAAACAGTTTTTTCCTGCGATGTTTTGGTGAATGGTTTAAAAACAGCTGAGGCCGACGTGGTTGCCATACGTGTGTACGACAGCAGTCAGCCTCAGTCACAAAATGCCTTTAAATAGTTAAATCAAAGCCGAAATCGAAGAAGAGTCCTTTGACTCCAATTCGCTAGACCCCATCAAATGGATATCGACTGCCCTTGCTGCCTCACGGCCTTCTGATATTGCCCAAACTACTAAAGACTGCCCGCGGCGCAAGTCCCCAGCGGCAAAAACGTTAGCCTGAGTGCTTTTATAGTCTGTTGCAGCTACATTACCTCTTTCATCCAATGCTACCTTCAATTGGTCGATCAATCCTTCTTTTTGCGGACCAATAAAACCGACCGCAAGCAACGCCAGTTCGCAAGGAATAACTCTTTCCGTTCCTGCAATCTCTTCAAAACCGGGTCTAGCACCGGCTTTTGCCGCTTTCCATTTGATATTGACACATTTGACACCGGCAAGGTTTCCGTTCTTGTCGCCGACAAACTCTTTGGTAAGCACAGCCCAGTCTCTTTCACAACCTTCATCGTGTGACGATGACGTTCTAAGTGTCATTGGCCACTCGGGCCACGGATTGTCCACCGGTCGTGAAGTAGGTGGTTGAGGCAAAAGTTCAAGCTGCGTCACCGATTTTGCTCCGTGCCGATTGGAAGTACCCACACAGTCAGACCCTGTGTCGCCACCGCCAATAACCATCACATTTTTACCTGTAGCCATGATACGAGCATCGGCTATCCTTTCGTTGGAAACTTCTTTATTCTGCTGCGTAAGGAATTCCATAGCAAAATAAACACCTTTCAAATTGCGCCCAGGAATTGGCACATCCCTCGG
Source organism: uncultured Roseivirgaceae bacterium (assembly GCA_964351395.1). Classification (GTDB taxonomy): domain Bacteria; phylum Bacteroidota; class Bacteroidia; order Cytophagales; family Cyclobacteriaceae; genus Imperialibacter. The sequence continues at coordinate 520,816 of CAYGOF010000001.1, forward strand.
AATAGTAGATCCTCCAGCCAGTAAAATGGCATCATGGTTCGATTGAAGCTCCGTTGCAGTGATATCGACGCCTACATTCACGCCACATTTGAATGCTATTCCTTCAGCCTTCATTACTTCAACACGGCGTTCCACCACCCATTTTTCCAGTTTAAAATCTGGTATTCCGTATCGCAATAGTCCGCCTGGTTGGGCCGCTCGTTCATAAACCGTCACAGTATGACCTGCTTTATTCAGCTGTGCTGCTGCTGCTAAACCGGCTGGACCTGACCCTATTACGGCCACCGACTTTCCGGTTTTTTTCTTAGGTATGTTCGGTTTTATCAGGCCTAGTTCAAATGCCTTTTCAGCGATTGATTTCTCAATGTGCTCAATAGTTACTGCGGGCTTGTTAATTCCTAGCACACAAGATCCTTCACATGGAGCTGGGCAAATTCTTCCTGTAAACTCTGGAAAGTTATTTGTGCTACTTAATATCTCGGTAGCGAGCTCCCAGTCTTGCTGATACACTGCGTCGTTAAACTCAGGGATGTTATTACCCAACGGGCATCCGGTATGACAAAACGGAACACCACAGCTCATGCATCTGGCTGCTTGTTCTTCTGTCTTTTCATCAGCTAACTCATCGTATATTTCTTTATAATCGTTGATACGCTGCTTGGGAGGCTTAGCGGTAGGTAGCTCCCTATTATATTCCAAAAAACCTGTTACTTTTCCCATAATCTTAAACTGCTTGACGAATTTTACGCTTATTGGCATTTGCCAAAACTTCCTTGTATTCCTTTGGCATTACCTTGATAAACTTACCAATGTGCCTGTCCCACTCGGCCAAAATCGTTTCCGCTTTTTTACTTCCAGTAAACTTTAAATGATTGGTCATGAGTGTTTTAATGGTAGAAACGTCCTGGTGGTCCATCGCGTCAAACAAAACCATTTCCATATTACAAAGCTGCGCGAACAGGTCGCCAGGTTCATAAACATAGGCTATTCCACCACTCATACCAGCAGCGAAGTTCTTGCCAGTCGGCCCCAAAATAATCACCCTTCCACCAGTCATGTATTCACAACCATGGTCGCCGACCCCTTCTACAACTGCATTGGCACCAGAATTCCGCACCGCAAATCTCTCTCCGGCCATTCCGTTAATATAAGCCTCTCCTGAAGTAGCTCCATAAAGTGCTACGTTACCTATAATGATCTGCTGGTCATGTACGAACTGCGTGCGCCTGTCTGGGAAAACTATGAGCTGGCTACCAGAAAGGCCCTTTCCGAAGTAGTCGTTGGCTTCACCCTCAAGCACAAACTTAAGACCTGGCGCCCCGAAAGTGCCAAAACTCTGTCCGGCAGAACCACGGAAATTGATCCTAATCGTGCCTTCCGGAAGTCCTTCTGCATTGTACTTTTTCGAAATTTCGTTGGAAATAAGGGCTCCCACCGATCTATTGGTGTTAACGATTTTTAATTTTCCAGAGGAAAACTGCTTCGAGTCAATAGACGCCTGAGCTATTTTCAAAAGTTTCCAATCCAGCGCTTCATTGAGTTTATGCTTTTGGGGAATCGAATGGTAAGCGGTCTCTCCCGCAGTTGGCTCAGCATATTTCAACAGTAGACTTAGGTCGATAGTCTCTGCTTTCCAGCTTGGCAGTTTCTCTTTCACCTGAAGCATGTCTGCGCGGCCCACCATCTCATTCACTGTTCTAAAGCCAAGCGAGGCCATTATCTCCCTCAGCTCCTCAGCCATATAAGTAAACATAGCAATTACATCATCTGGATTACCAGTAAACAGTGCTCTTAGGTCTGGGTTTTGAGTGGCCACACCAACAGGGCAGGTATTCAAATGACACTTTCTCATCATGATACAACCCATAGTGACTAGCGCCGCAGTGGAAACCCCCCACTCTTCGGCACCAAGTAATGCTGCAACAGCTAGGTCACGTCCGGTTCTAATCTGGCCATCGGTTTGTAAAACAACCCTCGAACGTAACCTATTCTTCACTAAAGTCTGATGAGCTTCAGCCAGCCCAAGCTCCCATGGTAAGCCAGCATGCCTAATAGAGCTTATGGGAGAAGCACCTGTACCCCCATCATAACCAGAGATCAAAATCGCATCGGCAAACGCCTTTGCTACTCCAGCAGCAACAGTGCCAACACCCGCCTCGGAAACCAATTTGACATTGATTCGGGCCTCTCTGTTGGCATTTTTTAAATCGTAGATCAGCTGTGCTAAATCCTCAATCGAATAAATATCATGATGGGGTGGAGGGGAAATAAGGCCTACGCCAGGCGTAGAATTTCTTACTCTGCCTATCCAGTCATCCACCTTATGACCGGGCAGCTGACCACCTTCACCTGGTTTTGCCCCTTGGGCTACTTTGATTTGAAGCTCGTCAGCATTACTCAAATAATAGGAAGATACACCAAACCGTCCAGAGGCTACTTGTTTGATAGCTGATCGCATAAAGTCGCCGTTTGGCTTTCTTTCATAACGAATCGGGTCTTCGCCGCCTTCACCACTATTGCTTTTTCCTCCGATCCGATTCATGGCGATGGCAAGCGTTGTGTGTGCCTCGAACGAAATAGAACCAAACGACATCGCCCCAGTTGCAAATCTTTTAAAAATTTCTTCTTTCGATTCTACTTCCTTTAGTGGGATGGGTTTCGCCTGTTTGAATTCAAGCAAACTTCTTATGGTAATTGCCTTCTCCTCTTGATTATTAATCTTCTCAGAGTACTTTTTATATAAATCGTACGACTTGAGTCTTGTAGATTTTTGAAGCAAATGGATTGTGTCGGGGTTAAACAAATGTGCCTCTCCACGACGCTTCCATTGATAGATTCCCCCCTCGGGCAATCTCTTGTTCAGATTCCCTTCTCCAAAAGCCAGTTTGTGTTTCGCCAACGTTTCTCTGGCAATGCCATCAAAGCTCAAGCCTTCAATTCTAGAGATCGTTCCATAAAAACACCTATTTACAACAGCGCTTGAAAGCCCTAGTATTTCAAAAATCTGAGCTCCCTGGTATGACTGAAGAGTGGAGATACCCATCTTCGACATTACCTTAAGTATTCCATCGCCGATTGCTTTTATGAACTTGGCATTGGCTTCCTTATTGGTGAGTGGCTTCTCCAGTTTCCCTTTTTTGACAAGATCTGAAATAGTGTCAAAAGCCATGTAAGGATAGATCGCACTTGCTCCAAATCCTACAAGGGTTGCAAAGTGATGTACTTCCAAAGCATCGCCACATTCAATTATCAAACTCGCTTTTGTCCTGAGTTTATTTTTGACAAGGTGGTTTTGTACAGCCCCTAAAGCCAGCAACGAAGGAATAGCTGGACGACTCTTGCTCAGGTTTCGGTCGCTAAGCACCAAAATATTGGAACCTTCAGCGATCGCCTTTTCTGCTTCTTTACAAATTTCGTTGATGCCCTCTTCAAGTCGGCCAGACTTACCATCGCCATTGAAAAGGATGTTGATGATCTTATAATTGTAGTGCTTATGATCCCATTGCAATAACTTTTCAAAGTTTGGTTTGTCGAGTACTGGCTGGGAGATGTGTATCTGCCGACAATGTTCCGGTGTTTCTGCCAGAATATTCTTGGAAATACCTACCCTTGTAAACAGAGACATCACCAACCTTTCCCGGATGGGATCAATGGGTGGGTTACTTACTTGTGCAAAAAGTTGTTTGAAGTAAAAAGAGAGGTGCTGTGGTTGGTTCGAAAGAACGGCAATTGGCGTGTCTGTTCCCATTGAGCCTAGAGGCTCCTTACCATCTTCAACCATCGGTTTCAGTATCGTTCTTATATCCTCATTTGAATAGCCAAACGCCAACTGCCTTACGCTGAGTTGCTCATCCTGAAATGACGGGTGAAGCTCTTTTGGCTCAGGTAATAACCTTAGCTTGGTTCTGTTGCCTTTGATCCAGTCCGAATAGGGTTGTCGGTCAAAAATTTCTTGCTTAATCTCTTCATCAAAAAGTACTTTCTTCTTTATCAAATCCACCAATATCATCTTACCGGGCTGCAACCTGCCGCTAGAAATAATTTTTGATGGATCTATTGGGTGCACACCCGTCTCCGAAGCAAGAATAATAAGCCCATCGCTGGTAACTGTATACCTGGCAGGTCGCAACCCATTTCGGTCTAAGGTTGCGCCCACTCTTAGTCCATCTGTAAAGCATACGGCAGCAGGGCCATCCCACGGTTCCATCATAGAAGCGTGAAATTTGTAAAATGCCTTCCTATCCTCATCCATAAGAGGGTTGTTCTGCCACGCTTCTGGTATCAACATCATCATGGCGTGTTGAATACTTCTGCCTGAAAGAACGAGGAGCTCGATCATTGCATCCAGGTTGGCGGAATCAGAATCGCTGGAGTCGCAAATAGGTAACAGCCATCTCATCTCCTCCTTTGTAAACAATGAAGACTCCATAAGGACCTGCTTCGACTTCATTTTATTTACGTTTCCCCGAATGGTATTTATTTCGCCATTATGAGCCAGGAAGCGGAAAGGTTGAGCGAGCTTCCACTTGGGAAATGTGTTGGTTGAAAACCTCGAGTGAATCATTGCAAAGGCAGAGGTAAGCCTTTTGTCCCTCAAATCAGTATAATAGAATCTAAGTTGATCAGTTCGAAGCTGACCTTTGTACACTACCTTGAACGCAGAACATGACGCTATATAGAAGTCGGGGTGATTCCAACCAATAAAGTGAGATACCTGGTTTTTGAAAACGTAAAGTTTGCGCTCCAATACCATAGGGTCATCAAATCCGTTTTTTGGCACCAGAAAATAGTGATACATATCCGGCTCAGTCTGTCTGGCTGACAATCCAATTTTACTATTGTCAGTTGGGATTTTTCTGCGGAACACTATATTGAATTCTCTTTCAGCGGCAATTTGGTTCAGCTGGCTGATAGCTTCCTCCTTGCTGCGCTGGTCTTTAGGCAAAAACAAGGTAACTACTCCGTATTTCCCCGGGGCAGGAAGCTTTACACCGGAAGCCAGTGCTTCTACCTCAAAAAACTCGTAAGGGATCTGAAACTGGACTCCTGCGCCGTCTCCTGTTTCGGGTTCAGCCCCAGTAGCTCCTCGATGCTCCATGTTTTCAAGCATGGAAATAGCTCCAGTGATTATTTCGTTGGATTTTATGCCATTGTAGTTGGCTATAAAGCCCATGCCACAATTGTCGTGCTCTAGCTCTGGGCAATATAAGCCCTCACGTTGTTCCTTTAATTCTTCCATACTTAGGATGTCTAAAACGTTCAAGATGCGCTTTTCCAAAAGCAAATCATCAAGGCCTTTCTGAGAAAAGACCAATTATCATCTTGGGATTAATGTGGAACCGTTTTTATGAAATTATTAAAAAGGCCCGATCAGGAGAACGACTTTTTATAAACTTCACATTATAATTGTCACGGTATCATGAAAATACGGAATATTTTGAATGATTCGCATTGAAAGGCAAAATTTATTAAAAATCTCATCTCTTCAATAGCCTCTAAAAGGGGCGATTTAGGACGTGGCTTTCTTTTATTGAAAATGTATCAAAGAACAGAGTGTTTTTATAAAAAAATTCATAGTAGATCAATTTATAACCCAATAAATTCTCAAATGTGTAATTTTTCAGATAATTGGGCAAATAATAAACCTAAAGCTTTCTTATTTGCATTTTTTTAGAAATTTTTGGGTCATATTTGAAGCATAAAATTAATTCTTTATGATTTCATGTAAGAATTTGCCATAAAATAAATTAGGGTGTTGTTTAAGCGTGAAAAGGGTGATTAGTTTAATCACCTTTTTTTTGTCTCATCCCTCATGGCTTTTAGAAAACCAGACACATCTGTCCCACCAGTTCCAATCACACCTTGTTCCGCCTTTGCCTGAGCCACTATATATTCGTGCGCTATTTTAAAATGCTCGGTTCGAAAGTCATGTATCGTTTCAACAGCCTTGTCAAAAAAGAACTGGAGCGTTGTGTCAGATGTACAATAGTCCTTCAACGCGGAGCTCCGACTTAGCTTTTTCACTATAGCAGCATGTTTCGGGGGCATATAAGCCAACATCTGTTTCATATAGGCAGAAGCTTGTGGTTCGTTGTGTGCTATTCCAAGTCCTGCGTCGAGGTACTGTAACACAGCGCTTTGAGCGGCACTTCCTCCATGCCAGCTTTCAACTATCTCTCTTCCCCCCATATCGTATCTTACTTCGCTAAAGGAGCTTAGAAAAGGACGAATTCTTGTATAAAAAATAACAGGATCACATTTTTCTCTCATCCTTTTAAGGGTAGCGGTCATCATCCGCACAGCATTCCTTATCACTTTCAGCTGTTGAAGAATATTCTCTGCATTATTGGTGGTGGTATATTCCAGCGCCAATGCCAGCGCAGAAATGGCTTCTGCCGCCTGTAACTCAATGGCCACCGTGACCATATAAAACCAGGCTTCGTCTTGAGTCTGGGTGAAAGTAACGAGCGGCGCTATATTGTCTAAAGACATGACGCCATTGTTTCCCTTCACTCTCCAATTAGCAAGAACAGCAGAAGCGTGAGACAGAACAGGTGGTCGGCCAAGTCGACTCGAAATGTAGCGCCATGGCACAGAAATGTTCCTGGGCACCAATACCGACGGCTCTTTGGAAGTATGAACCACTGCATTTCCTAAAAACGACAGCACCAACATGGCTCGTTCCATCTCGCCTTTGCTGCTTATTCGTCCTGGATCCTTAAAGGGTAATTTCGACGCTTCTTCAGCAACTATTCCCTTTTCAATCCAGTCGGGCAAATGTGCTGCCGCCTGATCCCATGGAGCAAAATATGAAGACAAGCTTGTGTCAGGAAAAGGTGAAACTAGAAACCCAAGGTCGGGGTCGACTTCATGCTCGTCTAAAAACAACTTCCAGTCTGTTATCATGAGTTCAAAAAGATTGAGAAATGAATAATGTAACTTTTTACAAGTTATCTGGTACTAAAGATATAGCCAACTGTAAAGAGGGGGAATTGTAAAGGCATTGAGGTTAGAACTTTCCATTACATTTAACCTTTTTTAACAGAATGCAACCAACTTATTGAGAAATGCATCGTATACATACCAACCAATAATTAATACTCCAACCGTAAAAATCTCCGTACGCCTTCAAAGGTGAATTTTTAGATGTCGGTTGAAAAAACAAAAGGCCAACGCAACCCATCTGGAGAATCGCTGTCTTTAGTGAAGATTTGTAAGAGGATTTGAATAGCACAATCAATCGGAAACTAATGTGTCATTATTAAACACTTAAATTTTCGTGCTATGAAAAACTCGGTAAAAAGGATTTTGACGTTCGCAATGATTTATGCCGCGTCAATGGGAGCGACAAACTATGTTTGGGCAGAAGGCCCAAAAGAAAGTAATGAAAGTAAAGTAGTGCTTAAGGCACGTGAAATGGTGGAGGAATCATCTTATCACGATTGGAGAACTTTAGCCAAAGCCGCAGAAAAATGCTTTGTGATTGACAAAAACCTGAAGGAAGCCTTCGATTGGCTATCAATGTCTTTGGATATCAACGAGTCAGTGTATAACCTGACTGTGCTTGGCGACTATTATCTAAAAAATGATTTGCCAAAAAAAGCAATGAATAGCTACCTCAAAGCGTTGATTGTAGGAAGAAGAGACGGTGCAGATTTTGACAGACAGGAAATAGAAAGTAAAGTATGGGTAGTCCGAAACATCCTCTACCCTAAAAGATAACAAGTAGTAGAATCCTCTTACGGGAAAGCGCCGGGCACATTGTCCGGTGCTTTTTTATTTCTTAGTGTCCCAACATCCCTATTTTCGAAGCTGAGCAAATTCTTTGGCAAAGTAGCTAAGAATTATGCTTGCTCCTGACCGCTTGATACTCAATAGCGACTCAAGCATTGCATTCTCTCCATCAAGCCAACCATTTTGCGCAGCCGCTTTGATCATCGCATATTCTCCACTTACGTTATAAGCTGCAATAGGCAAAGGAAAATTGTCTTTCAAAAGTCTGATAACGTCGAGATAGGCCAGTGCAGGTTTTACCATAAGTATATCAGCGCCTTCTGCATAGTCTAGTTCAGCCTCTACCAGAGCTTCCGTTCTGTTTGCCGGGTCCATCTGGTAGGTCTTTTTATCGCCTGATTTCGGTGCAGAATCAAGTGCATCTCTAAAAGGTCCATAAAAAGCACTGGCATATTTAGCTGAATACGCCAAAATAGAAGTGTTCGTAAAACCAGCGCCATCAAGCATTTTCCTTATATGACCAACTCGCCCGTCCATCATGTCAGATGGCCCAATCATATCAGCCCCTGTGGCAGCTTGGGCTACAGCCATTTTACCTAAGATTTCCAGTGATTCATCGTTGACAATCTGCCCGTTTAACACCAATCCATCATGGCCATCACTGCTGTAGGGATCCATAGCAACGTCGGTCATAAGGCACGCCTCTGGAAACCTTCTTTTTATCTCACTTAGTGTTTTAAGGTATAGCCCTTCGCCATTTATACTCTCTGTGGCATACCTGTCTTTTTTTGAGTCGTCAATTGCAGGAAAAATCGCAAAAGTCCGGATTCCTAACACCAAACAATCTTCTATTTCCTTTAAAAGCAGATCTAGCGAATAACGATAGATGCCAGGCATTGACTTTACTTCCACTTTCTTAGCGACTCCCTCAATGACGAAAAGCGGAAAAATAAAATCTTTAGTGGAGAGCCTTGTTTCCTCCACCATTTCTCTGATTACCGACGTCTTACGGTTTCTTCTGGGTCTTCTTGAAAGCATGGCTAAGTAATGTTTGTGCAAATATAGCAGACATGTAAAGCTTGTCGGAATTTTCAATAAAGTTATTCCCGTTAACAACCACTGGAAAAACAGGAAAAAAATACATCGCTCCAGTTTTGTGAAACATGGCGTTAAATAGGAATTCATCATCAGTATAAAATATAAACTAAAGATAAACCTACTATCGCAACGTTCCTTTCAGCCACTTAAGGCGAAATGTCTGGCACTCAACATGACCATATGGTGACGTACAATTGGCACAAATACAAATACCGACATTGGAATCAGTTTGTAAAGCCACATTTTCATAGCTTTATAAATAGATTTTCTTCAGTCTATAGCAACATAGTCTATCATGCATCCGGAATTCATCTCATTCGATCTGTTCGGCAATCCCATTACCATTCACTTCTACGGCGTGATGATCGCCCTTGGAGCGACTCTTGGATACTTTTACACATCAAGAACTGCAAAGAAGGAACTGGACATTGACTCCGATATTATTCAGGGTTTGGCAAGGTGGGTAATTATAGCCGCATTTATTGGCGGAAAATTGTTCTATTATTTTGAATCGCCCGCCTATTACTTCAGCGAACCGGCAAATATGCTTAAGAATTTCCGAACTGGTTTTGTGTTCTACGGCTCACTTATTTTTGCTATTCCAACAGTTATCTGGTACTTCAGAAAACACAAATTACCTTTTTGGCCGATGATGGATCTTATGGCCATTACCGGCTGCATTGTTCACATAAGTGGGCGAATGGGCTGCTTTTTTGCTGGCTGCTGCTATGGTTCCCCCACTGATATGCCATGGGGAATCACGTTTTCGGACTCGCTTTCACAAGCAAAACCCTTAAACACTGCATTACATCCTACGCAACTTTACGAAATACTTCTTATATCCACGATATTGGTCACACTCATCATGTTCAAAAGGCATAAGAGATTTGAAGGCCAGCTTTTTTTCCTTTACATAATGATGTACGCCGTTGGCAGATCGGTAACAGAAATTTTTAGAGGGGACCTCAGACGAGGATTTATCATTGAAGATGTGTTATCACATTCGCAGTTTATTTCGCTGCTTCTATTCTTGGTTGTAGGTACTTTTTACTATTTATTTTCAAAAAGAAAGAAAGCTCCCTAAATCTATCCTCTTACTCTTACTGTGAGTGCATTCTTTAGGATTTTTATTTCAAAAGGAGGATGACCAAATAGCTCTCCATCGATATGCATCCATTGTTTTTTGTCCTCCTCAATGACTACTTCGCTTGCTTTGAAAAAACTTACTTCTTCAAGCTTACCATGCTCTCCTGAACCAAGCTTGCTTAGATTCAAAAACCTATTCCAAGGCTGCATCTTTTCAATAAGGCACACTTCCAACAAACCATCGTCCACCTTTGCGTCTGGACAAAGCATGAATCCACCTCCAAAAGTTGTTCCGTTGGCTACAGTCAGTAGCAATACCTTTTTATTATACTTTTTACCATCAAGGGTAAAGCTGAGAGGCTTTTCTTGATAAGAACTAAGGATACGTAGAACCCTGTATAGGTAAGCACCGTAGCCCCATAACAAACTAGGCCGCTTTTTTTGCTTCATATCGGCCACTATCTGACCATCAAAACCAATACCTACACCATTATGAAAAAGACGATCGTTGCAAACACCTAAATCGATTCTTTTTTCAACACCATGGAGCAAGGTGTCGAGCTGCTGGATCAAATTGTTGCCAACATAAACGGATTTGATGAAATCGTTGCCGGTGCCTGTAGAAATAACGTTGAGCACCACACGTTTTTTATCTCCAATTCCATTTATAGCATCGTTGAGCGTACCATCGCCACCGATTACCAGGAGATCAGTAAAACTATCGTCAAGTCGCTTCTTTACGATTGCTTTTGCATTTTGACCCTTTTTAGTAAAAAAAGATTCGTAAGCAAGGTCGTTCGTTCGAAGAAACTTCTCTACCTCTCCAACAATCTTAGCCCCTTTGCCATAGCCCGCCGCAGGATTTACCATCAACAGAATTTTTCTATCCATGGTATTTATAAATTAATAAAAGGGGCTGTTAAATACTTTATCATAGGAACCATTTTTGGAACCCTCAAAATAACTATTTCCAAAGGTTTTTCTATACCGGCCATCACCCGGACCTTGTAAAGCCTAGAATATGAAAAGCACCTGAAGCGGCGCTCCAGGTGCTTTTCATGCAAAGTGTCTTTAATTAATTACCGCCCGTAGCAGCCTTTGGAGTAATTCCCATTTTCTGAAGAACAATGTTAGAGATTTCATCAGTTTCTCTCGCATACAACAGCGCTTCTGACCTGAAAACATGGGTGTACCCGTTTTCTTTTGATACATCGTCAATAGCCTTTTGAATTCTATCATACGCTGGTTGGAGCAGTTGCAATTCTTTGTCTTGCATTGACTGCTGAGCATCGCGCTGAAATTTCTCAATAGAAGCCTGAAGGTTTTGAAGTTCTTCTTGCTTGTCGGCTCTTTCTACATCACTCATGGTCTGGTAGCCGTTTTGAAAAGCCTGACCTTTTGTTTGGAACTCCTGAATTTTGGCCTGAAGGCGGTTCTGCAACTGAGTTTCGTAGGCTTTCAAGTCTGCCTCTATCTGCTTTGCCTCAGGCATTTGAGTGAGTATATAATCTACGTTGGTGTAACCAACTTTAAGATCCTGTGCTGTAGCCGAAACAGCAAAAGATACAAATACACCAAACAGCAAGTTTCTAAGTTTCATGACTTTTAGTTTTAATTTTTAATTACATCGTTTTCGTTGGCCAAGCCAAGCTCTTCAAGTACGTAGTCGGTGTAGTCATGGATCGGGTCCGTATAGATCATCACCAACTCTCCAGATTTATCAAACACAATAGCAAGGCGGTTATTTTTTGCCATTTTTTCTACCGCCTCCCATATTTTATCCTGCACAGGTTTGATAAGTTCTTTTCTCTTGAGAAAAAAAAGACCCTCAAACCCAAATACTTTCTTTTGGTAGTCTTTCACCTCCTGCATTTTTCGGTTGATTTCAGCCCTTCTGTCCTTTTTCATCTCTTCGGTCAGAAGCACTTCCTCAGCATTGAAGGCTATTTCCATTTGCTCCACTTCCTGGAACATTTTCTTTACTTCTTCCTCCCAGGACAGTGAGAGCTTCTCAATTTCTCCCTGGGCTTCTCTGTAATCCGGCATTTGCTCAAGGATATACCCTGTGTCAACATAACCGAATTTTTGGGCAAAGGTAGTATTTATCCCTAAACTTAAAATAAATAGTGTAAAGACTATCCGTTTCATAATTACATGAGCTTAGCGTATTTGCTGCCCTATTGAGAAGTGGAACTGACCACCGCTTCTGGAAGTTTGCCCAGGCAAGGTATCGAAACCATAGCCATAGTCAACGCCCAAAAGACCAAAAGCAGGCATAAACACTCTAACGCCAATTCCCGCAGATTTATATAAGTTGTACGGGTTATAGTCTTTCAACACATTCCAGTTATTGCCACCTTCAGCAAAGGTCAATAAATAAATAGTAGCTGTTGGACTAAGCGAAACTGGGTACCTTAACTCGAACACAAATTTATTATAAATTACCCCTCCAGTAATATTATTTACCTGATCGTAGGTTCGCAGAGAGTTATCTGCATAGCCCCTCAGGCCGATAATATCTGTGGCAAGAATAAAGTTTTGACCCGCCAAACCACTACCTCCTAAAGAGAACCTTTCAAAAGGCGTGCCAGGACTGTCTTTGTCATAGGTGCCTATCACACCGAAGTGCACTCTGTTTACCAATACAAGGTTGCCAATCAGCTTCAAATAATACCAGGAGTCGAACATCCATTTGTGGTATTCTACCCACTTGTACCGCTCGTTAGGTGGAAGGTCCGAAAGGCTTTCGCCCCTAATAGCAGAGTAAGGCGGAGTGAAAGACGCCGTCAATGAAAGATTGGATCCAGACCTGGGATACATGGGTTGATCCACACTGTTTCTCGCAATAGTTGTATTAAAGGTAAGGCTATTCGCGACTCCATCTGTAAACCCAAGCGATTGGGTACTTGAGAAGCCAGCTCCATAATTATTCAAGTTGTACTTCAAATAAGAAAGGCTGTTGCTAACGGTAAAATAATCATCGGGCCAGGTAACACGGCGTCCTAAGCTAGCAGTGATTCCCTGAACTCCCAAAGATCCGATGGGCGGTTGAGCGGTACTGAATAGATATTGGCGTTGAACAGAGTAACTGTAGGAAAGGCCAAAGGAGTTAGGCTTTCGTCCGCCAAGCCAAGGCTCGGAGAACGATACCGAATAGGTTTGGAATCTTTTACCATTTGCCTGGAACCTCACTGAAAGCTTTTGACCATCCCCAACAGGCAGAGGGCTCCAGGTTTTCGGGTAAGGTATTTTTCGAATAGAGAAATTATTGAACACTACACCCAATGTACCTACAAAGCCAATGGGGCCACCCCATCCACCTGAGAGCTCTATCTGGTCACTTGGCCTTTCTTCCACCTGCCATTCAATGTCTGCTGTCTCGTTGGCGATATTTGGCAGCACATTAGGTGTCACCGTTTCAGGGTTAAAGTAACCCAACTGCGCCAGTTCTCGTTGAGTACGAATCACATCAGCACGACTAAATTTTTGACCCGGCAGTGTTCTTAGCTCGCGAATGACAACATGGTCATTTGTTCTATCATTGCCTGACACATACACTTTATCAAGCGTTGCCTGAGAACCTTCAGAAAGCCGCATTTCTAAATTGATACTATCCCCATTAATTTGTACCTCCACGGCCTGGATACCAAAGAACAGGTAACCATTGTCCATATACAATGAGCTGATGTCGGCACCCTGTGGGTTGAAGGTAAGCTTCTTTTGAACCAGCTCCATATCGTAAACATCGCCCTTCTTGATAGCTAGCACTTTATCCAGCGTTTCATCAGTATGGACGTAATTTCCGGTCCAGGTAATGTCTCCAAAATAATACTTTTGACCTGGGCTCACGGTAATATACACATCCAGGTTTCCATCATTCCTGACCACTGAATCTGCGACAATCTCAGCATCCCTGTAGCCCTGAGAGTTGAAATAAGTAATAAGTGCTTTCTTGTCTTCTTCGTATTTCGGCTGAAGGAATTTCTTTGTTTTGAAAATGTTGATGTTCACATTGCTGTGAATATATTCCCGAAACTCTTTCCAACCAACTTGCTTCGACTCAGTCACAAACTCCTTCACTTCTTTAGGCTTAAAAATCCTGAAAGCCCGACCAACTATGTCTTCAATTAAGGTGAACCGTAGCTTTTCACCTGTGTTTTTCATTTTAGACTTCAGCTTAGAATCAAGAAAAATATCATTTCCAGTGAAGACAATTTCATTCACCTTTACTTTATTCTTCTTATCCACCACTATTTTCAACATCACACTGTTCGATAATAGTGTGTCTTTTTGTTGAATCACTCTAACATCGGCATTGAGGTAGCCTTTGCCTTGAAAATACTTTTGAATGGTGAGCTCAGTATTTTTTAATACCGCATCGGTTACTACCCGCCCTTTGATAAGCTTGATATCATCTTCGATATCACTCGTTTGAGTTTTATTTAGTCCTTCAAATGTAAATTTGGTTAGCCTGGGTCTCTCTTTCAGCTCAATCGTTAAGAAAACCTGATTATTCTCAATTTTATTGATAAAAAGGGAAACATCTCCCAAGATTCCCTGGTTCCAGAGCTTCTTAATAGCGCCTGATGCAGCATCGCCTGGGATTTTTATTTTGGAGCCCACACTTAGTCCAGAGATAGAAATAATGGCATTCTTGTCCAGGTATTCAGACCCAGTCACTTCTATGCCGCCAATTTCATACTCTTTAGGATTAGAATAATCCAACTGGATACCATTTGCATTGGCAGCGGGGCTACTTCTTAATCCTGGCCGAATTTGAGCATTCGCACTTTGCGAAAAACAAATCAAACAGACTACAGCTATTACTATTACTTTCTTCATTGTCAGGAATTCACTTGTTCACTGATCTTTCCAAATCGTCTTTCTCTCCTTTGATACCCTACTATGGCCTCATATAGGTGTTGCCTTCTAAAGTCAGGCCACAAAACATCAGTAATGTACAACTCTGTATAGGCAACCTGCCACAGCAGAAAGTTACTTATACGCATCTCACCACTTGTCCGAATCAACAGTTCAGGGTCAGGTATTCCCCTAGTATTGAGATATGTTTCTAAAAGTTCTTCACTTATCTCAGCATCCGAAATGTGTCCATTTTTGATATCGGCGGCGATAGTTTTGACTGCCTCGGCAATTTCCCATCTACCGCTGTAATTCAATGCTAAAATTAGGGTTAGCCCATCATTGAACTGGGTTGCCTTTTTCGCGAAATCCAGGTTTTCCTGAGCATCACGAGGCAAGCTTTGAATGTTTCCTATTGACTTTAGCCTGATGTTGTTCTTTTGTAACGTTGGCAACTCCTTTTTAATGGTAGCAACCAATAGCGACATTAAGCCATTCACTTCTTCCACTGGCCTGGACCAGTTCTCTGTTGAAAAAGCGTACAAAGTTAAATAGTCAACACCTAATTCGGCACAGCCTTCGGCAGCATCACGAACAGCCTGAATTGCATTCTGATGACCAAAAATTCTTGCCGCTCCGCGCTTCTTCGCCCAGCGTCCATTGCCATCCATGATGATTGCAATATGCCGTGGTAAAGTGTCTGAATTAATCAATTCTTTCATGCACAAAGGGTCTCTCGGTCTCTAGCAAACCGCAAAGTTGCTAATTTTTAGGTAAATAAATAAGCAGAAATCTAAATAGGAGAGTCAATTATACTCATAACGGTTGGGAACATACCGGAAGGGACATGGAATTTCATACAAAATGTAGGTTACCGAGAAGCCCAGAAAGTAGTACCAGTCCTTGCTTTCTGGGTTACCATACTGATAATTTTTGAGGGTAACATCTCCATCAGAAACACTATCCAGATAGTCAAAAAAGGTTTTTCTAAGCCCAAACTCAGCAGCCACAGCAAACCTCTTGCCAACCAGCTGCTTTATGCCAACACCAAATGGTATAACGGGCTGCATTTTTCCGTAGTCTCCCCGGCTTTCATCAAACCCGAATGTTTTAAAGATTCCAAAACCAGCAAAAAAGTAAGGAGACCAATAAACATTGGTGTGTGGATGCTTGTAGTCTAAAAAATAATATTCGAATACCGAAGAACCTTCGATCAACGTAATATCAAAAGAGTAATCTCTGTTCACTCCAAGTATATCGACAGCCTTTTGATCATCACCTTTTATTTTTCCGCCGGTAAGTCCAAGCCTCAAGCTCACCACATTATTTATATTCATCCGGTAAAACCCGTGAACGCCTAGTGTAGCTCCTTTTAGTCTTAGCCGAGGATTCAGGTCTCCTGTATAGGTAAGCACGCCAAGTCCACCACCATATTCAGTATATTGCGCAGAGACTTCGCTCCCAAAAAAAATCACCAGCAAACTGGTGATTAATGATATCGTAAGGTTTTTTCTCAATTTTCTCGGGCCTATCTGAACTTGCCTGTCCGCTTTACTTTACCGAACACATACATCAAACGTATTTGTGTGACGATATATTGGTCATTGTCTTTAGGATTTCCTCTGATATCGTCTTCAAAGCCCCAACCAGCAAAAGCCGGATATACTTGTCCATCCACAGTGGACACTTTACTGCTTACTCCGCCACCGCCGAGATAGGCTTCTGATATTAGTGACATTTGCCTGGGCTGACCGGAAGCTGAAGTCAGTTGAAACGATCTATCGGCCATAGTACGGGCCAGTTCATTTGTTCCAAACGCCCCTGGGTCGATGTAAGTACCACTTAGGTCATCGATATAATCCGTAAATAGAAGTCGGTACCCGATTTCAAAGGCAGCATCAAACGGACCAGGCAATCTGAATCTAGACCCAATACCAAATGGAATAGCATATTCCATGGCTTTATAAGGTTTTTTGTCATACAGATCACTGTTCTGCCCTTCTGTGCCCAGGTCTCTCAAAGACACCCAGTTACCTGCTTCAGCCAATGGAGCACCATTGTTTCCTAACTCAGGAACCAACCCTTTCGGATTATGTAGGAAAATAGCACCCCCCGCAAACACATAGGGTGAAAAAGGCAGACGTGCTCCTGCACCACCTGCATTTGGGAAAATATCATAAGTAATAACGACAGCTAGTTCTTTGATATCATTCCTAAACGAAAGGTTTCTGGTGTATCTGGGAAGACTGGCTATGTTGGTTGGGTCCGCCGAATCAAAATCGTCTGACTTCAACCTCATCCAGTTGAAACTTGATCTGATGCTGGCAGATTTATGTGCTCTATAGGTATGAGTTACGCCGAAACCCGGCCTGGTAAAAGAAATATCGGTGCTAAAATTTCTAGATAGTGGAGCTATATCACCAAAATAGTTGGCCGCATTAACGTTAAATCCAACGGAATGGTAAGGCTTAAACCGAGACATAGGACCAGAGATACGCCCACCACGGTATGATGACATAGCCTTATTTCTTTGCGACGCCGCTTTACTTTTGCGTTTATACTGACCAAACGCTTCCTGGCCACCCAACAGTGCTGGCACGAGAATGATAAGTATAAGAATTAACTTCCTCATTATGAGTCAAAATTTTTTGTAAAAATAGTAAAAAAACAGACGCTGGGTACAATTAATTTCTTAAGTCAAAGCCCCAATTTAATTTATTCCGGAGCGTATCCAAAAATGAATAGCCATCTAGCTGCACTAATTTGGCCCTAAAGTCCTCCTTTCGGACCGACATTTCTACAGATGAGTCCACCGTGTGAGATCGTGAATCCAAAGATGCGAGAAAGTTTCGTCCCCTGCTTTCTATCACAAACGAAATCACACTTTCATCGGGTACAATAAGGGGCCTTACGTTTAAATTATGGGGACTTACCGGTGTAATAACGAAATTGTTTGAGTGCGGCAGAATAACCGGACCTCCACAACTTAGCGAATATCCTGTAGAGCCGGTGGGAGTGGAGATCATCAATCCATCTGCCCAATAAGAATTAAGGTATTCGCCATTGATGTAGCACTTAACAGTGATCATTGACGATGTGTCCTTTTTCGTAATTGTAAACTCATTCATGGCAAAACTCATGTCGCCGAATACATCTTTATTGGTCTCCAGTCTCAACAGTGATCTGTAGTCGTAAGTAAACCTTCCTTCAAAAAAGGAAGTAAGGGCTTTGTCGATATCCAACTTTGAAATATTAGCCAAAAAACCCAGCCGGCCTGTATTAATTCCCAAAATTGGGGTTTCGGCACGCTTAACATAAGTAACGGTCTCCAATAGTGTTCCATCACCTCCAAGGCTGATGATTGCATCAAGTGGATCAATTTGGTCGCTTTTATTGAAGTCAGGCCCCTCTGGGAGTATAAACCCTGCCTTAGTGGCGTGTTTTCGAAAGGACTGGGAGACCACCACTTCTACCTTCTCTTTGTCAAGAAAAGAAACAACCTCCTGAATAAACGGAATTGTATCATTATTGAACTTATGGCCATGGAGGGCTATTCTCATATCAGATCAAGTAGTTATTGGGTCTTAGATGCCCAAATATTTCATTAAAATATCGAGGCGCTCCTGTTCATCAACGGGCTCTGGTGCGTTGTTAAATTTCGCTACAATTTGATACCCGAACCTCTCGAGGGTTGCCTGAACCCGACTCAGATCTTCAAGGTTGATTTTGATGGTTACACTTACTTTTGATGAGTCATTAGGATCATCGGTTAAGTAAGAGCTGAGAATTTTTCCGTTATCGGCTTCAATGAGCCTGCTAATCTCAGCCAATGAATAATCTATTTGCTTCATCGAAAGCACCAGAATCCCTCCCTGGCTTTTGATAGATGAAGTCATCGCAAATGCTTGAATGACATCTTCAAGGGTAACGACACCAAGGTATACGCCGGCTTTATCGAGCACAGCCACCAGGGAAAGTCCGTTGTTATCACAGGCCCTTATCACGTCGTAATAATGCTGCGACTGGTCAACCTTACATTTAACCCCCATTAATTCATAATCAGCTACGGATGCCAGAGCGCCGTTTAGCTCGAGGATGGTCTCCTCAACTAAAAACCCAAGAAACTCTCCTTTTTCCACAACAGGTAGCTCCGTAGAATGTAGCTCTTCCATCCACAGCATTGCTTTCTGAATTTCGTCGCCAAGTTTGAGCGGAGGGATCATATAATTGATAAGGTCACTGGCTATCATGCAGCTTCATTTAAAAGAAACTCACTTAGTATATCATTAAACTTATCAGGGTGTTCCATCATTGGTGCGTGGCAGCATTTGTCCACAAACCTTAGGGTTGAATTAGGAATCAGTCGGTTAAATTCATGAGCCACTTCAGGTGGTGTAATTGTATCGTTAAGCCCCCATACCAGCAAGGTAGGTATTTTGATAGATGGCACCTCTTTGGCCATATTATGACGTTGCGCGGACTTTGCTATCGCTACAATACGCATACACTTCGGAATGCTTTTTGTCGTTTCAAATACTTCTTCTATGTAGTCAGGAGTGGCAGTTTTAGGGTCGTAAAAAGTATACTCAACCCTCTCTTTTATATACTCATAACTCCCTCTTTTGGGAAATGATCCGCCCATCGAGTTTTCGAAAAGGCCGGAGCTTCCGGTTAGAATGAGTTTTTTGACTTTTGGCTTATTGGCCAATGTATAAATGAGTGCGATGTGACCACCAAGAGAATTTCCCATTAATGTGAAATCTTTTAGGCCCATCAATTGAACAAAACCCTCAAGGTATTCCACAAGACCGTCCAAACCGGCTTCTCTAATGGGCATCTCGTAAATAGGAAGCATCGGTATAACTACCCGATGAGTTTGTGAAAACTTTCGCACCACGCTATCCCAATTACTTAGGGCACCAAAAAGCCCGTGAAGAAGTAAAAGTGTCTCGCCTTTCCCTTCGTCGATAAATGAGTATTCGCCCTCTCTTTTTAATTCAATTTTCATACTGTGTACACAATTAACCCAATATAGATAAAATCTGTTCTGAGATAAAGCTTTTTGCCTATGTGTTGTGATAACTTATAAAAATCTTCGACCCGATAGCCACCCTACGAAGGCCTGTCTTTCCTCTTCTTGCTGCTCGGGCCTTAGGTTCTCAAAA
Source organism: uncultured Roseivirgaceae bacterium (assembly GCA_964351395.1). Taxonomy (GTDB): domain Bacteria; phylum Bacteroidota; class Bacteroidia; order Cytophagales; family Cyclobacteriaceae; genus Imperialibacter. Next base: position 540,759 of record CAYGOF010000001.1, read on the forward strand.
AAGTCTTTAACAAATGGGAGCACAACCGAAATTGTATCAATTACCCATGGAGCAAGGCTTACAACAAACGGATACACCGTGGCACCCTCTGTGTATCGGTCTGCTAGCTGAAAACCAAAGAACGTAAGTAGCCATAGAAGGAAACTTAGCGCCAATGCCCATTTTAATACTCCAGCAAGAGAGCCAGCGAGATCATCGAAGCTGCCTAATAGTGTCAAATCGATGGTTTTCTTTAGTACCATCCCAACTAAATTGACCGCAAGCACAATCACTACGAACACAATAATGAACGAAATGACAGGAATAAGGCCTGGAATCTTGGTAAAGTAACCATCTAAAAAGCCGGCCACAAGCGGTGTGAATTGAAATCCACCGATAATGCCAAGTACGAAGGCAAAAAGCCCAACGATTTCTAATAAAAGACCTTTTTGAAACCCCCGGAAAGCACCTAATATGAGAATGATGAGAATAACAATGTCAATTATTTTCAAGGTATTATTTGCTTAAAATCTCCTTCACTAATGTTGATATTAACTTACCGTCAGCTTTTCCAGCAAATGCTTTGGTCGCTACGCCCATTACCTTGCCCATGTCCTGAGGGCCAGTAGCGCCAACTTCGGCAATAATTTTAGCAAGATCCGACTTCACTTCGTCTGCAGATAGCTGCTTTGGCAAAAATTCATTGATAACATCCAATTCCGCCTGTTCCTTGGCTGCAAGATCTGCCCGATTTTGCTCTTCAAAAATCGCCAGAGAATCTCTGCGCTGCTTAGCTGCTTTAGTCAAAATGGCCATTTCCGCTGCTTGATCAAGTTCTTCTTTTGCTCCTTTTTCGGACTCAGCCAATAAGATCAAAGATTTGATCGCTCTCAATGCTCTAAGCCTTTCAGGGTTTTTACTCAGCATAGCCTGCTTTATGTCAGCATCTATTTGGGTTTTAAGACTCATATCTGAATTTTTTAAAATCGTTATTGGTTAATTTGCAGCAAAGTTATACAAATCAGGCTAAGAATGACCAGGCTAAGTGTTAACATAAATAAAGTTGCCACCCTTAGAAATGCAAGAGGAGCCAACAATCCCGATGTTGTAAAGGTAGCACTCGACTGTGAGGCTTTTGGGGCTCAAGGCATCACCCTTCATCCTAGGCCTGATGAGCGACATATCAGATACAACGATGTTATACAACTTTCCGAGGTTGTTACCACAGAATTTAACATCGAAGGCTACCCGGATCGTCGATTTATTGATCTTGTAAAAAAGGTAAAGCCAGCGCAGGCAACGCTCGTGCCAGATCCACCTGAAGCGATCACTTCCAGCAATGGGTGGGATACCGTCAAGCATCAAGCCTTTCTGGCTGAAGTAGTATCTGAATTGCATTCAGCAGGCGTAAGAGTCTCTATCTTTTTGAATCCAGATATAGGCCTGGTTACTTCTGCTGCCAAAAGTGGCGCTGACAGAATTGAGCTTTACACAGAGCCCTATGCCACTGGCTACCCGGTCAATAAGGAAGAGGCGATCCGAGCCTATATTGATACCGCCAAAGCCGCTAAAACCGTTGGTTTGGGCATCAATGCCGGACACGATCTTGACTTACACAATTTGGCATTCCTGATTAAGGAAATCCCGGAAATAGATGAGGTATCAATCGGACACGCATTGATATGCGACGCCTTGTATTATGGCCTGGAAAATACCATTCAAATGTACCTTCGTCAACTGACCTAGAATTTATGAACGAAAAAAAGCTCTTTTTCAGAAAGATGGGACAGGGTAAGCCTCTCATCATTTTACATGGCCTTTTTGGTGCTTCAGATAACTGGTTAACAATCGGAAAATCCTTATCCGAGCATTTTGAGGTGTATTTGGTTGATCAGCGAAATCATGGTCAGTCCTTTCATGATCCTGAACATAGTTTTGAAGCGATGGCATTGGACCTAGGTGATTTTATTACCGACCATGCCATTTCCAAGCCAATCGTTATAGGGCACTCTATGGGTGGCAAAGTCGCCATGCGGTACGCTCTGGACCATCCCGAGAACCTCGAAAAGCTTATAGTAGTTGACATTTCCCCCAGAGGCTATAAAGTGCACCACGATAAGATACTTGCAGGGTTAAAGTCAATAAATTTAGCGAGTCTTTCATCCAGGAAGGAAGCGGACGATCAGCTAGCGGTATATGTGTCAAATCTGGGGGAACGCCAGTTCCTTTTAAAAAGTTTAAACAGAACGTATGAGGGTTTCGAATGGAAGATCAATGTAAAAGCCATTGACAGAAATATTGGGTTAATTGTAGGAGAAATTTCCGGAGACCCGATCGGTTTGCCAACACTCTTTATCGATGGAGAAAATTCGAATTACATAAGAGACATAGACTTTCCTATCATCAAAAATTTATTTCCTAACAGCAGCATAATCACAATTAAAAATGCTGGCCATTGGGTGCATGCTGAGCAACCTGAGGATTTTTTGAAAACTGTTTCAGACTTTCTTTTGAAATAAGAAAAAACCGCGCTAATGAACCCAGGGAGAATATATCTTGTTCCAAGCCCTCTTTCGGATAACCGGATTGACCTGGTAACCAATGATCAAACAAAACAGATCATTTCCTCCCTGAATTGGTTTTTTGCCGAGAATATCAGAACCACCAGGAGGTTTATCAGTTCGCTGAACCTGGGCAGATCAATTGAGCTAATAAATTTTGAAGAGCTCAACAAAGACACCCCAGACATTGAGATTTCAAAACTTTTGGAAATTGTTGCCCGCGGAGAAAGCGCTGGCGTAATATCTGAAGCTGGTTGCCCGGGAATAGCAGACCCTGGGGCACGTTTGGTGGCTCTCGCCCACTCAAAAGGCATTCAGGTTATTCCGCTTGTGGGCCCGTCATCAATTCTTTTAGCGCTTATGGGTTCTGGGTTTTCTGGACAATCATTCACATTCCATGGCTACCTACCAATAGATAAGAAAGCGGCTCAGGAAAAAATTGGGCAAATGGAAAAGGACGCACTGAGGGGTGAAATCACTCAGATTTTTATGGAAACTCCCTACCGCAACAACCAGCTCCTTGAAATTATACTTAGCTCTTGCGCAAACACCACATTTTTATGCATCGCTAGTAATTTAACAGGTGAGAAGGAGTTAATTATAACAAAAAGAGTAGCTGATTGGAAAAGTAAAAAGCCTGATTTACACAAAATACCAACGATTTTCGTGATTGGGAAATAATACCTGATTCTCAGGTTTTTAATTAAGGAATGCTCCGCTAAATTTGCACGCTTAAAAAAACGGACAACAAAGATAAAACCAATGCCATATCTATTCACATCGGAATCTGTGTCGGAAGGACACCCTGATAAAGTAGCTGATCAAATATCAGATGCACTTGTTGATCATTTCCTCGCTTTCGATCCAAATTCGAAAGTGGCTTGTGAAACACTTGTCACCACAGGTCAGGTAGTATTAGCCGGTGAGGTGAAATCGGAAACTTATATTGATGTGCAGTCAATTGCAAGAGAGGTAATTAACCGCATTGGCTATACAAAATCAGAATATCAGTTTGAAGGTAACTCATGTGGAGTACTGTCTGCTGTGCATGAGCAGTCGCCCGATATCAACAGAGGTGTCGATCGCGGCAAGCCAGAAGAGCAGGGTGCCGGCGACCAGGGAATGATGTTCGGCTTTGCGAGCAACGAAACTTCCAGCTATATGCCGTTGGCATTAGACCTTTCGCACAGACTGTTGAGAGAATTGGCAGTGATGAGAAGGGAAATGGGCGCTATCAAGTACCTAAGACCCGATGCAAAGTCTCAGGTTACAATTGAATACTCTGACGACCACACACCTATACGGATCGACTCTATTGTTGTTTCTACTCAGCACGACGATTTTGACGAAGAGACTAAAATGCTTGCTAAAATCAAGCAGGATGTAATTAATGTGTTAATTCCTCGGGTAAAAGCTCAACTTCCTGATCATATTCAAAAGCTTTTCAATGATTCAATCAAATACCATGTGAACCCTACTGGCAAGTTCGTGATTGGCGGCCCACATGGTGACACTGGCCTCACTGGCAGAAAAATCATTGTAGATACTTATGGTGGCAAGGGTGCTCACGGTGGCGGTGCATTTTCAGGCAAAGACCCTAGCAAGGTAGACCGATCAGCTGCATATGCCACTCGCCATATCGCTAAAAACCTGGTAGCCGCAGGCGTAGCAGACCAAATTCTTGTTCAGGTGTCTTACGCTATCGGCGTCGTGGAGCCTATGGGAATTTTTATCGATACATACGGCTCTTCTAAAGTAGATATGAATGACGGAGAAATTGCTCGCAAAGTGTCTGAAATATTTGACATGAGACCTGGTATTATCGAGCAGCGATTGAAACTTCGCCAGCCAATGTATCAGGAGGCTGCAGCTTACGGGCACATGGGCAGAAAAAATGAGATAGTGATGAAGAAATTCGCACGACCAGGTGAGGTAAAGGAAATGGAGGTAGAATTATTTACCTGGGAAAAGCTTGACTACGTTGACAAAGTGAAAACAGCGTTTGGTCTCTAAAGGAATCAAACAATAAATAAGCAAATAATGGCCTGCGGGACAACCCTCGCAGGCCATTTCTATTTTATAAAAGCCTCAATGGTAACCGAATTATCTGGTAGATAGCGCTGTAAAAAGAAATCTTCCAGTTCTAATCCCCTCTCCTGGGCATAATCAAAAATCATAGCCTGAACTTTTTCCCTACCTGGCCTTACAAGCCAATGCATGGAAAGCTCCACCACCAGACAGCTGTTGGCCCTAATCTTCTTTAGCTGATACGACCCATCGACTTGAGTGACTCTTCCAGTCAACAGCACGCCGAAAAATTGATTAATTTCGTCATCACCCTCAGGAGGATAAGTTAGTTCGACCAGGTCACCCTTCCATTCGCCCGACACCACTTTTGACTTCATGTCCTCGAATATCAATTGTGCGGAATCAGCAACGTAACGTCCTTTGAAAGGCGTGCCAACTACATCATAGCTGATAGCTTCTGATTGGCGAACAACATATTCCCTGGTTCCTCCCAGAAGATAGTAAATGCAAAAACAAATAATTGCCAAAGACAAAGCCGACAAAGCATAGTATTTGTACCTCGGGTCTAGCGTCATTCTGTCGAAAGGTTATTTAAGTAAATTTGCTTCACATATCAGCGCTTCTAAATGCCACCTATACCACCTCTTTATATTGCATCTTGTGAAGTTGCGAATAATAACCATTCATGGCAAGTAGCGAATCATGAGTACCTTCTTCTTTGATTTCCCCCTTCTCCAGCACAATAATTTTATCTGCCTTTTGAATCGTCGACAAGCGGTGCGCGATAACGATGGATGTGCGGCCTTTCATCAGCTTATCTATGGCCCCCTGGATGAGCTCCTCTGTTTCAGTATCCACTGAGGAAGTAGCTTCATCTAGTACAATAATTTTAGGATCGTAAACCATCGCCCTAACGAATGAAATCAACTGACGCTGCCCAACAGAAAGAGTGGCTCCGCGTTCCATTACATTATAATCGAAACCACCAGGTAATCTCTCAATGAATTCTCTTGCTCCAACGAGGTCCGCAGCTTCCACCACTTTTGCCTTGGGTATTGCCGGATTACCGAGTGTAATGTTGTTTAGAATTGAATCAGAAAAAAGAAAAACATCTTGTAGCACTACGCCAATATTCAGCCGTAGCGTTTCCAAATCATAATCTCTAACGTCTACGCCATCTATCGTAATACGGCCTTTGTTGATCTCATAAAAACGGCTGAGTAGGTTAATAACAGAAGATTTTCCTGCACCGGTGGCTCCTACTAAGGCCAGGGTCTCACCGGGGTTTACTTCCAGGTTGATATTCTTTAGCACATATTCTTCGTCGATATAGGCGAAATAAACTTGCTCAAACTTCACTTCCCCTTTTAGAGTGGCAGGTGCCAACGTTCCATTATCAGAAATATGTTCTTTGCTGTCAAGCAAATCCAATATTCGGTTTGAGCTGACGATACCCATTTGTAGCGTATTAAAACGGTCGGCGATCATCCGGATCGGGCGAAAAAACATCTGGATATACATTATAAATGAAATTAGCACCCCAAGAGTAATTTCATCATCGATAACCCCCCGGGCTCCATACCACACGACCAATCCAATTCCCGCAGCTTGAATTACTTCAGCCACTGGAAAATAGATCGAATAATAAAGCACAGATCTGATGTTTGCTTTTTTATGTTCCTGGTTTATTTCTCTGAACTTTTCATACTCACGCTCTTCACTATTGAAAATTTGCACGATGTTCATGCCCGTGATATGTTCCTGAACAAAGGAATTAAGGTTTGAAACTGCGGTACGCACTTCGTTGAAGGCTACTTTCACCTTTTCTTTGAAGATATAAGTGCTAATGATCAGCAGGGGTAGAGTGGACAAACTCACAAGGGTGAGTTTCCAGCTGATCGCAAACATCATAGCAAAAATTACTATGATTTGCAGCAAATCACCTATGATGGCTGCAAGCCCTTCACTAAACACATCTGACAACGTCTCCACGTCCGAAACATTTCTGGTTACCAACCTTCCTATTGGTGTTTTATCAAAAAACTTCAACCTAAGCGTCTGTAAATGCTTAAATAGCTTGATTCGAATATCACGAATGATGTGCTGACCAAGCCATCCGGACATATAAGTATGGGTGTATTGAACAATTGCTGTAGCCACAATCACCCCAACCAGAATGAGCGTCATGTTCACCAGGCCCTGAAAATCCCCGATGGCAACGTACTTGTCAATGGTGATTTGAATCAAATATGGCCGAAGAGGCGACAGAAATGCCAGCAGAATAGTAAGTACCACTAAAAGGTAAAACTTTCCGATATAGGGTTTTGCGAAGACGAAAAGTCGCCTGAGTACTTTCAGGTCTATGATATTTCCGCTTACGGTTTCTTTTTCCAAAACGATCGACTAGGGACGTGATTAGTAATTAACTGCAAATTTCAAGAAAGGATATAAATATCTTCAGGATAAGTAACATTTGTTAGAAAAAGACCTTCAGCTGGAACATTGCGGGCAGCAAGCTTCCTATCTCTTTGTTCCAGGATCTCCAGAAAACCTGCCAAATCTTTTCGGCCCTGACCAACTTCAAGAAGTGTCCCAACTGCCGCCCTGACCATCCCTCTCAAAAACCTATTGGCACTAACGTAAAATGTAAGTGTATCGTTCTCCCTTCTCCAGCGAGCCTCAAAAATATCACAATCAAAATGTTTTACGTCAGTTTTCACCTTACTGAAACTTTGGAAATCTTTCCAATTAAGCAGCAAATCCGCCGCATTATTCATCGCAATGATATCCAAATCCGGTTTGAAGAAATAGCTCCTCTTAAATTTGAATGGGTCTTTCTTTTGGTGAATATGGTATTCATACGACCTTGAAAGGGCATCAAAGCGGGCATGTGCATCGGGTTTAACCGGCCTTACCCAATGAACAGCTATAGCCTGAGGTAGCAACGCATTAATTCGATAGACGAATTCGTCGGCTGAATAATTTAATTCAGCATCCAAATGTACTATTTGTACACGGGCATGTACGCCAGCATCCGTTCTTCCACTACCGAGGCACGAAACTTCTTTGCCGAGTAATGTTGAAAATGCTTCGTCCACGACCTGCTGAACACCTAGCGAATTAGGCTGAGTTTGCCATCCATTGTAGTCACCCCCATCATAACTCAACTGAATAAAATACCGCATGCGACGGCAAAGGTAATTCATTCACGATAAATCACATCTTCGATGGTTTATCGTTTTTTCAAAAGCCATTTATGTGTTTATTTGCCTAAAATTCAAAAAATGCTTCAGCGTATTCAGTCCATTTTTCTGGCACTCACGGCCATTGTCATGATCGTTATCGTTTTTTTGCCTCTTTGGCAAAAAATTGACACCGAAAAAAGCGAAATCATTACCATCACCGCACTTGAGATTACACATATTAAATATGCTGATGGTGGTGCAGGCGTGGACGAGGTATTAGCTGAAAAAAACATTTTATATGTAGCGGTGCTTTGTTTGCTAGCCTCGGGCGTTGCTTTATACTCTATGTTCCAGTACACCAATCGCCTTCGGCAGATCCAATTCGGAGCACTCAACTCGCTTATCGTTGGTGGTACCATGTTTCTGGTACTGTACTTTAGTTGGAATGCAGACAAAATGATCCTCCCTGAAGAAAAGGGAGCTTACCTGGCGGCCTTCTACATGTTTCCCTTAGCCCTTATTTTTAACTCTATGGCCAATCGCTTTATTAGAAGAGACGAACGACTTGTCCGGGATTCGGATCGCCTGAGATAGAAGCTTCGGTCTTATTTTGTCTGATCAAAAGGAGTTTAAGAGTCAGTAGCACTCCAAACTGACATTATTTTCTGCCATGATGACAGCCTTTACTGCCCAGCAAGGCTGTGGAACGGCTTTTGTCAATCCCTGCTTTGTTGTTAAACAAGTAGCATAAACTATATAAAAATGATAACAGAAGAAAAAGGCACCCTTTCGATCCACACCGAGAATATCTTCCCCATTATCAAGAAGTTTCTCTATTCGGATCACGAGATCTTCTTGAGAGAGTTGGTATCGAATGCTGTGGATGCCACACAAAAATTGAATCGCCTGGCAGCCTTAGGCGAGTACAAAGGAAAAATCGGAGACACTAAGATTAAAGTGTCCATCGATGAAAAAGCGAAAACTATCACTATCAGTGACAAAGGCATCGGCTTAACCACCGATGAAATAAAGAAATACATCAACCAGATTGCCTTTTCTGGAGCTGCTGAGTTTGTAGAAAAATACAAAGACAAAGGAGACGAGAAGCAAATAATTGGACACTTCGGCCTTGGTTTCTACTCCTCCTACATGGTGGCTAAAAAAGTAGAAATTTTTACCAAATCGTACCAGGAAGGTGCTGAGGCCGCTCGATGGGAATGTGACGGTTCAACAGATTTTGAAATAACTCCAACAAAGAAAAAAGATCGAGGTACCGATATTGTGCTTCACATAGCAGAAGACTCTGAGGAGTTTTTGCAAAAGCACCGACTGCAAGGCATTCTTGATAAGTACTGTAAGTTCTTGCCGATTGAAATTGAATTCGACGAGAAAGTTGTCAACAACCCAAGCCCCATCTGGACAAAGCAGCCAAGTGAGTTGAAGGATGAAGACTACCTCAATTTTTACAAAGAGCTTTATCCATTTGCAGAAGATCCACTTTTCTGGATCCACTTAAACGTCGATTACCCATTCAATCTCACCGGAGTACTCTACTTCCCTAAGCTTAAAAATGAGCTTGACGTACAAAGGAATAAGATTCAGCTTTATAGCCGTCAGGTATTTATTACCGACGAGGTAAAGGATGTTGTTCCTGAATTCTTGATGCTGCTGCACGGTGTAATCGATTCGCCAGACATTCCACTTAACGTCTCAAGAAGCTATTTACAGTCAGACGGGAATGTTAAAAAGATCAATACCTATATCACAAAAAAGGTAGCCGACAAATTGGGAGATCTGTTCAAGAAGGACAGAGACGGATACGAGAAGAAGTGGAACGACATTGGCCTTTTTGTAAAATACGGAATGATCAGCGAAGAGAAATTCTACGAGAAAGCCATTGACTACACGCTTGTTCAGGATATCGACGATAAGTTTTATACACTTAAGGAGTATGAGGAGCATGTAAAGGCTAATCATACTGATAAAGATGGCAATGCGATTTTCCTATACACCAGTAAAAAAGACCAGCAGCATAGCTACATCGAAAACGCTCGTAAAAGGGAATATGGCGTGCTAAAAATGGATGGCCAGCTTGACAACCACTTCATTAACCATATGGAAATGAAGATGGAAAAAGTGAACTGGAAGCGTGTAGATGCGGACGTGCTCGACAAGCTGATCGATAAAGACGAGAAAAAAGAATCGGTATTGTCTGAAACAGAACAAACCAATGTAAAAGAACTATTCGATAAGGCCATTAATAATAAAGCATTCTCTGTAAATGTGGAAGCCATGGCAACTGACGATATGCCAGTTGTGATCACGTTGCCAGAATTTATGCGCAGAATGAAAGATATGTCGGCTATGGGCGGCGGAATGGCCATGATGGGCAATATGCCTGATGCTTATTCCGTGGCTGTCAACGGAAACCACGCATTGGTAGGGAAGATTCTCAAAGCAAAAACAGAGGAAGAAAAAACTGGCCTTGCCAAGCAGGCATTTGACCTGGCCAAATTATCGCAGAATCTTCTGACTGGACCTGAGCTAACAGCATTCATCAAGAGAAGCCTTGATATAGTATCTGCCTAATCAGGCAGGCAAGCGCCAAAACAGAATCCCCGAAGGAAGTCGCTTCGGGGATTTTTTTGTGTCTGAAAAGACCTGGTTCTATTTTTTATAGGTACATTCTCCGGGCTTGGATTTTATAAAATAGCTTTTATAGTTGCTTGCCTTTGGGTCCATACAACCTTCAAGGTTGAGCAGCTCTATGTTTCTGAAATCAATCGGTTGCCCTTCACTTTGTAGCGCAATGAAACCCTCCTTAAGAGGCTTCCCTGGCTCCCAAAGCGACGGATCATATCCAGAAACAACTCCGCCCCCCATTTGCGGCTTTGAATAGCGCAGCACCTCCTCGCCATTTACCTTGTGGATCACCAGTGAGTCTCCCATTACAATTAGCTCAGTGTGAACCCATCGGTCGCCTTCATAGGTCGCTGAGGTTGAATTGATGCAATGGTTAGGATCAACCTTGCCATTGTATACCACATCTGTGCCTGGAGAGCACATGTTACAGGTAGGTCGTGGCTTACCATCTCCAAGACCAGCCAGGAATTGCATTTCCACAGATATTGGCCAGTTCTGCTCTTTTAGGATTGTCCGTGGGTCCTGAGAGTGGAACATGACTCCACTATTTTTCAATGTGTATTCAGGCGCACCCTTTTGTAGCTCCCCGACAAAACGATAATCCATCACGAGCCGATAATAAGAGTAGGGTTGCTTATAATATAAATGGCCGAACTGCTCGTTAAAGTCATCGTACTCATCATAGCGGACTTTGATAATACCTTCCTCTACCCGAAAGGTTTTGCCAAAGTTTACGTCTACGTCATGGTGATGAATTTTCACAATCCAATTGTTGATATCCTTACCGTTAAAAAGTGTCACCCATTCCTCCTTATCATTTCTCTTCTGGCCAAGGGCCACACCAAAGAAAATAAGTACTAACAAAGCCGATAGTAAAAGTGACCATGTGAATAAGGGTGCTATAGTTTTTTTCATAGGTATGGTTTCTGGAAACATCAAGTAGTTTAATTGAAAAGCAATTGCGATCAAACCGATCTTCTGATAATTAGCTGGGATACCGAAGTTTGTTCCTAAATTCGCAGTTAAAATTGGGAAGTGGTAAACCAAAGCCAGGCTTTTTTGTTCTTCCCATTCATCTAAGTCCAAAATACCAAACAATGTCCAACCCACTTTTACAGCCTTTCAATAGCCCTTTTGATACCATTCCATTTAGTAAAATCAAAAATGAGCACTTTTTACCTGCCTTTGAGGAAAGCATCAAGCGGGCCAAGCATGAAATTGACCTGGTAACAGCATCGAAAGATGCTCCAACATTCGAAAACACCATTGTTGCACTTGAAGCCTCTGGGGATCTTGTAGACCTCGTTTCCAATATTTTTTTTAATCTCAACTCTGCTGAAACAAGCGATGAGATGCAGGCTTTGGCAAAAGACATCTCTCCACTGCTTTCGGAGTTTAGCAACGATGTGATGCTCAATGAACAGCTGTTTAGGAAAGTAAAAGAGGTTTATGAAACGATTGATAAATCCAAGTTAGACGCTGAGTCGTTGACGCTGCTGGAAAAAACGTATAAAGGCTTTGTAAGGAATGGTGCGAACCTGCCTTCAGAAAAGAAAGAACATCTTCGCAATATCGACAAAGAAATTGCGGTGTTGGGGCAGCAGTATGGCGAAAACGTATTGAAAGAAACCAACGCCTTTTCCATGGAAGTCACCGACGAAAGTGAGCTGCAGGGTCTTCCTGATTTTGTGAAAGAGGCAGCAGCTGAGACAGCAAAAGAAAAAGGCAAAGAGGGCAGTTGGATATTTACGCTACAATATCCCAGCTATATCCCTTTCATGACTTACTCTGCCAATAGGGAACTTCGCAAAAAAATGTTTTTGGCCTATGGCTCCCGGAGCTTCAAAGGCAACGAATTTGACAATCAGGAAGTAGTAAAGAAACTGGTTCAACTTCGTTTTGAGCGAGCACAATTGCTTGGCTACCCCACTCATGCCCATTTTGTGCTTGAAGAACGAATGGCTGAAACACCTGAAAAGGTCCGGGATTTTTTAGAGGACATTCTTGCGGTATCCCAGCCCGCAACTTTAAAAGATATCGAAGAACTAAGCGCTTACGCTAAAAAGCTGGACGGACTTGACATGCTTCAGCGTTGGGACTTTGCCTACTATAGCGAAAAACTGAAAAAGGAAAAATATGAAGTAGACGATGAATTGCTCAAGCCCTACTTTCAACTTGAAAAAGTGATAGCGGGTGTTTTTAAAGTCGCGGAGAAATTGTTCGGCCTGCATTTTATCGAAAACAAAGAACTTGACCGATACCACCCAGATGTACTCGTGTACGAAGTGAAAGATGCCAAGAACGACCAGGTGGCGATCTTTTATGCAGACTTTTTTCCAAGGGAAGGGAAGCAAGGAGGTGCATGGATGACTGTTTTTCGTCAACAAAAGAAAGTTAATGGGCAAGACAAAAGACCCCACATTAGCATTGTTTGTAGCTTTACAAAACCAACCAAGTCCGCCCCTTCTCTTCTTACTTTCAATGAAGTGCAAACCCTGTTCCATGAGTTTGGTCATGCGCTTCACGGCATGCTGGCCAGAGGCAAATATGGCAGCCTGAGCGGGACCAATGTATACTGGGATTTTGTAGAACTGCCATCACAAATCTTAGAAAACTGGACCCTGGAGAAGGAATGTCTTGACCTTTTTGCCAGACAATATAAAACCGGAGAGACCTTACCTTCAGAGTTGGTAAAAAGGCTAAAAGATAGCGCCAATTTCCAGGCGGGATATGCCACTACACGCCAAGTAGCTTTTGGTTTGCTGGACATGGCCTACCATGGGGTTGACCCATCGGGGATTACCAACATCGGTGATTTTGAAAAAGCTATTTTCGAAAAGGTGGAGGTGCTGCCTCAGATCAAAGAAACCAACATGACCTGCCAATTTTCTCATATATTCAATGGCGGGTACTCTTCTGGGTATTATAGCTACAAATGGGCCGAAGTGCTAGACGCAGATGCCTTTGAATACTTCAAAGAGAAAGGGATATTTAGTGAGGAAGTTGCTGGCAAGTTTCATGACAACATACTGTCGAAGGGAGGAAGCGAGCATCCAATGGTTTTATACAAAAAATTCAGAGGCCGCGAACCCGACCCAAAGGCATTGTTACGAAGAGCAGGATTGCTGAAGAAATAACAGGCAACCACTAATTCACAATAAAAGGCGACCAGGGATAACTCCAATCGCCTTTTTTGTGGCACAAAAGCTCAAAATAACTTAGAAAATAATAATAATAAGAAGCACAATGATGATAATTGCTCCTACTGAAAGTGTCATCTTATTATTTAAAAAATCTAATTCCTTCTTGATTTCACGAAGCTCCTTTTTTACCTCTTGTCTATCCTCTTTTGACAGTTCATTCTTTTTCAGCTCCTTGATTTCACTAACACGTTGAGAAAGCATATTAACTCTTGCCTCAGCTTGCTCCTCGGTCAGGTTGCCTAGTTGCTCTTCGGTCATACGATCAGTGCCAGCTGCTAAAACAGAGGCGCTAAAAACAAATGTAAAAGCTGCAGTGGCAAAAATGGTGGTAATTAGTTTCCTTTTCATGTTCCTATTTATTTTTTCGATTTCGTTTAAAAATAGAAGTTTTAAATGTCCGAAACAATAAGAAATAAAACCAGCTGGCAAAAAAGAAAAGCCGACCAAAAGGGCCGGCTTTCTTCATATCCGTGTTTAGCCAACTATTTTACTTTAATGCCCAAATCTTGTCGTAACCTCTTTCTATCTCCGCTTTTCTAAGTTCATTCATCGCTTCTCGCATGGCATTCATCATGTCATCCTTTCTCACGATCCGGTTCAGGGCATTGATATCATTAAATTCTGATTCAGAAAATGGCATGCCATCAGATGCCGCTATCCAGCCAGATCCATATTGAACATCTCTGTTCGTATAGGTTTCTTCTCTACCCTGGATGAAAAAATTCAGCCGTGGAACAAGTATGATTTTTCCACTTTTATCTCCGGCAATTTGTAAGTCCATTTGCACATTAATCAACCCATCAACATCGGCTTCTTTCATCAGGTTAATGATGGGTCTGTCCGAAGTCAAGTTAGTAGACACCGAGCCTAAAATGTCAGTCAATCTGGTGGGTTGCATATTCACCGTGTTTTTATAGGTTTTGACAATCAGGTCTTCTGTGTTTTTTTCTGCAACAGGATAGAACTCGTTGTAATATTTGGACGCAGTCACCTTCTCCGTTGGCACCATTTCGATATTAAACTCCTCCTTGAAAATTTTCACGATATCGGCGTGCATATTGTTAAGCAGCTGGTCCCAGAAAGCATCAGGTAGCTTTGGGAACTGATAGGTCGTGGTGGTTGTCGTGATGGTTTTTGTATTGTAGCCATATGAGACTGACTCGTCCACTTCCTGCTTGAATAAAACACCGCGAACCGACAGCGATGAAACTGCAAACTTTGAGCCTTGTGAAAATGGTGCTCCCGTGGAAGCGTTGGGCTTGCTAGCCTGAAAGTTAATAACACCTGAAGGGTTATCGATCTTGCCTTTTACATTGGTTGACCCGTAAACACTTTCTTCCTGCTTACCAGACACATTTACTTTCATGGAACCATATGCCTTGCTTTGCAGCTCGGCAGCAGCTGTCGACTGTTTGTCGGATGGCGCTTGTACATATCGCTCTATAACAAGGTAGTTTTCTCCCTGGTTGTAGTTTCCTGCGCCTTTCACACTTCCAGATATTGTTGGATTACTGAATGCCTCTTTAGGAATAAGTACCCTGTCGGTCGAGGTAAATTCTGCGAAGTAGTTGAATCCACGGGCACCGGCAACATCGGTTACCAAAGCTACTTTCAGCAAACTGCCTTCATGGCCAGGCCCGTTCTCCAAAACAAGCTCTAAGTCTTTCGAAATATCAACGTCAGCATTTGATGTTGAACCATTGACCGAAACTAGCTTTACAGATGGCACAGGCTTGATGGTGAAGCTCGCTTTATCGCCCGTGATTGTTTCCACATTCACTGTTTTTGGGGCCAGGTCACCTGCTTCAAGTTCAAGCATATAAAATCCCATACCCGTTGATGTAAGCTCCTTTCCCTCGCAAGTCACTGTACCGTCAATATTTAACATTCCAAGGCCGCCTGCTTTCGAAAAGAAAATCGACACCGCTAAATCACCTTCCTGAAAATCTTCAGGAAACATTTCTTGCCCGGATATTCGAGCTTCCATCGTATACATGCCATTCACATGGTTAACCAAAACTGCCGCTTCGCCCAGGTTGGCGGTCTTGGCCGTCATTAGCTTGGCTGCAATCTTTCCAAACTTCTCACCTATTTTCAAGCCGCGCTTTTCCTGGGCATTTGCTGGATTAGCTATCCAAATAAGAATCCCCAATAGGGAAAAAAGATAATTTTTCATGTTGACTATTTTTTGGGGCTAAGTACTTAAATAAAGTCTTTAGGCGAAATCACTCATAAGGGGTATTTATTTCCGTCTGCTTGGCAAGATCACAACGGATCATCAGTACTGTGTATAAAAAGGAACCTTTTAATGCAACTTATAGTGTGCGTAGTCGTTATTTGACTTAATAAAATGCTGCTATGAAAAGCTTTAAACATTTTTTCTGGTTTTGCTCAGGAGCCACTTTGGCCTTACTAAAGCGGTGCCCGACAGAGTCTTCTCGCTTTGTGAGTATGGGAGGAGCAGTATTCTTTACAGGCATATTGGCAGCGTTGAGTGCTGGGTTTGCCATCTATTCTGTATTTGATAATTATTGGCCAGCAACGCTTTTCGGGTTGCTGTGGGGACTTATGATCTTTAATCTGGATAGGTTTCTCGTTTCGAGTCTCAAAAAAAATACTAGCGCTCGAAAAGAATGGGTTTTGGCTACGCCACGTTTGATATTGGCTATTCTAATCGCCATGGTGGTAGCTAAGCCATTAGAGGTTAGGGTATTTATGCCTGAAATAAGTGCTGAGCTATCGGTGATAAAAGAAGAGCAAAAAGCGCTTGAGAGTCAAATGGTCGCCTCACACATCGGACCGATTATTCAGAAATTTGAAAGTGATCTAAGCGTTCTTCAAATACAGATATCGGAAAAAGAAAAGTACCGAAACGAACTTATAAAAATGGCTCAGGAAGAAGCTGATGGAACCGGAGGATCAGGCAAGAAAAATCTTGGCCCAATATATACAGTCAAAAAAGCCAATGCAGACAAAGCAGAACAAGAACTTAACGACTTGAGGAGTGTGAATCAGCTGCTTATTTCAAGGCTTAGGGAAAAGAAAGATTCTGTACTCCAAGTGCAATCTAAAGAATTGGCTGCCATCGACGTTTCTTCTATCGACGGTCTCGCCTTGCAGATAGAGGCCCTTGATAGATTAACTAATAAATATGATGCGATTTCCTACGCCAATATCTTCATCATGCTACTTTTCATTGCCATTGAAACATCACCTGTTTTGATAAAATTAATGAGTCAGCGAGGTCCCTACGATGAGCTGCTTGAGGCCCACGAACATAGTTTTATAAATTTTAGAAAATCGAGAATTCATAAGCTGGACAAAGAGCTGGAACAGCAATTTGCCTGAAAGGAATAGCTATTCTTCTAAATGAAAGTCCTGTAGCTTTTTTCGCAATCTTTTTAGGTCCTCGGGCGACTTGAGGTTGATATGAACATGGGGATAAAGCTCCATAAACGCAGCCAATTGGAAACCGAGCGTATTAGCAATTTTTTGGCAAAAAAGAAGCTCAGAATCTTGAATAACATTGTCTGCTTTGATCAAAAGGATGACGTTGTAGAGATAATCAAAACGCTCATCGTAAGGCAACGAACTCAAGTCGTGAATAGGATCAGGGCTCTCGATTAGTGCTTCTAGCTCGCCGTCGGAAATAATCCCATTTCTAGCGATCCGCTCAATGACAAACCTCTCCCTTTCGTGGAATTCGCCATCACTCTTAGCCAGTGTAATAAGTAGGGACAATTGAGTCCTGATGTTTTCCATGCAGCTAAATTATCTCTATATGTCAATAAAAAAAGCCCTTTAAAGGGCTTTTTCATTATTTATTTCAAAAATGGATACCTGTAATCAACTGGAGGCGCAAAAGTCTCCTTAATGGTTCTTGGCTGCACCCACCGTATCAGGTTAAGTATGGAACCGGCCTTGTCGTTGGTTCCAGACGCCCTCGATCCACCAAAAGGCTGCTGGCCCACTACCGCTCCGGTTGGCTTATCGTTGATATAGAAATTACCCGCCGCATGCATCAGTTTACTAGTAGCCATCTCAATGGCGTACCTGTCTTTCGAGAATATTGCTCCGGTCAGTGCATAAGGCGATGTGCTGTCTACAAGCTCCAATGTCTCTTCGAAACGTTCCGCCTGATAAACATAAATGGTAATCACCGGCCCAAAAAGCTCCTCACACATGGTGACATACATTGGGTCTTTGGCAAGCAAAACTGTTGGCTCGATAAACCATCCTTTGCTGCTATCGTAATTTCCACCGGCTACTACCTCTACTAACGAGCTCTGCTTCGCATCGTCAATATATTTTGTGATCTTATTAAATGAGCGTTCGTCAATTACAGCATTTACAAAATTTCCGAAGTCTTCTACATCACCCATTTTGATGCTTTTCAAATCTTCAAGGAGGTACTTCTGCACATCTGGCCAAAGATTGTCGGGTATATAAGCCCTTGAGGCAGCTGAACATTTTTGACCCTGGAATTCAAAGGCTCCTCTGGTAATGGCCGTAGCTAATTCTTTTGCATTTGCTGATTTGTGGGCAACAATGAAATCCTTGCCGCCAGTTTCACCAACAATGCGTGGATAGGTTTTGTACTTGGCAATATTTTGTCCGATAGTCTTCCACAGTTGTTGAAAGACTCCTGTACTTCCTGTAAAATGCAAACCAGCGAAGTCTTTATGATTAAAAATTATGTCACCAGCGACCGGCCCGTCAACATAAATCAAATTGATAACACCGTCTGGCAATCCAGCTTCCCTGAACACCTCCATAATCACTTGCGCGGAATACACCTGTGTGTAGGCTGGTTTCCAAATAGTGGTATTTCCCATTAAAGCTGCCGATGCTGGCAAATTGCCAGCAATGGAAGTAAAGTTGAATGGCGTGATAGCAAACACGAAGCCTTCTAAAGGACGGTAATCCATCCGATTCCACATACCAGGCGATGATTCTGGCTGCTGGTGAAAAAGCTCCACCATGAAAGCTGCATTGAACTTCAAAAAATCTATAAACTCGCAAGCGGCATCTATTTCCGCCTGAAAAGCATTCTTCGACTGGCCAAGCATGGTGGCTGCATTGATCTTGGCTCTGTAAGGGCCCGCCAATAAATCGGCCGCTTTTAGAAAAATACTAGCCCGGTGTTCCCAACTCATTTCCGCCCATGCTTTTTTTGCCCCGAGAGCAGCATTGATTGCTTGTTCTACGTGGCTGGCATCACCTTCGTGAAAGTACCCAAGTGTGTGCTTGTGATCATGAGGAGGGGACATCCTGATCTTTTTTCCCGTACGAACCTCCTCGCCGCCTATGTACATAGGCACGTCTAGTTCTTTGCCTTTAAGTTCTTTTAATTCAGCTTGCAAAGCCGCTCGCTCGGGCGTGCCAGGTGCATAGCTAAGGACTGGTTCATTTTTAGGCTGTGGTGTTTTAAAAATGGCTAATGACATTGTCTATCTGGTTTAATCAACTGCATGTAAGAAGGGCGAATTTACTCACCGCTTCCTTAAAAACCTTTATAAATGACTGCGCAATTCACTAAGTGAATGGATTTCGAGGGTGACTGGTTCCTCATGAGGAAGTTTTTCGGGGTTAAAATAAACATGATCGATGCTGTGAGCCCTAGCTCCACCAATGTCTGTCACGAGATTATCCCCCACCATTATTGATGTGGCGGCCGTGGCACCGGTGGCCTGCATGGCGTACTCAAAAATTTGAGGGGATGGCTTTCGTGCACCAGCTGTTTGAGAAGTAATTACGTTAGCAAAAAACTTCTCCAGTCCCGAACATTTGATTTTCACTGATTGAATCTCATCAAAACCATTGGTGATGATATGCATTGGGTATTTTTCTGCCAGATAGGTAAGCAATTCTATGGCACCTGGCATCACCGCTGTTTTTGTAGGGCACAGATTAACATAGTCCTCTCCAAACTGAAAAGCCAGGTCCATGTCTGAAAAATCAAGCTCTTTAAAGACAGTCCGAAAACGTTGCTCTCTCAGAAAGTCCTTATCGATTTTCTTATGGTCGTAAAGATGCCAAAACTGCTTATTGACCCGGAAAAATTTATCTACCAACTGTTCGGCTGAAAACTTTCCATAATTTTTAAGTGAATACGTTTCGTAAAGCTCGGTTAACGAAGTTTTAACATTTTGGTCGTAGTCCCATAGTGTGTGGTCCAGATCAAAAAAAAGATGATTGTACTTTTTATTCATAAGTTTTCCTATGCCCAGTTAACTGCCTTTTTTCCATTTTGTTCTTTACCAGTTCCCGGTTGGAGTAAAGAATACGGAAGGTTTCAAGGTCTTTTTGCAGGCTTGCATCCTTTTGCAAAAACTGAAAGATCTGGCTAACAATATCCGAGACTTCCTCTTTGATGGAGTAGAACACATATTGGTCAATTTTCCGAACGTTCACCAGACCGGCATTTCGGAGGTAGGTCAAGTGCCGGGAGGTCTTTGTTTGCGTAAAATCCAGCGACAGTTCTATGTCTGTTATACAAAGCTCCTTCTGATTAAAAAGAAGGAAAAGTATTCGAACCCGTGCCTCCTCGGAGAACGATTTAAATATTTGGTTGCCGTATTGCAGACTAAAATTTTTAAGTCTCATTGGAACAATTCTTTACTCGTTTGACTTATTTGTGAAACACAAAAACCTGTGGATTTGATCTAATAATTTGTAGCTTACCGCCCGATTACAACCATTGACCGGGTTTTGGTCTCCTTTAAATCTTAAGTAAAGAAAGGCTTGTCAAAGTATATCTCTAAATATTTTCTCCCATTTATGTGCTTCATTATTTTGATGGCAGCACAGACGGAAAGCTGGGCCCAGGGCGGAAGCAGGGTGATTCAGTTTTCGGGAGTGATTTTGGGTGAAGACAGCGTTTCAGGTGTGCCTGGAGTGCACGTTTATGTACCAAAAGCTGGCCGTGGCACAACCTCAAATGTGTATGGTTATTTTTCTATGCCAGCGCTTGTAGGAGATAGCGTAGTAGTAAGTGCCATAGGCTTTGAAAAACAGCATTTTATCGTGCCGGGCAATCAACCTGAAAATTTTACAGTTATTATCGAATTAGTAACAGATACCACTTATCTGCCGCCGATAGAAATTTTGCCATATCCCACTGAAGAGCTTTTTAAACAAGCGGTACTTGCTTTGAAATTACCAGATGCCGACGACTATCGCAAAATGGAAGAGGCCCTCCGTGGAGACATACTACTCCGGATGATGCAAGGAGCACCTATGGATGCTTCGGAAAACTATCGATACTATTCGAATCAGCAGTTTTTGGCAATGACTGACAAATTTCAACCAAGGAGCAACCCTTTGCTAAACCCATTTGCCTGGGCTCAGTTTATTAAATCATTGAAAAAAGAAAAAAGCAAATAGCCGTTACCAGGTTTTGCTTTCCTCTCTCCAGTAAAGTTGCATCCAACTTTCCATCCCTTCTGCCAATTGAATTCTATCCTCAAGAAACACGACTGCTCCAATGGAACTCAACTGAACAAGCATGTATTTGAGTTCAAGAGAAAGTTGATCTATGCTACTTTCAGCCTTCATGATAAATTTGTCTTTGATGAGCTTATCAATGGTGTAATGGACTGACGGATTGAACAATAATTGATTCTGCATAAGGGATACATTTTAGGTATTACAAAAATGCCTTCTCTACAGATCACAAAAAATGATGTTTGTCATCTGGGTACATGACCTACGCCTACTAAAGTTGGTATTTTCCGTGGTAAGCTTTATCAAGGTCAGCACCAAGTGCATGCAAACTAATTACTGTGAGATAGATGACAATGCCCGGAAAAAGCGCCAACCACCATGCCTGAAGGTTTTCCAGGTACCCATGAATGATGCTACCCCAGCTAACCACCTCAGGAGAAATACCTATCCCAATAAATGACAAGGTAGCTTCCGCAATTAGTAAGCCCGAAATAGTGAAACAAACCTGGGTGGCAACAGGGCCGATAGCATTGGGCAGAGCATGCTTGAAAAAGACCCTCCATTCAGGCAATCCAATGATTCGTGCAGATTCTATGAAAGTCATTTCACGAACTTTGAGCATTTCAGCTCTAATAAGCCTCGACATAACATCCCAGCCTGTTATGGCGAACAGAATAATGAGGCTTACCATATTAATTGGCACAACCATGGCAAATACAATGACGAGGTAAAGTCTGGGTATAACTGAAAACACTTCCGTAAACCTTTGGGTGGCAGTATCTAGGGGCAAGCTCACCCTTTTGCCAAATAGCTTCAATCGTTTAAGGCCGTACCACAAAGCAAGCAGAAGCAACACGAGTGCTAAAAAAACAGTCAACGACAACCACCCTTTTCCCCTGGCAGACCCTACTGGTACCAAAACGACAACTGAATAAACAATAAGTAAAAATGAAAAAAACAACGTGATCAAATTCCTTGTGGGAATAAGCAATCTGTCGTTGCCAAAAAAAGCCGAAATACTCCCAATAGCCACGCCTATAATACCTCCAAAAAGAGCGGCACCTACTGAAATCATCATCGATCGACGAGCCCCTACCAGAAGTGAAAGCCAAACATCCCTACCAAGTCCATCTGTACCCAACCAGTGACCCGGCCCCGGAGGCAACGATCGTGACTCAAGTTGCAGCTGAGGCTGTTCTGCAAACAAAGTAGCAAATGTTACAACCAGAACGAGCCCTGGCAACACCAATGGCCACTTTCGAATAGTTGATTGATCGGTCATCTTTGTAAAAGTCTTATCCTTGGGTCCATCCAGTAGTAAAGCAAATCAGTGGCGAGATATGAAATCATTCGCACTAGTATCAAAAAAAGAACAACACCAGTAACCACTGGGTAATCCTGCGCATTGACTGAGTCTGTCAATAATTTCCCCACACCCTGAATAGAGAACAATACTTCCACCACCAGTGCACCACTTACCACCGCAAGTAAATACTCGCCAAAAAGAGTGATCGCAGGCAATAGAGCATACCGAAGCCTATAGCTCTTATTTACTGTATGCTTATTAAGGCCACGGGCCCTCGCCATGAACACAAATGGCAGGTCGCCGGATTTCTGAAAGGCATTGTCAATGTGCTTGGTTATGTAAGGCATAGTGCTTAACCAAAGTACAGCGACAGGTAAAACATAGGGCCAAATCCAGCGGCTCCAAAAAGTATAGCCATTAAGGGTACTGGCAGAAACATGTGATGGAAACCATGAAAAAACTGTGCCGCTAGCAAATACAACCATGAAAAGAAGTGCCCATCCAAACAGAGGAATTAAGTCAAATAGATAAAGTACCTGATCGATCACTGCCTTACATTTCGGGCTTGCATTCGAAAGCCGAATATTGAACCAATAAGCGGCTGAAAAAATCAAAAGAAGCGCAGGCAATGTAAAGATGACTGTATTAGAAATTGCCCTGGCTATTACTGCGCCTACTTTTTCCTTATTTTTCCAGCTCACACCTAAGTCACCTTTGAGTAACTGCGAAAACCAAACATGAAATTGATTATGCGGTCCGTGCCAGATTAACGCAGGAAAAAATACCTTCCATTTATTGCCAGAAGCTTTTACCTGCGAAATTAGCGAACGAAAATCCACTGTTTTGGAGCCTGAATCTACTTGATTCAACCAATGATTGGCATCTTCAATCGCCTGCGACACATCTGAGTTTTCCCAAGCTTTGAAGTCCATTTGTTGCAAAGCTATTGCCAGCTCAATCGGCTCTACAGTAAGGCCTGAGTGAAAGCAAAGACGTTTTACCCAATACTTTTGACTATCAGTAAAGCCTTCCGGCCAGTAAGCAGGCAAGGCGGCAGACTGTACCGAAAAATAGAACGTAGGCAAATCCAGTCCGAGCTGTTGCCTGATTCGGCCTTTTTCTTTTTGAATCTGCGCCTCACTATAACCGCCATTTTCTATTGCCAGCAGTTCTATCCTTTCCTCCCAAACCGATTGAGGCGGAAGAAGTCTAAAAATAAAAAGGCCTATTAAACCGATGAAGAGTGCTGGTAACGAGGAAAATAACCTAATAAAAAGGTAACGGGTCATATCACTCAAAAATAGTAAAGTCTGGACAAGTACCTCACAATTGGATATGTCTTCTATTGCTCTGGTAAAGTCAGCTGTCAATTTAACCTCAAAAAATACCAAAAAAGAGGTATGTTTTGGACTTGATACTTGAGCTAAATTGTCGTGTGTTAATGAAGCGCAGCTCAAAATCAATATTGATCTCGTTGATTTTTCACATAAGCTCACAGGTTAGAAGTGAAAAGGACTGCTCTCAAAGAGTAGTCTTTTTTATTTGGTAGCGACCTACCAAAACCATTTGAAGGAGCCAATTTGTAATAGCCCTCAATTCCTGTTAATTTTCACATGTAATCTGACAAGCCTTAACTAGTGCAACACATGAAAGCTATCTTCAAAACCGGACTCTTTTTTTTAGCCCTTACTTTTTTTGTCGCCTGTAGTGGTAGATACCCTAAGCACAATTGGGGTTCCAAATACGAATACATGGAAAAATATGAGTCAGCAGAAGGGCACCATATCAACTATACCCATGATTTGATTCTTAGAAAACCCAGGCGCCCAGATGAAGAGCATCACTACTCGGTGATACTCAAAGGTCAGCAAGAAGATGAGGACAGTGATGTGAATTACTGGGTAGAACAATACCTGGGAAGAGCCGTTGAAACCGACAGCACGTTAAATATTATTTATTCGTCGATGCAAACAGATATAGACCACGGACACGACAGATTTAACTTTACGTCGGGAGACACCTTGCTCCGGATTCACCGCGACGGCGATGTGTATCATACTGAATGGGTAAAATACACACCAGTTGCCAGTCATAACCATGAAGACGATTGGATAAGGATGAATTAATTACCAACCACACTCAGCTCAACATAGTGGCTTAGATCAACCCATGATCATTCACTTCGTACTTTGCCAACCTGCAGTGCCTGAAAATATTGGTTTTGCTGCCAGAGCTATCAACACGATGGGTTTCAGCAGTCTAAGGTTAGTTAACCCAGCCGACTACCTATCAAAACAAGCCAAAAAAACTGCTTACGGATCTCATGAAATTTTGGAGTCTGCTGAGGTTTTTAGTTCGTTGAAAGACGCCTTGGCCGATATCGATCTAAGTGTGGCTACCACAGCTAAAAAAAGGCTTGGCCGCCATGATTATCACTCGCCTGCAAGGATCACGGAAATCATTTCAGAAAAAACTGGAGTGGTCGGTCATGTTGCCCTCGTCTTTGGAAGTGAAAGAGATGGCCTCACTAAAGAAGAAATCGGTCTATGCGACTTGATTAGTAGCATTCCCCTGGCGGCTCCCCACCCGTCACTAAATTTAGCCCAAAGCGTCCTCATCTATGCCTGGGAGCTTTCAAAAATCCTTGCTATCGACAGTGTAGGGAGTGCACAACTGCCAATAGTAGAAGCAGAGCAAAAATTGCTGAAAGAAAAAACTGTCCGCATTCTCGACACCCTTCAGGTTAATAAGCAACCAAGCCTTTACTATCGCTTGAAAGATCGATTGATGACGGCCAATACGGAAGACACCAAGCTGATGCTATCTCTCACCCGATTCGTCGAAAGGCGATTCAAAAAAGAGAAATGAATTGGACAACGATCATGACTATCGGCCTAAGTGCTTTTGCTCATTTGCTTTACAAAATATAAGCATATACTTTTGTAAGTATATGGGAAAAGAATACATAGGAGAATTTGAGGAGCTGATTCTCACACTCGTAGCGGCCTTGCAAGAAGATGCTTACGGTGCTTCCATTGCCGAAGAAATAGAATCAAAGCTGAACCGGGAAGTTAATCTGAGTGCAGTACATGTAACACTGTACCGATTGGAAGACAAGGGGCTAATTAAATCGGAGCTGGGAGGCGGGACCAGTATACGAGGTGGTCGCAAAAAGAGAATTTTCAGCATCACCAGTGCCGGCATGGCCATGCTAAAGACAATCAAGGACAGCAGACTCAAGCTTTGGAACATGGTACCCGAACTCAAAATTACGAGCGGATGAAGGAGGGAGACCCTATAATCCCACGATGGATAGGCAGGTTTCTCGAAGTCATTTGCCCGGAACATCTCTACGAAGAAATTGAGGGAGATCTCATCTATCGTTTCAACAAAGATTTACTCAAACACAACAACAATACCGCTAAAAGGAGACTGGTATGGAATGCACTTCGATTCTTCAGACCTGGCATCCTGATGCGCAACAATTTTTCAAAAGGACTAAACTATCAAATCATGCTCAAGTATCATGTAATAGTGGCCTGGAGAGTGCTGCTAAAAAACAAGCTGTTCAGTGCGACCAACATGTCCGGCCTGGCAATAGGCTTTGCCTGCTGCACACTGATCGCACTCTATGTAATAGACGAATTATCATTTGATCTCTATCATACCAAATCCAGCCAGATTTACCGGGTGCTGCATTTCAACGATTATTCGGGCGACACAACAAAATTTTCCAATGATCCAAACGACTACCAGGTTTGGGGAAATGCACCAGTAGGCCCAGCCCTGCAATCAGATTTCCCGGAAGTTCAGCAGGTGGTGCGTTTCTCTGGGAGAAAAAGCTCGTTGATTGAATATAAAGACAAAAGGTATCAGCAGGAAAATATCTTTTATGCCGATTCAGGGGTGTTCAAAATGTTTGATTGGCCTCTTATGGCCGGTGATCCGGAAAAGGCATTACTGGCGCCAAACACTTTGGTGCTCACAGAATCGACAGCAAAAAAATATTTTGGCGATGAGAACCCAATGGGGAAAACCTTGAAGATGGGAGAAGAAGGAAATTTCATGGTCACTGGAATTATGGAAGACGTACCGCCAAATTCTCATTTCACTTTTGATCTTTTGGTTTCAATGAAATCGTTCTATAGCAACCGGCAACAAGTATATAGTAACTGGGGCTATGTAGACTTTTACACCTACTTTCTTGTTGCCCCAGGCTTCGACATCAGCAGCCTCCAGGCCAAAATGCATTCCTTCACCAGAAGGCATGTTCCGGATTGGAGTTACCAAATCGTTTTTGAACCCCTGACTGCAGCCTATCTATATTCAGAAGCTCAAAGGCAACCCGGAATTACGGGGAATCTGTCGAACCTGTATATCTTCTCTGCGATAGCTGTTTTTATCCTTTTTATTGCATGCATCAACTTTATGAACCTGAGCACTGCACGGTCAATGACCAGAGCAAAAGAAGTGGGTGTGCGTAAAGCAGCGGGAGCGCATCTGAATATACTTAGAACCCAGTTCCTCACTGAGGGCGTGCTATTGTCTCTTTTAGCTGGAATTATTGCCCTTGCCATTTCGGTCCTTGTGCTTCCATGGTTTCAAGAACTTACTGGAAAGAATATAAGCTATCAGTCAATTTTCAAACCTGAGTTCCTGCTGATCTTCCTGGGGGGAACGATTTTGTCAGGCCTTCTTGCGGGCTTATACCCTGCATTCATTCTTTCCAGTTTTCGCCCCTCGCAAGTACTCAAAGGGAATTTTAAAACATCGTTTGGCGGTGGAATTTTGAGGAAGGGACTGGTCGTTTTCCAGTTCACTTTGTCGGTTGCCTTGATCGCTGGTACAATTGTGGTGATGTCTCAGTTAAAGCATTTGAGGTCAGTTGATACTGGCTTTGAGCGAGAGCAAATGTTGGTGATCAATTTTGATTATGACAGCAAGGTGCAGGAACAACTCGAAATGATAAAATACGAATTTAAACAAAACCCAGCGGTAAAATCCGCTGCGGCTTCCCGAACCGTTCCGGGTGGGCACTTTCCCAAGGCTGGCACCGCCTTGGAAACTCCATCCGGTGAGATGCATGTTGAAGCCCCGGATTTGTATGAGGTGGACTACGACTTTATCGCCCATTTCGGAATCGAACTGGTGGCGGGCCGTGCATATTCGAAAGATTTCCCTTCCGACACGGCTAAATCAATGGTGATCAATGAATCAGCTGCCCGTTTATGGGGCTATACCAACCCAGAAGATGCAATTGGAAAAAAGTTTAGTCAATGGGGTCGCGAAGGAAAGGTAGTGGGTGTTGTGAAAGACTTTAACTACATTTCTTTGCATAACGGAATAGCTCCCTTAACATTGAGATTGGAGCCTCGATGGAGCATGAGCTATTTAACGCTTGAGCTGCAACCGCAAAACATGCCGTCGACGATCAGGGAGCTTGAGGAAAAATGGTCGACCCTTGCACCGCACCGACCTTTTCTCTACGATTTTCTCGATGACTCCTTCAATCGCCAATATCAGTCCGACGAAAGATTTGCTAAAGTATTCGGTCTATTTGCCATTTTGGCAATTTTTATTGCCTGCCTTGGCCTCTTCGGTTTGGCCGCCTGGACTGCCGAGCGGAGGATCAAAGAGATTGGCGTACGAAGGGTGCTTGGTGCTTCATTCAATCAAATCATCACACTACTCTCCAAGGATTTTATGAAGCTCGTTCTGGTTTCAGTCGTTATTGCTACACCACTTGCCTGGTATGTAATGACCAATTGGCTGGAAAGCTTCGCCTATCAGGTCGACATTCAATGGTGGATTTTTGTTGTCGCCGGGGCCATTGCGGTCGTTATCGCATTAGTTACAGTTAGTTTCCAGTCCATAAAGGCAGCCTCTATCAATCCTGCCCGGTCATTGAGAACAGAATAAAGTTTGAGTACCGCATTCCACAAAGAAGGGGCACAAAAGGTCCCTTCTTTGTTTCACTACATCTTTTGGCCTCAGCGTTATTTGTTTTCAATTTTTTACCTGTAAAGAGGCTAAATACTCCAGGCTCTTAGGCACCTGCTCCAACGCCCGCGACGATTCATCCTCAATAAAATAGTGCTTGATGCCTATCTCCATCGCCGCTTTCATGGCTTCGGCAATGCCAACATCGCCTTGCCCCAGCACTACGTTCGTTTCGGGATCCTGACGACCCTGAAGGTTATCAACTGAGCCCTTCTTTCGGTCTTTTAAGTGCAATGAAGAAAACCGATTGGGGTATTTCCGCAGCAAAGCAGCGGGGTCCTGCCCCGGGTTGCGCATCCAGAACACATCCATTTGCACGGTAACATACTCAGGGTTGGTATTATCCATAAAATACTCATATAGGGTACCCTGCCCTCCTGCATAATCAACAAACTCATATCCATGGGCGTGATAGGCGAAAGTAAGGCCATTTTCTTTGAGGGTCTTTCCTGCTGCATTGAACACTTCAACCCCTTTTTTCATCTCGTCCAAGGTCATCTTTTCCTCTGTATGAGGAATCCAGTAGCAAATCACATATTCTGCACCATAGAACTTTGCATTGTCAATAATAGATTGAATATCTTCCTGCAATCCATCGAAGTTGCTACCAACAGCCACAATTTTGAGGTCATATTTTTGAAGCAATTGCTTGAAAGCTTCTTTGTCAACTCCTCGGGGAGTGCCTCCTTCAAGCTCAGTGACTCCTAGCTCTTTCAAGCGAGCCAGCGTTTTTTCGACGTCTTCCTTCATAAGGTCTCTCATACTACCCATCTGGACGCCAATTTCCTGAGCTGCGAGCTCCACTTTTGAGGACAGTAGAAATATTGCTATTGAAAGGAGAGTAGCCCTAAAAATCTGTTGGAATATATTCATAAGTAGCTTGTTTAATAAAACTGGTGCTAATGAAATTAGGCTTAATCCGTTGAATCTACAACTTATCTTTTTCGTGCCCGGTTTGCAGAGGCTCCAAATAGACGCCATCTGTATTGTTTAATTAAGTGATTATGTAAAAAATTGTCTGCACGATCATAAGATCCGTGGGATACCGGAAAGAGATTAGCTACTTTTCTATTTGTAAATACCTATTTGAACGTCCCATTATGAAAGTTAACAAAACAAGACGGCTGCTGATAGCAGGGATCTTTCTTTTTGCTATTTCGTGCTCCAAGCCGAAAAATGATTTTGACAAAACACCTACTTTAAGCACACCGCAAGATACAGTCAACCTTCCTTTAGTGTCTTTACCTGCAGATGCAGACCCCACTAGCGACTCATGGAACGGCATTGACCTGACTCCTAAAGCCCCAGTGACGCCGCTTTCGGTGAATGAAGAAAAGAACAAGTTTCTTTTGCAACCAGGCTACAAACTAGATCCTGTTTTGACAGAACCGCAAATACAGCAACCAGGAGCGATCACATTCGACGGTAATGGTAGAATGTATGTGCTGGAATTGCGTACCTACATGCTTACTGTAGAATCAGAAGGTACCCTCGAACCGGTAAGTGCCATTTCCCGCTGGGAGGACAAAGACAATGATGGATTCTACGAAAAGGGCGGCACCTTTGTCGACAGTTTGGTCTTCCCAAGATTCGTATTGCCTTTCGGGCCCAACAGCGTGTTGACCATGGAATCGAACACCGACAATGTCTATTTGTATACTGACACTGATAACGACGGAAAAGCAGACAAAAAGGAATTTTTTACCGACAACTTCGGCCGGCCAGGGAATGTAGAACACCAACAAGCGTTTCTTTATTGGGGAATGGACAACTGGTTATATAGTACCGTTAACCCCTTCAGGGTACGCTGGACGCCTAGTGGTGTGATTCGGGAAGCCACAGGCTCCAACCACGCACAGTGGGGAATTTCACACGACGATGATGGTAAATTATGGTTTCAGGGAGGCTCCAATGGAGTGCCTTCCTATTTTCAGTTTCCTATCCACTATGGGGACTATATAGTGAAGGACGTCAACTATGCAGAAGGGTTTGAAGTGCCCTGGGGTGCTGCTGTTAAAATAGCCGATATGCAAGGGGGTATGGGGCAAGTCCGCATGCCTGAGGGCACGCTCAATCGTGTGACAGGAGCAGCTGGAAACGATGTTTACCGTGGAGACAGGCTTCCCAAAGCACTTTATGGACAGTATTTTTATGGGGAACCGGTAGCCCGTATTGTCAGACAAATTAACCCTACTGTGAATGAAGGCCTTACCACGCTTCACAACGTGTTTCAGGACCAAAAATCGGAATTTATCCGCTCCACAGATCCCTTATTTCGGCCTGTTGATATGACAACGGCTCCTGATGGGACGATGTATATCACTGACATGTACCATGGTATTATACAGGAGGGCCAGTGGACACCTGCGGGCTCCTATCTCAGGGCCAAAATAGAGCAATATCAACTAGATAAAGTCATCGGCTTGGGTAGGATTTGGAGGCTGAGTCATCAGGATATGGAGCGCGACAAAACCCAGCCCAAAGTGTACGACCAGCCTAGCTCTGAGCTGTTGGCTCACCTAAGTCATCCGAACGGCTGGTGGCGAGACATGGCACAGCAGGTACTCGTGCAGCGCCAGGACAAGTCGATAGCACCGGCACTTGTCAACATCGTAAAAACTAGCGATAATCTATTGGAACGTTTTCATGCGATGTGGGTGCTCGAAGGCATTGGCGCACTCGACGCTTCTCTTGTTCGGGAAATGATGAGGGACACTGAGCCAAGGATGCGCCTACAAGCCATGTGGGTGGGTGAAACCTTGTACAAGGCTGGCGACTCCTCGCTGGGAACCGACTACATCAAAATGATGAGCGACGACAACACCATGGTGAAGATGCGCGCCATGATGACTGGGCGTCTCCTTAAAATACCCGGAACCGAAGCCACGGCCAAAGCGCTGATGGAAACAGACAAGTCTGCCGGTGTCCAGTTAGTAGCTCAGCAAGTATTGGAACCAATAGTGGTGAATTCATTCTTTGGGCGAAGCAACCCTAATTATTCAGAAGATGAGCAGGTACTTCTCGCAAAAGGAGCCGATATATACAATAGCCTCTGTGCTACGTGCCACGGCGTATTGGGTCAGGGAGCGCCAGGTGGCGCAGGAAAATTAATGGCACCCTCATTGGCAGCATCGAAGAGGGTGAAAGGTCATCCTGACTACGTCATCAAAACGCTGCTTCACGGCATGACAGGAGATATTGAAGGTAATTCCTACACGGGCATCATGATGGCTCCTATGGGCAACAACGATGATGAGTGGATTGCCGCAGCGGCATCCTTTATCAGGGCCAATTTTGAAAATGAGTCTTCACTTGTAACTCCAGAGGACGTCGCCCTGGTTCGCGCCAAAACAGCTGATCAAACTAAATCATATAGTTACAAAGAACTGGTTGCCTCAGTTCCAAAATTGCTGATGCCAACCGATGATTGGAAAATGACTGCAAGCCATGCGGCAAGCGTTCGTAAAGGAAGTACTGCCTCAGCGAAAGGTGCCTTCAACTTTGAAGGATGGACAACAGGCATTACTCAAGAAGCCGGTATGTGGTATCAGGTGCAGCTACCAAAGCCTGCCACGATAACAGAAATTCACTTTACCTCATCGTCGATCAGAAGAGGTCGGGGACCCGACGCACCACCACCACTTCAAACTTATCCAAAAGAATTTGACCTGGAAGTCTCAATGGATGGGAAGCAATGGACGAAAGTGCTGGACAAGGTGGCAGGTGAAAAGTCTTCAACAGCTATTAAGATTGCCCCTGTAGAGACCAAGTATTTACGAATGACGCTGACTAAATCAGAGTCGATCGTACATGGGGAGGTCAGAGGCAAACCAAACGACTTCGAGGTTCCGTGGACAATGAGCGAAGTGAAACTTTACGGATTCATGGAATAGTTAAATTCCTACGTTAGTCCGTCAACGAACAAAGAATTGGCATTGTACAACTTCATATTTTTGACCAAAAAACTGTACAGGTTGCATTTTCGATCCATTAGAATATTATAATGTATCAATAATTAATAGTACTTAGGCTGGAATTTACCCCTTCAAAAGGGAAAATTCCAGCCTCCTTATTTTTATTGTACTATTTCAATGTAAATTCCGGAATATTTGAATTATACTATTTAAGCAACCAGCCAGGATTTATTGAACCCTTTAACCTAACTTTTAAAACTATGGATGTGTATGCTGGCTTAAAGAAAGCACTAACCGGATTGTCATTGACAATCGTATTGGGCCTTATCACCTCATTCGCGCCACCGAAAGATACCTTCGTTATCGTGAAGGTAGACACGCAAAATATCAACGCAGGTAATATAGATCAAATGGTGACCCTTGTTGACAACAGAGGCGGTGTAAGTAAACCTGGACGGAATGGTGATTTTATCTCTGACGTTGATGCAGACAAGTGGATTGAGTGGGATGGTGCGCCTTTAGTTGCTGAAAGCGGCGATGACGTTTTGGTGACCAAGATTCGGGTAAAAAATGACTCCGACCCCGAAATTCTCAAAATCAAAGAAGCCAACGGGTCAAAAATGGTCAGAGCCAAGATCAATAAAAAAATTGTAGAAGGTACCCAGGCGTATGAAATTCACTTTACTGTGATTAAGGCTGATGGTTCGTCTGCTTCTTATATTTTGGATCCAAAGTTGAGGATGAGAGCAAGCACAGGAACATAATTTCGATGATGAACTTGATTCCTTTTGAAAGGTAGTAATTGGCTCCGTTCAAATTAAGCCTGTATTTTAAATGCACATTTATGAGAATGTCTACAAAACTTAGTATTGTAGCTGTCGTCACGGCAGCTACGTTCTCTATCTCGCCTTCATCCTTGCTAGCACAAGCGGATTCGACGCTTGTAACCATTACTGTTAATGTCAACACAAAAGATATCAATAATGACAATGTTGACGAAATGGTAATATTGAAGAATGGCATTTTGAAAAGTACACCCGGGGAAAATGGAGGTCATGTCACATTAGTTTATCGGAATGGAGAGGTTGTCTGGTTGGGAGAAGCTAATGAGGCCAAATCTGACGATAAAGTAAAGATCTTGGAGATTCGATCAAAAGGTGCCAACCAGCCCAAAGTATTAAAACGTGATAAAAAAGCGCGTCTTTTATTTTCGTCCAAAGTTAAAGCAGGTGTGTCCCAAGATTTGGTAGAAGACGACCAAGAATATCAAATAAAATTTAAGGTGAAGAGAAAGGGCGCTAGCAATGATATCTATGTTTTAGACCCTAAGCTTAGAATGAAGATCAGATAAAAAAGTATGACATCTCGAATCGTACTTTACTTTGTTTTACTTTCCAAAGTCAGTCAATTGTATGGGCAAAATCAACATGTTGCCGACAGCCTTGTCCGCGTATACAAACGGATTGACAAAATAGATACAGCAGCATTAAATGTAATTGATAACATTGCATTCAACCTCAATAAACCTGATGAGATTATCTACTATGCCCATTTGCTACATAACGAGGCACAAGCCCTAAGTAGTACAAGGTATATTCGCGCCAGTTTCAATCATCTTGGCAATGCATATCGACTTCGAGGCGACTATGATTTGGCTTTCGATAATTATTTTTTGTTGCTAGAACTTGCAAAAAAAGACAATATAACTAACGAAATTGCCCTTTGTTATGCGCTAATTGCAGATACCTATTCAGTAATAGGCGACTCAAAAAATGCCCGGAGTTTCTACAAAAAGGCACTGGTAGAACTACGCAATGATGGCGATCAAATTCAACTAGGCTCGGCGTTACTAAACACCGGCGACGAATACCTCAACGCCAACCTCCCAGATTCAGCCTATTCCTTCTTCTCCGAAGCCTCAGTCATTTTTAATCGGGAAAAATACCTCTCCGGCCAAGCTTACAGCCTCGGAAACCTGGGCCTGGTATACGCCAAACAAGGAAAGTATGAATTGGCTGAAGCCACATTGGCCGAAGCCATGGACATTTTGGTGAAGCTAAGCGACTTTTATGGTCTATCGGCCTACCTAATCAACATGGCAGATGTGTATATGGAGCTAGACGAACCGGCCATAGCCCTGGAATACGCCAACCTGGCCTACGATTATGCTGTTGAAAACGGACTGAAAGAGCAAATACGAGACAGCTCTTTAAAGCTTTCTGAGATTTACGAAGAGATCAACAAGACCGGTAAAGCCTTCAACTTTTTAAAAACCTACTTGCAATACCGCGACAGCCTTAAGAATGAAAGCATCATCATCAAAATGGCAGAGATTCGAAGAGAGGCTGAATTAAAGGAAGTCCGTTCGCAACCAAAGCAGGTGCAAAGTGAAAGGAAAGACCGGTTTACAGAAATGGGCGAGGCAGACCCTGAATACTACGCATTGATCATTGGAGTCAGCGACTATCAAAACAATGACATTTCGCTTACAGATTTACAATACCCTGTGGCGGATGCAGAGAAAATAAAAAGCACCCTGCTTCAAAATTATGTTTTCGACGAGGAGCATACGCTGCTAATTTCCAACCCTAGCCGATCAGACATTATCAATGCCTTTGAGGTGCTGGCTGTGAGTATGAGCGAGCGAGACAACCTACTGATCTTTTATGCCGGTCATGGTGTATGGGATGACAAACTTAAAATTGGTTACTGGTTACCGTCCGACGCTAACAGCAAAAGCAAAGTTAACTGGATCAGTAACAGTACTGTGAGGGACTATATTTCAGGGTTACCTGCCAAACACACCCTTCTGATATCCGACGCCTGTTTCAGCGGAAGTATTTTTAGCACCAGAGAGGTGCTGGCCAACACAAGTGGGCTGGATGATTATGGTTTTTCCAGGGTATATAAGTTGTCCAGCCGAAATGCCATGACCTCGGGAACACTGGAGTCGGTTCCGGACCAGAGCGAGTTCACCAAATACCTGATCAAACGACTTGAGGAAAACGAAAAGGAGTACTTCACGGCACGGCAGCTATTCCACGACGTAGAAACGGCTGTCATCAACAATACCAACAACATTCCTCAATATGGCGTCATCCAGAACTCAGGCGACGAAGGGGGCAGCTTCATTTTTATCAAAAACCACTAATAGGCCTCACTCCGCTCAATAGTTACTGACTTTTGTTATTCCGGACCTCTACCCATAAACAGCTTTTTGCTACCAAAACACTTTTTTCTGATGTACCTTTGCGCCACTAAAAACTATGTGGGCTGAAGTAAAATATCTATTTTATAAAGAGGTTACTCTTGAATGGAGGCAAAAGTACGCCTTCAACGGCTTATTGCTTTTTACAATAAGCACCATCTTTATCATCTACTTAAGCCTAAGTGTAAAAAATCAGGCTGGCCTTCCCGACCATTTGTGGAATGCGTTGTTTTGGATTATTATTCTCTTTTCTGCCATTAATGCGATTGCCAAGAGTTTTCTTCAGGAGTCTCCCGGGCGGCAGTTGTACTATTACATTTCGGTGCATCCCATTAGCCTGATTGTGGCGAAAATGATCTACAATAGCCTGCTGATGGCGGTCCTGGCAATAATCGCGGTGGTGGTATATGGCACAGTGCTTGGTTACCCTGTTACCAACTCACTCATTTTTGCCTCGGTGGTAGCATTGGCGTCCATAGGCATTTCATCGGTGCTTACCATGATGTCCGCAATAGCCTCAAAAGCAGGCAACAACACTGTATTGATGGCAATACTAAGCATGCCACTGCTTTTACCTATTCTCCTGTTGTCAATAAAGGCGGTGAAGAATGCCATTGATGACTTAACTTGGAGCGATACATCGGACGAACTAATTACTTTGGCAGCCGTTGATTCGGTGGGAATTGCGCTGGCCTATATTTTGTTTCCCTTTCTATGGAAAAGCTAGTATGGACAAATTGATGAGAAAGTGGTGGTGGAAAGTTTTGGCCGTATTGCTAATGCTTTATGTAATATGTGCTGGTCTTCTTTTTGATGTACCCAGGCTGGTTATTCTGAATGAGACGATCAGGGTTTTGCATTTTCACGTGCCGATGTGGTTCGGCATGATTCTCCTTTTACTTGCCTCCGTAGTCTATGCCATCAAGACCCTGGCCAATCCGGGCTCCAAATACGACCTTTACAGTGTTGAGCTGGCAAATGTTGGTGTTGCCTTCGGAATTATGGGGGTTGTTACGGGTATGATCTGGGCCAACTTCACCTGGGGAGAACCCTGGAGCAATGACCCTAAGCAAAATGCTTCTGCTATAGGCCTGCTTATTTATCTTGCTTATTTCATATTGAGAGGCTCAATTGAAGATGAAAACACCAAAGCAAGAATAAGTGCTGTCTACAATATCTTTGCGTTTGCGATCCTGGTGCCTCTCCTATTTATACTGCCGAGGCTTACTGATTCACTGCACCCTGGCAATGGTGGAAACCCAGGATTTAATGCCTACGACCTTGATAATGAATTGAGGAAGGTTTTTTACACAGCGGTATTGGGATGGACGCTGATCGGCTTTTGGGTAGCCAGCATCAGAATAAGAATGAGATTAGTTCAACAAGTGATAGAACAATAAAATGAAAAATATTCTTTCGGCTTTTTTACTCGTTATAGGGTTGTTTTTCTCTTCTAGCCTTTGGGCTCAAGAAAAACATAAAATAGATGAAAACGATTATACTAATCAATCTGTTGAGATGGCTGACGGCTTCCGGGCCGAAGGAAAAATCTATGTAGTAGTAGCCGTGATGGTTGCACTGCTGGGTGGCTTCACCTTTTATGTGGTGAGGATGGACATGAAAGTAAATGGTTTAGAAAAGAAGGTCGAGGAATTTCTTCAGAAGAAATAAGGTTTAGGTTTTTACACACAAAAATACAGGCAATGAAAAAGTCGCACATTTTCGGAATTCTATTAATCGCAATGGCGGTAATGGTTATTGTGTCCACTGCAGGCGATGCAAGTACCTACGTCAGCTTTGGCGAAGCACAGGAACTTGCCGAGAAAGGCAACACAGACATGATCCATGTAGTAGGGGCCTTAAAAAAGGACGAAAGCGGACAGCCAGTTGGTATTCAGACCAGCCCTGATATGCTGTCTTTTTCTTTTGTAATGGTTGACCAGGACAATCTTGAACAAGAAGTTATATACAACGAACCCATGCCCATGGACTTTCTAAGGTCGGAGCAGGTTGTGGTGGTTGGTTCTTATAAAAAAAACAAATTCATTGCCGATAAAATCCTCATGAAATGTCCTTCTAAGTACCAGGAAAATGAGGTTAAAGTTGGAGAGCTCAGATAAGCACGTAAAGTAAATGATACATACCTTTGTTGGTAATTTAGGTCACTTTCTGGTGATCACAGCGTTTGTGGCAGTTTTCATAAGCGCATTTTCATATTGGAAGGCCCAGAGGTCCGATGAGATCACGAAGACCGGATGGCTGAAATACGCCAGAGTGGCTTTTTACATACATGCGACTTCCGTTTTCGGAGTGGTGGCAGCGCTCTTCCTAATTATTAATAGGCACTATTTCGAATATCACTACGCTTGGAGTCATTCTTCTGCGGAGCTTCCGGTTTATTATCAAATTGCCACCTTTTGGAATGGACAGGAAGGCTCATTTCTCTTGTGGGCTTTCTGGCATGTTGTTCTTGGATTAATTCTCATCAGAACCAATAGGTTTTGGGAAGCGCCGATTATGACGATTTTTTCGGCGGTGCAAGCATTCCTTTTGTCGATGATTTTGGGAGTAGTAATTTTCAACATCAAGATCGGAAGCTCACCATTCATTCTTATGAGGGAAGCAATGAATGCGCCGATTTTCCAGCTCAACCCAGACTTTGTGCCAAAAGATGGCTCAGGGCTCAATCCTTTGTTGCAAAACTACTGGATGGTTATTCACCCTCCTACCTTGTTTCTCGGCTTTGCCACTACCATTATTCCGTTCGTGTATTGCATTGCCGGCCTTTGGACAGGGAAGTACAAGGAATGGGTTAGACCAGCCTTACCATGGTCACTATTTTCTGCCGTCACTCTTGGCGTTGGTATTTTAATGGGAGCTTATTGGGCCTATGAAACACTCAACTTCGGTGGTTATTGGAACTGGGATCCCGTGGAAAACGCTATTTATGTACCCTGGTTGGTACTCGTAGCAGCCATCCACACAATGATCACCTTCAAAAAAAGCAATACAGCCCTAAAGGCTGCTATGATTTTGGCAATAACCACTTTTGTTCTGGTTTTATACGCCACATTCCTTACCCGTTCAGGCATCCTGGGCGACTCATCGGTTCACTCTTTTACTGACCTTGGTCTTTCAGGACAGTTGCTGGTTTATCTTCTCACGTTCACTGTCTTATCAGTTTGGCTATTGGCCAAAACATGGAGCAAAATTCCTACGTCGGAGGAAGAGGTTTCGACCTACTCAAGAGAGTTCTGGATTTTCATGGGTGCTGCTACGCTTTGCCTCATGGCCTTCCAGGTGATCATTCCAACATCAATTCCTGTGTGGAACGCCATCGTCGACCTATTTGGTGGGATTTCGAACATGGCTCCCCCAGCTGATCAGGTAGCCTTTTACAGCAAATGGCAAATTTGGCTTGCTGTGGTTTTGGCACTCTTGTCTGGCACTGGTCAATTCTTCTGGTGGAAAAAAGTAGACAAGAAAAAACTGAAGGAGTCGCTGTTTTACCCCGCGGTTATAGCCTTATTGGCATCGGGAGTGATCATAGCAGTAGGTAGAATCACCGAACCATCCTACATACTGCTACTTACTGCTGGCATCTACTCTATTGTTGCCAATGGTAAGATTCTTTTTTCACTGTTAAAATCGAATATCAAGCTAGCAGGTGGGTCAGTTGCACACATTGGCATTGCCATGATGTTAGTCGGGGTATTGTTCTCATCGGGCTATTCAAAAATCATTTCGCTTAACAATACCGGGATGATTTGGAACAAGGACTTTCCTGATGAAATGAACACCAAAAACCTGTTGCTGTTTCAGCATGAAGCCATGCAAATGGGGGATTATTCTTTGAATTACAAAGGCCTGAGAAAAGAGATAGACGGCTTCCCAGGTTATGTGAGCACCAGTGCAATTCTGGCATACGGCGATCCTTACAAAGTGGTGGCCAGAAAAGACATCGAATGGAATGGGAAGAAATATTTCTCAGCAGGCGATACTCTTGTGCTCGATAATCCTGAGAACAGTTTCTTCGAAATCGAGTACACAAAAAGTGATGGCAAGTCATTTACGCTTTACCCAAGGTTCCAGATAAATGAATCGATGGGTATGCAGGTGTACTCACCAGACATCAAGCGAACACTCACTTCTGATCTTTATACCCACGTTCGAACTTTCCCAGATCCCGAGTCCGAAACCGAATGGGGTGAAATGGAGGAAGTGACAATTCGCATTGGAGAAACATTTTTTGTCAACGATTTTGTGGCCAAAGTTGAAGGAATAGAGAGAATCACTGAAATTCCTCAAGTGACTCTTGGGCCGGATGATGTCGCCATCAAAGCTAAAATTATCATCAGTGGAAGTGATGAAGACTACATTGTGGAGCCGATTTACCTGATCAAAGACAGGATGGTCGGCTTGATACCTGAAGAGGTAAAGGATGTGGCAGCCAAAATCACTTTCCTAAATGTGCATCCTGAAACCAACAGCTTTACTTTTGGAATAAATACGACCCAGAAGGAATGGGTGATCCTGGAGGCGGTAGTAAAACCTTACATCAACGTCCTTTGGACAGGTACGTTGATCATGGTGCTAGGATTTGGAATGGCCATTCGCCGTCGTTACCTCGAGTTCATCAAAATGAGAGACAAAGGACAGGAATAAGCAACGAAATCAAAAAAATGCCCTTGGATTGGTAACTCTCCAAGGGCTTAATTTCGTAGATCGAGAATTATTTGCATAGATCAAATTGTTTGCACAAACATGAGCTCTCTGCAGCCTCCTCGAAAGATCTACTAAAAGTGACTTAGAAAGCCACTCACGTAAAGAAGTTCAACAATCAAGTCAATTTTCCTACCTTCATAGACGAACTATCAATCGTTTCTATGAAGGCTTCAAGAAGATCTTTTTTCAGACAAATGAGTGCTACGGCAGGTGCACTTTCATTGTCCGGTTTAGCAGCCAAGGCAGCAGCTTTTGAAGTAGCCGATGGCTTAGCTTCTCTTCAGTCACTCGACCCAACAACAGCCGCAGAAGATGAACTATCCTGGTCGGCAGTTCGTCAGGCTTACACTGTATCGCCCAACATCATCAACCTCAACAATGGCGGCGTCAGTCCCCAGCCCAAAGTAGTGCAAGATGCCAATAATAGGTACTATCAGCTGAGCAACGAAGCTCCCTCGTATTACATGTGGGGCATACTCGACCAGGGCCGCGAACCAATGAGGGAAAAACTGGCCAACCTGGCCGGCTGCAGTCCTGATGAAATTGCGATCAATCGAAATGCGACAGAAGCGCTTGATACGGTCATCTATGGCATGGACCTTAAAAAAGGTGACGAAGTTATTCTCACCAAACAGGACTACCCCAATATGATCAACGCCTGGAAGCAGCGTGAGATGCGGGACGGCATCAAGCTGGTTTGGCTCAACCTTGACATGCCCACTGAAGATGCAGAGTATGTAGTAAAAGCTTTTACTGATGCAGTCACTGCGAAAACAAAGGTTTTCCATATCACCCACATGATCAACTGGAACGGCCAGATTTTGCCGGTGAAGAGACTATGCGAGGAGGCAAGAAAAAGAAATATATTCTCTCTGGTGGATGGAGCCCACACCTTCGCTCATATGGATTTCAAAGTACCTGGCTTTGGTTGCGACGCCTATGGCACCAGCCTCCACAAATGGCTTTGTGCCCCATTTGGCACAGGAATGCTTTACCTAAGAAAAGAACGCATCGCTGAGATTTGGCCCATCTTCACCAATGGCACACCAAAAGGAGACAATATCCGAAAGTTTGAGTCGCTGGGCACTCGGTCTTTTGCGCCCGAGCAGGCTATTGGCCAGGCCATTGATTTCCATAATGCCATCGGATCGAAAAGGAAAGAAGAAAGGCTGAGATACTTGAAAAACTACTGGTGTGAAAAAGTAAAAGACCATCCGAAAGTGAGGCTTAACATTTCTTTAAAACCAGACTTCAGTTGTGCGCTTGGCAACTTTGCTATCGATGGCAAAGAGCCAGGTGATATTGCTACCCGCCTTTTCAATGAGTATAAAATTCATGTTGTTGGTATTGTTTGGGAAAACATAAAAGGCGTAAGAGTAACACCACATGTTTATACACTTACAAGCGAATTAGATAAATTAGCCGCAGCAATTCACAAGATCGCAGATAGCTGATGGCAGAAAAAACTTCTTATAGAGTAGCGCTGATAGGGTCCGGGAGGCTGGGTACTCAATTGGCATTGGCTCTTGAGAAAGCTGGCCATAAAATCGCGGAGATTTTTAACCCCTCTGCAAAATCTGCAGAAACATTGGCTTACAACCTTTACGACAGTCAACTGGTCAACAGCCTGGATTTTTCTGATAGCGACTGCAACTTCTTCGTGGTTTCTGTGCCCGACGAATCTATTGAGCAGGTAGCCACTGAAATTGTATTGCCAGATGAGGCAATCATTGT
The DNA here is from genome assembly GCA_964351395.1 of uncultured Roseivirgaceae bacterium. Taxonomy (GTDB): domain Bacteria; phylum Bacteroidota; class Bacteroidia; order Cytophagales; family Cyclobacteriaceae; genus Imperialibacter. The sequence goes on from CAYGOF010000001.1 coordinate 582,691, forward strand.
TCACACCTCCGGCGCAACCTCAATGGAAATTTTGGAGGTGACTGCAGCTGAGAATTATGGCGTCTTCTGGCCGCTTCAAAGCTTTAGCCACAAAGCAACAATAAGCTTTTCAGGTCTTCCGATTATTATCGAGGGGTCAAATGATTATGCGCTGGAAGCCCTTAACAAAATAGCCGCTTCACTTGGTGCCGAACCTGTGTTTATGGAGGAGAGTGAAAGAAAGAACCTTCATGTTGCAGCAGTTTTCGCCAGTAACTTCACCAACTTTATGCTAAGGGCAGCCGAAGAAGTTTTGAAAAAAGATGATTTGTCGTTGGATATACTCAAGCCATTGGTCATTGAAACGATACGCAAAGCTTTTCAAATAGGACCTGAAAACGCACAGACGGGACCGGCAGTTCGAGAGGATTTCTCTACTATCGATGCCCAAACATCACTGCTTGCCGACGATCCTTCGCTTCAAAGAATTTATCGAATGATCTCTCAGGAAATCATCGATCGGAAATATGATGACCGGGACTAGTTTGAATTTCGAGCTTTGTACACTTTCTTTGAAGCTTAATTGGAGAAAATGACGAAGTCCTTACGTCCCAGGAATTTCTCATTCACCGGTCTGTTCAGACTGACAAGGTTTCCTAACCTCCTTATTATTGCCCTTACCCAATACATGACGACACTTTTTTTGACTAATGCTTCTCTTGGGCTTTGGGAAAAATTCACTCATGTTGGTTTATTCTGGCTGACTAGCTCTACACTCATGTTGGCAGCGGCCGGCTACATTATCAACGACTACTACGATGTAAAGATCGATTACATCAATAAGCCTGATAGGGTGATTGTTGGCAGGGTACTCAAACGAAGAATAGCCATGATCTGGCAACTAGCACTCAACTTTACAGGGATTGCCATTGGCTTCTTTCTTTCTCCATGGATTGGACTCATTCACTGCTTTTCTGCCTTTACGCTGTGGCTCTATTCTAATCAACTTAAGCGCCTTCCTTTTATTGGGAACCTGAGTATTGCCTTGCTTACTGGCTTGTCGGTGCTTGTGGTAGCAGTACTGTTCCACGAAAAAAACTGGCTCATCTTTACTTACGCCTATTTTGCCTTTGGCATTACGCTGGCTCGCGAAATCATCAAAGACATGGAGGACTTGAAAGGCGATGAAACATTTGGCTGTAAAACACTTCCAATTGTTTGGGGCATCCGAAAGACCAAACAGTTTGTTTTTGCCCTTTTGACACTATTCATCGGAAGTATTTTTTATTTCGTATTTAAAGCACAGAACGATATACTCAACACGTATTTCATGATTATGGTGATTCCTGCCACTTTATTTATGGTTTACTTCATCCAGGCAGATACTAAAAGCAAATTTGCTAACCTCAGCAACTTTTGTAAGCTGTTTATATTGAGTGGTGTGATAAGTATGGCTTTCTTTGCGTCGAATTAAAAAACATGATGAAGAACCTGGCCATTTTTGCCTCTGGCGGTGGGACGAACGCAGAAAACATTGCCAACTATCTTAAAGGCAATAAGGAAGTCTGCGTTAAACTTATCCTTTCTAATAAAAAAGATGCATTTGTGCTGGAAAGGGCAAAGGATCTAGGGATTCCATCCCACATATTCTCCAGGCAGGACTTCTACGAAACCGACCAGGTGGTAAACTTGCTCGAATCGCATCAAATAGATTGGATCATCCTAGCTGGGTTTTTGTGGCTTATTCCTGACAATCTAATCAAAGCTTATCCAAACAAAATTATCAATATACATCCTGCACTTTTGCCAAAATTTGGTGGTAAAGGAATGTACGGCACTCGGGTGCATCAGGCTGTAGTTGATGCAGGAGAAATTGAAAGCGGCATCACTATTCACCTGGTCAACGAAAAATACGACGAAGGAAAGATTCTATTTCAGGCTTCTTGCGAAGTTGAAAAGAATGAAACTGCCGAAAGCCTTGCTGCCAAAATCCACCAGCTTGAGCATACTCACTTTCCCAAAGTAATCCTGAATCAGGTTAAGTAAATAAAATAATCAAAGGGTTTTTCATGGTTTTAATGCAAGGCGCAGGCAAAATTTATTAGCTTTGCACCTTAATTTTCGCGCTGTAAATGAGTCAAAAAAAAATCACTTCTGCTTTAATATCAGTTTATTACAAAGATGGCCTTGAGCCCATTATCCGCCAGCTTCATGCGCTTGGAATAAAGTTGTATTCCACTGGTGGCACCCAATCATTTATTGAAAAGCTAGGCATCAAGGTCACGCCAGTCGAATCTCTCACCGACTACCCTTCAATTTTTGGTGGACGTGTCAAAACATTGCACCCCAAAATTTTTGGTGGGATACTCTACCGAAGAGGAGATTACTCAGACATTGAGCAAGCAGGAAAATATGAGATTCCATCCATCGACCTTGTTATCGTTGACCTTTACCCTTTTGAAGCGACAGTAGCCGCTGGTGGCACATCGGAAGAGATAATTGAAAAAATTGATATTGGTGGTATTTCACTCATTCGAGCTGCCGCAAAGAACTTTCATGACGTAACGATTGTATCTTCAAGAGATCAATACCCCAGTCTAATCACTTTACTGGAAGAAAAAAAGGGCGAAACCAGTGAAGAAGATAGAAAACGATTTGCTGCCCATGCCTTCAAAATCAGTTCTGCTTACGACACTGCCATCTTCAACTATTTCAATCAAGAGGAGGATATCCAATCGTTAAGAATTGCAGAAGACAAGGCATCACCACTTCGCTATGGTGAAAACCCTCATCAAAAGGGTGTTTTCTACGGCAACATGGATAAGATGTTTGACCAACTCAATGGTAAGGAGCTTTCGTACAATAACCTGGTTGATATTGATGCTGCAGTTTCCCTTGTAGAGGAATTTCCAGAAGAAACTGCGTTCATTATCATTAAACATACAAATGCTTGTGGTGTTGCAGTGGCATCAACTGTAAAGGAGGCTTACCTGAAAGCTTTCGAAGCCGACACCGTTTCTGCTTTCGGTGGTGTTTTAGCGACCAACAAGAAGGTCGATTTGGATACGGCTGAAGAATTAAATAAACTCTTTTTTGAAGTCTTGATTGCCCCTGCTTACGATGATGCTGCACTTGACTTGTTAAAGTCGAAAAAGAATAGGATTATCATGCTCCAAAAAGCGCCAATTGACGCAACCATGCAGGCAAAAACAATATTAAATGGTGTATTGGTGCAGGGCCGTGATTTGCATACAGATAGTAAAGAGGACCTGAAAGTAGTTACAAAATCGCAGCCGACTGAGGCTCAAATCGAAGCCCTGCTTTTTGCCAGTAAATTAGCCAAACACACGAAGTCGAACACAATCGTACTTGCAAAAGGCAATCAGTTGCTGGCAAGTGGGGTTGGACAAACGTCCAGGGTAGACTCCCTGATGCAAGCTATCGAAAAGGCAAAGGCTTTCGGTTTTGACCTGAAGGGCGCAGTAATGGCGTCAGATGCTTTCTTCCCATTCCCAGACTGCGTGGAGATAGCGCACAAGGCAGGTATTGAAGCTGTGATCCAGCCAGGCGGCTCCATCAAGGACCAGGCATCGATCGACTATTGTGACCAAAATGGAGTTTCAATGGTCTTTACAGGATACCGTCACTTTAAACATTGATTAAAATTAAAGTACAACGAGATTTATAGTCTCAAATTTGTATTTTCGACACGTTTTCATCGTAATTGAGCGAATTAAAATAAACAATGGGATTCTTAGATTTCTTCTCCAGCGATATAGCGATAGACTTAGGTACCGCCAACACACTTATCATTCATAAAGATAAGATTGTGGTGGATGAGCCTTCTATAATTGCGATTGACAAAAACACCAATAAGGTATTGGCAATTGGGCGCGAAGCCATGCAAATGCATGAAAAAACGCACGAAAACATTAAGACTATTCGCCCTCTAAAAGATGGTGTGATCGCAGATTTCCATGCTGCTGAGCATATGATTAGAGGTATGATCAAAATGATTCATCAAGGTGGTAAGTCATTTTTCCCCAGCTCGCACAGAATGGTGATTTGTATACCGTCAGGTATTACAGAAGTAGAAAAGAGAGCGGTTCGTGACTCTGCCGAACACGCTGGAGCCAAAGAAGTATACATGATCCCTGAACCTATAGCTGCTGCAATTGGTATTGGCATCGATATTGAAAGACCAGTTGGTTCCATGATCGTTGACATTGGAGGTGGAACAACCGAAATTGCTGTAATAGCACTATCTGGAATAGTTTGCGACCAATCAATTCGAGTAGCAGGTGATACTTTCAATAAAGATATTCTGGATTACATGCGCCGTCAGCACAACCTGCTGATAGGCGAGCGTACTGCCGAACGTGTCAAAATTGAAGTTGGTTCAGCTTTGACAGAACTTGATGAAGGCCCTGAGGATTTCGAAATCAGAGGAAGAGACCTTATGACAGGCATTCCGAAGGTAATCAAGATTTCATACTCTGAAATAGCTTTCGCCATTGATAAATCTGTCTCAAAAATTGAGGAAGCTGTTCTAAAGGCGTTAGAAATTTCTCCTCCAGAGCTTTCAGCAGATATTTACGACAACGGCATCCACCTGACGGGTGGTGGTGCGCTCCTAAGAGGGCTCGACAAGCGGCTAGCCATGAAGACAAAGCTTCCTATCCACATTGCTGACGACCCATTAAGGGCTGTTGTGAGGGGTACGGGCCTTGCACTTAAGAATCTAAATGCATACAAAGCGGTTTTGATGACCTAACCATTGAATGTATTCATTATTCCAATTTCTCTACCGAAATAGGGCTTTTCTCACCTTTGTATTACTGGAGGTAATAAGTTTTTGGCTGATCGTTAACGATAGGAGCTATCTGGGAGCGAAGTTTTTTAACTCGTCCAATAGAATTACTGCTACCGTATTGACTACCTCGTCAAACGTTTCAGACTACTTTTCACTAGGCCAGGTCAATGCACAACTGGCCGAGGAAAACAGGCAGCTTCATGAAACCCTACTAAACCGTGTCCCTGAAGGGATTACTCCGATAAGAGTTGATTCGGTTAACATCGATACAATCAACTATGTATATGAAATGCTGGCAGCAAGAGTGATAAACAACTCCACTCGCAGAACTAATAATTACCTAACCATTAATAAAGGAGCCGACGATGGCATAGAGCCTGGCATGGGCGTTGTGGGACCACAGGGAATTGTTGGCAAGATAAAATACACCTCCAGTCACTTTTCCTCAGTTATTTCTCTTTTGCATACCGAGTTTTTGATTTCTTCCGCTATTAAAAGAAATCAGGTATTTGGCACACTTCGCTGGACAGCCGGTGATCCGCTATATGCAGAGTTGCAATACATACCTCGCCATGTTGCGCTTCAAATTGGCGACACGGTTGTTACCTCAGGCTTTAATACTATTTTCCCGGAAGGCTATCAGGCAGGGACCATCGCTGATTTCAACATCTCCGATGATGCTACGTTTTACAACGTGAAAGTGAAATTAGCGACCGATTTTTACAGCCTTAAATATGTGTATGTCGTAAAAAATATGGAGGCAGCCGAAAAAGATTCTCTCGAACAAGTAACCATGCCAGATTATGAATAGAGGGAATTACGTGAGCCTTATCATTTCATTTATACTGCTCGGCCTACTTCAGGTTACAGTGCTAAAGAATCTGCTTATTGGCAACTATGCCTCGTGCTTTATTTATATTCTACCACTCCTTCTCATTCCACTTGAAGTCTCTTCAATCACGTTGATGCTGATTGGTTTTGCTTATGGCATTTCTATTGATACTTTTTACGACACACCGGGAATTCATGCGGCAAGTACTGTGTTGGTAATGTACTTAAGGCCTGGTATGATTCGTTTACTAACACCAGGAGGCGGTTACGATGCCGGCACCAAAATAGCGCCATCAGACCTCGGCTGGGGATGGATTCTTTCCTACCTCGTGCCGCTACTTTTTGTGCACCATTTAGCACTTTTCTTTATTGAAGCAGGTAGCGTAGGAATGTTTTGGGTAACTTTAGGTAAGGCAGCGTTAAGCTCCATTTTTACTCTGATCATGAGCATGATGATATTGTATATAAGAATGCCTCAAAAGGGAAGTAGGCTATAACATGAACGATAGCAGGAAACTATATATTCAGACTGGCATGGTGCTGGTGGGTATCATACTACTCGTCAGGCTATTTGTTATTCAAATCATAGACACCAGCTACAAAAGTGCGGCAGATAGCAACATCATTCAAAAAGTTATCGAATACCCTTACCGAGGGGAAATCTATGACCGAAACGGCAAGTTACTAGTTTATAATAGCCCAGTTTACGATATAATGGCGGTACCAAAAGAAATTGAGCACCTGGATACCGTGAAGTTCTGCCGTTTGTTCAACATCGAAAAGGCAGACCTGATCGACCGCTTGAATGCGGCAAAAAAATATTCCCCTATCAAAGCTTCCAAAATTGTTGCCCTGCTTTCACCCGACGAATTCGCTAAGACCCAGGATTACCTAATCGATTTTCCTGGTTTTTCGGTTGCAGCTAGAACAGTTAGAGGCTACACAACTAAAAGTGCTGCCAATGCTCTGGGTTACACTGGAGAAATCAGCAAACGACAACTTGATGCAGATCGCACGGGCTACTATAGTCAGGGTGACCATATCGGCATCAGTGGAATTGAGCTTTCTTATGAAAAAGAATTAAGGGGAAAAAGAGGCGTAAAATATAAGCTGGTCAATGTACGGGGTATTGACAAAGGAAGCTTTAAAGATGGTTCTTACGATACTTTAAGCATTCCTGGACAAAACGTTACCACCACTCTGGATATCGAACTTCAGCAGTACGCTGAAAAACTGTTAGGAGGTAAAGTAGGGAGTATTGTCGCCATCGAGCCTTCCACCGGTGAAATTTTGACCTTTGTCTCAGGACCAACTTACGACCCATCGATTCTTAGTGGAAGGGAGTTCGGGGCAAATTTTCAAAAACTTTCTCAGGACAGCCTGGTACCACTTTTTAACAGGCCTTTGATGGCCATGTACAGACCAGGGTCAATTTTTAAAATCATGCAGGCCATGATCGCTTTGCAAGAAGGCGTCATCACTCCGCAGACGGTGATCCCATGTAACATGAACATTATAGGTTGCCATTATCATGGAGCTTCAGAAAACCTGCTTGGCGCCATTACCAAATCCTGCAACCCTTATTTCCATCAGGTACTAAGGAGAGTGGTCAACCAGGACATTTCCTCTGATACATATGAAGACACCAGAATAGGCCTCGAGAAATGGAGAAATCGAGTTTCAGGTTTTGGGTTTGGAAGCCCTTTGGGTATCGATCTGCCAAATGAAAAGGGTGGAATGATTCCTAATGTTTCTTATTACGATCGGGCATATAATAACCGACCCTGGAAGTATTCCAATATATACTCTATTGCTATTGGTGAAGGAGAAAATCTGGTGGTTCCACTTCAAATGGCCAACTTTGCTACAACTGTGGCCAATAGAGGCTATTATATCACCCCGCATCTCGTAAAATCAATTAGCGATACCGGGCAACCCAGACCTGAATACCTAGAAAAGCATCATACGGGAGTGGATTCGCAATATTTTGATATTGCCGTTGAGGCCATGCATAATGTGATCGAACATGGTACTGGCCAATACAGAGCTAAACTACAAGACATTGAGGTATGCGGCAAAACTGGTACTGTGCAAAACCCAGCTAGTCCTGATCATTCGGTATTTATTGCTTTTGCCCCTATGGATAACCCACAAATAGCTGTTTCAGTATATGTTGAAAATGCAGGCCAGGGAGCCCGTGCTGCGGCTGCTATTTCAGGGCTGCTGATTGAAAAATACCTGAAAGGGGACAAAGCGAAATTATACATGGAGCCGTACGTTTTAAAAGGAGATTTCTTAGATGCAGACGAGAAGGCTAAGTATAACCTCTAATCAATATGACTGGCTTGCAGTTTCATTGTACTTCCTGCTGATTTTACTTGGCTGGCTCAATATCTATGCGGCTGTTTATGACGACGAAGCAGCTACAAGCATCTTCGATTTCTCCATCAACTCAGGAAGGCAGTTGATCTGGATTAGCACAAGTGTGCTTATTATCCTTATAATTAGCATTGTTGACTTCCGGTTCTACGACTCCTTCGCTTTTATTGTCTTTGGAGTCATAATTGTTATGCTCATCAGCGTACTGGTGTTTGGCTCTGAGGTTAAAGGGTCAAAATCCTGGTTTGGAATAGGTAATTTTGGCATTCAGCCATCTGAGTTTGCAAAATTTGCGACAGCACTCGCTTTGGCCAAGTTTCTAAGTCAGCCAACTGTCAAATTTGAAAAGATCAATACCCAGCTATTGAGTTTAGGCATCATCGCCATCCCTGCCATCTTCATTTTACTTCAGGGCGACACAGGTACTGCCATGGTATTTGCTTGTTTTATCATCGTACTATACCGCGAAGGACTAAGTCCTGTTTTCTTCATGATTGGGTTTGCTTTCGTCGTCCTTTTTATTCTGACCCTACTCGTTAGCAAAATAGTGCTCATCATCGGGTTGCTAACTCTTGCGTTGTTAGCGGCGGCATTGTCTGGTAGAAATATTAAAAAAATAGGTATCGTAATCGTTTCGGCTGTGTTGATGCTTGGTTTCGTGCAAAGTGTTGACTTCATCATGAACAAGGTGCTGAAACCCCACCAACAAAAAAGGGTGATGCAGTTGATCGATCCCAATGCTGATCCGCTTGGAGCCGGCTGGCAAGTGACCCAGTCAAAAATTGCGATTGGCTCAGGTGGCCTGTTCGGCAAAGGTTATCTGCAGGGCACTCAAACAAAGTTTGACTTCGTGCCCGACCAAAGTACAGACAATATTTTTTGTACCGTAGGTGAAGAGCATGGCTGGTTTGGCGGGCTGATTCTTATCGGTATCTTCATGGCTTTGCTGCTCAGGATTATTCAGTTAGCAGAACGGCAAAAGTCAAAATTTGCCAGAGTATATGGCTACGGTGTAGCGTCAATCTTGTTCTTCCACATTGCATTCAATATAGCAATGACAATTGGTCTTTTTCCCGTCATTGGAATACCGCTTCCTTTTTTTAGTTATGGAGGATCATCGCTATGGGCATTTACTATCCTTCTATTCATTTTTCTGAAACTGGACGCTCACCGCATGCAGATCTTTATGCGGTCGTAGGAAAAGTTATCTAAACTTTTTAAAAACAATCTTTAATAACTCCTTGACCTCAGGAGCATTCATATCCCATTCCAACTTTTTGGAATACGACTGTATAAGAAGTTCAACGGCCTCATCAAAACTTTCGCAGCCCTCAACTTTACCCATCGCTTCAACAAATAAATCACCGTCGTTGCTGAACAGTTCATTCACAAACATATAGCGTTGATTCACCGTGATACTACCTGTGATGCTTTCGATCTTCTGGCTCTGATGTACTTCGGCCAAAGAAGGCCGTTGTTCCGATTTCAGTTGCTCGTGAAGCGGCGTTTTTTCTGAGGAAAATTGCTTGTTCAATAGCGCAGACTCATCGTCTCCTTCTTCATCGCTTTCTTCTTTTTCTGAAAACTTAAAAGGAGCCCTGGTTTCTGAATCGCCCTCAACATCTTCTTCGGATTCTTCAGAACTATCGAATTCTGGCTTACGTTCCTGGTCCTCGTCTACAAATTTAACAAGTTCATCTTCTTGATTCAGCTCAGCTACAGCCTTTATCTCCCCCGAATCTTCTACAGTCAAGGCATCTTCATCATCGTCATCCTGCTCATCATCTAACTCGTCGCTATCATCCTGCTCCTCAGCATCATCTTCTTCGTCCACTTCTTCATCGCCGCTATCAGCTTCAGAACTCACAGAGGTTTCCTCTAGAAACATAGAAAAATCAATCTCTGTTAGTTCATTAAACTGCTTCTCGTATTCTGCAACGTCTTCAGCGGAAAGATCCCCTTTAGAAAAAACTTCATTCAAAAGCGTAATAGCATCGGCATGGGTCAATTCAGATTCAGCTTTCTCTTCAAATGCCAGAGCGTAAGCTTCAAAAATGTGTTTGTTAATCTTGATATACTTAGCGCTATTCTTCAAATATTTATCGTTTAGCCGGCCACTTTCATGACCGGTGAGTTCCTCCTTGAAAAAATCATGGGGCGATATGATGGCTAGCAGGGATTCCCTTGTAGCCTGCCTGAGCAGGGGTTCGAAATTTTCTCTATTGACTTTTATCTGCTGCGAAAGCACATTCATAAATGAGAGTAGGGCTTTTCGAACATCCTCATTTCTATAGTTAAAGTAGGGGCTTTGCAAGCGCAAAGTCTCCTTTTGCCACTTGCGAAAAAGTATTTTAAGGATAAAATAATTTACCTGCTTAACAGGAGTAACTTCCACAATCTCCCTGCCTGAAATAGAATCAGTGTTTTCAAAGTAAGCATCGCATACCTTTTGGGTAAACAATTCCGCAAACGCATCTATCGCATTGTGATTCAGTTTGCTCTCCAGCATATATTTTGTTTCTTTTGCAAAGCTTGTTTTATGCCCAAGATCGTTATACAAAACCTGAATAACAAACACATATTCAGCGAAAATAGTAGCCAGACCCTCCTTTCTATTTTGCAGGAAAACTACATCGACTGGATGCATGCCTGTGGAGGTAAAGGACGTTGTACGACCTGCAAAGCAATTGTGAAAAAGGGTGGCAACGAAGAGTTGGGAGAACTGACGGAATCAGAAATTCGGTACAGGGAAATGGGCCGGTTGGAAGAAAACGAACGGCTAGCCTGCCAATGGCAAGTAAATACAGATATAGAAATAAGAGTAGCGGAAGAGAATAAATTCCCGCATATTGATTATTCTGAATAAAATAAAAGATGTTGATAGAGCCGCATTTGGAAGGGTCTGGTAGGGAAAGTCGAAAATCAGGCTGGATTGAGGTTATTTGTGGGTCTATGTTTTCCGGAAAAACAGAAGAGCTGATTCGCAGACTTAATAGGGCGGTCATAGCAGGGCAGAAAGTAGAAATTTTTAAACCATCGATCGAAAACAGATACCACGAAAAAAATGTGGTCTCCCACAACGAAAGAAGTATCAGGTCAACTCCAGTCCAATTTGCTGACGATATAGTTTTATTAGCAGGCGATAGTCACGTGGTGGGTATTGATGAAGCTCAATTTTTTGATAAAGAAATCGTTAATATAAGTATTGCATTGGCCAACAAAGGAAAGCGGGTCATCCTTGCTGGCCTTGACATGGATTTTCAAGGTAAACCATTTGGAAGTATGCCTCAGCTTATGGCTGTTGCAGAGTTTGTAACAAAAATTCACGCCATTTGCATGAACTGCGGAGATGTGGCTTCATACACATACAGAACCTCACAGGGAAAAGAAAAAATCATGCTTGGCGAGAAAGAGGCCTATGAAGCACGTTGCCGCAAATGTTTTTGGGAGGCCATAAGCAATGAAAAAAAATAATAAAAGCTACCTCTTTGTTTTTGGCGCCTGGTTGTGCTCTTTGGGGGCTCTTGCACAAAACGACATTGCAATAGGCCAATGGCGTACTCATTTCAATTACCAACAGGGGTACTCTTTAGTAAAACTAAATAACCGTATTTTTTCCAATGCATTTCACAGCCTGCTGGAGCTTGATCTCGAAAACACTGCGATTAAGAAACATACAAAGGTAAACGGACTTAGCGACGTGGGCATCTCAGCCATAGCTGCGGACGAAAATACCAACTCGCTTCTGGTCGGTTACGCCAATGGAAATATTGACATTATCAATGAGTCAACGACTATCAATCTAAATGATCTCCTTCAGGCAAACATCATCGCCAGCAAAAGGATTAATAACATATTTGTAGGGGAAAGCACCTTTTTCGCCACAACAGATTTTGGAATGCTGGAGATTGGCCTTGAGAGTTTCAACATCGTGAATACTTATGAAGAACTAGGAAGAAATGGATCAGTTCTAAGCATCAACGATGGTGGGGTAAAGGGGGATAGCATATTTCTTGCTACCAGTCGTGGACTCATCGCTGGTAACTTTAGAACCACTAACCTCCTTGATTTTCGCAATTGGAAAAGAAGCCTGGAGCTGGTAGGTGAAATAGACTTTATCGAGGTATCAGCTGAAATTTCCTATGCTGGCACTGTCGACGGCCGACTTTGGGTCAACAAAGGACTGGGATGGAAAGAGATCATCCTAAATATTCAACCAACGTTTCTCAAACTTCAAAACAATGAACTGCTATACGGCAGTGGCAACCGGATCTTCAAAAGGACCATGAATGACGAAAGCTCCAGCTACACTCTTGGAGTCAATACATCTGTGTCAGACGCATTCATCGATGGAGAAACCGTCTGGTTCGCCGACGAAAACAATGGACTGGGACAATCAGGCAATCAAGGTGTCACTTACTACACGGTAGATGGTCCAACCGAACGAAGTATTGATAACATTGCTGTAATTGATGATAAACTGGTCACCATGCAGGGAGGCTACGAATACAACGGCCTAATTCCCTTCAACAAGTTGGCATCCGCTTCCTCGTTTTCTTCTAATGGATGGGAAAATATTGACCTATCATTTCTCATGGCACCGAAAGATGCCGCAGCGGCCATATCGAGCGACGGCTCTGGCAACTTATACCTGCTCCTATATGGTACAGGCATCTACCATTCTGCAGGCCCAGAGCTGATCGACGACCAAACACCCGGGAGTCTCATTCAAGCTGCCAATGGCTTCGTACCTGTTACGGCTATGGCAAGCAACAGTGATGGGGACTTAATCATTTGCTCTAATCAACAGAGCAACAAATATATGGTGCTACAAGCAAGCGGGCGCTGGGAGGCGTTAGACTTTATACCGTCCTCTGTGCCTGCAGCAGTAAATCTAAAGCAGAATGCATACGGAGATTTTTGGGGTATTCTACCGCATTCTTCTAACGCAGGTCTTATCGTTTTCAATCTTGAATCGAGAAGTTATCGCCTGATCGGAACGTCCTTGGGCCTCCCATCAACTACCATTTACGACATTTGCTTCGACAGAGATGACTACGCCTTGCTGGCAACGTCGGGAGGCCTTACTATCATCATCAATACCTACGAAGTGCTGAATAATGTCGATCTTTTGATAACCTCTCCTGTTGCCGAAAACAGCTTCGTCCTTAATGACGAGTTGGTGCAAGCCGTATCCGTTGATGGTGCCAACAGAAAATGGATTGGAACTGATAAGGGCTTGTATTTGCTCGACGAATTTGGTGCGGGGTCTTTAACAGTTTTTACCAGAGAGACCAGCCCATTGCCGTCCAACAATGTGGAACAATTGGCGATAGACCAGAACAGCGGTGAGGTCTTTGTTTTAACAAATGCAGGGCTGGTTTCATTCAGAAGTAGCGCTACTGTCCCAAAGGCCACAATGATCCAAACAAAGATCTTTCCTAACCCTGTAATGCCCGGCTATTCAGGGTTGGTGGCCATTGAAGGTCTGGCATTCGATTCAGTTGTAAAAATCACCAACGAAGCTGGCCGGCTTGTTAGAGAAATGGTAAGCACCGGCGGAACAGCCACCTGGAACCTTGCCGACTATAATGGGGCAAGGGTAAACGCTGGTATCTATATTGTTTTTGTAAGCACCAGAGACGGGGCTCAAGCTGTTGTAGGTAAAATAGCAGTAATCAACTAGGTGCATGCTGCAAAAAACAAGAGGCATCGCAATCAACTACATAAAGTACCGGGATACCTCCATTATTTCGCGCATCTACACAGAAGAGTTTGGCTTGCAGTCATATATTGTTAACGGTGTTCGCTCCTCAAAAGCAAAAGGAAAAATGGCTCTCTATCAACCCCTTACATTGCTAGACCTTGTCATCTACCATAAAGAAAGTGCTCAACTGAATCGCATTTCCGAAATTAAATGTCTTCATCCTTTTCAGCATATTCCTTTCGAAATAAAAAAGACCACGATTGGAATTTTCCTTGGCGAAGTGTTGGGAAAAATTGTTCGTGAAAACGAACACGATCACCTTGGACAATTCGATTTTGTGGCTGAAGCGCTAAAAAAATTCGACTCAATTGAAAGCAACTTTGAAAGCTTTCATCTGCAGTTCCTGGTGAAGTTTACCCAGTACCTTGGTTTCGATCTGATAAATACCGAGGACCTCTATCAACAGGTGCATCATTTAACAAAAAATGACCAGTTGTCTGAGGAAGTAATTAACTTTTTAGAATTCCTTTACAACGCTCCTTTCAGTCATGACAGAAGGGTTTCAATGGAAGTTAAAAGAGAAGCGCTTAAAAATATTATCAGTTTCTACGACCATCATTTGGGCACCCTAGGTACGCTCAAATCTGTGGAAGTGCTCAAACAAATTTTGCATTAGTCAACCTTAGCTGAATCTATTTCACTACTAGATAGTTATTTCTTTGTAAGAGTTATAATTTTACAGAAACCAACAAAAATTATCAGTTATGAAGAAATTTCTTTTAGGAACTTTTGTAGTATTTAGTGTATATGCTTGCTCTGGTCCAAAAACAGAAAGTAAAGAGGAGACAGCAAGTGAGCCTGAGTCAACAGAAACAGTAGCAGAAACAGTAGCCCCAAGGGTGTTTTTTAAGACGCCAGCCGACGGAGAAACGGTTAGTAGCCCAGTATTTGTTGAAATGGGAGTAGAAGGAATGGAAATAGAACCAGCAGGACAAGTAAAAGAAGGCTTCGGTCACCATCATATACTAATCAATCAGGATTTTTGGCCAAAAGGTGAAATCATCCCATCAAGCGACTCAACAATCCATTTTGGCAAAGGCCAGACGGATACACAATTAAACCTTGAACCAGGCGATTATACTATTTCACTTCAGTTTGCAGATGGTGTGCATACATCATACGGACCTGAAATGGCAACAAGCATTAAGATTACTGTGAAGTAAAAAAAATTATATACGAAAAAAGCCACCATACTCAGTCGGCAAGACTTGGAAGTTAGTATGGTGGCTTTTTTTTATGTTTTTCACTAACATTATACAAATTCCACTTAACTATGGCTCAGGTTTTATTTGACGAAGTTCCATCCTTAGATTTAGCTGATTTCACCTCAGGTGACCCGGAAAAAAAGAGAGCATTTGTAGAAAATCTTGGAGAAGCGTACAACAACATTGGCTTCGTTTCGATAAAAAACCACGGCCTAACACAAGAGTTGCAAAACCAACTCTACGCAGCCATCAAGCGGTTTTTTGCCGAGCCTGATGCTATCAAACAAAGCTATGAGAAACCAGAACTGGCAGGTCAGCGAGGATATATTGGAAAAGGGAAAGAGCATGCAAAAGGCCGCTCGACCGGTGATCTAAAAGAGTTTTATCATATCGGGCAAGAAGTGACCGACAATGACCCGATCAAAAACGAGTATCCGGACAATATATGGCCGAATGAAGTGCCAGAATTCAAGGAAACGGCCTTGGCCAGTTACCGAACAATAGAAGCCGCAGGGCGCACTATGCTAAAAGCTATTGCGCTCTACCTCAAACTCGACGAGGACTATTTTGAGCCCAAAGTAAAAAACGGTAATAGTATATTAAGGCCCATTCACTATTTTCCGATTGAAAACCCCGAAGCAATTCCGGCAGACGCAGTGAGAGCGGCAGAACATGGAGACATAAACCTGATCACACTCCTTATGGGCGCCAGCGCTGATGGCCTTCAAGTACTAAGAAGAGATGGAAAATGGATTCCTATTACCGCGCTGCCAGACCAACTCGTGGTCAATGTTGGCGATATGTTGGCTCGCCTGACAAACGACAAACTGAAAAGCACCATTCATAGGGTCGTGAACCCACCAAGAGAACTTATGCATACGTCGAGGTATTCAATTCCATTCTTTATGCATCCAAGGTCAGAAATGGACCTTACATGTCTGGAAAGCTGCGTCGATGCAAACCACCCAAAGAAATATGACGATATGACAGCAGGAGCATTTCTTCATCAACGACTGGCAGAAATAGGCCTTAAGAAATAGCATTGCCATGCGCAATATCCGCTATTTCATTTTTTTGAAAGACGTTCTCATACTTGCTCTTACATCATTTGGCGGGGCACAGGCACACTTTGCCCTAATTTTGGACAGAATGGTGAGGCAACGTGGTTATGTAACTGAGGAAGAGCTGATCGAACTACACGCTCTATGCAACTTGTTGCCTGGCCCTACCTCTACACAAACCATTACAGCCATTGGGTTCAAAAGAGGAGGCCCTGGATTGGCCTACCTAACTTTACTTGTGTGGATCTTCCCAGCCGTAAGTATCATGACAGCGGCAGCGATTATGATCAACCACCTTCAGGTGAAAGATCTAAGTCTACACTTTACCAGGTTTATCCAGCCAATGGCGATCGCCTTTGTGGCCTATTCGGCCGTACTTATATGGGGTAAAGTCGTAAAAAGTCGTACCAGTATCTTTCTTGCAATAGGTTCAGCAATTTTCTCCTATTTCATTAACTCGCCCTATCTCTTCCCGGTGCTGCTATTAGCAGGTGGAGTAGTATCTGCTACAAAATATAGACGGCACACTAAAGAGGTGCACCAAAAAATAAACATCGTATGGGCCAATTTTTTTCTTTGGGGTGGCGTTCTAATTGCTGCCGCTTTGCTCGGAGCAGCTACCAAATATCAGGCAATTACGCTTCCAATCAGACTTTTTGAGAACTTCTACCGAAACGGCAGCCTCATCTTTGGTGGCGGACAGGTACTTGTTCCGTTTCTTTACACTGAATTCGTTGAGTTTAAGAGTTATTTAAGCTCCGAAGAATTTCTTTCCGGATACGCCCTTGTGCAGGCGATCCCAGGTCCTACATTTTCTTTCAGTGCATTTATTGGTGGTTTGACGATGAGAAGTTGGGGAACAAGTGGGGAAATATTGGGAGCGTTGATTGCCTCAATTGGAGTTTTTTTACCCGGCACCTTTCTCATATTCTTTGTTTACCGTTTTTGGGATGAACTGAAAAAATATCGGCCTGTTAAAGCTTCGCTGGAAGGAATAAACGCAGCCAGTGCCGGCATGGTGGTAGCTGCTGCATTCCTTCTTTACGAACCCCTGGAACAAAACCTACTCAATATATTGGTGATCATTTGCACGTTTTTGGTACTGCAATTCACAAAAATGCCTCGTCCTATTATAATTCTTATCGGTTTTGCTCTCGGCTTCGTGTTCAAAGGACAATAAAAAAACCCTGAACAATTCATCCAGGGTTTCATTATCATTGTAAATCTGCAATGTCTACTCAGGGCTAGTCACCATTTCTACTACTCATGGAAAGTAAGCAAAGGAAGTTTTAAACCCATGGCGACTTTTTTCGTGATACTGCTCTTAAAGATTACTTCGAAAAGCGAATGTTTCCTCGGCATCATCACAATCATGTCTGCAGAGGTTTGCGCAGCAAAATCAAATAATCCCCTACGTATATCATCATCTTTTACCGTATCGAACGAGTGCTTGATTCCCTTTAGGAATTTATCAACTTTGAAGCTTTCAACCAACCGACTAAATGGAAACTTATCGTCATTGGTCACGTTGACGATGGCTATTTCTGCGTCAAACATTTCTGCCATATCCTTTAAAGGTTTAAGCTTACCAATAGTCTCTATTTTATTGAAGTCAGCAGCAAACACTATCTTATGAGGATTGAATTGCTTTACATTTTCAGGCACTACCAACACCGGAACGTCAGCAATACGGATCACTTCAGTACTCACTCCACCCAATAATTTCTCAAGCGTATCATGACTACCTTTCGTACCCATCACGATTAAGTCAATTTTCTTGGTCTCCATGGCGGTATAAATAGCGTCTATGGTAAAAGAAATAAATGCCTGATGATCATGCTTAACCTCGCGAAGCCCTGGTATTTCGTCGTCTAAGGCTTCAAATTTTTGGTTTATTTCTTCCTCATATTCTTCAAGCATCGGCTCGATCATGGCTTGTCCACCGATATCCATATGTGGAGTAGGAACATGAATGGCATTGATCAAGTGAAGTTTAGCGCCAAATTTTTGGCATAAGTCAACGGCTATTCTCACGGCATTTTTTGAGCAAGGAGAAAAATCTGTTGGGACGAGAATGTTCTTTATGTTCATGGCTGCATAGGGTTCATAGTAGCTAATTAAAGGTAAAACTAGCCCAAAAATTGCCCATCAATAATGACGACCATTCCGTAAATAGCTGACTTTTGTCAGGATTTATTGACTTTCCTTTCTTGGATAAAAAAAGAGCAGCTGGGAGGAATTAAATCCTTTGAGCTCACTCAGTGTCACAAATCCACGTCCATTCGCAGAGAACCCTATCGCTTCCCCCTGGGGTTCAGGTTGATAAGGCAACCGATGAGGGCTACTTTGAATGGCTTCCACCCACGGAGTATCGTTTTCCTTCTTCCAGTAAAAAATTGATTCGTAGTCTTTAAGCAAAAGCTCATGGCCCGTCTCCGAAATATCCCCACCAACAATCATCCAGAAAGGAATGGAGGTGATTTTATGTAAAATATACCTGTCAAATGTGCGCTCACCGAATGGCCAATGATAGACAAACACATTGTCTTCACGTTTTGAAATAACAAGGAAGTCTCCCGTTGTTGGATCGACCAACAATGTTTCTGCATCACGTGCCCCGTCCGGATATTCATATGTGTATGTCGAAAAGGTACTGGTCTCAACATATGTGAATGCTTCCGTCAGTGCCAAATCTGGTTCGGGAAGAGCATAGATAGAATAAAAGTCACGGGTAGCCCTGTTATCACCTATGTCTCCGATATAAATCACATAGCCAGCATCGGCCCCGGGACCTATAGCAATATCTTCCCAATCCCGATTCTCGGCACCATTCAGCCTTACCTCAGCTTTTAGCTGGGCCACACTATCAATAAGAAAAATAGAAGGGTCGCCACCACTATCGTTATGTACCCAATAATATCCAGGGTACTTTCGGCTAGCTACTATGCCTGAGACTTCATCAAGCCTTTCGTTGGTAATTGCACCCATAGATAATCCTGATTCAAAAGGGGCGCTGGCTTTTTCTTCTGAGTAGTCGTTTTTTTTGGCGCTAGGCGAGGTACAAGAGAAAAGACAAAAAACTGAAAACAGCAAAAGAGAGATTCTGAACATCGTTTACCCTGAGAAAGCAATTGCAAATGGTCTGCATAGAAGGCAGATGAGAAAGCAATTTTAATGGTGGGAAGTACAGGACTCGAACCTGCGACCCCCGCCCTGTCAAGGCGATGCTCTGAACCAACTGAGCTAACTTCCCAAAAATGATTGCCGATCACCTCGATGGTAATACATCCAACGATCAAAGTTTGAGAAACAAATTGAAATAAACAAAGGGATAAGCAGGAGGGCTCTTAGCATGAGCAGAAAAAATCAGTTGCCACTTTTAATATAGGCTTTTCAAAAACAACAGCCATTCCGACCAACACTCCGGCAATCACTGCTAAGGCGTTCAGGAGGTTCCTCCTCTTTTGGCTTTTGTTTTGAAAACTATTCGCATCTTTCATTATGCAAGAACGCTTCTGGTTTGTTAAATAAAAGTAAGGGTAAAGCGCCGAAACAGAAATCAGCAGCTATACCCTTGTTTTCTATTCTACTACTTCGCCTTGAATGGTAAGCACAATAGGTGTTTCCGATCCACTGTGATAGACACTAACCGTCTTCTTAAATGCACCGGCCTTTGCCGCATTGTAAGTAGCTTTCACAAAGCCCTGGCTTCCTGAATCTATACTGCCTTTTGTATAGTCCGTCACGGTGCAACCACAGGAAGCAGCCACCTTTGTGATAACGATGGCCTCGCTGGCGGGATTTGTGAAGTCAAAATCGTGACTGGCAGGTGATCCCTTTTCAATTTTTCCAAAGTCATAAACCATCGATTTGAAGGTCAGCGACTCTTTAGGCGGATGAAAGCTTGAAAGAGCTACAATAGCAATAACAAGCCCAGCAAATGCAACAATGTTCTTTTTCATGATAATTTTTGTTTAGTTAAAAAATTGAACAACGATTCAAAGTTGCAGGGATCGAACGGAAATGGGTGTTAATGAAACCATAACAAGTGTTAATGAAATGTTAATGCCCGGTTGATCAATTTAGTATTGTTTAATTTTGAATCATGAGGACTCGCTCCATTCGACTCATTACCCTCCTGGGCGCACTTTCAATAGCCGGCGTGTTACTCGTCCAGTTTCTTTGGATAAGGCAGGCTTATTTGGCTGAGTCGAGAACATTTGACCACAACGTTCACCTGGCGTTGAGAAATGTGGTCGAGTCGCTCTGCCAAACAGACGGACTGGACGTACCTGCTTACAATCCTATTGAACAGGTGTCAGGCAACTACTATATTGTTAGAACGTCTCAGGTATTGCAGCCACAAACCTTAGAGTATTTTCTTAGTGCTGAACTCAACAAACGAAATATCTTTACCAATTTTGAATACGGAATCTACGATTGTCAATCACAGCTAATGGTGTATGGCGACCAGGTCTCGGGATCTCCCGGGAAAGTAGCCAAAGCCAGTTTTCCATCGTTAAAAGAAGACCAATACTATTTCGGAGTGTTATTTCCCTTGCGACAAGGATATCTCTTAGGCAAAATGGATTTCTTGATGTATTCCTCTGGTGGCCTACTGATCATTATTGGCTTTTTCGTTTATGCGATCGTAGTTATGACAAAGCAAAAAAGGTTGTCAGAAATTCAGCGTGACTTTATCAATAACATGACGCACGAATTCAAAACACCTCTCTCAACCATCAAACTGTCCGCGGAGGTGATCCGAACATCGAAAGAAAAAGACACAAAAGAACGCCTTCACAAATATGCCAGCCTCATTGAAAAAGAAGCCGATCGTTTGCAAAGTCATGTAGAAGAAGTATTACAGATTGCGCTGGTTGAGAAAAGTAAACTCAATCTGCACATCGAATCTCATCGTCTCGCAGACCTTTTGGAAGATTTCAACAAAATAGCAAAGGAAAAAACCGAAGTGGCTGGAGGAAAATGGTTACTTGACAACAGGTGTTGTAATGAGCTGGTAAAAGTCGACGCTCTTCATTTCCAGAATGTGTTGAATAACCTGCTCGACAATTCAATAAAGTACTCAGTTGCAGCCGCAGAAATAGTGTTAAAAGTAAGCTCAGACAATAAAGAAATTACTTTGATTTTTAGCGATAAAGGTCGGGGAGTTCCTGCTGAGTCACTCAAGCATCTTTTTAAGAAATTCTACCGAGTATCGAGTGGCGACGTACAAGATGTTGCTGGATTTGGGCTTGGGCTATTCTATGTAAGGCAGATTATTAAAGAGTTTAAAGGAAAAATCTCGGTTAGCTCCGACCTTGGAAAAGGAACTGTTTTCGAAATCAAAATTCCTATTGCCCGCCAATGAGTGAAAAAGTCAAGCTTTTGCTGGTAGAAGATGATCCAAGTTTGGGCTTTGTGTTGAAAGACAATTTGACAGATGCGGGATATGAGGTACTTCATGCTACCGATGGTGCTGAGGCTCAGGAGCTATTTGCTAACAATGTTTTTGATTTGTGTTTGCTGGATGTCATGTTGCCAAAAGTGGACGGGTTTACGTTAGCAAAAGACATAAGGCTCGTCAATTCTTCGGTGCCAATACTTTTTATTACTGCACGCTCGCTTCAGGAAGATAAGCTCAAAGGTTTTGCGCTTGGTGCCGACGACTATATCACCAAGCCCTTCAGTATGAAAGAGCTGCTCTTTAGAGTAGCTGTGTTTTTAAAACGGACCCAGTCACCAGGATCAACGATTGAACCCCAGGCAATACCGATTGGTCGATATTCCTTGGACACGACCACCTTAAGACTGGTGTTTCAGGACAAGGAAATAAAACTGACGAGACGTGAGCATGACCTGCTATTCATGCTAGCCAGTCGCAAAAATCAACTGGTCAAAAGAGATGAAATTCTGCTACAACTCTGGGGAGATGACGACTACTTTGCAGGAAGGAGCCTGGATGTGTTTGTTTCTCGACTCCGAAAGCACCTTCGCAACGACCCTCAGGTTCAAATTGAAAATCACCACAGCGTAGGTTTTCAACTTAGGATAAAATAAACGAAGCTTTACTGTTTCAACACTGGTAAAATTATCCTGGAGGGGTTCTTTCCTCCTGTGTAAACACTGTTGGTCGCTGGAATTAACTGACTTTCAGTAGCGATTTCGTTCCCGGTATTGGGGTTCGGATCATAATGTGGAAAACTACTGCTGGTGATGTAAACCCTGATCCGGTGACCTGCCTTGAACAGGTTAGCTGTCGCGGTGTTATCGATCGTTATATTGTAAGTTTTTCCGGGCTCCATTAGCACTTGCCTATCAAGACCTTGCCGATACCGCATCCGAAGATAGCCAGCATCGAGGCTGCTTAGGTTGATAGACCTGCCATCAGGATAGACATCGCAAAGCACTATATGAAAGTCAGTATCTTTTGCAGAAGAGCTGACCCCCAGTTTTGCATCTA
Source organism: uncultured Roseivirgaceae bacterium (assembly GCA_964351395.1). Classification (GTDB taxonomy): domain Bacteria; phylum Bacteroidota; class Bacteroidia; order Cytophagales; family Cyclobacteriaceae; genus Imperialibacter. Next base: position 605,189 of record CAYGOF010000001.1, read on the forward strand.
GAAGGCCAATAATTTCTACATCCTCAGTTAAAACGTCAGATGTAAAAACCAATACGTCCTCTCTGTTTTCAATTTCTTTCTGGTCAAAGGGATAACTCTTTTCAAAACTTTTGTCAAAAACTGGCTCAGCCGGGTTGAAAACAAAAGACTCACTTTTTACCTTTTTGCCTGGTTCAAGGACGAGTCGTCCACTGTTTTTATCAGGCCCAGTTTCCAGGTAAAATGTTGTTGGTTCAAGCCCAGGAACAGGCCATTGATCAAATGTTTTCCAGCGATTGGCGCCCATCACAAAAATGCTAACTGGTTCCAATTTTGGTGCTTCTGTCTCTTTTAAATGAACAGTAAACCAATCGATCAATACCCTGTCGAAATCAAAACCAGCAGAAGAGCCGAAATCAACCTCTCCAAATTCCATTTTACGCACTGTCACTGACGTATGGTTCCAGGGACCAATGATTAGTCTTGTGTTTTCTCTTGCTTCTGCTGAAGCAGCCTTGGTTTTCATTTCCTGAAATGCCTGAATGGCCCCAAGTGGCCCATATGCCGCATCATACCAGCCACTTAGCAGCAGCGTGGGGGCTTTGATTTTGTCAAAGTCATTTTCTACTGAGGCAAAATCCCACCAATCCGACTTATCAGGGTGCGATAACCAATCGTAATAGTAGGGTGCATATTTTTTAAGAAGGGGCATATCTGCCAATGGGCGATATTTGTACCATTGATCTCTTTCTTTTTCCCATGGCTCATAAGCCTCGCCGCTGGTCCAGGGCCCGGAGGTGTCGTTGGCCCTTTTGCGCAAATCCGGCACAATCAGTGGCATAAACCAATCGAGCCAGGGCAATGAAAATGCTCCTCCGAAGTAATAAAAGAAATGACTATTGATCGGCGTCATGTCAGGTGCAGCTGCCTTGAGTGCTTCTGGTGCCTCGGATAATGCCAACCACTGCACAATGCCTGGATAAGAGCCGCCGTAAGTCCCCACACGCCCGTTAACATAAGGCTGCCTACCTACCCATTCAATCAAATCATATCCATCAGGTCGTTCTTGATGATACGCCCGAAACTCACCTTCACTTCCGTATCGACCACGGACATCGACCAGAAAAACCGCAAACCCTTCTTTTGCAGCAGCCAGAGGAAACTGAGCATATGTATCATAGTTGTCTTTCCCGTAGGGGGTTCTGTACACGATGGCGGGAAACTTTCCATCGCCGCTTGGCCTATAAAGTATCGCCTCCAGACTCACGCCGTCCCTCATGGGTATTTTTACCACCTCACGTTGGATGTTCCAATTAAAAGTCTGCGCAGAGGAAATATTCACAAACAAACAAAGAGAAAGAAGAGCAAAAACAGTTTTCATTTATTAGCGACATTAATTTCCAATAAGTAAGCAAGGCAAAGGGAATTGCCAAAGATTTATTACACGAGGGCAAATAAAAAAAGCCCTCATTGAGGGCTTCTTCATTTACAAGGGTGGAAGACCGGGTTCGAACCGGCGACCCTCGGTACCACAAACCGATGCTCTAACCAGCTGAGCTACAACCACCATTTAAATTGAGGATGCAAAGTTAATGGCATTCATCAATTTTGCAAAACAGTTAGTCTCTTGTGAATAATAATCTTTCACCTTTTTTAGTTTCATCAAATTCCCCTTTTCGATAAGCCGTATGGCCCGAAACAAGCACTGTATCTATTTTCGAATGAAAAACCTGATCTTCAAATGGGGACCAGCCGCATTTTGACAAAACATTTGACTTTTCAACCATCCAGGTGGAATTGGTGTCGGCAATCACCAGGTCGGCAAAATACCCCTCTCTAATATAGCCCCGCTTTTTGATCTGGAACAAGATAGCAGGATTGTGGCACATCTTATCGACGATCCTTTCTAAACTGATTTTGCCTTCCTTATATTTTTCCAACATGGCCACCAGCGCATGTTGAACCAATGGTCCGCCTGAGGGTGCTTTGAAATAACTATTCTGCTTTTCTTCCCATGTATGCGGTGCATGGTCGGTAGCCACCACGTCTATACGATCGTCAAGCACTGCCTTCCAAATTTGGTCACGGTCATTTGCAGTTTTTACTGCAGGGTTCCATTTGATAAGGGTACCCTTGCGGGCATAGTCTTCATCCGAAAACCAAAGGTGATGTATACAGGCCTCAGCAGTTATTTTTTTACTGGCTAACGGAATCGAGTTGTCAAACAAGCCGGTTTCCTTGCCTGTGGAAATGTGCAAAATATGAAGTTTAGTGCCATGCTTTTTGGCCAGACCCACCGCCATAGATGAGGATAGATAGCAAGCCTCCTCACTGCGAATAAGTGGATGGCACTCAATTGGAACCTCTTCACCATACATTTGGCGGAATTTCTCTGTGTTTGCGCGGATAGTGCCTTCGTCCTCACAGTGAGTAGCAATCAGCATGTCTACTTTACTAAAGAGCTCTTCCAATACTTTTTCGTTGTCAACAAGCATGTTTCCAGTCGAAGAGCCCATAAATACCTTGACACCACAAACATCCTTTGCATTGGTTTTCAGTACCTCCTCGAGGTTATCGTTGCTGGCACCCATAAAAAAGGAGTAGTTGGCCAACGAATGCTGCCTGGCTATATCATACTTATCTTGCAGAAGTTGTTGCGTCAATGCGTTGGGCACAGTGTTGGGCATTTCCATAAAGGAGGTGATGCCACCTGCTACGGCCGCACGTGCCTCAGTGTAAATGGTTGCTTTGTGTGTAAGGCCTGGCTCCCGAAAGTGGACTTGATCATCTATAAGGCCGGGCAACAGATATTTACCATCAGCATCAATGACTTCATCGGCATCGTCAGTCAGGTGAGCGCCAATCTTTTCAATGTATTGGCCTTTCACCAGTACATCTCCGCCCTGCACCTTGCCTTCATTCACTATATTTGCATTTACAATCAGTTTCGTCTTCATAGGATGAACAATTTGTATCACAAATTTACATTTATATACCCAAAAAGGGGGCTCTGTTATGATAGATAACAAAAATTTTATGGAGGAGTCCGAAGGCTTCGTTTCGTTCAAACTGAACAAACAGCTTTTGAGTGCAGTGGCCGAGGCCGGCTACAAATCTCCCACCCCCATCCAAAAGAAAGCTATTCCTGTGGCCATGGCAGGCCATGACCTCTTCGGAATTGCGCAAACGGGTACCGGCAAGACTGCTGCATATTTGCTTCCTATTCTCATGAAAATCAAGTACGCTCAAGGCGATGACCCGCGTGCATTGATTTTAGCGCCCACCAGAGAGTTAGTGATGCAAATAGAAGAAAATGCCAAAAAACTGGCTGCCTATACTGACCTAAGGGTAGTGGGCCTATATGGAGGTAAAGGGCCGAAGATACAAATAGAGGAATTGAAAAAGGGGGTCGATCTAATTGTGGCTACGCCTGGTCGATTTACTGAACTCTATCATCTGGAGGCCATTTTTACGAAACAAATAAAGACATTGGTGTTGGATGAAGCCGACCGAATGATGGACATGGGTTTTATGCCGCAGATCCGAAAGATACTGGAGGTGATCCCTGTCAAGCGTCAAAACATGCTATTTTCCGCCACCATGCCTGAGAAAGTAGTGAAGTTGTCGGAAGAATTTCTCGAGTTTCCACAAACAGTAGAAGTGGCCCCTCAGTCCACTACGCTCGAAACAATTGAGCAGCGGGTCTATCATATCCCCAACTTTAGAACCAAGATTCATATGCTCAATTGGTTTTTGCATCAAACCGAAGCGGTCGACAAAGTCATGATTTTCACCAAAACGAAAGATACTGCTAACAACCTATTCAAATTCATCCAGCGAAAGATCTACCCGGACGTGAAAGTAATTCATGGCAACAAAGATCAAAATGCTAGAATCAATGCCTTCGAGGCCTTCAAATCAGGTGAAAGCAGGATATTGGTGGCTACAGATGTGAGCTCAAGAGGCCTTGATGTAAGCATGGTAAGTCATGTTATTAACTTTGATGTGCCTGTGCTTTATGAGGACTATGTGCATCGAATAGGCAGAACCGGGAGAATTTTTAAGGCAGGGTCTGCCTGGACTTTTGCTAACCCGGCAGAAGAATACCATCTGGGAAAGGTAGAGGAATTGATTCGAAGAAAAATTCCGGTTCATCCACTGCCCAAAGACCTCATTATTGAGGAAACGCCGTTTGAAGAGCAACAAGATATGGCTAGAGAAGTGGACCACCAGAAAAGAAAAGACAATCCCGATTTTAAGGGAGCCTTCCACGAAAAGAAACATGCCAAAAGCAGCTTTAAGAAAGCAAGCACTAAAAAGAACAAAAGAAAAAAACGTTAATCAGTCAATTGGCAGAATTCATCGAAGATTTCAGATGGTTCGTCTAATCAAAAATTTTGTTTGGGCCTGAAAGTATACATTTGGTTTAGAAAGATGGATAAGTCTTTCTTTCCATAGCTGGTTGAAAAGATCTTGGGGGATGTGGCTTTGCTCATCCCTCAAGTTGTTTAATGACCTCAACAAAAAGCCTCAGAATTTAAACTCTGAGGCTTTTTAGTGTCTCAACGTTTAGCCGTACCGGTATAAAACTTCACTAGAGGTTCTGTCAATCCAGCTTAATCCTGTCCTCCCTGTTGACTATTTCCCAGGCAGTAAAAAAAACCAGCTTTGTAATTGTGGTCATTTTATCAAAGGCTATCTTTTCGATAGTATCTGTTGGGCGATGGTAATCAGCATGGACCCCGTTGAAGTAGAAAATGATCGGCACATTATTTTTTGCAAAGTTGTAGTGGTCCGATCTGTAGTAGAATCTATTGGGATCATTTTCGTCGTTGTACGTATAGTCGAGTTCCAGGTTTGTATAGTCCTTATTGGCCTTTTCTGAAATCAAGTGAAGCTCCTGAGAAAGCTTGTCGGCTCCGATGACATAAATGTAATTCTCATTATTAGCATGTGCAGCGTCTATTCTGCCTATCATGTCAACGTTCAAGTTGGCCACTGTTCTGCTTAGCGGTATTACCGGATGGTCAGTATAGTATTCCGAACCGAGAAGTCCTTTTTCCTCACCAGTTACTGTCATAAAAAGAATGCTTCTCCGTGGGCCCATTCCTTTCCTTTTTGCTTCGCTAAAGGCTTGTGCAATTTCTAGCACGGCACTGGTACCTGACCCATCGTCGTTTGCGCCATAATAAATAACATCCCCTCTTTTGCCAAGATGATCGTAATGCGCCGTCACAACCAATACATCGTCTTTTTTATCAGTTCCCTCGAGAAACCCAAGGACATTCTCCGTCATTACCTCTTTGGTGGTCCTCTCTACTTTAAAATTGATGTTTGTCTTAGGGTGCTCGGAACCAGAAGCAGCTACCATCAGTTCTTCGATTGACGCACCAAACACATCCTCAGCGGCGTCAGGCGATACAACAAAAACGAAGAGCCCTTGAGTCTCTTGATCTCCTTCAATCTTGGTGCTTAGACGTGGTTCCGTAGCGTAATTTTTGTAACGTTCAACCCCAATTTTAAACTGAATATCCGAGTCTCCACCAAAAATAAGTACGCCTTTAACATTTGCATTAGCAAACTGGATGCGAGTGGAAAGCCATGACCTACTGTCTTGGCCAGTTACAGCAATAATCTTGTCCTTATAATCACCACTCTTTAGTTTATCCATGGCCTGATTTAAATCGCCAATAAAAATTGCCTCAGCTGTCATTTCCTCTGAAATGCTGGCGGTACCAATATTTAGCATATCGACGCCGTTGATCAGTTTGGTAGTGCCTGACCTCACATAAACATCCCCCCACTCAGATTTTTGAAGAGGAAAGCGCTGAAAGTAAGATTTTGAGTTTGTTTCTGAAACGATTGGTTGCAAGCCGTACTCCTTAAACTGAGCAGCGATGAAAGCAGCAGCCTTTCGTTGGCCCTCGGTAGCTGTTTCGCGGCCCTCCAGCGAATCGGAGGTAAGCACAGTCAATCGGTCGAAAAGGTCATCTTCAGTAATTGTATTGGCTATCTTAACCGCCTTCTTGTCTTGTGAAAAGGCCGGCAACACAACAGATAAACCCAATAAAACAAGGAGGCAGTTCTTTTTCATAAAAGTTGAAATTAAAGTCACCACAATTTTACTTGATTCAGTCAAATTGACTCAACCGACTATAGATTTTATTTAAAAACCGGAACAAATTATGTCCACATTAAATTATACCTTTGCAGTCTAAAACAGTATCATATCACTTCACATTTTCAGAAGGTAACTTAATGAAGATCAACGTTAACCAAAGGGTTAGTTTTGAGAGTCGCCATCACGGCAAAGATGATCAAGAGCTGGCCACCATGCTTCAAACCGTTGGAGTATCATCAATCGATGAATTAATCGACCAAACTGTTCCAAAAAAGATACGCCTTCAGCGACCGCTGCAGCTGCCCGGTCCTAGGAATGAATATCAGTTTTTGAATGAGTTCAAGGATCTTGCTAGCGGGAACAAAGTCTTCAAGAGTTATATCGGAATGGGCTATTACAATTGCGTGGTGCCAGCGGTTATCCAACGCAATATTCTTGAAAACCCGGGATGGTATACTGCCTATACGCCTTATCAGGCAGAAATTGCTCAAGGTCGCCTTGAAGCGCTTATCAATTTTCAAACGGTCGTTACTGACCTGACGGGAATGGAAATCGCCAATGCGTCTTTACTTGATGAAGGAACAGCGGCAGCTGAAGCAATGACCATGCTTCATGAGTTGAGGAAAAAATCCAGAAAGGATGCTCATAAATTCTTCGTTGATGAGAACACTTTCCCTCAAACAATTGACCTGCTAGCCACTAGAGCACAACCGCTCAATATCGAATTAGTTATCGCACCATTGGCTTCGCTTGATGTGACCGACACTTCTTTTTATGGTGCGCTCCTTCAATACCCCAACGCCAATGGGGAAGTCCACGACCTTCATTCTTTCATTGCAGCAGCCAAAGAAAACGATTTAATGATTGCAGTGGCTGCAGATCTTTTGAGCTTAACGTTGCTAACACCTCCAGGTGAAATGGGAGCTGACGTTGTAGTTGGTAATAGCCAGCGTTTTGGTGTGCCAATGGGGTACGGTGGCCCACATGCTGCTTTTTTTGCAACTAAAGACGAATACAAGCGACAAATACCAGGTCGGATCATTGGCGTGTCTGTCGACAAAGAAGGCAACAAGGCGTACCGCATGGCCCTGCAAACCAGAGAACAACATATTCGTAGAGAAAAGGCTACCTCCAATATTTGTACTGCCCAGGTGCTGCTTGCAGTAATGGCGGGTATGTATGCAGTTTATCATGGCCCTCACGGAATTAGGGAAATCGCGGGTAGAATCAATGGAATGGCCCGATTGCTAAATGACGGTCTTGCTTTTCTTGGATACAAGCAATTAAACAAGGAATTTTTCGATACGCTGAAAGTAGATGTTGCAGACAAAAAGGAAGCTCTTAAATTTCTTGCTGAATCAAAAGGCGTGAACCTGAGGTATTTTGCGACCAATCATGTAGGTGTTTCACTAGATGAAACAACTCAGCTGGAAGACATAAGCATGCTGCTTAGCATATTTGCCAACATTGCTGGAAAGCCGCTAGAAGGCTTTGACCTTGAGGGTAAGTCAGCTAGCATTGACATCAGCTTTTCTTCAGGCCTGGAACGAAAATCGGACTATCTTTCACATCCTATCTTTAATGTTCACCACACAGAACATGAGTTGCTTAGGTACATGAAATGGCTTGAAAACAAAGACCTTTCGCTTGTGCACTCGATGATTTCTTTGGGTTCCTGTACTATGAAGCTCAACGCCACTTCAGAAATGATTCCTGTAACCTGGGCTGAGTTTGGTAATATTCACCCTTTTGCACCGGGCATACAGGTACAGGGATATCAGCAGCTACTTCAACAACTAGCTGACTGGTTGAAGGAGATAACCGGCTTTGCAGCTGTCTCTTTGCAACCAAACTCTGGCGCTCAGGGGGAGTACGCAGGCCTCATGGTGATCAGAGCATATCATCAATACAGAGGTGATCACCATAGAAATATTGCCCTAATACCTTCGTCAGCACACGGAACCAACCCAGCAAGCGCCGTAATGGCGGGCATGCAGGTGGTAATCGTTGCTTGCGATGAAAAAGGAAACATTGACCTGGCTGACCTTCAAAGCAAAGCCGAAAAACACAAGGATAATCTTTCTGCCTTACTGGTCACCTATCCTTCCACACATGGTGTTTTTGAGGAAGAGATCATCGATATATGTGACATCATACACCAGTATGGCGGTCAGGTATACATGGACGGCGCCAATATGAATGCCCAAGTGGGACTGACTAGCCCTGCAAGAATCGGAGCCGACGTATGTCACCTCAACTTGCACAAAACATTTTGTATCCCCCATGGTGGTGGTGGACCTGGAATGGGTCCGATCGGAGTAGCTGCTCATTTGGCACCCTACCTTCCAGGCAATCCCGTGGTAAAATCTGGTGGAGACAAAGCGATTACCTCTATATCTTCTGCTCCTTACGGAAGTGCCAGTATCCTAACAATCTCCTATGCTTATATTGCTATGATGGGGGGAGAAGGACTAACAAACGCCACAAAAATGGCCATTCTTAATGCCAACTACATCAAAGAGCGCCTAAAGGGAGATTTCAAAATTCTTTATACTGGGAAAAACGGTCGATGTGCACACGAAATGATTGTAGACTGCAGGGAGTTCAAGCAGTTCGGTGTAGAGGTTGAAGACCTGGCCAAAAGGTTGATGGATTATGGTTTCCACGCTCCAACAGTTTCATTTCCTGTACCAGGTACCATGATGATTGAGCCAACTGAGAGTGAATCGATCATTGAATTGGATAGGTTCTGCGAGGCCCTGCTAAGTATCAGGGAGGAAATCAGAGAAATTGAAAGAGGCGAGGCAGATAAAGAAGTGAATGTGCTAAAAAATGCACCCCACACCCAAAAGGTGGCATTGGCAGAGGATTGGACGCTGCCTTACAGTAGACAGAAAGCCGTTTTCCCACTCGAATATGTGAAAAGCAGTAAATTCTGGCCTACAGTGAGTAGGATCGACAACGCCTATGGCGACAGAAACCTATTCTGTAGCTGCATACCAGTTTCAGCGTTCGCAGAACCAGTCGAGCAATCATAAGGAGGACATAAAGGGAGCTTGAAGCTCCCTTTTTTCATCGCCCAACTCTTGCGAAAACAAGAAGCAAGTGTCGAAAAAATCTAAAAATTGTGTAATCTTGTTTAGTCATTTAATTGACTTGTATTTTTTTTGTCTCCTGGCAGAATGGTGACGAAATATTGAAATTCTTATCTTTGCAAACATTATGGTGTCTCAAAAGGATCTTTTAGAAAAATGGTCCAGCCGGATTAAAGCCGAAAAACTTGACGAAACAGTGTCAACTGTTAAGAAAGCTTTAGCTGACTATAAAAGATTCCCCCCTGTTGTACGTGTAGCCTACTACCTACAAGGTTCACACCACAACCTTACAAATACCCAATACAGCAGTCCAGTTGATATCGTTATCGAACTGACATCAGTAACAGGAAGCAGCAAAGACAAAAAAGACCCGTTTAGTGACAGAACTTTTACGTTTAAGAGTTTTAGGGAGAATATTGTGGAAGCCCTGCAAAATGCTTTTGGTGAGGGATCAGTTCAAGATGGCAACAATTCAATTCATGTCATTGCCTCACCAAACAGGCTAGCTGTGAATGTATTGGTTTGTTTCAAATACAAACTGTTTATCAGGCATGGCCGGGATGAAGTTGAAAAAGAAGGTGTCGCTTTTTATCAAAAGAGAGGTGGCAAATTGATGATCAACTTCCCAAAACAGCACCATGATTATGAATCAATAAAAGAAAAAGGTTCGCAAGGAAATTTTCTGGCCAATGTGAGAGTGTTTAAAAACATACGCAATAGGTTGGTTGAAATGGGTTATATGGACGTCAGCCGGGTTCCTTCGTATTTTCTGGAGAGTTTTATTTGCAACGCTCCGTCGGGCATGTTCACCAAAGACTACGCCTCCACGATTTCTAATTTATTGACTTTCTGGGATAAAAATTCCTGGAATAACTACATCACTATTGATGGATTTAGGTCGCTTTGGGGTGAAGCACCTCAGTCATGGAACGAGGAGGATGCCAAATACTTTTTGCATGCTATCCGCCGCTCTGCCAAAGATCCTCTTTTCTGGCAGGCAGCTACTGACGACTAAGTGGCTACTCAAAATAGTTCGTCCACCATTTTTGAAAAATATATAACGCCCAGGTAGTGGCGTGCGCATCGCCTGGATTCTGGCTATGAAGTTGCTTTCTTAAGCTAAAAAGCGCCTCTTTGTTGAAAATCCCCTGCGCCTCAATTTTGTCACCGTCAAAGACGATCTCATCGAGAGCGACTTTAAGCTCCTTTTGCATCCATTGCAAGAGTGGCACTTCAAAGCCTTTTTTTGGCCTGTTGTAAAGCTTAGCAGGAAGAAAATCTTTGAAGGTATCCTGCAATATACGCTTCCTCATTCCGCCATGTATTTTGAACTGAGCAGGCAGCCTAAAAGCAAACTCAACTACCCGATGGTCCAAAAAAGGCACCCTTACCTCCAGTGCATTAGCCATCGACATTCTATCTACTTTCGTAAGCATGTCGTCAGGCAAAATGAGCCTTGTGTCAGCCATCAAAAAAGAATTGAGGTCCGCCGATGAACGTAACGGGCTCTGCCAATTGTGTTTGTTTTGCAGATAGAATTCCATATCCAGAGTTTGCAGGATCTTAGGATTCAAATAGTTCAACCCATCATTCTCGGACATATAACTAGCCCACCGCCAGTATCTTTCCTCTGGTGAAAGTTTCAGCCCTTCACCAAATTTTATAAGTTGTCGGGCTCTATTGCCCATCGCCGATGACCGCGAGGCCGGAAAACTCTTCCATAGGGGCAGCAAAGACTTGATCATGGTATTTGAAAACCCCGATTGCAAACTTCTTTGCCATGCCAAATGCTTATTGTAACCCCCGAAAAGCTCATCAGCCCCATCTCCAGACAAAGCAACAGTTACCTCCTTTCTTGTTTCCTTACTTAAAATATACACAGGCAATGCAGACGAATCGGCAAAGGGTTCGTCGATATAACTAGTCATGTCGTCCAAATGGCCAAACAAATCATCATTTGAAAGTTTGAAAACATGATGTTTCGTATTGAAATGACGAGCCACCAGCTCCGCATATTCCGTCTCATCAAAAAACGGATTGTCTTTGTAACCAATAGAAAAAGACTGAATTCCCGGGTGTAATTTAGAAGCGATCCCAGCAACGATGGAAGAATCGGTGCCTCCGCTCAGAAACGTGCCTACTGGGACATCCGCTACAAGCCGATGTTTCACGCTGCTGGTGAGCAATTCCTTCAGTTCATTTTGTCTATCGGCGTAGCTAACCTTTCCTGCTTCTTTCTCCCTGTCAAATGGTATATCATACCACCTTCCTACTTCAACGTCTTTCGCATTGCAGTAGATAAAACTACCAGGTGCTAACTTTCGAACTCCCTTGAGTATGGTTAGAGGAGCTGGAACGTAATTGAGCTGCATGTAGGTCAAAAGAGCCTCAAGGCAAATTTCCTTCTGAATGCCATATTTCATGATGGCCTTCATCTCTGAGGCAAAAATCAGCTTGTCTTCGTCAATAAAATAGTAGAGAGGCTTAATTCCTAATCGATCTCTGGCGATAAAAACAGAGTTGTCGGCACTATCAAAAATGGCAAATGAGAAAAAACCGTTGAGATAGTTCAGGGCCTTTTTCCCATATAAAATGAACAGCTGCAGAAGTACCTCTGTATCACTTTCAGTATTAAAGGAAACACCTTTCTCGGCAAGGGCTTTTTTGAGCTGTTTATAGTTGAAAATTTCACCGTTGAAGACTATCTGAAAGCGCCCCGTTGAATCAGCCATAGGCTGATGGCCATTCGATGATACGTCAATGATACTAAGGCGGCGATGTCCCAAGCCAACAAAGTGATCGTAAAACAACCCTTTGTCATCAGGTCCTCTTTTGGCAAGGGACTCAGTGGCAGCGGCCAGGTGAATCATATTGATCCTCCCTATTTCATTAAATGCCTTAATCCCGGTAATCCCACACATTTTTTGCGCCTCTTTTAAAATGTTTGCGTAATTTTAAAGTAATTCAACCGTTCTGAAAATTCGTTACGTAAATATGTCTAAGTTAAGGGGCTCTTTTTTTTTAATCATCACTTTTACAATCCTCATTCTCTCAGGCTGTTCGGGGTCAAAAAAATCAAGAACAAAAAAGGTTGACGTCATTATCCAGACTGCAAGGTCGTACACAGGTACCCCATACAAATGGGGTGGCACATCTCGTAGCGGCATCGATTGCTCAGGCCTTATTGTTCGATCGTTTGAGTCGGCGAGCATTCAGATTCCCAGGACCTCGGGCGATCAAGCTAAGATGGGTCGAAAAGTTTCGCTAAACGACCTGGAAGAAGGAGATCTGATATTTTTTGCGATGGGGAAAAAGAAAAGAAAGATTACCCATGTAGGAATGGTAACTGACATACGAGGCAAAACAGACGTCCGCTTTATCCACGCCTCAACCAAACTTGGCGTCATGGAAACGAATCTAAAATCGGACTATTATTGGAAAAGGATTGTGCTGGCACGCAGACCTTTTTGAGAATACAATTTCTTTTCTATTTTTGCAGTCCTCAATTCAAGACTTCAGTTTGACTTTTCTCTTTTGAGATTTGTCTTTTGTCGTTTCGAGATTCAAAAACTGGGGCATTAGCTCAGCTGGCTAGAGCGCTTGCATGGCATGCAAGAGGTCATCGGTTCGACTCCGATATGCTCCACATCTATAAGAAAACTGACCCTGTAAGTGATTCATTTACAGGGTTTTGTTTTTTAAGGGTTTGGCTAGTGCAAATAAGGTGGCTTTACTATCCCTTAATGTGGAATAGGCTGAATTGGGCCTATATATCATCAAAATGGGTAATAAAATTGCCGCCAATAGCTAAACAATCGAAAAATAGGTATTTTGATTTCCCGAAACGGAAAAGAGATGGCAAAGCTTAAAAACATTATAAAACAACTCTCTGACAAAGACTATCAAGCTATCTATAATAGCCTAAACGAAAGTGCGGCTGAAAAATCAGCCTCCTTGTTAAAGGGTATTAGGGAGAGGAATCTTGGTGATAATAAAATAATGGAAGAATTGGGTGTCAACCCCAACGCCTACTATACACTGAGATCAAGGCTCAACCAAAAAATAGAGGAATATCTGGTCGAGCAAATGGAGAACCCACGTACCGACCTACTCAAGAAAGTAGCGAATGTCAACGATGTGGTGTTCACCAAAAAGAGAGCTATTGCGCTAGCCACACTCAAAAAGCTTGAAAAAGAGCTTATTGACTATGATCTCTCATCAGAACTTACAGTCGTTTACAAATACCTGAAACGCCTGCACATGCATTCGCCCGACCAGTTTAGCTACTCTCAGCTTTACAACCGGCACGTGGCTTTTATGCTTGCAACCGATAAGGCAGAAGACATCCTTGCTGATTATTTCAAAAACTATGGAGACTATTACCTCACAGGCGATGAGACTTCCAAGCTTGGGCTGGGGTATCTATTAAGGGAGCTAGTCAATGTAAGCGCGCTCCATGATTCACATCGGCTCTACGTTTACAAATCGGCCGTCAATATTTTTCACAGACTGTTTGTGGATAATACAGAAAGTGAGCTCGACGAAAATGAAGAAGCCATAGAAGATATTCTCAAAAAAGTGGAGAGTTATTTTGCTGTCTATACCCTGGACTCCATCTACCACCATCTTTCTTTGCTGTTCGACTACCTTAAGCTTGAGTATTATCATCACTATCAACTGTATAAAAAATCAGAGGAGTTTTACGATGAGGTGAATGATGCAGTGTCAACGCTCCTGATGAATTATTCAACATTTACGTTTCCTGCACAGTTATTGATCACCAAGCTCAAAAGAGCATTGAGGTTGAAAATAGAGACTTCGTTGGAAGAGGAAAATCAACTCCAATTGGCAGAATACGAGCCCAATCCTTTGAACATTCCAGCATACATCACTTATGTCACTTACAGAGCATTGAGTTGCTACTATGCCGGCAATTATGACGAGGCGGCAAAATGGATCAATAATTTCCTCAATGAGGTCAGCTTGAAAAAGTATCCTCTGGCTCAACTAGAAATCAAGTCGATCCTTGCGCTTCAGTACTGTATGATGGGCGATTACGACCTTTTCAACCAGTTAATGAATAGTATTCAGCGCCAGGTCCGTCTTATGGGGAAGGAAAATATTGACCACGTAGTAATTTTCAACAAAATACTTAAAGTGGCCACGAGTGAAGCAAAAAAGCAAAAGGCCGACAAAATAAAATCACTGATAAGCAAATTCCAGGGATCGGCCATTAAAATATATGCCCCGACTGCTCTGGTGAAAATGGATGAAAAATTTATCGAAACCCTAAGTTCAATTTCAGTCGTTTAGAATTTCAATTTTTCCAGCGTATCCTGAGTCAATGGTTTGTTGATATACTTTTTCACATACTGATACTTCTTCGACTTATTTACATCCTGAGGGTTGATGGAGGATGTAAGCATCACTATGTTACAAATATTCTTAGTCTCTACTCTGAACTTTTCAAACTCATCCAGGAATTGGAAACCATCCATGAGTGGCATATCGATGTCTAGAAAAATAACCTGCGGAAGAATTGGGTGGCCAGTGGCCCCAAGCTTCTCAATATTCCGCAAGAACTCAATGGCACTTTTAGCCCCGGTATGAACATAAATGTTTTCAGCCAACGAAGATGCCTCTATCATTTTCTGGTTGATCAGGTTGTCAATCTCATTGTCATCAATAAGCATTACTGACTTGAACCGGTGTTCTACATTGGTTGCCATATAAAAAATTTAGTTGCAGTCTTTACCTGACTTAATAAGGTCTAGACATCAAATGTTAATAATTTTTTGATAAAAATCACTGCTACAGATCAAATTTTATCCCTTGAGCCAAAGGCAATTTAGCACTATAATTGATTGTATTTGTTTGACGGCGCATGTAAGCTTTCCAGGCATCTGAGCCTGACTCACGTCCACCACCAGTTTCTTTTTCTCCACCAAAAGCACCACCAATTTCAGCACCTGAAGTACCAATATTGACGTTGGCGATACCACAATCACTTCCTGCCTGGGAGAGAAATTGCTCAGCTTCCAACAAATTGTCTGTTAAAATTGCTGAAGACAGACCTTGAGGAACACCGTTTTGTAAGGCTATTGCGTCGGAAACAACACCTGAGTATTTGATAAGATATAATATCGGAGCAAAAGTCTCATGCTGCACTATTTTGAAAGTGTTCTTCACTTCAAATATCGCTGGCTTCACATAACAACCCGACTCATAGCCCGGCCCTTCAAGTACGCCACCTTCAACGATCGTTTTGCCGCCTTCCTTTGCCACTTCCTTGATAGCGCTCAAATAATTTTCTACTGCCAATTTATCAATTAGCGGCCCTACGTGATTATGCTCGTCCAACGGATTGCCAATGTTAAGTTGTGAATAGGCTTTGGTAAGTCTTGCCGTCAATTCATCATATACACTGTCGTGGACAATAAGTCGACGAGTCGTGGTGCATCTTTGACCAGCTGTTCCTACAGCACCAAAGACGGCCGCAATAATTGCCACATCCAGGTTCGCATATTGCGACACGATGATGGCATTGTTTCCGCCTAGCTCCAATAATGAGCGTCCCAACCGCTTGCCAACTGCTTCGCTTACCTTTTTGCCCATTCTTGTTGAGCCGGTGGCAGAAACCAGAGGTACACGAGTATCATTCGAAAGCAACTCACCGATGCGGTAGTCGCCGATAACCAGACAGCTAATGCCTTCTGGCAAATTATTTCTTTCGAAAACTTTAGCTGCTATTTTCTGACAGGCAATCGCAGTGATCGGTGTTTTTTCAGAAGGCTTCCACACGCAAACATCTCCACAAACCCAGGCCAGCATTGTATTCCAGCTCCAAACCGCCACAGGAAAGTTAAAAGCGGAGATAATACCTACAATACCCATTGGATGCCACTGCTCGTACATTCGGTGGCCGGGTCTTTCAGAGTGCATGGTTAATCCATAAAGCTGACGAGAAAGACCAACAGCAAAATCACAGATATCTATCATCTCCTGCACTTCGCCATACCCCTCCTGAAGAGATTTGCCCATTTCATAAGAAACAAGCTTGCCAAGATGCTCTTTATTCTTTCTTAATTCGTCGCCAATTTGCCTTACAATTTCACCTCGCTGAGGCGCAGGAACCAAACGCCAGCTTTTGAAAGCTTCCTCCGCTTTTTTGATTACCTCCGCATAAGTTTCAGCTGATGCCACTTCCACAGAAGCAATTAATTCACCATCTGCAGGAGAAAAACTTTCAATCACTTCGCCTTTTGAAGCAATCCAATTTTTGCCTGTCGATGTTCCAGCATTTCTATTATCAATGCCAAGCTTTTCAATTGCCTCGACAATTCCGTATGTATCTTCTAGTGTAGTCATTTTAAAATTGTTAGGGGGTTAATGGGACTGCAAAATTGCTAACATTTAAGTCGTTTTCAAAATTAAGCTAAAGAGTAAAGCTCACCGAAATGCTCCCTGATTTCCTGTTGCCTTTGGGGAATGTTTTTTCAGCGTAATGAACTTTGCCATCATTGGCTATCATAATGACGGTGGTGCAGCAAGTGCCATAACTTTCTGTGCGAATACACATGGGTGAAAGCTCTCGTTCCCACTCTGTTGATACACCAGTTGAAGGGAGTTGCTCATCAGATGCTCGCTCTGTATCGGCCATCCACTCCATCATTTCTTCGACTACGGGAAGGTCAGCACGTAAGGAACGCTCAAAGTAATTTTTAGCCTTTACCACCTTTGGCCAGGGTGTGTCCAAAAAAGCGTTCGACAAACCATATATTCCCGGCTTTACGCTCACCAACTCTTTTTCAATATTGTTGAAGTAATAAAACTCGTTTCTTTCCATGGTGAGAAGATTAAATCCATTGAAAAGGTCCAAGTCCCTTTCGATTCCCTCAAAAAAATCTGACGAGGATTGCTCGCCAATTAGAAAATCCTTTGTGAGTTTACCTCTCGAAGGTGCCGTCTCTTTGATATTTGTCAAATCCCGGTGGTTGGTAATGGCAGTCAGCCTTCCTGACCGGTGCATACCCATCCAAGTACCGCCCTCCTTGAGGTCACGGCCGGCCAATACGTTCTGGTGATCACTCCAGTAGCCCAAAGGCGCAGTTGGTCTCTCGTAAAACTCGTCACGGTTTGCCACGAGAATGAGTGGATAATTGGGATGGTGCTTCCAGGCAAATGTAATCAGGCACATGTTTTTGATTTGAAATGGAAATATAAATCAACTATTGCGATCATTCATCAATGTCGAATTTGACAAATAGGTTCCGTTATTTAGTTTGCATGGCAAGTTAAAGACCATGGACAAGAAGTGGAAGATTTGGGTAGATACCGGTGGCACGTTTACAGACTGCCTCGCTGAAACACCAGAAGGAGTTGTAAAGAGAGTAAAAGTGCTCAGCAGCAGTAAACTCAGGGGCAAGGCAATCCAAAAGAAAGGATCCAATAATTTCAAGCTGGACGCCGCTTTTTCTGTCGGCACGCCAATTCTTCAAGGTTATGAATTGAAATTTCTGGGGCAGGTTCACGTACCCATTACTGTCGCAACTTTTGATGTCACTCAATCAATCATTACCCTTAGTTCCGATATTCCCGTTTCAATTTCTCTTCCTTGCGATTTTGAACTTTACGGTGGAGAAGAAGCTCCTGTATTAGCTGCCCGATTAGTAACCGAGACCTCTCTTCTAAAGCCTCTTCCTTTGATAGACATGAGGCTGGGAACCACAAGAGGTACCAACGCTTTGCTGGAAAGGAAAGGCGCAAAAACTGCCTGGCTCGTAACAAAAGGCCTAAAAGATCTGATCAACATCGGCACACAACAACGGCCTGATATTTTCGCCTTGAAAATTGTAAAGCCGAAGCCTCTTTATAGTCAGGTGTTTGAGATCGACGAGAGAATAGATGCCAATGGCAATGTTCTTTCCGGAATTGATGCCGACCAATTAACAAAAGCTGTAGATCAAATAGTGAAAGACGGTTTTCAATCCGTGGCGATTTCGTTTCTCAATTCTTTCAAGAATCCCGTTCATGAGCTGGAGGCTTTAAAGATAGTAGAAAAAGCAGGATTGAAGTACGCCTCCGTCTCTTCAAAGCTTTTCCCTGCCATCAAATTGCTCCCAAGAGCAGAAACAGCCGTTGCTGATGCCTATTTGAATCCCATCCTTTCCTCTTACCTGAATGGAGTTGCCGATAAGCTTTCGCCTGGCAGCACTCTCAAAATCATGACAAGTGCAGGTGGGTTGATCAGTGCGACAGATTTCCATGCCAAAGATAGTTTGCTCAGCGGCCCGGCAGGTGGCGTGGTGGGGGCAGCCGAAATTGCCCGCCAGTGCGGAGAGCCAAACATTCTCACCTTAGATATGGGCGGTACCAGCACAGACGTGAGCAGGTATTCGGGCAAACCCGACTACCGCTACGAATGTGAGGTAGGCCAGGCCAGAATCGCGTCTCCAGCGGTAGCTGTGGAAACAGTGGCGGCAGGAGGCGGCTCAATTTGCAGTTTTGACGGACACAAATTAAGTGTAGGCCCCGAAAGTGCAGGCGCTCAACCAGGGCCAGCCTGCTACGGCGCAGGTGGACCACTGACCGTAACAGATGTCAATCTGCTGCTTGGCAGGGTAGACGAAGATAAGTTTGGCATTCCGGTGCAACGCAGTGAATCAGAGAAAAAGCTGAACGAACAATTGGCTGCCATGGAAAGCCAAACCGGGAACAAACCAGAAGCCAGGCAGCTGCTGGAAGGCTACCTCCAGATTGCGAATGAAAGAATGGCGGAAGCCATTCGAAATATCTCTACCAGAAAAGGCTATGACCCAGCCGAACATGCCCTTTTGGCATTTGGCGGAGCTGGTGGACAGCACGCATGCGCTATTGCTGAGCTTCTCGGCATGAATCAAATATTGGTGCCCTTCGATGCCGGACTCTTGAGTGCTTATGGGATTGGAAAAGCCCTCGAAGAGCGTATTGTGACCCGTCAAATACTTCAGCCACTCGACGCCCTATCAGCATCATACGAGGCTATTGTAAAAGAAATTGCTGCTGACGCAGCGTTGATGCTTAAAAACGAAGGAGTTTTTGACACAGAAATAAGCTTTGCTGCTGCTTACCTCCGGTTTTCCGGACAAGATGCTGTCATTGAAGTGGAATCAGTCGTCGGAGATGATCTTCATGATGAGTTTAAGAAACAATATGAAGCTCTTTTTGGTCACTGGGTCGAAAATAGGGCCATTGAAGTGGAGTCAATCAAGGTCAAAGTATCGGCCAAAGCGACTCTCGAGCAAGCTCTTGAAAGTGCGATAATTCCATATACTGCTGATTCAGAGCGTAGCAAAAAAATAATTCACCAGGGAATAGAAGTGCTTGCTCCGTTATTTGATTGGGAGCAGCTCAGCCCTGGCGCTACGATCTCTGGACCCGCTATGCTGGCTTCCAGAACATCCACCACCTGGATTGCACCGGGTTGGGAGGCCACCCTAACAGGCGACCTAACTGTTAGAATGGAATTAAAGAAAGCCGCTTCCGACACGCTGGCAGAAGTCCATGAAGCTGTGACATTGGAGCTGTTTACGAATCGTTTCCGTGGGATTGCTGACGAAATGGGTGCATTGCTAATGCGAACAGCGTTTTCGGTAAACATCAAAGAGCGACTCGATTTCTCCTGCGCACTTCTCGATCCGATGGGCGAACTTGTAGTAAATGCTCCTCACATTCCAGTTCATTTGGGTGGCTTGGGTCTCTGTGTTAGAAAAGTAGTTGAAAAACTCCCGCTTGGTCCGGGCGATGTTGCAGTTACTAATCACCCTGGTTTTGGTGGGTCCCACCTACCTGACATCACACTCATAGCACCTGTTTTCAAAGGGTCAAGACTAATAGGTTATGTGGCGAACAGGGCGCATCATTCAGAGTTGGGCGGAAAAAGACCTGGTTCTATGCCACCTGATGCCAAAAACCTGGCCGAAGAAGGGGTTATCATTAGCCCAATGCTCCTGGTAAAAAAAGGGAAAGGACTTTGGGAAGATATTGAGAACGTACTAACGCAGCACAGTTACCCAACAAGGGCGCTGCAAGAGAATATGGCCGATTTGAATGCAGCACTTTCTTCCATAAAAGCAGGGCAATCAGCTTTACTGAGTTTGTGCGAAAAGGAAGGCTCCGAAAAAGTGCTTCACTTCATGCAACGCCTGAAAGACTATTCAAATGAAAAGCTTTGGGAGCAATTGGCAACACTTGATGGAAAAGTCTTCGAAGCGACCGAAAAATTGGATGATAGTAGTCCTCTCGTTGTAAAAATGACGAAGGAAAGCAACGAGCTCATCGTCGACTTTACCGGATCTTCAAAAGTGCACTATGGCAATTTGAACGCTACACCTGCCATCGTTCGCAGTGCAGTCATTTATGTCCTTCGACTTTTGATCTCAGAGAATATCCCTTTGAATGAAGGGATCATGAAGCAGGTGAACATTATCCTTCCCGAAGGACTGCTCAATCCGCCTTTTCCTGCTGATTCAGCTAAATGTCCAGCAGTAGTTGGTGGAAATACCGAGGTGAGTCAGCGACTGGTTGACACGCTAATTAAGGCCCTGAAACTTTC
This sequence comes from uncultured Roseivirgaceae bacterium, assembly GCA_964351395.1. Classification (GTDB taxonomy): domain Bacteria; phylum Bacteroidota; class Bacteroidia; order Cytophagales; family Cyclobacteriaceae; genus Imperialibacter. The sequence goes on from CAYGOF010000001.1 coordinate 625,977, forward strand.
TGCCTGCAGCCAGGGCACTATGAACAACTTACTTTTTGGTAACAAAAACTTCGGCTATTATGAAACCATTTGTGGTGGTACGGGAGCCGGGCCAGGCTTTGCCGGTGCCGATGCCATTCACCATCACATGACCAATACCCGCATCACAGATCCAGAAATTATGGAATGGCGCTACCCGGTGAGGGTGGAAGAATTTGCTATCCGAACAGGGTCTGGCGGTAACGGGAAATGGAAAGGAGGAGATGGTATCGTGAGAAAACTCCGTTTTACTGAGCCTGTGGAACTCACGCTGGTTACCCAACACCGGGTAGAAGCACCCTATGGCATATTGGGTGGTGAACCAGGAAAAAAAGGTAACCAGTTCGTTGAAAAAGCCAACGGAGACGTGTTTCCTCTCAAAGGCGTGGATGAAATGGACCTGGAGGCTGGTGAAGCCGTCATTATTGAAACACCCGGTGGCGGAGGCTGGGGTGACTAATCAACAAGTATTCAGGAGCTTCCATTGACTTGGTGTTGATTTCGTACTATTTTTATTGAAAATAATACAAAACAGCTTTCTCGCATGAAACTACTCAAATCAGTTATTGTCGCCAGCATTTTAATTTTTTCACACCAGGTCTTCAGTCAGTGTAATCCATACTTCGCCTACAGCGAAGGGGCCGTCATCGAAAAAACTTATTTTAACAAAAAAGGAAAAGAAGTTTCCACGGATAAAACAGAGATTCTCTCGGTTACCGGGTCTGGAAACAATCAAAACATTACGGCTCGTATTACCATGTACGACAAAAAGAAAGAGCTGAGCCAGAATGAAATAGAAATGATTTGCGAGGATGGCGTCTTCAAAATGGACATGAGAAACTTTATGCCACAGGGTATGGAGGGCGTAGAGGATGTTCAGATCGTTTTTGAGGGTGACCAACTTACGATTCCATCCGATCTGAAGGCCGGACAGTCGCTTAAAAACTTAACCTTCGTAGTAAAGATCGTTTCTGACAACCCAGCCATGAAAGCCATGGCCACTAATACAACTGTGACAATTAAGAACAGAAAAGTGGTGGGGAATGAAAAAATCACGACTGCCGCTGGCACCTACGATTGTGTAAAGATGACTTATGACTCTGAGTCTACCGTTTCCATCATGGGGATGAAAAGAACGATGAATTCATCGAGCGTTGACTACCTGAGCGAGGGAGTGGGCATGGTGAAGAGTGAGTCGTACGATGAGAAAGGGCAGCTAAATAGCTATGTAGAGTTGAGTTCGTTTAAGAAATAGACAGAGAACTGTAGGGTAGTGCTGCGGATACCGCCTATAGGAGTATTTTGGCTAACTGCTAGTAATCCCTCCAGTGAAGACTAGCTTGGTAAACGAGTCTGCCGAGTATATGTACAGCATTGCCAGAAAGCATAGCTACAGGAAAGGCTTAATTGACGTATTGGTTGATTGATGCGCTACAAGCGCAAATCTCGCCTGCCCTCCCGGGCGGGCAGCCGTTGCAAACGAGGGCAATTGGGGTTGGGCTTGGTAAACGAGCCTGTCTGGTATGTGATATTGACTTATTTGTTGATTGATGCGCTACAAGCCCAAATCTCACCTGCCCTCCCAGGCGGGCAGCCGTTGCAAAAGAGGGCAATTGGTGGGGGCAACCGTTAACCTGTCAAAAATATTTAGAGGGGAACAATAGTCATGAAACTCTTTAGAACGCTATTATTTATTGTATTGACGTTCGCAGTCGAGGGATGTAATTCCCATTGTGGTCTCGTTGATAAAGTAAAAAAAGTGGCGATGGATGGGATTGTGGAAAAGAAGTACATAATAGAACGGGATAAGAACACGAGAGTTTTATCCGTCAAAAATCATAGAGATATATATTTAAGGAGCGAAGTTAGTGGTTTTTGGGAGTATGTGCAGGAGGGTGACTCTGTTTCCAAGGATTCAAACACTTACATAGTTCATGTTTTTAGAGCAGACTCTACAAAGAGTTTCGAACTGAAATATCTTGGATGTAATTGATTTTTACCCGGCTCACGTGCATGTTGAAAAAGGAGATGGAAATGCCAAAATTTGGCTTGAGCCTGATTTAGAAGTAAAATATTTTCATGACTTTAAGCCTCAGGAAAAGAAAGAGATCATGGAAATTGCAGAAACAAATTATGATCTATTAAAACACAAATGGCATGAATTCTTCCAATAATTGTTACGACACATTAGAGAGCATCATTTTTGAAGGTGGCCTCCGTATTATTGGGTTGCATTTCCACATAGATCTGGATTTGATGCTGATAGTACTTAGCAACAAAAAAGTGCTTACCCGCAATATATCAACCGTTGAAAAACTAAAAAATGCCACCCCTGAACAGCTGTCTAACTATCGCTTGATAAGTAAAGGTGTTGGGGTTCACTGGCCGGATGTAGATGAAGATCTTAGCCTGAAAGGTTTTTTGAAAGAAGAACTAAGCAGTGTTTCTGTACCAATGACCTCGTGATCCCTAGGTCACAGTGCCACCTAGTCGTAATAAGCGTCTAGAAAAGAAAATACTAACCTAAGCGCTAACCGCCAAAGCCACCTTCGTTCCACAGTTGCTAGAAAAATCCTTGCCAGCCAGCCCCGCATCTCAACAATAGCGTTTATAAATAGATTAGTATGCCATATATTGGGGCCAATCTATTCAAACCACACATTTGAAAAAGAAGCTCCTCAATATTCTCTTCTGGTCCGTCATTTCTGCAGCCTTTATTGGTCCGGGAACCATCACCACCGCTTCGCTGGCCGGCGCCTCTCACGGAGTGTCTTTACTTTGGGCCTTGCTCTTTTCCACCCTGGCCTGTATGGTGTTGCAGGAAGGTGCTGCCCGCATCACCATTGCTTCCGGTCTTACTATAGGTGAGGCAGTCACCCTCACTTTTGGCAACCAACCCTGGATGAAGTGGGTGTTAGGCGGTGCCGTGATCTTTGGCTGCGCAGCCTATGAGGCAGGCAACATCGTTGGTGCCATATCCGGCGCAGGGCTTTTGTATTCTTTGCCTCCATGGGTTTTTACTTTGACCATTACCGGTATTGCCGCTGTTCTTTTATGGGGAGGCTCTGCTGGTTCCATCGCCAAGTCGGTGGGTGTGCTAGTAGCAGTAATGGGAGTAGCCTTTCTTTATACTTCCTTTTTCATTGATGAATCACCTGTGGCTATTGCTGAAGGTCTTTTCATTCCACAAATTCCTGCCGACGATATTTTGCTGGTCATAGGACTGATCGGCACCACTATAGTTCCCTACAACCTATTTCTCGGCTCCGGCCTGGGCAAAGGACAGGAGCTTTCAGAAATGCGATTGGGTCTTATCATAGCCATTGGTTTGGGCGGCATCGTCTCCATGGCGGTACTTTTATCGGGTACGCTCTCCTCCTTGCCATTTTCCTTTCAGGGAATGGCGGATGTACTGGAAAAGGCGGTCGGATTGCCTGGTAAATACCTTTTTGCCATTGGTCTTTTTGCTGCTGGCTTCACAAGCACCATCACGGCACCGTTAGCCTCCGCTATTACAGCACAAAGCATTTGGGGAAAGGGAGAAAAAAATTGGGAGGCTACAGGAACAAACTACAGACTCGTGTGGGGAGGAATATTGATAGTTGGGCTGGTTTTCGGCTTGCTTGGCTTACGACCAGTTCCCGTTATTCTCCTGGCACAAGCGATTAATGGGGTGCTCCTCCCTGTAGCAGCTACTGGCCTGTTGTTGGTGCTCAACAACAGCCTATTGATGGTCAAACATAGCAATGGTTGGTTTTCGAATGCTGCTGGGCTACTAATAGTGGGCGTGACTTTGTTTCTTGGTCTACATCAGGTAGCCAGGGCAATTTTTGTGGCTATTGACTACCAGAGCAGCTTCAATAGTCTTTACTTTGCAACGATTTCTCTGCTATCAATCTTCCCGTTGGTTTGGCTGGGAATTCGTATCTTCAGACGATAGTTTGTCTTACTTCATTCATACATGGATTTGATTTCTCTCCTTATTGGATTGGCCATAGGCCTTGTGGCCACAGCACTAGTTTTTTTAGCCAGGCAGTCGGCGGCTAAGCAAAGTTTGCAACGTCAGTTTGATGCCAGCAGCAATGAGCTGAATACTCAAAATACCGTTCTCAAAGGGAAGCTGGAAGATGTTGAAAAGGAAGCGGCTGACTATGTGCAGGAAATAAAAGCCGAACGTGAAAAGGTGATCCAATTAAGCACAAGAAATTCTACACTCGAAGCCAACTACAAAAACCTGCAGGAAAAACTGGAGGAACATAAAAAGGAAGTAGCAGAATTGCAGCAACGCTTCACAGTAGAGTTCAAGCACCTCGCTCAGGAAATATTTGAAGAAAAGAGTAAGAAGTTCACCGACCAAAACAAAACAAACATTGCCGAGGTGCTCAACCCGCTTCGGGAAAAGATTGCTGAGTTTGAAAAGAAAGTAGAAGACACCAACAAGGAAAGTCTCAAATGGAATAGCAGCCTAAGCGAACAAATCAAGAACCTAAGAGAGCTGAATCAGCAAATTACCAAAGAAGCTGAAAACCTGACCAGGGCCTTAAAAGGCGATAGTAAATCGCAGGGCAGCTGGGGAGAAATGCAGTTGGAAGCCATTCTCGAAAAAGCCGGACTTCAGAAAGACATTCATTATTTTAAAGAGAAAAACTTCAAGAACGAAGATGGCTCCAACCAGCGGCCTGACTACATTATCAAACTGCCAGATGATAAATATTTAGTCCTGGACTCTAAAGTTTCTCTCACAGCCTATACCAACTACTTCAATGCCGAAAACGACCTCGAGCAAGTGAAGTTTCTCAAACTACACATCGAAAGTATTTATACCCATATCAAACAACTGGGCGAGCGCAATTACCAAAACCTTTATGAAATCAGTCAGCCTGATTATGTGATGATGTTCGTCGCCAACGAACCCGCCTTGACTGTGGCTTACAAAGAAGACCATGCACTGTATGAAAAGGGGCTCGATAAAAATATTGTACTGGTTTCCACCACTACCCTCCTCGCCACACTTCGAACCATTTCCTATATCTGGAAACAGGATCTACAAAATAAAAACGCAGAGGAAATCGCCCGCCAGGCAGGTGCCCTGTACGACAAGTTTGATGGATTTGTGGCGGATTTGGTTAAGGTGGGCAATAGCCTAAAGCAGACCAAGGAAAACTATGACGCTGCCATGGGCAAATTAGTGGAGGGCAAAGACAACCTGGTCCGCAAAACCGAACGACTTAGGGAATTGGGGGCGAAAACAACAAAACAACTTGACCAAAGGCTCATCGACCGGGCAAAGGATTAAACTGTTTTGTCCAAGTTTCGGTTTAGGAGTAAATTTGACACCTGATGAAGGGAAAAAGAATGGAACTAACAGCAGACAATAAGCTTAAAAAGCTGGTAATAGTTGGAGACAGGGTATTGGTAAAGCCCAAGAAGGAGTCAGAAAAAACAGAAAGCGGTCTCTACTTGCCACCGGGAGTCCAAGAAAAAGAAAAAATCCAAAGCGGTTATATCGTAAAAGCAGGGCCGGGCTACCCCATTCCTATGCAAACGGACGACGATGAGCCCTGGAAAGCCGAAGAGGATAAAGTGAAATATGTGCCACTTCAGGCAAAAGAGGGAGACATGGCGATCTTTTTACAAAAGGCCGCCTTTGAAGTCCATTACAAGGGAGAAAAATATTTTATCGTGCCTCAATCTGCCATTCTAATGCTGGAGCGAGAGGAAGATTTGTTCGATTAAGTTTAGTATCTTAGTTGTATGGACACCTTTATCTTAAAGCTTACTGAAAATACTCGCTTCACAGACGACGAGTTGTTTGAGTTTTGCTCAGCAAATAAAGAGTTGCGGATTGAACGGGACGATGAAGGAAACTTAATAATTATGTCGCCATCCGGAAGTAATACAGGGAGAATCAACCTCAAAATATTGGCTCAATTCTCCAACTGGGTTTACGCAAATGAAAATCTGGGAGAAGGCTTCGATTCCTCAAGTGGCTTTCTGCTCCCCAATGGATCTATGAGAGCCCCAGATGCAGCTTGGGTGTCTAGAATGAAATGGGATCGGCTGAGCCAAGCTGAAAAAGATAAGTTTGCCCCCATCGTTCCCGACTTTGTCATCGAACTTAAATCCCCTTCTGATTCGCTTTCCGCCTTGCAAAATAAAATGGGAGAATGGGTTGCCAACGGAGTTTTGCTGGCATGGCTAATTGATCCTGAGACAAAAGTGGCATTTATCTACAAACCTGATCAGCCAACTACTACTGTAAATTCTTTTGACTCCTTCCTGAACGGGGAAAATGTCCTTCCTGGATTTAAACTGGATTTGTCAAAATTGAAGTAGAAACTTTCTCCTATCTAGCTTCAAACGTCTGCTTCGTACCTCATCCCTATCTTTTCTCTTATTCTATCTAGCGTTTTAATTAGAAGCAAACTGTCTGCGTGGCTCCACAAGTCGCTTTCGGTTTTGCCTTCATCAAGGCATTTGTGTACCTCGGCCACCTGATAATTCAACCCATTGCTTGGGTATTCGAACTTTACCAGGCCGCGAGGTTTCCAATCGGTAAAAATGTTGATCGTTGTTTGTCCCCAAAATGGTTGGTCAATCTGAATGCGGCTTTTAGAACCATTGATGCTGGCTTCCTGCGTATTGTTTGAAATAATAGAACACGAAAGGTTAGCAATAGCGCCGTTGTCAAATTCCAAAATGATTGCACACTGCTCGTCGACGCCCGTTGGGCCGATCACACCGCTGGCTTGAATTTTAGCAGGTTCGCCTAACAGCGCGATGGCGAGAAAAACAGGGTAAATTCCAACATCCAGCAACGCTCCTCCACCTAATTCTTTGTTGAAGAGCCTGGAATTGGGATCATAAGGAGCCTTAAAACCAAAATCGGCTTGAATAGAAATCAGCTGCCCGATTTCCTCTTTCTTTACAATGTCAATGACCCGTTTCATCGACGGCAGAAACCTCGTCCATAAAGCTTCCATGATAAAAACGTCCGATTCCCTTGCAGCTTCATATACCTCTTTTGCTTGGGTGTAATTCATTGCAAACGGCTTTTCACAGAGGACTGGTTTACCAAACTTAAGACATGCTTTAGCGAGTGACGCATGAGAAGGATGGGTGGTGGCGATATATACTATATCTACATCTTTGTCGAGAATAAGGTCCTCGTAGTTGTCGTAGAACGTCTTTACTTCAAATCGCTCCGCAAACGCTTCAGCATTCTTTTTATCCCGCGAAGCAACGGCCACCAATTGAGCCGTCGGAATCACCTCCAACGCTTCTGCAAATTTCTTGGCAATCTTCCCAAGTCCCAGAATGCCCCAACGATAAGTGTTCATTAGTTATTATTTTGATTACTCGCCTTTCAAAATTTTTACAAAATCACTAGCACTCCTATTTGAACGCCATTTTATGGCAATAGTTATACTTTTCATCCAACTTACTTGAACCTACTGAGCGACAACGAAGTAGGCAATCCTTGCTGCCCACCAATGACCCTGGCAGCTAACTTACCGAGGGCCGGTCCATGTTTAAAGCCATGTCCAGAGCCCCCACCGATCAACCACACATTGTCGGCATCGGGGTGTTTGTCGAGAATGAAACCGCCGTCTTTCGTATTGGAATATTGACACACCCTCGACTCTAAAAGCGGAAGTTCGCCTAATCCTGGAAATCTTTTGTGAATATAATTTCTCGACTTTTCAACCTCTTGCAGGCTCGGAGATCTCTCCTGAAGAGTAGGATCAACCTCGGGGCCTCGCTTGTCAGAAGCTACTTTAAAGCCTCTTTGGTAACCGCCAGGCACGCCATAATAACCTTCTTCACTTGCCATATCAATCCAGGAAGGTAAACCACTTTCCATTATTGAAGCCTTAGACGCTGATAAGCCAAAGTATTGTATTTCTTGCCTTGTAATAGTTAACTGCTCTGCTAATACCTCTGGAAAAATGGTTTTGAGCCAAGGCCCTCCCGCAAAAAGGTAAATATCAGCAATATGAGTTTCGCCCTTACTCGTTTTACATCCCCCTATTTTCCCATCTCGAATATCGCCCGGCTGGAGCGATGCCATCTCATAGATGCCACCTTCTGATACAAATTTTCGCAGCACTGCCTGGCAACTTTCCCTTGCCTTCAGTACGCCTGTTTTTTCTTCAAGCATCACGTATGACAAATCGGAGCAATCCATGTAAGGAAAGCGTTTTGAGGCTTGATCAGGAGTGAATATTTGATATGCCAGGTGAAGATTGTCCATTACACCAGTAGCTAGTTGCATCTCCTCATCGTCGTCGCCTACAAGCCACAGATTACCTGTTGTTTGAAGAAGCTTTCGGTTTTCCCAGCTTTCGGTTTCAAGCCACATATCATATGATTCATTGGCCAACTGAGTGTAGAAGGCATTTCTTCCATAAACGCTCCTCATCAGCCTGGTTTCGCCACCTGAGCTGGACAAGGAATTTCCAGCCCCCCAGGGGTCAAAAAGCTTTACTTTGAAACCAAGCCTTAACAAATGCAGGGCTGTCCATCCACCAAAAGCACCGGCTCCAGCCACAGTAATTCGTGTTGACGGGGGAAGAGATTCTGCTGACAAGGACTCAGCAGCGCCAGCCACATTAAATGCCGGTGCAAATGTTGACATATTTTTTCCAGCCATGGGGAATGATTAACGTTACATGTTATGTTAAACAAGTAGTAAACACCGTGGTTTTACTTAATAAATGAAATTTATGTAATATTGAATTAGAACCTTAATTAAAAAGAAAATTATGGAAGAACAGGCGTCAGGATTTCTTCTTGCTTGGCACAATTTCATGGAATATGGAGCATATGTGCTTGTTGGCCTTGCGGTAGTTATTTACATTTTCACAAAACTGCGGATAAGCGGCTTCAAGGAATACAAGCAAAAATATGACTTCACCAGCAAGTATGAGTCAACACTTTTATTCGTAGTACATCTTTGTATCGCTTTAGCTATTGCTGCATATGCCAATACCTATAAAGATGAAACTGTTGAGCTCAATTTCGTATGGTTTTTTGTCAGACTATTCATCACTATTGCCATAGGTACGCTATATGCTTATGTGGCATATCTGATCCTCAAATACTATTACCCAACTTCTCAATCTAAAAGACTTAAAAAGTTTCGTTACACACCAAGGGTGAACCCAAAAACCGGCAATAAAATGAAGTTGCTCAGCGAAGAAGAAGAGGATGTATACCTGGACGAGGGAATGCAGGCTGAAGAGAACATCTTTAGCGTTGACTACGATGTTTGGATTGACCAGGAAACTGGCGAAACTAAAATTGAAAAATATGCCGGCAATCTAATCGCCATTGAATGTGATCGCTGTGGTTTTCAGACATTGAAGCTTGAAAGTGAGGAGATTATTTCTGAGGCTACAGAAACCGAAGATGGAAAAATCGTTCAGCATTTTAAATGTTCTTACTGTAATCGGATCAAGCATAAAGACAAAAAGCTGGCTATGGTACGAAAAGACGGTCAGTTCCTCGTACCTGACAATGCCAAGTTTATTGATGATCCATTGAGTGGCAAAAAAGTGATTCTTATTAAAGTTGAAATACACGCCAAAGACGGTGAATCCAAGTCTTTTGAATTTCAAAATCTCAAAGAAGCTCAGAAATTCATGGACGAGTTTGACTTTGACAGGGTAGTCGAAAAATAATGATGATTTATCTTCTCTCCATTCTCATGATTTGGCAAATAAACCAATCTGGAGAATTAGTAGTCGAAGTGAAAGGGATCGATAAGATAAAGGGCAACATTCGTGTGGCCCTTTATAATGTTGAAAAGGACTTTCTTTCTGACAAAACATTCAAAGCGTTGGAAGAAAGGGTCGACGGCAAGATCTGCACAATCAAGTTTGCAGATGTACCTTATGGCACTTACGCCATCAGTGTTTATCACGACGAAAACGAAAATGGCGAGCTTGATACTGGGCTCTTCGGTATACCAAAGGAGGGCTATGGGTTTTCGAACGATGTGATGGGCACCTTTGGCCCACCGAGTTTTGAAGAGGCGGCCATTGATTTTCAACAAGCATCAACCATATACAGCATCACACTTCGATAATTCACTGGTTATTACTAAATAGAAAAAGGAAACACCCTTTATTTAATAATCATGAACTATAAGACCCTATAGTTTACCTGTTCTATCCGTTTAGTTATTCAACCCAGTCATGAAATTGCTATTTCAGCTATTCCGTAGTTCCTTTTTTGTTTCTGTCTTATTTTTTGTTGCATGTGAGCAAAAGATGAGCGAGGAAGAAGTCAAAGCATATAAAGAAGCTCATGAGCAATGGCAAGAGCAAAGAATGGAAAAGCTAAAGGCGCCAAATGGGTATGTCAACCTTGCTGGGTTGTATATGCTAAAAAAAGGCCTGGCCACTTTTGGGTCGGATACCTCTAACACAATTGTATTTCCTTCTAATGCCCCGGCTTTTCTTGGAAAAGTAAGAGTGACCAATACCAATTCAGTGCTTTATGAAGCTCCCGGCGACCCAATTGTGATGATGAAAGAACCCGGAAAAGATTCAATTTGGGAAGCACCTGCAATGCAGTTAGTATATGACGACTCGATGCACGTTAATCTGCAAATGCAATATGAATCTCTTGCCTGGTACGTAATCAGAAGGGGAAATGAGCTGGCAGTAAGACTAAGAGACTATAAAAACCCAAAACTAGATTCGCTGAAATCGATTGACTCCTATCCGGTGGATGTGAATTGGGTTTTGAGGGCTCAGTTTGTACCCTACGATCCACCAAAAATTCTCAAGATTCAGAACATTCTTGGGATCACTTATGACCAGCCAAGTGTAGGAAAATTGGTCTTTGAAAAGGATGGAATTGAATATGCCCTCGATGTAACTGAAGAAGGTGATGAGTTTTTCGTGACCTATGCAGATGAAACAACTGGTGAAGCCACGTATGGCGGTGGTCGCTACATGTATACCGCGAAACCAGATTTGAATAGTGAAGTAGTAATGGACTTTAACAAAGGATATAACCCACCCTGTGTGTATACTTCCTTTGCTACATGCCCGCTACCACCTCCACAGAACAAATTGAATGTGGCAATTTTAGCTGGTGAAAAGTTTACCAGTCACTATTGATTTTCCACTCTTTTGACCAATGGATTGGGCTTTTCTAAGTGATTGTCTAATTTCAGCCAGCTACCTAAAAGAAACGCTTGAATGAAAAGTAAATCGCTGGCATCAAAAATTGGATTGTTCCTGGGGCCGGCACTTTTCATCGTCTTCCAATTCTTTGTTGAGCCTCAAGGCATGAGTGAATCCGGACGTGCCGTTCTGGCCTGCACACTTTGGGTGGCCACCTGGTGGACCACCGAGGCTATTCCAATTGCTGCTACCTCTTTGCTTCCCATAGTAATACTCCCACTAACAGGTGGTGCTCCAATTGATACTGTAACCGCCGCCTACGGGAATAAAATTCTGTTTCTTTACATGGGAGGCTTTATAATTGCCATTGCCATGGAAAAGTGGAACTTACACAGGCGCATCGCCCTAACCATTATTTCCTGGGTAGGCACAAATAGCCGCGGAATAGTACTGGGCTTCATAATAGCCACTGCCTTTCTTTCCATGTGGATTTCCAATACGGCTACTTCGCTCATGATGGTCACAATAGGCATCGCCATGATTAGCCAGTTGGCAGGAATTATAGATGATAGCGATGCCATAGACAAAAAAGCATTGAAGGCGAACTTAGGCAAGGCTTTGATGCTAAGTATTGCCTATTCGGCTTCAATAGGCGGCATGGGCACTCTGGTGGGCACACCAACCAATGTGGTGTTCTCTGCTATAGTAAAGCAGCTTTATGATGTAGAAATATCCTTTGCTTTATGGATGGCCTTCGCCATGCCGCTGGTAATAGTACTACTGGGCATCCTTTGGTGGTACTTGGTAAGAGTGGCTTTCCCGCTACCAAAAAAGCCACTGGCCGGGGGCAAAAAACAAATCGACGATGAGCTAAGAAAGCTTGGTCGCATGAGTTGGGAGGAAAAAGCGGTCTTTGCGGTCTTCGTCATCACGGCGCTTTCCTGGATTTGCAGTCCCATATTTATTAAAAAATTCTTGCCCGGCATCGACGACACTATTATTGGAATGAGTGGGGCGCTAATGTTATTTCTAATACCAAGCAAAAGAGATAAAAGTACAATGGTGATGGACTGGGAAGCGGCGGTGAAATTACCTTGGGGAGTTATTGTCCTTTTCGGAGGAGGCTTGGCTTTGGCGGCCGGTTTTAAAGAATCGGGCCTGGCCGAGTGGATTGGCAACCAAATGACTTTACTCCAGGGTGTCAACTTGCTAATGCTGATCTTCCTGATCGCTCTAATGCTCAACTTCCTCACTGAGGTGACATCCAATGTAGCCACTGCCTCGATCATGCTGCCCATATTGGCGGCGCTTTCACAATCGATTAACGTGCATCCTTTCGGCCTGATGATCGCTGCAACATTGGCAGCCTCCTGTGCTTTCATGCTGCCCATTGCTACACCACCCAATGCCATCGTGTTTAGCTTTGGCCACATTGAAATGAAGGACATGATCAGGAAAGGGTTTGCCCTTAATCTGATAAGCACCATCCTGATCACTCTTTCCATCTACTTCCTGATGGAATTAGTGCTTGGTATCGACCTATCAACCAATCCGTTTTAAAATCGACTATTTTCTATTTGCGATATACACACCAGCAATAATTAGTGCCATGCTGATATAATGAGTAGTTACCAAACTTTCGCCGTCGATTAATCCCCAAACCAAAGCTATAACTGGAATGATATAGGTGACAGAACTAGTAAACAGGGGGGTGGATATTTGAACGGTTTTATTGAAAATAACAAGGGCAATGGCAGTTCCCAACACACCTAACAAACTGACATAACCCAACGCCTCCCAGGCTCCTTTTTCATAAATAATTTTTGCACTGAAATCGGTCATACTTGCCAATATCACCAGTGCCAGTGGCAGCACCATCAATAAGGACACGCTGGTAATTGTCAACGGCTTTAGCTCTCCTAAATAGGCCTTGATAATATTGAGATTGGCAGCATACATAATAGTAGCCAGCACTACGAAAAATGCGTAAAAGTTGACGTCTGAAATGCTTCCCCCACTGCCAGCAAAAATGAGCAGCACCGTGCCAAAGAATCCCAGCGCAATTCCGATCGCATTTCTTCTGGTTACCACTGTTCCAAAAAACCAACTCCCAATAAGGATCGTGAAAAGTGGGGTAAGTGCATTGAGCGAACCTGTCAAACCACTTTGCAAATGAGTTTGAGCCAAGGCAAAAAGAAAAGCTGGCCCGAAGCTACCAACAAAGCCAGCCAACAAAAGAATCCGCCAATTACGCCTGCTAAGTTTAGCTAAGCGCTGTACCGCAATTGGAAGAAGGAAAAGTCCTGCAGTTACTATTCTCAACGCTCCCACTTCCATCGGCGAATACACAATAAGCGCTTTCTTGATAAGAATAAAGCTACTTCCCCAAATAAGTGAAAGAATAATCAAAAAAATCCAGGCCAGCGTTTTATTGCTTTTCCAGAAAGGCGATTCGCTCATAGTTTAAACCTCTACAAAAGCATTGATGAATTCTTGTTCCATTTCACAAAGCAATTCATCTACTTGCTGAAAGGTGTCGAACTCAACCAGCTTTTGCCTGTAGGGCTTTATGTTAGGTATGTTCCTAAAGTAATTGGTGTAATGTCTTCGCATTTCCATAATACCCGTCTTCTCGCCTTTCCACTCCACAGAAAACTTAAGGTGCTTTCGGGCAACATCTACTCTTTGCTTCATTCCAGGAGCAGCCAGCTTTTCTCCGGTTTTCATGAAATGTTTCACTTCATTAAAAATCCAGGGGTAACCAATGGCAGCTCTACCGATCATGATGCCATCAACTCCGTACAAGTTTTTGTACTCAAGCGCCTTCTCCGGGGAATCGATATCGCCATTTCCGAAAATAGGAATTTGTATTCTTGGATTCTCCTTTACTTTTCTGATCATCGTCCAGTCGGCCTCGCCTTTGTAAAGCTGCGCCCTGGTACGACCGTGGATACTTAGTGCCTTTATACCTACATCTTGTAATCGCTCCGCCACCTCCTCTATGTTGATGCTGCTATCATCCCAGCCTAGCCTGGTTTTTACGGTTACTGGCAAACTGGTTGATTTCACCACTGCCTGAGTAAGTCTTACCATCAAAGGCACATCTCTTAGCACACCAGCGCCGGCACCTTTACAGACGACCTTCTTAACCGGGCAGCCATAGTTGATATCAAGCAGATCGGGTTGCGTGGCATCTACAATTTTTGCCGAAAGCGCCATGGCCTCCTCATCCCCACCAAAAATCTGAATACCAATAGGTTTTTCATATGGGAAAATATCAAGCTTTTTCCGGCTTTTTATGGCGTCCCTAATCAGTCCTTCGCTACTGATAAACTCTGTATACATCAGGTCTGCACCATTGTCTTTGCACACAGCCCGGAACGGCGGGTCGCTTACATCCTCCATGGGTGCGAGTAAAAGAGGGAATTCTCCCAGTTCTATGTTGCCTATTTTTACCACCGTATGTCTACCTTTAAGGCTGAATGTGACCTGTTATGTTACATCAGCTAATCTAACAAGATGCAAAAGTACAATAGTTTCCTGGAAATCAGAGATTTGAAAGGGCCTGGATTAGGGCTGCTTCAGCTTGTCCTGTTTTGTTTTGGAGGGTTGATTCTTTTTCAGTTGATTTCACTCATTCCATTAGTCCTCTTTTTCGGCATCGATCAAAACTCGCTCGCCGTTGCTTTGAGCGGCCAAAGTGACGACCCGAACCACAAAGCCGCTCTTTACATCACTCAGGGTGTTGGTTCGTTAGGTGGCTTTATCATCACTCCGTTGCTTTATGTGCGGTTTTTCCAGGATACTAAAGTCAATTCGTATTTTTCGTTGGACACCCGGTACTGGCAGCCTTTTGTCTATGTGGTACTAATCACCTTTTGCTTTATGGTTGTCGACAGTCTATTTATAGAGTGGAACTTGAACTTCAAGTTTCCAGAGTTTATGGCTGGTTTTGAACAATGGGCTCAGGCAAAAGAAGAGCAATTGCGAGTGATTACTGAATACTTGACAGACTTCAGTGGTTTTGGAGAATTGCTAATTGCCCTGGTGGTTGTGGCTGTCATACCCGGAATCGGAGAAGAGCTGCTATTCAGAGGGCTGATACAAACCAGGATCCAGCAGCTTGCCAAAAATCCACATATAGCCATTTGGGTAACTGCAATTTTCTTCAGTGCTTTTCACATGCAGTTTTATGGGTTTATACCTCGGCTTCTTCTCGGGGCACTTTTTGGATATATTTTTTATTGGTCGGGCAGTTTGGTGCTTGCTATGCTAGCTCACTTCTTTAATAACGGTTTTAGCCTGGTGATGCTCTACCTTTACAAAAAGGATTTAGTGGGCTTCAACATAGATGATACAGAGACAGTGCCTTTGGAAACAGTGGTCTTTTTCTTTATTATTGGTGCTGCCCTCACTTATCTCTTTATTAATTTTCACAGGAAGCAGGAAAGTGCTGATGGATAACTGGCAAAAAGTATTTACAAATACTCATCTGCACAAAGCAGAAATTGTGAAGGCTGTTTTAGGAGAAAATGATATTTCTGCCGTAGTGGTCAGTAAAAAAGATTCTCTTTATCAGCTGGGCAACTATGAGGTTTACGTTCCATCTGAGGATGTCCTCAGTGCAGTGAAAATGATCAACGATGACATCCATTTTGAATAGGTTTAATAACCTGACCCAAAGAATTATCGCAGCAGTTATAGGGGCACCTATTTTGCTATTCTTGATTATTTATAGTTCATACTCTTTTTTTGCTATTTTCTTCGTGCTCACTCTCCTCACACAAATGGAGTTTTATAATCTCGTGAGGCTGCATGGAATTGTGCCTTTGCGTTTTCTAGGGTGCTTTATAGGAGCCATTATATTTTGTCTCACCTTTTTTGTTGAAACAGGCCAAATTGACGGAAAATATGCCTTTCTTATTTTTCCCTTATTGGCTACTATTTTCTTTATTAAGCTTTATAAGAAAAACGAGAAAAACCCTTTCACTAACATTGGTTTCACCTTCCTTGGTATCATCTATGTCGCCGTTCCTTTCGCTTTGTTAAACTTTGTGGCCTTTTCAAGAGGGGAATATCATTGGGAAATTGTGGTGGGACTTCTACTGATCCTTTGGGCAAGCGACACCGGTGCTTATTTTGCTGGAGTCAACTTTGGAAAAACGAAGCTTTTCGAAAGAGTATCACCAAAAAAATCCTGGGAGGGCAGTGTTGGCGGCGCATTAACTGCCCTGGCAATGGCCTACGGGCTTTCCATGTACTTCACTGTTCTTCCGCTTTGGGAATGGCTATCCATTTCTGTCATTATTATTGTCGCCGGTACTTACGGAGATCTTGTTGAGTCGCTTTTCAAAAGAAGCATGGAAATAAAAGATTCAGGAAAAAGTATTCCAGGGCACGGGGGCTTTTTAGACAGATTTGACGGACTTCTGCTGTCAGTTCCCTTTATAATTGTTTTCTTAAGACTCCTTTAAAGCATCTTTCACGCTAACCAACTTTCTCCCAGTCAAATAGAGGCTAGAGTAAAAAGCGTAGATTTCATATTAATTGAACAAACTTTCTATTGCTTTTCAGTAGCTTTGCCCCGAATAACAACATTTTAACCCATTTTATACTTTTATGGCTTACATAGAACCGGCACCGATTAAGGACAAAGAAAATCCTTTCGAATCGATGATGTCCAGGTTTGACATTGCAGCAAAATGTCTTGGACTGGACGATGAGGTGTATAACGTGCTAAAGTCACCCGTTAAGCAAGTAATAGTGAACCTTCCTATTACCATGGATGATGGCGGCGTACAAGTGTTTGAAGGCTATCGTGTAATTCACTCCAACATTCTTGGTCCGTCCAAAGGGGGTATCCGTTACGACATGGATGTGCACCTCGACGAAGTAAAAGCATTGGCTGCGTGGATGACCTGGAAATGTGCAGTAGTAGACATTCCTTATGGTGGAGCGAAAGGAGGTATCATTTGTAACCCCCGCAACATGTCACCTGGAGAAATTGAAAGATTGACCAGAGCATATACTGTTGCTCTTGTAGAAATTTTCGGGCCCGATAGAGATATACCTGCTCCAGATATGGGAACTGGCCCACGTGAAATGGCCTGGTTGATGGATGAATATTCTCGCGCACAGGGCATGACGGTGAACGCAGTTGTTACGGGTAAGCCGCTCGTTTTGGGAGGCTCACTGGGTCGTACCGAAGCTACTGGCCGTGGCGTTATGATCACAGCTTTGGCTGCTATGGAAAAGCTAAAGATCAATCCATACCATGCCAAAGTAGCTGTACAAGGGTTTGGTAATGTGGGTTCATGGGCAGCCACTCTTTTGGCGGAAAGAGGCGCATCTGTCGTTGCACTTAGCGACATATCAGGAGCCTATTACAATGATAAAGGTATAGATATCAACCAAGCCATTGAATTCCGAAATGCTAACAATGGTTCGCTTGAAGGATTTAGTGGAGCAGAAAAAATTAGCGGTGATGACCTTTTAACTCTTCCTGTAGACGTTTTAGTGCCAGCAGCAAAAGAAGATGTAATCACTGTCCACAATGCTGAGAACATTAAAGCCAGGCTGATTGTGGAAGGTGCCAATGGCCCTACTTCAGCAAAAGCAGATGCCATCCTCAATAACAAAGGAGTTATGGCTGTGCCAGACATTCTGGCCAACGCTGGTGGTGTAACCGTTTCTTATTTCGAATGGGTACAAAACCGTCTTGGCTACAAATGGACTGCAGACAGAGTCAGCCGTCGTTCCGACAGGATCATGAAAGATGCATTCAATAACGTATTCAAAACCTCTCAGGAGTATAATGTTTCTTTAAGAATTGCCGCTTATATTGTGGCGATCGATAAAGTGGCTAAAACCTATAAGTTTAGAGGAAGATTCTAGTAGCATGACAATACATAAAGAAGGTAGAACATTACTTGGCGTGATGGCGATAGTGATCGTCATTTTGAATTACTTCGTTCTCAACCATGTGGCAAATACGCTGGTTCAGAACCTGTCGCTCATAGCCAGTTTAATAGTCTACCTTCTTATTCTTCAATTTTTTAGGTTGCCAAGTTGTGTAACACCCGAAGACCCGACCGCCGTTTATGCACCAGCTGACGGCAAGGTGGTGGTAATTGAAAAAACCACAGAAGACGAATTCCTTAAGGATGAACGTATTCAGGTTTCTATTTTCATGTCCCCGCTTAACGTGCATGTGAACAGAGCGCCCATCAAAGGGAAGGTAAGTTTCTTCAAGTACCACCCTGGCAAATACCTGGTAGCATGGCACCCTAAGTCCAGCACCGAAAATGAAAGAACCACAGTGGTGATGGAAGGTGAAAAAGGAGTTAAAGTGCTCTTTCGCCAGATCGCTGGCGCCGTTGCGCGCCGTATCAAATGGTATGTGAAAGAAGGCGATCAACTAGCCCAGGGTGAAGAGTTCGGCTTTATCAAATTTGGCTCCAGGGTTGATGTTTTTTTGCCTCTCAATGCCAAAATCGAAGTCAATATCAACGACAAAACGACTGGTGGCAAGACAGTTATAGCCAGGCTTTCCTAAGTAATATTGGTTAAGGCTAGGTAATTAGTGAAAAGAAATTTCTATCTTTTCATAAAAACCAACCTATAAATACTATGTCATCTACTACTTATGCTGGATTTTGGCTGCGTTTTGTGGCCTTTGTAATCGACTATATTATTGTACAGGTCGTACAATCATTCGTTCTCTTACCCATTTTTGCTGCACTTGGTTTCGGCTTCGCTACTGCTCCAGGCCTTTTCGATGACTCTATGAGCACTGAAGAAGTCGTTGGGATTATTGCCGCCATTGCAAGTGTTGCCAGCGTTACAATATTGATCACCATTTCGATCCAGGTACTTTATTTTTCCCTCATGGAGTCAAGCAAATACCAGGGAACTGTAGGAAAAATAGCGCTAGGTCTTGTAGTGACAGATGCAAATGGTGGAAAACTTGATTTTGGAAAAGCCCTACTTCGTAACCTCGGCAAAATTGTTTCGTCAATGATTTTTGGCATTGGCTATATCATGGCCGGCTTCACTGAGAAAAAACAAGCGCTTCATGATATGATTGCCAGTACGCTGGTGGTTAAGAAGTAATTTGAAGCAGATCAATGATTTGTTCGAGGTAGTGCTGGTCTACCTCGTCAAACTCATTGAGCTTGTCACTATCCGCATCCAGTACGCCAAGCACTTTGCCGCCACGAATAATAGGTAGCACAATCTCAGACTTGGAATCGCTGCTACAGGCGATGTGCCCTGGAAATTCTTCTACGTCAGGTACAATGATGGTTTTGGCCTCTTTCCAGGAGCTACCACAAACACCCTTGCCAAGATTGATCCTGGTACATGCAATTGGCCCCTGAAATGGCCCTAATACAAGCTGGTCTTCTTTTACCATATAAAAGCCGACCCAGAAAAAGCCCATGCCATATTTAAGTGCTGCCGAAATATTAGCAAGGTTAGCTGTCAAGTCAGGCTCGCCGCCGATCAGGGCTTCAATTTGAGGCACCAGGGATTCGTATTTATCCTGTTTGGTAGCTTCTTTCGGAATGAATAATGTTTCAGCCATTAGTCTTTGGTATAAACAATCAGTGTATCTCCTAAAATATCTTCTTTGCTAAGTATTTTTCCTCCACAAACTGGGGCTTTGATCCCTTTTGTAAATGTGGTGGCCGCATAAAAAACCCTGGCCTCATCCCAAAGGCTCATTTCTATAAATGACTCGAGGGTTTTTGCTCCGCCTTCAACAATAACAGACCTGATGCTTCTTCTTTGGAGGTCGGCCAGCACCTCAGGCAGGAAATGATGCAGGTCAACTTTTACCAGCTCCAAATTAGCCTCCAACGATTCCTCTATAGTTGTATAAATAATAGTAGGAACTGACCCGTCGAGTACATGGTAGCTGCCATCAAGTTCATTGCCCGGATCAAGTACAATTCGCACCGGATTTTTCCCTGGCCAGTCTCTCGCAGTAAGTTGCGGATTGTCGTAAACCACCGTGTTACTACCTACCAAAATAGCATCCTCCTCAGTCCGCCACTTGTGCACCAACTTTCTCGAATAGGCATTGCTTATCCATTTAGAGTCATGATTCTCTCTAGCCACAAAACCATCCATCGTTTGCGCCCATTTCAACATAATAAACGGGCGGTGCTCTCTCATAGCCGTCAAAAAACGGCGATTCATCCAGGAAGCTTCGTCTGCAAGCAAGCCCACTTGTACTTTGATGCCGGCTTGCTTCAATTTAGCAATTCCCTTGCCTGCTACTTGCGGGTTTGGGTCTTCAACTGCTATGAACACTTCGCCAACTTTTTTCTCAATCAATAAATCTGCACAAGGAGGCGTTTTTCCAAAATGAGAACAAGGCTCTAGCGTAACATAGACCGTCGCCCCTTGTAATTGGCTGGGGTCCTTCACACTTTCGACAGCATTGACTTCCGCATGGCCTTCGCCATATTTACGATGCCAACCCTCGCCAATTACCAGGTTGTTTCGGGTGATCACGCAACCAACCAGCGGGTTAGGGCTTGTATTGCCTAACCCCAACTCAGCCAACTCAATGGCTCGTTTCATAAATACCTGGTGTAGTTCCAAATCAATTACCGTTTGCCTCATAAATTTGCCATAAATTGTGAGACAAAAAAATAATTGCGTTGCCTGAAATAATTAAAATATCAGCAGATAATCTCCACCAATCAATTGTCGAGGATTTGATAACCGTATTCGGAGCAAATGAGGCACAGGGAATAGGCAGCTACCTGCTCGAGGCAATGGTGGGAGTTACAAAGGTGGACAGGGCATCAAAAAAAACCATCTTCTTATCAAAAGAGGAGCAGGAGCAGCTGAAAAATGCAGTGAAACGATTGAAAGCTGAAGAGCCTGTGCAACATGTGGTAGGTTATGGTTGGTTCTACGGCAGAAAATTTCTTGTGAGCAAAGATGTACTGATTCCACGACCTGAAACTGAGGAGCTGGTACATTGGATACTTAATGCAACAAACAAAACCGATGAGTTTCAGCTCCTCGACATTGGCACTGGCACTGGCTGCATCCCAATTACTGTAGCCCTGGAATGCGATAACTTTCAATCCGAAGCATGGGACGTTTCGGAGGCTGCTTTGATCATAGCCAGGGAAAATGCTGCCCAACTTGGGGCGCAGATAGCCTTCAAAAGAGTAGATATTTTAGAACAAGCGATTGACGAAAAAGCATTCGACATTATTGTGAGCAATCCCCCTTATGTAAGAGAATCCGAAAAAAGCATGATGAGCAAAAACGTGCTGGACTTTGATCCTGAATTGGCGCTTTTTGTCGGCGAAGACGATCCGTTGGTCTTCTATCGAAGAATATCCATACTGGCCAAAACCGGGCTGAAACCGGGTGGATGGCTCTACTTCGAAATCAATGAAGCATTCGGCCAGGAGATGAAAAGCCTACTTGAGCAAATGAACTATGGCAATATTGAATTAAGAAAAGACATCAATGGAAAAGACCGGATGATCAAGGGACAGCTCACCATTTCCTAGATCGGCTCCTCCAGTACAAAGGCGCATTTTGCCTCTATCGAAACCATCGCGTCATTCTCCACCTCGAGTTCTAATGTTTCCCCTGGCTTTGTGATTGTCACTTTTAGCCCTTTCAATTGAAATTTTTCCACTGCCAATTTTGTGTGGAGCGTTAGCCGGGTGGACGATTGATGCCACTTGGTATATGCGCCATTTCTTAGCCAGAGCCAACGACTGCCGGGGCCATAAAACACAATGTCCATATGGTCAAAAAATAACTCTAGCTCGCTTCGATTTTGGTCGATTGGAAAAGAAATAATATTGACAGCCTTGTATTTATTTGCTAAAAGAAAGTGAAGCGCTGTTACTGTAGAATTCTCTGTTTCCTTTTGCTCCAGTAAAATAAGTGGGGCGAATGACTCCCATTCTTTCTCCATGTTGGCTTTTTCTTCTGCATTTGCCACAACTATATCAGGCTTTATTCCTAACATGGCCAGGGTTTCCACTTCACTAGCAGGCACAATAATCGTCGGACTCCATTCCAGCAGGCTAGCCAGGGTCTCATTCTTCAGCCAGTCAGCATGCAAAACCAACAACGCTGGCTCCTGCTCATCTCTAACAATATGGTGTGAGGACATTACTTTCTTTGTTCGACCATGAAGATGTTTAAATCTAAAGTCTTTTCGCCAGAATTTTATTTACCTGCCTAATTTCTTCCCATGTCCACATTTCCTTAGGCTGGCAAGCCTTGTATGCGGTTCTGTAAAACGAAACAATGGCTTCCTCCAGCGTATCTGGCGAAATGGAGGACGAATAGAATTTTCGGTTGAATGGATGATCAAAACGAACTTCTTTGTCTTTAATTGAAGGCCCCAGCCGAAGAATAGGCCCCGTGTCCGTCACATCTGCCCCGGTCCATTTTTCACCCGAACCTTCTGATTCATTTAGTTTTTTAATTAGCGGTTTAAAATCAACCCGAGGATAGCTCTTTCTTCCAAAGGCATCTACCCAAGTCGTGTATTTATACTCTAACTCATACTGGTTGCCTTGGTAAATGGTCAACACCATGTCCGCCTTTGCAGACTGGCCAAAAAGCGCATAATAATGAAGTGGCTGAGGAGCCTTGGCCACCAAAAGTTTAATGTCATTGTAGAATAAAACGCTACCTCGACCAGCCAAGAGTTCCAAATGTTGGCTCACTAATGTGTATTCTTCTTCCCAATCTGGCTTGAATGGTTCCTGATCCTTTATAACCTCCCCAAATGCTGGTAAGAAATAGTTAAATTTATCGATGCAAGCCTCCTCTTCGTGATAAGCCTTGCCAAAAGGCGCATAGAATTTCTTTTTCTCAACTGTGTTAAGCCAAGCCACCAGTTTAAGCACCTTTTCCTGAATCGACTTGTCCAGTGGTAGTTCACGAAAATCTCCAACCAAGCCAATTGCTTTTAACACATGTTGGTGCTCCAATGCGAGGTCCGGGTTTAGCAAGGACCAAATGCCTATAAAACCATCCACATCAAAGTGGTTGTTGGTAACAAACCTGGCTGTGTCCGGTAATGCAGCTTTTATTAGGGCATTGATGGCAATGGCGGCACTGGTATCTTCGGCAAGCTCAGGAGGAGGCCCTGCTCCCCTCCAGTGGCTCAGATTGAGCCTTCCAGGAAGGAAGCAATCAACTCCAACCACGCTGTTGTGATCAAGTTTCTTTGCGTTAGCAAATCCAATGAATTCCATCAAAACCTCACAGATAAAGCGGCCAGAAAGTTCCTCGGTGCCTGTGGATAATAGTAATTCTCCCTTACTTCATAAGCGCCACCAAAATAGCCAAAGGTATATCCATTGGAAGAATAGAGCGTGCTGAAAACATTGTTGACGAGCAAGCTAAGTCCAATTCTTTCTACCCAGGCCGGTTTCCACTCGTAAGTAAAGCGAAGGTCATTCACGAAATAGGGATCAATAGACCTGGACGCCATTTGAGTGTTATCCATGAACTGGCGGCCAACATACTTTGTAAGCAGCCCTGCTTCAAAAGCCGGAATAGGACGGTAGAAAAGCTGAGAGCCCATGATGAGATTGGGTGAAAAAGAGATATCAGTGTTTTTGTAGACATTTCTTATTTCATTGTATTCGTCAAAATTGGTGCCGTAGTCGTAAAGCACCTCGGTGAACTCTTTGATCTTATTTCGACTCAAGGTAAGGTTAGCATTCCAGGTCAACTCCCTCGACAATTGCATCGAGCCTTGCATCTCGATGCCAGCCCGGTAGCTTTCCGCCACATTGGTACGGACTGAAGATCCGACGTCGTTTACCTCCCCTGTAAGCACTAGTTGATTCTTGTAGTCCATCAGGTAAAAATTCGCTCCCGCTGAGTATCGCTTACCAGAAGTTTTGTAACCAGCCTCCCAGTTGCCCATCATTTCAGGTGACGGAAGTGCTCCTGCCTGGGCGTCTATAAAATCACTACGAATAGGCTCTCTGTGAGCTACGCTGTAAGACGCATAGAGCTGAGAAGTTCCTTCAAGCGAATAGGTAAGCCCAGTCTTTGGATTGAAAAAGAAAAAGGTCCTGTCTACGTTAATCTCAGTTAGATCATTGTCATTGCCTTCCGTGGTATAACCAATGGTTCGGATTTGTAAATCACCATAGGCATTTAGTCTGTCGGTCAGCTGGTAGTTGGCCTTCAGGTAGCTATTGAAGTCTTTTTTCAAGGCGCTACTTTTGTAATAGCGGTCTCTTATCGCTGAGTTGCTGGCGTAGCGAGCCCAAATAATTTCGCCAAAATGGTCACCATCATACACGTTCAGCCCTCCTCCAAGCGTCGCTTGCCACTTGTCTTTGCCGTAGTTAATGCTGTAAGTAAACCCGTAGAAATTGTTGTCCAACCAACGACGGCGAATCAGGTCAGTCGACTCGATAGTTGTATTTTCAATCACGATAGGTGTTAATCCATAAGATGAAAAATCATCTTCTTCGCGATACTGTTCATAATAGCCACGGCCGAAAGCATAATGTAAGGCACCGTTAACCGTCCATTCTTTGCTCAGCTGGTGAGAAAGGTGCAGTTGATAGTGGTCTTGCTGATAATTGTCTACTTCATTGTCGTACTGGTAGTAGTTAAAAGTGCGGCCTGAATTGAGCAAATTATCTGCCTGCGCTTGAGAATAGCCATTATTAGCGATCACCTCTTGCATGCCCTCTTCATCGTTATTGAGCCTTGCCTCCGGCGTGCCCCACCACGACTGGTAGGTCACTTCTTTGCCGCCAAAAACCAATGCTTTAACAATGGTTTTATCTCCATAAAAGCCTCCTGAAAGAAAGTAAGATTGTAAATCAGACGATGCTCTGTCGATGTAACCATCCGACACAATTTTTGATAAGCGGCCTTCAAACGACCAATGGTCTTTGATTAAGCCAGTATTGTACACGATGTTATGTTTCCTTGTGCCGTAGGAGCCAAAGGAGTTGTTGATCTCTCCAAAACCCTCAGCAGAAGGCATTGAAGTCTGCAGGTTAATAGTGGCGCCAAAAGCTCCCGCCCCGTTCGTAGAAGCACCTACGCCCCGTTGAATTTGGATATTGTTAGTAGAAGAGGCCAGGTCCGGCGTGTTCACCCAAAAAGTCCCATGCGACTCCGAGTCATTTAAAGGAACGCCATTGATGGTTACATTGATGCGGGTAGCATCACTTCCTCTGATCCGAATTCCTGTATAACCTACTCCGGCACCTGCATCAGACGTAGTCACCACCGACGGCGACCAGTTCATGAGCATCGGCATGTCCTGACCCAGGTTTTGGCCTTTGATGTCCTTGTTCGAAATAGTCGAAAAGGTCATCGGCGTTTTTTCATTCGCTCTGGTAGAAGACACAATAATACCTTCATCAAGGAGCAGGTCTTTGTTAAGTTCAAAGTTCAGTGCTTCTTCTGTACTGGTAGAAATAGTTTTTTCAAGCGATTGATAGCCTACAAAAGAAACTTTGATAGTTGCTGGTCCGGACCGCAGTCCGTTGAGGTAGTAGTTACCCAAATTGTTGGTGGAAACACCCTTACCATTCTCTGCTACCACCACATGAGCTCCAGGCAGGGCCTCATTGGTTTCTGCATCAACCACCTTTCCTGAAAGTGACTGGGCATTAGCGTTCGGAATAGCGAACGCAATTGTCAGTGTCAGCCATAAACTGACACGCAACATTTTCTTATTAAACATGTACTCTAAATTTTGCGGTTAAACATCAGTGGCATCAAGGGGTTTCTGCCACCTTAACGTTTCACCTCCTTTCCCTTACGCCGGCATTACCCGGATCAGGTTCAAAGGGTATAATCTCAGCCCGAACTTATCCCGCCAACTGGCAGGTAGGGCACCCCTGGTAAAATTACGCTGCTAAGGTAACAAAGAATTTGGGTAGGAATCAAATCATGGCATTCAACAACAATGAAACAAGGACGCTGTTACACGGCAAGGGCCGCCAGTTTGGAGATGGCAAATTGTAGTCTTTCATCCTCATTGCCACTGACTAAGGTGTAGGGAAGGCCTTCTTTCTGAAGGTAATTCTGATAAATATCAAAAAAATATTGCCGCATATGTGGATGCTCTCTCAAAGGGTCTTCTTCCCAGGGCATATCAATATCTGTCAAAAGAAAATAGTCATATTGCATGCATTGAACCTGCTCCAAAATCCAGGGATGGCAACGGCCATAGCTGTGTTCACTCCACACCTTCACTACTGCAAGGGTAGTATCGCAAAAAAGAAAGTCAGTGGCTTGCTTCAATAATCTCTCCTCTAGTTTTTTTTGCTCTTTCGCAATAACCAACAGGTCACTTTCTTGATAAGGCCGCCCGATATCGAGAAGATATTGCCGGGCAAACTCAGGCACCCATTGTGTATGAAAATGTTGTGCCAGCTGCCGACTTAAGGTCGATTTTCCAGTAGATTCCGGACCTAGAATGGCTATCCTTTTGGTCATATGGAATGCTGTTTTTGTCGTTTCACGTCATCGATCCATGCAACAAGTCCTACGATTGCAAAAATCGTAAAAACCAAAAATTGCACACTTGCCAGAAGCAATCCTTTGTAGAAGTATAGCGGCACAGAAATAAGGTCGCCGAGGATCCAGGCCATCCAGTTTTCTACTTTCTTTTTGGCCATCAGCCACATGCCCACAATGAAAATGGCCGTAGTGAGTGAATCCCATAGAGGTACATCACTATCGGTATATCGAGTGAGAATGAAGTACCAAAAGATAAAAGAACCCGTAAAAAACACGACGGAAATGATATTCTCTTTTCGGCTATTATAACTCACCGGAAGAACTTCGGTCCCGGTGCTTTTTCTGGTCCAAAGTACCCACCCATAAACACTCATGGCTGTGTAATAAACATTAATGGCCATGTCGGCATAAAGCTTTGCAGGAAAACAGATGTACACAAAAATGACAGTGCTCACAATTCCAGTCGGAAAAACAAGGATGTCTCGCTTCATGGAATACCACACGCTCAAGAGGCCGAAGAATACCGCTATTGCTTCTAGCCAGGTCATTTGTTGCACGCCACTTTTCAATCCTTCCAGAAACCACTCCATGCCCAAATATTCTTTTGTTTAAATTAATTTCGAAGCAACTGTTCCGAATAATCTTAAATATCTTTAATTTTGCCCCGCAAATAATATCACGTAAATTATTATTTGCAAATGACCCTCGATAACTCCAAACTCAAGTACGAAGCCCTCACTTACGACGACGTACTATTGCTCCCAGCGTATTCAGAAGTACTTCCACGCCAGACAGATACTTCCACGCAACTTACCAGAAATATCAGACTTAATGTGCCCCTGGTGTCAGCAGCCATGGACACAGTCACTGAATATTCCCTTGCCATAGCGATGGCGCTAGAGGGCGGTATTGGCTTCATTCATAAAAACATGTCCATCGAGGCGCAAGCCGAGCAGGTACGCAAGGTAAAACGCTCTCAAAGCGGAATGATCCTGGACCCGATCACATTGGATGTTAATTCCAAAGTAGGGGACGCCGTGGCCATCATGCGTGAATTTAAGATCGGAGGTATTCCGGTTATTGACAGCGACAGAAAGCTGGTGGGCATCATCACCAACAGGGATTTGCGTTTCCAGAAAAAAATGAATGTGCCTGTAAAGGATGTGATGACCACAGGTAAGCTAATCACTGCCGATGTAGGCATCGACCTTGCCCAGGCTGAAGATATTTTGCAGGAGTTTAAAATTGAAAAACTTCCTATCGTTGATAAGTCTGGCAAACTAAGCGGCCTGATTACCTACAAAGATATTCTGAAGAAAAAAGATCGTCCTTATGCGTGTAAGGACGAGTTTGGCAGATTACGGGTGGGGGCTGCGGTAGGTGTCACAGAAGACATTCTCGATAGAGTCGACCTGCTTATCAAAGCTGGAGTTGATGTAATCAGTATAGATACCGCCCATGGGCATTCCAAAGGCGTTATTGACGCCGCCAAGAGAGTCAAAAAAGCCTATCCAAATCTCGATATGATAGTGGGCAACATCGCTACTGGCGATGCGGCCAAAGCCCTTGTTGATGCAGGTGCTGACGCTGTAAAAGTTGGTGTAGGCCCGGGAAGTATTTGTACCACACGTATCATTGCCGGTGTTGGTGTACCGCAGCTATCAGCCGTTGTTGAGTGCGCTGAAGCGATTAAAGGTAGCGGCGTGCCAGTTATCGCTGATGGTGGGGTTCGCTTCTCTGGCGACCTTGTAAAGGCCATTGCCGGAGGCGCTAGTAGTATCATGATAGGCTCACTCCTTGCAGGAACTGAAGAGGCACCCGGAGAAATCATCATCTACGAGGGAAGGAAATTCAAAACATACCGTGGCATGGGTTCTGTTGAGGCGATGGAAAGCGGATCAAAAGACCGTTATTTCCAGGATGCAGAGGATGATGTTAAGAAACTGGTTCCCGAAGGCATCGTGGGTAGAGTACCTTTCAAAGGCCTGGTGTCAGAAGTGCTCTATCAACTGGTTGGCGGTCTAAAAGCAGGAATGGGCTATTGCGGAGCAGCGGGAGTTGAAGACTTACAGAAAGCACAATTTGTGAAAATTACATCTGCTGGTGTGCGTGAGAGTCATCCCCATGATATCGCAGTTACCCGAGAGGCGCCTAACTATTCATCAAGATAATATTCGTTCAAATCTACATAGTAAAAGCTGCTTAACACGCAGCTTTTATATTTTTACAGTAATTGGTGATTTAACTAAATTGCCCTCTAAAAGCGGTCTAATTCAACTGGATGTTGTCAAATAAAAGTATCGTCAGGCTTAGTATAGCTTTCGGAATTATATTCTGGGTGCTATTGCTATTGACCAACCTGTCGATCCTTTTTGATCAGAAGAACAACGCTTCCTTCGGTATTCCCCAGTTCCTGCCTCATATCTTCCTTATTCTTTTTATCGTATCGGTTACAGTTTATTACCGGTACAGTATCGGTAAGGCAGAAAGTATCAACTTTATCGACCTGCTCTGGCGGGTGTTTGTGACTGGCCTTCTGACCACTATTGTGTCATTGTCGATCAAATTCTTTTTCTATGTTTTTGGGGGTTCAATGTTGACCAAAAACATCCTGCTGATCAATTTCTTCTACCTGGTCAACCTGGGGCTAATTCTGGCCTTTCTTATTTCCACTTTTATCGTTTGGAAAAGATTAATTCTGTACCAAAAATCGAAAAAGCTGCTCCGCACATGGCAGTTTTTTGAATACTTTCTCTTTTTGAGTTTGGGATTTGAGTTTTTGGGTTATAAGCTTTTCGACATCCCCTTTAACACGATTATTCTATTATTAGTGGGGATCGGTTTAATCCTTTCAGTGAATTTGAAGTGGGTAGCCTACCTCAACTTCCGTCAAAAGTGGAAGAGCATACTTTTCATTCTTCTTGTTATCATATATCTGTGGTATTTTTTCATGAGCCTGGTGGGCTATTCCAACGAATCACTACTCATTACCGACCTGCTGAACAACGTATTTGTGTTGGCTGTTTTTGCCTTCATTTTTATCTATTCCGTATTCTCACTACTGGTTATTCTCTTTAACCTACCCACTTCATCTGTTTTCGAGAGCAAGCTGGAAGAAGTAATTAACTTCCAGCGGCTAAGTCAAACGATTCCCACTGGCCAAAAAGAAGAGCAGGTATTTGAAATACTTCTCGACAGTGCTGTAAGTGCTGTTTTTGCGGACGCAGCCTGGTTAGAAATAACTGACAACAAGGCAGGCAAACAAGAGCTATTGGTTAGAAACCTGAATCCTGACCTAATTGAAAAGATTAAAGAGGCTGCGCAAAACAGCACCTTGAAACGTATCCTCAATTCAGAACTTGAAAGAAACCCAACGGGACAAAAACTGACAGCGACTTTGAAAAAAGTTCCCTTCAAGTCAATCCTGGTTTACCCAATTATTGTTAAAAATGAGCAAATTGGAACACTGGCGTTGCTGAAAGAAGTAGATGACTCTTTCAATAGGGAAATGATTGATATCATCAATACCTATGTAAACCAAGCCAGTATTTCTATTGAGAACTTCCGACTTTTAAACGAGGCCCTGGAAAACGAACGGTATAAGGAAGAGTTAAAAATTGCCTCAAGGGTACAAAAGAGCCTTCTTCCCCAAACGCTAGAGAAGAATCACGATTACAATATAGTGGCCTTTTCAATGGCAGCTGACGAAGTTGGAGGCGACTACTATGATACATTCATGATCAACGAAAACAAGGTAGCGCTGATCATCGCCGACGTTTCTGGCAAGGGAACTTCGGCAGCTTTTCACATGAGCCAAATGAAGGGTATCTTTCACAGCCTTGCTCAGCTAGACCTCGAGCCAAAAGAATTTATGGTACAGGCCAACAGTGCGCTCAGTCGTTGCCTTGAAAAAACATCCTTTATTACAGCCTCTTATTTCATTATAGATACTAAAAAGAAAATCGTTCGCTTTACCAGGGCAGGTCATTGCCCAACTTTATATCTCGATGGCCGTACAAGGGAGACCAGCTTCTTCAAAAATAAAGGTTTGGGCTTAGGTATTTTGAGAAACTCTTCCTTCGAAGACTATGTTCAGGTTAATGAATTCTACTACAAGCCAGACGATGTGTTTGTTTTATACACCGATGGTATAACGGAAGCCACTAATCAATCACAGGAGGAATTTGGTTACGACCGACTCCGCACCTCTCTACTTAAGTATGCTGGGCTTTCTCCTGAAAAAATAAAGGATGGAATCATAGACGATCTCTATGATTTCTGTGGAAAAAGATCTTTGGACGACGATTATACCATGCTCATCGTAAAGTTCAATCAGCATGAAAACGTTAAAAGTGTTGAATACGTAAAAACTAAAAAATGATTGAAATATCAACTGTAGAAGACAAAGACTATATAGCTATTAATGTAGGTGGTGAAGTGGATGCAAGTTCATCTATTCAGGTTGATTCAACGATTCAAGCAGCTATTGCTGATGGTTACAAGAAAATATTGATCAACTGTTCGGGCCTCAACTATATTTCTTCTGCTGGCCTTGGTGTGTTTATGTCATATATAGAGGAACTAGAGTTGAAGGAAATCAACATGGTTATTTTTGGTTTGCAGGATAAAGTATTCCATGTTTTCCAAATTCTTGGCCTCGATCAGTTGCTGAAGATTGTTGATGATGAAAAGGCAGCAAAAAGTTTATTAAATGTTATATAACTATACAGCATCATGTAGCACTGACAAGCTTCAGGAAATTCGTCAATTCGTTGACGACTTACTAAGACAGCATGGCCTTTCCGATGTGGAAAGTCACAAGATTGTGCTTGCTGTGGATGAAGTTTGTGCCAACCTCATCATTCATGCGCATGGGTGCAATGCAAACGAATCAATAGAAATTTCCATAGAATTCAACGACGACAATAAGACTATTTTTGAAATCAAAGATCATGGAGAGGCATTCAATATGACCCACTATATCGAACCTTCGCTGTCTGATATTATCAAGGCCCGGAAAAAAGGTGGTATAGGCCTGATGTTGGTCAACAGAATTATGGACAAAATTGAGTTTTACCAAGCCAACGGCTACAATGTTTGCAGGCTCACAAAAAACATGAAGAAGTAAATCTCTAAAGAGTTGTATGATCTATGAAGTCGCAACGAACACTCTTTGTCCTCCTGTTTTTTCTGTTAGCGTTTTCCGCCCGTTCTGTAGCTCAAACCACAGAACCATTATTTTGGATTGCTGAGGAGCCTTATTTCTCTGAAGAATTTGTATACGCATTTAACAAAAACAGGCAAGCCACCTCTGCCTCGACTACCGAAAAAGACCTCCAGGAATACCTGGAACGCTATATCAACTTTCGGCTCAAGGTAAAAGAGGCGAAAACACTTGGGTACCATCAAACACCCGCTTTCATCGGGGAAATGAACGGATACCGAAAACAACTCGCCAAACCTTACCTTGCTGAGAGTCTTATTAACGAAGAGATTGTTTTGGAGGCCTATCAGAGAACACTTGAAGAAGTAGAAGCCTCCCATATTCTCATCAATATACCAAACAACTCACTTCCTGGCGACACACTCGCAGCATACAATAAACTGGTCGAATTAGCGACCAGTGCACAAAATGGTGACTCATTTTCAGAATTAGCAAAGCAATACTCGCAAGATCCTTCTGCTCGGGAAAATAGTGGCTACCTGGGCTTTTTTGCAGCTTTTCAAATGGTTTTCCCATTCGAAGATGTCGCCTTCAAAACACCTGTCGGGGAAGTATCAGCACCTTTCAAAACTGATTTCGGATACCATATCATCTTTGTCCACTCAAAAAGAAAAGCATTAGGCTCTGTTAAGCTGGCTCACATTTTCTTTAAAAATTCAGCAGATTCAAGCCTCGCACATAGCAAAGCAGCTGAAGTAAAGGAAAGGCTGAGTAAGGGCGAGAACTGGAAACAACTAGTAGAAAAATATAGCGACGAGCCTTCTAATAAAAACAAAGGAGGGGAGCTTCCCTGGCTTACTTTCCGGCAATTACCTGCTTCCTTCTACACGGCAACTAGTCAACTGGAGAAGGGCGAATATGCCGGGCCGCTTGAAGCACAAAATGGTTGGCACATTATCAAACTAATTGAGAGAAAACCCGTGCCTCCTCTTGAAGAAGTTAAAAGCATGATCGAGTCGAAGGTTGCTGCCGACGGAAGAGCGTCAACAAGGAAAGAGCAGACCCTGGATAGCCTGATTCAACATGTGGATGTAGAAATCCATCCAGAAACAAAAGCAATTGCCGCAGAGGCAATAGATGGTAGAATTTTGCAAGGTAATTGGTCATATGCCGCCTCGTTCCCAGCACTTAGCACACAGGTCATGACGTGCATCGATACCACGCTTACCATAGAAGATTTTCTTAGGTACGCTGAGTTAAAACAGAAAAAAACAGTTAATCAAGCATTGGACAGCTATGTCGATGAGCTATGGACTGGCTTCCTGATTCAGTCATTAGAAGCCCTCGAGCTTACTCAGCTATATCGATCAAATGCCAATTATAAATTTCTTTTTAATGAGTACTATGACGGTACCCTTCTTTTCGAAATCATGAATGATAAAGTTTGGCAACGGGCCAACACTGATTCAATAGGACTCAAGCAATATTTCGAAAGTAGCAGTGAGCATTACAAGTGGGGTGAGCGAGTAGAGGTGATTACCGCTGAAGGACAAACCGAAGTACTTCAAAAACTTGCCTCCGCGTCAATTGACACATTATTCCTTCTGGAAAAATATGACCAGGAATTATGGAGGAATTTGGACTCATTGGAGGCTCGGCTAAATGAATCATTTGGTAAAGTTGCGTCAAAAGACCTGTATCTAGCTGGAAGTAAAAAAACCCTGGAAAAACTAACTCCCAGGCTACTGGACGATGGTCTTGACTTTAGATTTATTGACAACAATTCTCAAACCAACAAATTGGAAGTACTTTCAGCTTCAAAAAGTGCCCTTGAAGAATACTTCAATGCTCGGGATAGCTTATCTTTGAAGCTAACTTTTGAAATTCTTGAAAAAGATAACGACTTGATTCCTAAAGGATACTGGAACAAAGGAATTCACGTTATCGAAGATGGAGTATTTTCTAAAGCGTTACTGATAAAGAATATTCTACAGCCTTCTCAAAAGACTTTGACTGAGATTAAAGGTAAAGTAGTTGCTGACTATCAGGAGCACGTGGACGCAGAATGGCTCAAAGAATTGAAAAGTAAATATTTGATCGAGGTGAACAAAAGAGCCTGGAAAAATGTAGTGAAACGTCTCAATGATCAATAGATTTATAACCTACTTATTCTTAATAGCTCTTTTGAATAGCTGTGAGTTTATCAAACTGAAGTCAGCAGAAGAAATTAATGCTCAGGAGGTACCTGTAGCAAGAGTATTTGATACCTATCTTTATAAGGCAGACCTGACCGGTATGGCCCCTGAAAATTTATCACAGGACGACAGTATCAAATTAGTGGAAAAGTATGTCGACGGCTGGATCAAAAAGCAATTGATGATCGCAAAAGCATCGTCAAAGATAGAATTTAATGAGGCAGAAATTGGTCGAAAAGTACTAGACTACAAGTACGCTCTTATGGTCCATGAATTCGAGAAATACGAAATCAGCCGACGACTAAACAAAGAAGTTACTGAGCAGGAAATTCAATCTTACTATGACGAAAAATTTGAAAATTTTTTGCTGAAGCAAAACATTGTCAAATGTCTTTTTGTGAAAATTCCCAAGGAAGCCCCACGAATTTCACGAATCAGGGGTCTGTTAAGAAGTTACCCTGACTCAGACATGGAAGAAATCAAATCTTATTGTTTTAGGTTTGCTATCTCTTCCTCATTGGAAGAAAATGCCTGGCTCAATTTTGATGAAGTAGTAAAAAGCACGCCTCTGGCTAGTATACCTAACAAAGTTCAGTTTCTTAGAGACAACTCCTTTGTTGAATCATCAGATGAAAAATTTATATACTTCATCAAACTAATAGAATACAAAATCTCTGATCAAGTTTCACCACTGGAGTTTATCAGGGAAGACATTATTAATATTGTTCTTAATAAGCGGAAAATTGAGCTAGCTAAAAAGCTTGAAGAAGAGATAATAAATGAGGCGCAAAAAAACGATGAATTTGAAATTTATAGGAACTAAGATACTTGGTTTTTCCCTTGCTTTGATCATGATGCTACCGCTCTCCGGGGTAGGCCAGGAATCGATGGTGCTTGATGAAATAATAGCCAAAGTGGATAATTACATCATTCTACGGTCCGATATGGAGAAATCGTATTTGGAGTTGCTTTCCCGCAACGACATTGCTGGAATGACAAGGTGTGATGCCCTGGAAACGCTAATTATCAACAAAATGATGATGGCCAAGGCGGAAATTGACTCCGTGGAAGTAGGAGACGACGATGTGGAAAGCAATCTGGATCGGAGACTTCAGTTTTTCATTAACCAGGTAGGCTCCGAAGAGCGACTAGAGGAATTTTATGAAAAGACAATCGATCAATTCAAAGACGAACTGAGGGAAAGTGTAAAGGAGCAAATGATCGTTGAAAAAATGCAGGGAACAATCACAACCGACCTGACAGTTACGCCGGCCGAGGTTAAAAAGTTCTTTAAAACTATTCCTTCAGACTCACTTCCATTCTTTTCAACTGAGGTAACAATTGGCCAGATCGTTAAAATTCCCAAGGCAGGTGTTTCTGAGAAGGAGAAAATAAAAACACAGTTGATCGACATCAGAAATAGAATACTTGCCGGGGAAAGTATGTCGGACCTCGCACAAAAGTATTCGATGGATCCAAGTGTTAGAAGAAACAGTGGAGAGCTAGGGTTTTTCAGACGAGGTGATCTTGCTCCTGAATTTGAAGCAACCGCATTAGGAATGAATCCAGGGGAAATATCTATGCCGGTTGAGACTGATTTTGGTTTTCACATCATCCAGTTGGTAGAACGAAGAGGCAATACCTATAACAGCAGACATATCCTGTTGATTCCGACGCCTTCCCCAGCTGACATTAAAGCTTCCAGAGACTACCTCGACAGCTTAAAAACGCAGATTGAGGCCAAGACAATTACTTTCGAAAAGGCAGCAAAGGAATATAGCGACGACAAAGCAACTGCCTCCGATGGTGGCTTCCTCCTTGACGGAACCGGTGCGCCAAGGGTATCAGTTGAGGAAATAGACCCTGTGCTGTTCTTTACTCTTGACACCATGAAAGTCGGCAACATTACTGCCCCCATCGATTATCGTTTAGACGATGGAACCCAGGCATTGAGGCTGATCTACTACAAGGACAAAGTATCGCCTCATCAGGCGAATTTGGAACAAGACTATCAGAAAATTTATCAGGCAAGTTTGAGCGCCAAAAAAAATAAGATTCTATCTGAGTGGTTTCGTAAAGCACAGGGAGATGTGTACATTGAAGTGGATCCAGAGTTCGACTTCTGCAATCTTTTAAAAGAGAATTACTGATAAAAAATGGTTGAGTTTAAAAACGACAAAGAGGCCGCTGATGCTTTTCACCAGTCCTATCTTCAGTTATCAAAAGAAATTTCTAAAGTAATAGTTGGTCAGGACAAGGTCGTTAGACTACTAATTTCGTCCATTTTCTGTCAGGGGCATTCGCTGCTGGTGGGCGTGCCTGGCCTGGCCAAAACCTTGCTGATTCATACGATGGCATCAGCGCTGCACCTGAAGTTCAACAGAATTCAGTTTACACCAGATTTGATGCCTTCCGATATCCTTGGCGCGGAAACGTTTGACAAAGAGAGAAATTTCAAATTTATACTGGGCCCCATTTTTGCCAATATCATTCTGGCTGATGAGATCAACAGAACACCACCAAAAACGCAGTCTGCTCTTTTGGAAGCCATGCAGGAATATTCAGTGACGATCGGAGGAAAAAACCATCCACTTGAGAAACCTTTCTTTGTACTGGCGACACAAAACCCAATTGAACAAGAAGGAACATATCCACTTCCAGAGGCGCAGTTAGACCGTTTTATGTTCAATATCCATCTCGACTACCCAACCTTAGAATCGGAAATAGAGATTGTGAAAAACACTACGTCAGACAAGAAACAATCTGTCGATCAGGTAATGACTGCCGAAGAAATAAAGTACTATCAGCAACTTGTAAGAAGGGTGCCAGTGGCCGACAATGTGATCGAGTACGCTGTCAAGCTAGTCCACAAAACGAGGCCTAACGAAGGAGGAGACGATCTAGCAAAACAGTATTTGGAGTGGGGAGCAGGGCCACGGGCCTCGCAGTTTCTTGTGCTTGGGGCAAAATGCAACGCTCTTATGAACGGCAAATACTCGCCGGACATAGAAGACGTTCAAACTGTAGCAGAGCCTATACTAAGGCACAGAATAGTGCGGAACTTCAAAGCTGAGTCAGAAGGCATCACGGAGGAGGAAATCATTACGAAGCTCCTATAAAATCTAATTGGATATATACAAAAAAGTACCATCCGAAGCCGCTTTGTATTCCAGCAACGGGTATTTAGCAGGTCCTGATGACATATACCCATCCAGGTCGAAGGTTGATTTGCAACACAGGTCTTCCATATAAAACCCAGAACTGTGCATCTCCACCACTTCGCACTCCTTACCAGGATCATATGTGCAAATTCTATCCCAAACCCTGAATTCCGTCTGAGATTGTCTGTAAACTATTAGACCTTTGTTTCCTCCAGCTAAGTAGGCATAACCACCAATCTGTCTTAACGTCTGATACTGGATATTCGAGAGATTGATCTCGATATTTACCACCTTCGGTGGAATATTGGGGCTTGTAGGATTTTCAGAGCAACTCAAAAAAAGTGTTCCTAAAACAATGCCAAGAAGAATGGGAATTTGTTTGATCAAAGAATGGGGGAAAACTGTTTCAAAAACCGCACATCGTTCTCCGTAAATAAGCGTAGGTCTCTCACCTGATATTTTAGTAACGCCATCCTTTCAATGCCCATTCCAAATGCAAAACCTGTATATTTTTCTGAGTCAATACCACAATTTTCCAAAACATTTGGGTCCACCATTCCAGATCCTGCAATTTCTACCCAGCCTGTATATTTACAAATATTACAGCCCTCTCCTTTACAAATCAAACACGAAATATCAATTTCAGCACTTGGCTCAGTAAATGGAAAATAAGAAGGCCTAAAACGTATCTTAATATCCTTGTGGAACATTTCTTTTGCGAAATGGTAAAGGGTATCCTTTAGGTCCGCAAAACTTACTCCTTCATCAATATATAGTCCTTCAACCTGATGAAAAATACAATGAGCCCTGGCAGTAATCGCCTCGTTTCTAAACACCCTACCTGGCATGATCGCACGAAATGGGGGCTTACCGTTTTCCAATAACCTTACCTGGACCGAGGAAGTGTGCGTTCTAAGTAAAACATCTGGGTTCTTTTCTATAAAAAAAGTGTCCTGCATCTCTCTGGCAGGGTGATTTTCGGGGAAATTTAGGGCGGTAAAGTTGTACCAGTCAGTCTCTATCTCCGGACCATCTGCAACTGAAAAACCAATTCTTTCAAAAATCTCGATGATACGGGCTCTAAGCGATGTCAATGGGTGAATACCACCTGAATTATCAATCAATGGGGGCAATGTCAAATCGCTTGCGTCTACAGCGGAATCCTTAGACCCTTCAAGGCCACCGGCAAGCTCTTTGAAGCGATCCTGCACAAGTACCTTTAGCTGGTTGAGGGCCTGCCCATAGTCTTTCTTTTGAGCTGGAGGCACGTCTTTAAAGGCATCGAACAAATCGGTCAGCACACTTTTCCTGCTGACAAACTTCATCCGAAAGGCTTCAAGGTCCTCTTCCTTTTCAGCAGCAAACTTTCTTACCTCGTCCTTTATCGCTTCTATTCGCTCAATCATCTGAGAATATTTTTTCACAAAACTAAGTAACTCACTTCGCAATCAAAACCAAGTTATCGCCTTCGTTAAATGGCGGGGAAAAAGCTATAGCCTATAAACGAATTGCATTAGCAGCATATGACTTTTTAAATTCATCGTAAACCTTAGCGATCCCCTCCTCAAGGGAAATAGAGGGCTTAAATCCTTTTTGGGTTAACCTAGATGTATCCATTAACTTCCTTGGTGTACCATCGGGCTTCGAAGCATCAAATCTCAACTCACCTTCGAAACCAACTATCTTCTTGATAAGAAGTGCAAGATCTTTGATCGAAATATCATCGCCCCAACCTATGTTCAAGAAAGATGGCTCTTGGGAATGTGGTTGAGCGTCATAACTATCCATCAAATATATACAAGCTTCCGCCATATCGTCGACATGAAGGAATTCACGCTTAGGCGATCCAGTGCCCCACACCTCTACATCTTTTGACCCTTCAGCTTTAGCGACGTGGAACTTTCGAATAAGAGCAGGCAGCACGTGTGAATTCTTAAGATCGTAGTTATCGTTAGGCCCATACAAATTGGTCGGCATTACTGAAACAAAATTGCAATTGTATTGATCACGATATGCTTCACACATCTTGATGCCCGAAATCTTGGCAATTGCGTAAGGCTCATTTGTTTCCTCAAGCAAGCCTGTGAGCAAGTAGTCCTCTTTCAAAGGCTGCGGCGCTAACTTTGGATAGATGCAAGAGGAGCCAAGAAACATTAGCTTCGTTACTTTGTATTTCCAGGCAGCGTGGATCACATTGTTCTGGATCATAAGGTTATCATACAGGAATTCCGCTCGGTAGGTATTGTTGGCATTAATGCCACCTACCTTTGCTGCAGCCAGGAACACATAATCCGGTTCTTCCGCTGCGAACATCTCATCAACTTGACTTTGACTACGTAAGTCGCATTCAGATGAAGATTTCAAAATAAAGTTGCTATAACCTCGCTTTTGTAAACCCCTTAAAATAGCAGAGCCGACCATTCCTTTGTGGCCGGCAATAAATACTTTTGCTTCCTTGTGCACGTGCTAGAACGTTTTAATGAAGTACCTAATAGGCATTTTCCCTGTTGAATACTATAGAATAAACAGTCAAAATTATAATTTTTACGTCGAGAATGAAAGACCAATTTTGAAGGTAAAATCTATCCAACTTCACTCTTGAACTCATCTGATGAAACTTCTTGATTTCACCTCTATACCCCATCGCTTGAGCCAATCCAGTAATTCCTGGCTTTGACGCATGTCGCTGAGTAAACTTGTGTACCCTGTTTTGGTAAGATTCATTCAACGGTATTGGGTGAGGTCGAGGGCCTACGATCGACATATTCCCAATCAATACATTCAGAAACTGGGGTAATTCATCCAAACTTGTTCTTCTAAGGAAAATTCCAATCCGAGTTATTCGTGGATCATTTTTTGATGCCCACTTGGTATCAGAAATATTATTAACCACCATTGTCCGGAACTTGTAGCATATGAATGGCGAATTACCTTTCCCATGACGTAGTTGCCTAAAAAGAATCGGTCCTGAAGATTCCAGCTTTATCACCAACCCAAGAATAGGATATAACCAGCTTAAAATAAACACCACAACAAAAAAGGAAAAAACAATATCAAAAGTTCTTTTAACAAAACGGTTAAGTAACCCGTCAAGCGGCAGGTCATTGATATCGACAATAGAAATATCGTCGAAGCGAGTGAGAGAATAGGTCTTGAACAGCTCGGTATTGAAGTGAGGAATCAACTTCACTTTCTTCAGCTGTGCGTCGGCAATGTTTACAATTTGATTTAAGGCGAATCTGTTGATGCTCTCGCTTACATAAATAAATTCAGCATCCTCGCCGCCGCTAGCAATAAACTCTTCAACTCCTCCCAAAATCGGAATACCATCTTTTTGAGAAAGTCCTGGATAGCCATCGTCATAAAACCCAAGGCACCTTATGCCATATTCAGGCTTCCGTTTAAACAAATTGTAGAGCCTAACACCTTGCTGATCAAAACCAATGATTATTGCACTCCTTACGTTGCCACCAAATTTTCTGTATTTATTTAGTGCTAAATGGACAAGGACTCTATAGGTACCTACTGCAACAAATAGCTGAATAAATATTAGTACCAAAAACTCTCTATTGAGCTCGTACGCCTCAAAAAGGACCCAAAAGAAGGAGATAAGTGACAGGGAAATGAAAAGCGTGAAGAAGGCGCGCTTCAATGTAACATAATAATTAGTGGATCGGCCTATCTTAAAATCTTCCGCAACTATAGAAACCGATAACCAAATACCTACATAAAAACCGAATGCCCACTTATAGACTTGCTCTAGTTGGAGGGTTTGATTGATCAAATAGTACGATAATAAAAAGGGGAGTGAGATTACTATTAGCTCACCTAGGATAAATAGAGTAGGGAAAAATTTATAAAACCTTTTCGGCATTTTGAAATGCGTTACAGAGTAAAGTTAATTCTGCAGAATGTTCTCGGTCTCAATAAGCGTTTTTTCAACAATAGGGTGATTGGCTTTTGGTTTTGCTTGTTTCGTTTGCCTATTTCGCAATATTCTGGGGCTTTTCCTGGCCTTTGATTTCACTGATCGAAGAACTAGAAAATCAAGCATTAAACCCAGTGATATAGCAGTGCCCACAATAATAGGTAACATCACGGCGTCTGAAAATCCTCTTCCCATAATGGAAATAGCGATGAAAACCGCATTAACGCTAAGTAGAATGG
Organism: uncultured Roseivirgaceae bacterium; assembly: GCA_964351395.1. Lineage (GTDB taxonomy): Bacteria > Bacteroidota > Bacteroidia > Cytophagales > Cyclobacteriaceae > Imperialibacter. Next base: position 667,327 of record CAYGOF010000001.1, read on the forward strand.
TGCTGATATACCTATGTTCAAATCCCATCCTCATAATAAAGTGATGGACGTGACTCTTATCAGGCGATAGTGGAGACTTACCTCTACTTACCCTTTTTACAAAAATTCGAGCTGTATCAAAAATTGGCAAAATCATCACTGCCACACCTGTTGCTACGGTGCCATTGAACTTTATCGGAGAATTGGCATCAAGCGCGTAATTACTTTCGATAAATAATACCGAAAAAGAAGCTAGTAATAATCCAATAGCGAGTGCACCTGTATCGCCCATAAATATTTTTGCTGGCGACCAATTGAACATCAAAAAGCCAACGATACCGCCGACAAAAGTGGCGGCAATGGCTGAGTAAAGATGCTGGTCATTCAGCTCAAACCAAGCTCCAAAAAAAGTGAGTGCGAGCAAACTAACCATTCCAGCCAATCCGTCGACCCCGTCGATCAGGTTAAATGCATTTGTGAGCACTATTACTGTAAACAGGGAAATTGGTATCCCAACATACGGCGAGAGATCATAAACGCCAAAGAGACCATATAGTGAAGTTAGCTGAACCCCCCCATAAATAACAACCAATAAAGCGGCTGCCAATTGGCCCATAAGTTTATGGAATGCAGATAGATTAACCAAATCGTCCCTCAACCCTACTATAAACATAATGCTAACAGCAAATAATATACTTCGGCTTTGATTGAGCTCTCCAAAAGTAAACCAAAGAAGACATGCAAATAGTACTCCTATCATAATGGGTATCCCTCCCATAGAAGGGGTGCTTGCTTTATGTATCTTTCTACCACCTGGAGCATCAGTAATACTATTTTTAACGAAAAAATAGATGACTGCAGGCGTTAGAATAAAGCAGATCAAAAAAGATGTAAGTGCAAAAAGTATCTTTTCCATATCGAAATTCGGATGTCAAAGATAGTTCTTAACAATTAACCTGCCAATTTATAGAGTCTAATTATTCGCCAAGAAAATGTAAATTTTTCATTCATAGCCAAATTATCTGATGAGCAAACCAAAAAATATATCGAAAAAATGAATCAAGTATATATTTCTTCGTATCTGCTTATAAAAGTAAAATTACCCTCTTCATATACTATGTCTATAGCCGTTAACTAGGCCTTTTCTAAAACCATGACGCATACATGATATCTTCAAATCCAAACTTAGGCTCTGAGGACTCCCCAATCCGTATGACAGTCCGAGATCATTTTTAAATGCTGTATTATTGAACTTTAACATTATCTGTCGCTTATTTTCCTATGTTGCTTTAGTGGTTTTTTAGAGTTTGAATATTAATCCTCGGATGCCTTCTTTCACTATTCTTGTAGTTGAAGCATTCTACTACTGGCAAGTACTATTCGGTTCCAACCCTTTGAGGATGTAGACACAATTTTTTTGCATTTAAGGTTTTCTCCAAAGTCGCCAGATAAATGCATTGTCAACAGCCCTATCTTGGCAATTAATACTGACTCTTACTCCCCGTTAGCGTCTAAAATAAAAAAAGGTATAAGAAGAAAATCGTGACCTCTGATTGGTCTTGGTTATCTTTGGCTTACCGTTGGTCCTCAGCGTTACTTTAAGGATTATATGGCAGTAATCAACGTCATTTGTATGGTGAAATTCCTAATCAAGTTGGTTCATTCGTGGCCTAGATATGCGTTTAACTGAAATTAACTGCAACTCACTCTATACAATATTGATGAATCTCTTTAGCCTTTTTGCAAACTTAAAAATTTAGCCATCTTGAATCAGGCGAGTATCCAAGCGACTCATTTTAAGACGTGATGCGGATAATGTTCATCCTTCTTCTCCATCACCATAATTGTGCAACTCAAATTCTCAAGAAGGCCAATACTAAGCCCAAGAAAAGTAATTAATTAACAAGGTGATTGTGTTACCATATCATATTAAACCTTGGCAATAATTGATCATTGTCCAGTTGATGATCTTACCACAAGACTCCTCTTTAAAGCGGCCAAATGGTTGCTTTCGTTTTCGACAATTAGCAGGCAAATTGCCTCGAAGAGACATTCTTTTTTTTCTTCTATATGAGGCCGTTTTCTTTATCTTTCGTTTCGAAAACTGAATCAGCATTCACTAAAAAATCCGTTTTCCGAGATATATAAGCTAGGTTTCCATGACACCAACACATGCCGACTCCATTTTCTGAAAACCTCATGCCTAAACGTTTATCCACATGTTCCAAACTAACTTTGAAATTCTGTCCTCAAGCCTTGTGTCTTCAGGGTTCAGTCTCCTTAAAAAGAATCTAAAATCGCAGAAATCTTAGTTTGTCTCGATGCGTATAAAACCCATTGGACCAATTTCCTTTAAAACCACACTGGTGTGCTTTCTTTTTTTCTTAGTTTTAAGAACCTCGCCTTCAATGATATCGGTGATTCGAAGGTTCTCATTTTTTGATCTTATCTTTAGTTTTATCCTACTTTCTTCCACATTGGTTAGAACAATACAATAGTCTGAACTTGATTTTTTTCCATATAACAAAACGTCAAGACCCTTTCCTCCTCCTTTAATATCCACTTTTTTTTCAACATTCTTTGTCAAGTTGTAGCCTCTCACAGCTAAATCGCTTTTAAGCAATACACTACCGCCTTTAGAAATAAAACTCCTAATCGATTTCAGGCATCGATCAGGAACTGAGTCCAGTTCCGGGAAAACTAATAACTTGCAAGACTCCGGAATCCCGCGCTCAACCTGCGTTTCGGTAATTGAACCTATAGAAACTTTTTCCGATCTGAGTTGATTAAAGACCTTCTCAAATGGCTTAGAAAAATTGTCAAGCCTGACTACAAAATTCTCATCGATAAAAATCAAGGCAGTACTTAAAGACTTTGTCCCGGAAATAAAGGGTGAAATCTTGTTCGCCAGATTTATCTCCTCTTCAAACTCAGTGTAGATGATGGGATTGTTGTTGGCTAGCGTGTCGTCCGAAATATCCCTGTTGATTATAGTATTAAAAGCAAGATACCTGGCTACTTCATTAATCGGCATGTTAGTGTGGCTGTTGTTAAACCAACAGTGAGTTGGTCTTCCAGCGGAAGCATCCCTCAAAATTGTGGCAGCAATAGGCAAAGTTGGGAAAGTCCCCCTCTCCCAGAAGTTGGGCTCCCACTTTACGTAAAAGTTTTTCAAATTCTTCAAAGCAACAGTATTAGCGCTTAAAAGCAGAACGATGTCATCTTTCTGTCTCACCAGGCTATCTCTAATTTTTGAAAATGCCCTCTCAATTAGTAGCTGTCGAAATTCTTTAACTTCTGAATCACTTGAATTAACTAAGACTTTATTATAAGAATCAAAATATAATTTTCTCGCATGCTCTGAAAAGTCGCCCATTATTGGAACATGTGTCGCATCGAAATAAAATCCGTCAGCTCCCATTTCAACTAATTCTGATAGGCGAATTGTCAAGAAATCAACATAAGGAGACGCGAGACTTAACCAAGGTCCTCGACGACCATTGAGCAACTCATTCGTCTTATCTCTACACTGCCAGTCAGGATGCTGAACCACAATGTTACAATCTTCAAAATGTCTGTAGTAGCATATGATCTTCAGACCTTCTTGATGTGAGGCAGCAATTATCCTCTTAGCTATGTTTCCCTGTTCTTTTACGGCAGGATGCATCGATCCTATTTTACTTTCCCATATTGCGCCCTCACAACCGCTCTTCAAGTGGCGTGTGTGTACCTTAATGCCCATTTTTCCCAAGTATTTTGAAGCTTCAAAAAACCCAATTCTACTTGCAAAATCCTCTCTCCGTCCAATTTGCAACCTGCTATGCACCTGATACCTTGCTTCATCAAACCACTGAGGTACCTCAATTTCTTGCGCCTTGGCCGAAGAGCTGAGTTGATACAACAGTAAACAAGCTATAAAAATTATAAATTTGAATTTACTCTGTTGAAATATTATGATTCGTATGATTAGCATCTTTTTAGAAAATAACACCTCTAAAGAATATGGTTGCAGTCAAATCAATCTCTAATAACGCAACGGAAAAAATTCACTCATCAAAATTGCAGGCTGGTTCAATTAATTTGTACATTTTTTTTATCTCAACAGAATACCCCCCTTGGGCAACAATCTGGAGTTTTTGAACTTTGGAATGGATGTCGAGGGGGAATCCGTTGTTCTTTGCACAAAATATTTTCTCGTGCTGGGTTGGCTCCATCGTCTCCTGAGAGGTGAGTAGCTCTTCATACATTTTTTCGCCAGGTCGTATACCAGAAAATACGATCTTAATGTCCTTATCTGGGATAAGTCCCGAAAGTGATATCAGGTCCTTGGCCATTTCCATTATCTTAACCGGTTCACCCATATCCAAAACAAATAAAGAAGCATTTTTTTCCATCGCCCCTGCTTGCAATACCAGTTGGGTAGCTTCAGGAATCGTCATAAAATACCTTATCATGTCTGGGTGAGTAATCGTGATAGGCCCTCCATTTTTTATTTGTTCTTTGAAAATTGGAATTACACTTCCCCTGCTACCTAGAACATTTCCAAACCTAACTGAAACAAAAAATTGATCACTTTTTGCTTTCGAGGCGCCAAGAGAAACCAAATGCTCACCCACCCTTTTTGAAGCGCCCATGATAGAGGTCGGGTTTACAGCCTTATCAGTAGATATGTTCACAAAGTGTTTGACATCATACTTAAGCGAAAGCTCGACTACATTTTTTGTCCCTACAACATTGTTGAACACGGACTGAGATGGGTTGTCTTCCATAAATGGAACATGTTTATGGGCAGCGGCATGAAACACAACTTCCGGTTTCAAACTTTCAAAAATCTTTTCCAGGGTATCAAGGTCTCTCACATCTGCTAAGCGGGAAATAAATTTCTGGTAACCTAGCTTGTTCTTCAAATCCATAGAAATAGAATGAAGACTATTTTCGCCTCTCCCAAGGAGAATGATCAACTTTGGGTCAAAGCGAGTGAGCTGCCGAACTAATTCTGACCCAATCGAACCTCCTGCTCCTGTAACCAATACAGTTTTTTTGTTGATATAGGCCGAAATTTGTGAAGTATCAAGCGACACTGGTTCTCTCCTAAGAAGGTCTTCTAATTCAACATTTCTTAAATAGTTTATATTGACCTTTCCGCTGATAAGGTCATGAAGTCTGGGCATCGTTCTGTGGGGTATATCTGCCATATTAGCATACTCAACGATATTTCGAATAACATCTCCAGATGATGTAGGCATAGCAATTATAAGCTCGTCGATGTCTTTTTCATTCACAATATCAACCATCAGGTCAACAGAGCCTAAAACAGGAACCCCCATGAAACTTTGCCTAAACTTGGTTGGATCATCGTCGATGAACCCGACTGGTAATAATCCCTCTTTAGGATTCCGAAGCATCTCCCTGACTACCATCGTGCCAATATCACCTGCACCCGCAATAAGTACCCTTTTTCTCCGCGGCAATCTTTTGATATAAAAGAGATGTTTAAAGTAGTACCGAAAAAGTATTCTTACACCCCCTAGAGTTAGAAGCATTAACGCAAACTCGATCAAGGGCACAGAATAGGGGACAATAATTTCAGGCCGTAAAATAACTACCAAAGCAAATGAAAAACAGCAAGCGATGGCGTCAGCCTTGAAGAGGGAATAAAAGTCTGACATACCCACGTTTTCCCAAGACTGCTTAAACAACTTAAAGTGCCATATAAGAGCAATCTTGACAAAAATCATTAAGCTAGTGTATAGAATAAATCCTTCCGCAAATCTCAAAATATCAACTTCAAGCCTTAAAAGGAAGCTTAAAGCAGGAAGAGCTGTCCAAATCAACAGATCTATTAAAAATTTTATCCTGGATTTATAGGCTATGAAAAAAGGGCTATTTCTGGGCATCACTTGTTAGCAATTATACGCTTCTAGGCTGAATTCTTATTCTAGATACTAAAAATGGAAATCATTTGAAGTCAATGTACGAATTTCACAAATGCGTTTGTGATATCTTTAAGGTCTTCCTCACTAAGGTTAGAACCAGAAGGTAAACATAGCCCATTTGAGAACAAATAATCTGAAACTCCGTTTTGGTAGGAGATTGCAGTCTTATAAAGAGGCTGTAAATGCATTGGCTTCCAAACTGGTCGACTTTCGATATTAACAGCATCAAGCCATTTCCTTATGTCTTCTCGCGTCAGCCCTCCCGTCTTAGTCGGGTCGACCAATATCGTTGTTAGCCATCTGTTAGAAAAATAGCCTTTCGGCTCGCTCAAAAAAGAAATTCCAGGAATATCCGATAAGACATTTTTGTAAAATTCAAAATTTTTCCTCCTACTAGCAACTCTTTGTTCCAACACTTCCATTTGTCCGCAACCAATTGCTGCGCTTACGTTACTCATACGATAATTATAGCCCAGCTCGATATGTTCATAGTGAGGTTCAGCTTCTCGAGCCTGGGTGGCTAGAAACCTTGCTTTTTTCGTAAACTTTTCCTCTGCGACCAAAGCTCCGCCGCCCGAAGTTGTAATAATCTTGTTTCCGTTAAATGATAGAATACTTATATCTCCGAAATTCCCGGTTTTTTGCCCATGATATTCGGAACCCAATGCCTCCGCCGCATCCTCAATAAGAAAAATACTATATTCTGTTGCTATCCTTTTTATCTCATCAATCTGTGCAGGCATCCCGTACAGGTGTACATATACTATAGCCTTTGGCTTTTTTCCTTTTTTGATGCAATCCAATATAGCAGATTCCAGAAGTTCTGGATCAACATTCCAGGTTTGTTTTTCACTATCGATAAAAATAGGATTGGCGCCCAGGTACAAAATTGGATTTGCGGAACCACAAAAGGTAAGAGACTGACAAAGCACGTTGTCACCGGTTTGCACACCTGCTATTATGAGAGCAAGATGCAGAGCAGCGGTGCCAGACGACATTACAACCGTAGGACGTCCCACAAATTTGCTGAGTTTTGACTCCAATAAATCAATATGAGGACCGATTGGAGCGATCCAATTTTTCTCGAATGCACTATTTACATACTCCATTTCACTACAGCCTATGTGAGGAGGTGAAAGCCATATTCTTTTCATGATGTCTCTACTTTGCCAGAACTAAATTAAGTTCGTCGATTAAACTTTGTCTATAAAATGGCGTGATTGTGGCAATTATCACCTTAATGTCCAATGAAAGGCTATATTCTTCTGCATAAAAAAGATTGATCTTCACTTTTGCCGGCCAAATAATATCATTATTGTATTTTTCAGGATGCACCTGTTCAGATAGCAACTCCTCTTCATTTTTGAAATACAAGGAAGCCAACCCAGTAATTCCGGGCCTAAGCGTGAGAATTTTCCTATCCTCTCCCTCTAAGTTATCAGCAAATCCAGGAATGTCTGGCCGGGGTCCTACAAAACTCATTCTACCTAATAATACATTCCACAGTTGCGGTAGTTCATCCAGTTTAGAGGCTCGCAAGAAAGCACCTACTTTCGAAATTCGTGGGTCTTTTTTTGATGTAACATTTGTGTCAATACCCTCAATGGGAATCATACTCCTAATCTTGTAAATTTTAAAAAGCTTTCCTTCTCTACCAACTCTTACTTGAGAGAAAAACCCGTTTAACCCAGTATCAAAATATGCAATCGCTGCCATAAACAAGATTAAGCAACCCAATAGCATTAAACCAGAAAATGACAAAAGTATATCAAAAATACGTTTGTAGACAACTTGTGAATCTGTCATGAAAATTTCTTGTTAATTACCTCCATAACAGGGTCAACAATTCTTGAAATTACCTCCAGCTGCAATTCATTCAGGTGCTGCCTGTAGTTTCCCTTACTAGTACTTGAAATATTTTTGATAGATTCCTTTATATTATTTTCAGTGCATTCAATTCCCATAAATTTCACAAGCTTCTTCATTTCCTCCATAGGACTAGAAACAAAAGAGTCATAAGCCACAAAATGGACTTTTTCGTTTGACAAAAGTTGTAGGTCATCATGCGCAATTTTTACACACTCAGCCCATTGTAAAGCGCACAACTCTTCCAGCGTCCGATTCTTCAAATGTTCGCGCATACCGGGGTAAATAGGTCCCCACTGCCCAAGTCTATTATCCTTGGACAAAAGCTTTGTAAAACGATTCCTAAGAAACTTAATAAAGTAATATGGAACATCTGAAACAGGGACGAATCGTAATTTTCTCAGGGTGTATTGGAGGTCAAAATTTGCTGTCCACCGTAACAAAGCAGAACTTGTGACGTCGTAACCATTTCTGACAATAAAGATATACTTTGCGTCGCTAAATATTGAGTCAATAAAAGGTACTCTCAAGCTATTGGCGCATGTTTTCTCTACCACAATCTTGGCTCCTGAAATCTTTTGCAGGCGATCAAACTCTCCGGAAATATATTTCCTAGCGTTGAAAGAAACTTCCTTGGAAGTGAACCTATCGTCTTCTTTTGCAATATTTCCGTGCCTCCAAACATAATTTATTTCGTCACATGGCCAGGTTTCGAGTCCTTTTAACATGCAAATTGCGTCACGGAGCATATTGGTACCTGATCGTGCTGCTCCTATGATAATAATGGGGGGATTATCCATTCAAAAAGTGGTCAAATAGACGTGAGTACTTGATTTTGAAAATACTGGAGTGAAAATGTAAGTCATAAAATTTAGCTATTTCAGGGTTCCACATTTTCACCTCCTTATTCATATTAATTTGCTTCTTGATATAGCCAAATAGATATTCTCCTCCGTTGGTAGGAACGCTAACACCATGACCTAATTCCAATATTATATCTGCAATTTCGCTACTCTTCGGTCCAATGTATATAGCATTTGAGCCGGCATATAAGGATGTGAAAAATTTGCTGGGGACACAAATTCCCTCAAATCCATCTTGAAGTGTAACAAGATGGTAATTTGCACGATATAACAGAAATTGAAATTCTTCATCCTCCAGATATTTGGTAAAAATAATGTTTTGAATTTTATTTTTGGTGACAAAATCTACTAATTCATTTTTCTTGCTGCCGGTGCACGAAAAGACGAAATAGGTAGAGTTATCAAATTGCTCCCTTTTAAGTTCAATTAGCAGATGCATAATTTCGCTAACAGAATGAACCCTTCCCAAATTACCCGCGTAAAAGAAAACTAGCTTATTCTCCAAAAAAGGGTATTTTTTATACATGTTTGAATTCTTCAAATCCTGATAGGAAAATGCTTCCTTATCATCTGACATTACATGAATAAGCTCAATATTCTCCCGCGGCACGCCTATGTCAATCAACCGTCTTGACATACATGTTCCGATTGAAACCACTTTACTGGCATGCCTGAAGGCAGTTGAAGAAAGTCTTTGGAGAATTCTTTCTAAGAATGTATGTCGTTGTATATATCCTAATTTAACAAGCATCTCAGGATGTAAATCCATAACATGGATGACATAAGGTATTCGCCTCATTCGGAAAATGAATGTCAGTACGATATGGAACAATGGTGGTTGTGTAAAAACAACAGCGAAATCGATTCGGTGTAATATTGCAATGAGGGCGACCTTGAGCGAATAAAATAACTGAAGCAGAAATTTGAACTTATAAGCCAATCGTGGGACATCTATAAAGAAAAACTTACTATTGGCTTCGGTATCCTTTCGATAACCTTTTCTCAAGACGACAATTCTACACGCAAGTCCATTGGCTTCGGAAACCTCATATATCGCTTCCATCACGGGGACAACTGTGTTGAAGGTGTTGAATAAATAGATTTTACGCTTTTCCGTATGCTGTCTTTTTCGTTGTAAGACCATAAACACCCCAACTTAATTATAAGTTGCATGAAGCAATCAGTTCTGACCTTGACCATAATCAAGGAAAATGATCATTGCCACAAGTTATGAATAAAGTGAGTTCTCTTTAAAGAACCAATACCTCACGAATTCCTGTCCTTCGTTTAAATGAACCTGAAATCCGGAAAATCTTCCACAAATACGGATCGAGGTAAAACTTAATAGAGCTATTATTCCTTAGGCAGTGTCTCCGAATAGGATTCGTACTTTCTCATACTCAAGTCGCCCTCTCAAGAAAATTCAAATACTTTAATCTAATTATTTCTGGATGAAACTTTTCATCAAAAGTTTTTCTGGCTTCAAAAGCACATTTTTGCCAAAAATCGACGTCTTGAAAAGCAATAATTGCATTGCAAATCTGCTGGGGAGCCTTCGAATCCACCAAAATTCCATTCACATTATCAAAAACATATTCAGGAATAGAGGCATGTCGGGTAGAAATGATAGCATTCCCAGCATTCATCGCTTCTATAATACTTACTGGCTGGCATTCTGTAGGATAGTATGTAGGGAGAACAAAAATATGAGATGATAAGAGGTAATTGCTAATTAATGACCTTTCAGAGATACTGCCATGAATAGAGACTCTTTGATCCAAGCCCTCCTTTTTTACATAATTAATAAATTCCCGATGTTCTCGATTACTAGTCCAACCACCTATGAACCTGGCGTGAAAATCTAATTTTGTTGTTTTGGAAAGGAGGGAAAGTGCAATAGCTAGATCCATGTACCCTTTGGAGGGAATCATATTTGAAATATATAATATTTCCAACCTATGTGATTGGCGGCGACTTTCAATCTTTTTATCCACTTGTTGCCTTTCAAAAAGAAGTTCATTATCAATTGTATTCTCAAGAATAAATGACTTTTCTTCTGGAATAAATTTTTCAGTCAATTGATATAACCTACTGCTATTAAAAATAAAGACATTTACTTTCCTTATAAAAACAAAGTAAAGTGGCCTAAGTATTGCTTTCTGAAAAGTAGTATGATAAATACCTGTGTGAATATGCCCCACTATATTCTTGACTTTTCTTCTGGCAATTACAACAGCAAGCAAGTTTTTAATAAAGCCCAGCGGAGAGTGTGAAAACGTCAAGACTAATGTCCTTACATCATTTGTGCGTAGCACCCGGTTTAATTCGATAAGCTTTAATACATAGAAAAAAATCCCCCCAAGTCTAAATTTTCCAGTGGTCTTCAAGTCTCCCCCGGTTCTGGAGATATTTATTAGATCACATGTAGAGAACCTGTTTTTCGCAAAATTGAAAAACATTCTGTTTAGAACAGTATGGCCCGTAAATGGGGGTGGGAAATTCGTGAAAAAGAGTATTGGCTTTGTATGGCTTTCCTTAGTATTCATCTACCTGATACTTTCTTTTCAATTCATGATAATACTGAAGGTCTGATTCTGAAAAGTATTTTACCCACTGATTGGTTTTACCTTTATTAAAAAACATTTGCCCTTCTGAAAAAAAGTTCTTTCTTGACATACCATGAGTCTGTTCATTTGTTCTGAGCTTTTCGAAGCTAGCATTGTCGAAAGCCTTTTCTAAAGTTTCCTTGTTAATGTCAAGTTCTAATTTCTGCATTGCTTTAGAAATCTCATTTAGCCCATCTTTTTTTAAATCCTCATACCTAATAATACAAGTTGCCTTTGTCTCCCAAGACTTTAAATGTTTAAACCAAGCCTCCAAGCCAAACTTTCTGCTTCTTATAAATGATTGGAAATCTTGCGAATCTCCTTCTGATACTTGTTTGCTTTTATAGTTATAGTAGGAGACCATAGTATCACGAGGATCTCTCACAACCAAAAGGCTTTTCTTTTTTGCAAACAGGGGGCTCCACGCCCAATGTGTTTTAACAAATCTTGGCATTGATTTGAAAGGCCAGGGCGCTATCAAATTATTGACTCCGAACTCAGGCATAACTTGGTCCAACAAGGAAAAAGTGACAACTTTTCCTTTAAGTTCACTAATCGAGATGTAATTATTAATAACAAATCGAACCCAGGTATTACCTGATTTAGGAAACGAAGCCAAAATAATGTCTTTTGTGCTGAGTCCCAATGCACCTTTCGTGTAAACAAATAATTTTCGGAGATGTGCTTTCACAATGTTACCAGTTCCAATATTTAGCTAAAGCATTGCCATTTTTTTCGCCTCCACTTATCTGCGTTAGCTTAGCATGCAAACCAGAGTTCACTTCCTTGTAATGACTATTCAGTATTTCTGTGATCTCTTTATCAAAAACCTTGTCTTTTACTTCGTGTTTCAAAAACCTGGCAAGAAGTTGGTTAGTACGGTCAGCAACTTTAGATACAATCTTGTTCTTACCTCCCAAACTTTCTATAAAAATCAAAAAAGAATTGTAAGAATTTTGCTTTGGTTTCGAATCGATCGATGGTGGTGAAAAATATTTTTCCACTCCTAAGAACGAATATATTGCACTCAATGCTCCTTGAGGGTTTTGGTTAATTTCCTCAAAAAAAGCAACATGGAATTGGCTGGGGTTAAAGGCAGCTAAGTAGCTATCCAATTGGCTCTCGTAGTAACCCCTATTCAGTAGGTCATTTACAATTTCAAGACATCGGTCGTCGGGATCAGAAGCCATCGCTTTTAGAATTTGCGCGTTTATTTTTACTGACTGATCAATCAAACCTTTTCTCAAATACCAAAAGTAGGCCGATTTAAACCTATCTGTTGGATTTCTTAATAGCAGGATAAACTTACAATCGGGTAAATATTTATAAATTTCCAGTGGGGCTTCTTCAGAATAAAAGTACTCCACTGAAACATCCCCGACTTTCCTTCCAACTGTATTTATTTTATCTCCGAATAGCCCATAATACCAAGATATTCCTCCCTTTTGTTTGTACAAAGGACCACCTATATACTCAACTTCTTTTTTCCTCTCTGGCAAAATGATTTCTGGATGCTCATTTAAACAATAATATAGCCAGGAAGTGGCGGATTTTTGTACTCCTATTACCAAGAAATCTATCACGATCTTTAGACGAATTGTTTATTGTATTTCAAAACTCAATACACCAACTTGGTATACGTTCCTTTCCTGCTGATAAATTGAACAAAAATCACCGCCGGTACAATTTTTGTCAGAAAATCTATTACCGTTTGAGAGAAGGATCCTCCAAAAAATACGTAGGCAAGGTTCAGCATAAGCAGCAAATAAAACAGTACATTATTTGGGTTCATGGCAGAATTAACAATAAGTGGAAATTGAAAAAAGAGGGATTTATACATGATACCAAATATTCCCATTAACACCAAAACACCAGTAGTCCCAAAATTAATAAACAACTCTGCTATTATTCCTGGAGGGACTCCCGCTCCGCCAGAATATGAATTTCTTTTGGTGTCGAATATCGCACTGCCTACTTCCTTCCCAACTGAAACATTCGGTTTTTGAGGCCAAATGACTCTTGGAATTGGCGCATAAACCCAGCTTACCATAGTTGACCCATATTTATAGTCAATTTTGCTGGGAACACCATTAATTATGTGGGCAGTCTTTGAAACACACAACATGTTCCTGTTGACAGCCAGCTTCTCAATGAAGCTAAATAACGTGTAATTAGCCTCTGCCTTTGCTCTCAAAGAAGTAATGGCAATAATCAAAAAAAATGAGCTGACAATTCCAATTGCAAAAAGTTTTAGATTTAGTCGATTATACAAAACCAAAATGATGAAAAGGTTCAGAAAAAATAAAAGCAGGCTCGAGCGACTTGAAGTAAATAACGGGTAAAAAATATTAATGAAACCAAGTCCCATTATCGAGATCATCCTTGGCAAGGAAAACTTTCTTTTGTACTGGAATAAATCTATGATTAAAATATAAAATGCCATTTCCCCAAGAGAAATAAGCAGCCGTAAGTAGCCTAGACTCGTTGCCCATTCGCTCCCTTCTACGGAGAAATATCTCTTTTTAGAAATATTTTGAAGAAGTGACTCAAGTCCGTTAATCCCACTATACCTCAAGAAAATGATTAACGAAATGAAAGACACAGCAAAAAGCAGAGAAATTAACAAGTTCACTTTCCATTCAACCCACATCGAACTGCCGAACCCGTGAACATGAGAAGCTTTTTTGGGCTGAAACAATGTGAAGCCTAACATAAATGCGAGCAAACCCAGAAATAAAACTATACTAGGCCAAATAAAATAGCTCACATTTTCGTCGAGCCGCAAATAGTTCACCACGTCTTCATTGTGTGAGTAAACCAAAAAATACGACCTAAGTAAAACCGAAACAATTAGGGTTAAAAAAAGAAAGAAAAGTGGATTCAAAATTAAGTTCTTCGACATAGAAAGTATCGCTGCAATAGCTATACAAATAAGGTTGCAGATAATAAGAAAAATACTGCTATAACCTTGCCAAAAGACTATATGAATTAATATTAAAATTGTACAAACTATAGTGACAGATTGCAAAAAGAGTCGTCCCATTTAAAAAAAATTATACCCTAGGTTAGTTTTGTCGTTCTTTGTTCATAAAATCAACATCCTTGATAAAAATTGGCTTAAGAAGCTCTCTAGTATTTTGGTCCATTTCTTCATGAGTTACTTCCTTTCGGTTAAGTTTAATCAGAAATTGAAAAATACTCCCCACAAACTGTCTCAATTCAAAAGGTATATACTTTCTTATTTCGCTGTCCCTTATTTTATGAATCGCACGAACCAAAGCCTTCCATTTTATGTCATACTGCTTATTAAAGTTCTTAGATACCTCAGGGTGACGATAAGGTGTTAAGTCTAAAAATCTATATACGATGTCCAGCGTACCCAAACGATCCTTTTTAAATGAATCCAAATGAAGAAAAAGCATCTGAGTCCTTGGAAAATATTGTAAGAATCTGTCAATATTCCTTTCATAATGACTTATGTCACAATAAAACCTAAATTTTGGGTGATTCATTTTCACAAACTCATGGAATGGAGGTAACCTGAATCCGAGCTTCATGTCTTGCCAATAATGTGAATATAACCTATCCACAGGATCTCTAAGCATAAAAATCAGTTTTGCCTTGGGGGCATGATCAAATATCAATTTTGGAGCATCTTCATTAATAAAATACAAAGTTGACGCCTCTCCATATGTTTTACCCAAACCCTTCTCGAACAAGGAATTATACCAAGTTAATCCATAATCAAAACGCCCAGACAAATTAGGCCCATATTCAGCCAGGTTAGACTTTACAACACCCGGGATTCGGGAAAAAAAAACAGGCTCTTTAACCTTCGACATGCTTACCTGTGGATGCTGACTAAGTATAGCATACAAAGCAGTTGTCCCACATTTTGGGGCTCCCGCAATGACAAAATCAGGAAAACTAGCTTTCTTTTCACTTGACATATAATGATGGAAAAGTTACGATATTTAGCCTTCGAAATAAATACACCGACGCTGAAACATTCTGTATTATCAAAGCAGAAGCGCTGGCAATTGCCCCGCCAACGTAGCCGTAAGTCGGAATAAGGAGGAAACTAAGTATGGAAAGACAAATAAAACTTATCACTATGGAATTTTTCATGCTTCTTTCATTGCCACTCATCATAAGTATAACTCCAACTGGTCCCGCAATGACATTAACCAGTTGTCCGATGATCATAATTCTTATGGCGACATTTGATTGAGTAAAGGACTTTCCAAAAAAACCTAAAATTAGTTCTGGAAAACCAAATAATAAGATCGCCAACGGAATCGTGGCAAAAATAATTAGCAACGTGACTTTCTTTGCTAAAGAACCAACCTTCTGTATCTCATTTCGAGTTACCAAAGCAGAAATTTTCGGTGCAAATACAGCATTGAAGCCCATGAGGAAAAATGACAAGAGTGTTGCGCATCTCTTAGATATTTCATATTCGGCAACATCGGTGTCCGACCGATAATACCCAATTAATAGGGTCGGCAACCACAAAATCAATTGTTGAAAGATCGTTGACCAAATTACAGATTTCGAGTTGGCCCAAAGCTCCGCACCTAAACTGACCTTGTCTATGTGATCTATCGTTTCATTTTTGGATCCAAGTTTCTTTAAATTCCTTTCAATAAGCCCGAATCCAATTATTAGGGTGGCCACTACTGCCAAAGAATAAGAGAAAATTGCAGTCAGCTCGGTTGCAGATTGAAAGAAACTTGTGCACAAAAAAAGTGCAATTATTGCAATAAGACTGACTAGTGAACTTTGTACGAAAAGTCCAATTTGAATTAAACCAAGTCCTTTTAAAAATTCACAAAAATTTTGATGTAGAGCCAATGGTAGAATAACCAAAGAAAAACTTCTAATCTCGGCAGCTAGCGTATAATCATTAAAGATATTCCTGGCAATAAATGGAGAAAACGTAAACGTTGCAACCGAAATGAATATAGTAAAGCTTACTACCCTGGTTAGAGAAATTTGCCTTATAAAAAGTAAACTAGAAACTGAATTCAATTCCCGAAATTTTGAAACAAATCTTAAGAGTGTTCTATCGTAACCAAGTTTACCGATTGTGCTAAGAATTGAAATAAAAGAAAAAATAAGAAAGTATCGCCCAAGGGCCTTTGGCCCCAAAACCCTAGCAAAATACACGTTAAAGAAAAAAGTCGAAAGGATCCCTCCTGACTTATTAATAATTGCCAAAAACGCTTTTGTGCTTAACTGACCAAATTCTGACGAGAAAAATTTTGAATATTTGTCAGCCATATTTTACGAGAGATCGTGCGAATGCGATTTGGCGTCTAAAAACAAGTTAAGTGTTAAGAGAGGTTGAAAAATTAAAAACAAAACTAGTGTTTTTTAGCCTCAAACTCTCCTTAAGCTTTTCGATTTGTTTTAAGTCATTTTCCGAAGATTCTTTCCTTCTAATTACTACAAGGTTTGAATCAACCTTTTGTGCTACCATAGCTAAATCAGCTTGATCGATAAGTGACGAAGAATCAATTATCAAGAAATCAAATTCAGCTTTTACGGACTTTACAAACTCACCGAAGACATTGGGAGAAATCAATAAATCCGAGGAATTTGTCACTGATCCTATTCCAATAAAATATAAGTTCTTAAGAATAGTCATTCTTGGAATTTCTTGCCAGTTATACCCTTCAAATAAAATATCGGTCATCCCTAAATCGTGTAGTCCAGAAAACTTTTTAGAAAGCCCCGGCTGAGGAAAATCCAAATCAATCAGCAAAGTTTTGTAACCCGACTTAGAAAAAGAAATTGCGGTATTTAATGAACAAAAAGTTTTTCCTGTACCGTAATTTCCAGAGGTGAAGAGTACACTTTTCCCATCATTTGAATCATGCTCCAACATTATTAAGAAGGAACAAATCTTTTTGAAGGGCTCGTTAAACGGAAAACTGGTTACAAAATCTACATTATCAGCATCAAATGGAACAGTTGAAACAACCGGAATATTTGAGGCTTTCAAAATATCACTTACAACGTATATTCTCTTTGCTAAAAAATCATAAAGCACAATCAAAAAAACCGGGATAAACAATCCCAAAAATATGCCTATCGCCAAATTCAATAATAACTTAGGCCTTGCCTGAGTTACAGCAAATGCCTTGTCTATCACAATAACTGACGATTCATTACTTGCCAGAGCTATTTCAGCCTCTGCTTTTTGTTCTTGTAAATACAAATAAAGGCTTTCAGACAATTTTAAATTCCTTTGAATTGAGACTAAATACTTCTCGCTACTAGGTAATTGTTTAAACTGATTTTCAGTTATTGAAATTCTTTCTTTTAAGTTTTTGATTTCCAGGTCAGTTGCATTTTTTAGATTAACTACGTTTTCTCTAATGGAATTTATGATTGAAAAATACAACGTTTCAAGCGTCTGATACTGAGGATTAATAGTAGATGTTGAAGTTTTTAATTGAACTAATTGATAAGAAATGCTATTTAGATTTGCAATCAAATCATTTAATGCTGGATCGGAAATGCCTACAGTGGAAGGGCTTAATATCTCATCTAATTTAGGGTTTTCAATGTAATTCGTCAAATATAGGTAATACTGCAAATTGAGTTCACTTTTTGCCCTTTGTGTCTCTAATTGATTTAATGTGGTGTAGAGAACATTCCCCTCCTGGTTGATATTTAAAATCTTATTTTCCTTCCGATAGGACTCAAAATCAGATTCAAGTCCTTTAAGCTTTTGCTCGACACTGACCAATTGATTATCGATAAAATTAACAAGCTTTACTGCCTTTGTGTTCTTGATCTTCGACTCTCTTTGTTCATATTTGCTAATAATTAAATCAATGATTTCAATACCATATTCTTTATTGGGCGTAGCTAGTGAAATCTCTATCACATTCGATTTTGAGCTAACCGATTTTATTTTTATTTCATCAATTAGAGCGATCGTATATTGTCTTGGGTTTTGAACTTGGATGCCTATCTCACTTCCCTGATATTGCTCAAAGTTGTCTGATTTCAGAACGACAAATTGTATTGCTCCCAATACGATTACATCTCCAAACCGGAAACTATTTTGAATCAACTCGATGTCGCCAACTACTTCATTGGTAATTTTGAAACTTTCAACACTGGTCAATTCGATATTAAGACTGAAAGATTCTGAAACGTTGGAGATTTGATCAATCTCGAGTATAATTGGGGAAGAAGAGTTACTGGCATTTTGCTTCCTTACTCCGTCGTTAATGTAATAAATGATATTACACCTAAGACTGTCTACAACCTCCCTAAGAAGTGAGTATGAACTCAAAATCTCCATTTCGTTTTCAATGCTTGTTGGAGTTTCGAAATAGTCTAACTCTTTCAGAAAATCTTGTTCATTTTTATCTTTTTGCTTTATTAAAATACTGGACTTTATTGTGAACTGAGTTTCAATTAAAAAACCAGCTACGATGGAAATAATCAGGAACAATAATATGCTTGCAGCAATGAATTTCCAGCGCAAAAGTATCTTTCCCAGTACCTCTCGAAAATCAAGCCCTTCGTCTTCAGAAAAAAAGACATGTTGTAAAGTAGATTTTTGCTTGTTCGTATTCATGGAATGGGTGTTTTCAAACTAGTCTATGGACCTAAAGACGGAAACTGCCGCTATTTTTTCTATAATTAAAAAAATAGCCCTGCTGGGCTCTCCAGAATGACAACAAATCTAAATGTCGTGAATTGTATTCGAAGTTCATACGGCTAAAATGAGTGTCATATCTTGTAATTTCGAAAGTAAAATCTGGGTTCCGTGTTATCGTTTCTATACCTATTTTGTGCTGGCTCCAGTACTGTTACTCAATTTACTGCACTGGTAAATAGCCAAATCACAGCAGATACAGCAACAACAATTAACGCCACATCTCTGCCAATTAAAATCGCTGGTCCAATTTCACTAAACTTATGTGGCTCAACGTAGATTAGGTCGCCCTGCTTTACATAAAAATAAGGGCTATCTATTAAAGAAATATCAGTCAAATCAATATAGTGAATATCTTTCCCGAGCGAACTTTGTCTTATTAGTAAAATATTTTTTCGATTGGCAAAACTCGTCAATTCACCGGCATTTGCTAACGCCTCGAAAATCGTAAGTTTATCTTGTAAAACGCTATATCGACCAGGCAGCACAACTTCTCCAATTACAGTATATCTTATGCCTCCAGTTCTTACGACAATAAAGGGGTCATTTATATACTTTTTTAACTGAAGCTCTATCGAATTTTTTAGAGAGTCTACTGTCAGCCCCTCGGCTGCAATAGAGCCTATCAATGGCAATTCAATTATGCCATTTCGCTTGACTTTATAGCCGGTCAGGAAATTTACATTAGCCGCAATGTCGTTTTGGGCAGCATTGGTTGAGCTACCAACGTTCTTAAATATTTCAGTGACTTTTGGATCAATTGAACGGACTTCAATACTCACAATATCACCCTCTTGCAAGGTGTATATACTAAAATCACTAACTGAATCTTGCTGGTAGGAAGTATTGCTTGAATGATCCAAGTTCTGAAAGTAAAGAACCTCCCGACGGGACAAACAACCTTCCAAAAAAAATGCTAATGTAAGTAAAACAACAGTATTCCTTCGTTTAAAAGCCTCCTTCATTATAAATATTAGATAAATGTTTTGGATATCGACACTAATTATTAGAAAAACGCTTAAAAACAAACTAACCTTTTATGTTCAAACTATTTAAAACATTCCAGGTTTGTTGTTCATTCGAAATGATTTGTCATCGACCAGTTAAAAAGATTATTGAAATTATGCTTTCAGCAATTTTTTCGCAGCCGTCAAATAACGGCATACCAAAAATCATATTTTCTATACCGACCGATTTTTTTTGAAACTCAACGGAAAGAATATCTCATCTCAAATATTTAATGCTTCCATAAAACAAATAGTTAATTATATAATAAAATGACCTTAAATAGCCCATCCCCTCTTGATTGCGGTAGACCATCCATTGATACATAGCCATCTTTGTTTTTGCTCTAGATATCGATCCCTTTCTAATTCTATAGGTGGCAAGAGGTTCACTTATTCCATAAGCAAAGTCAATCTTTTTAAGAATATTGAGCCAAAGGGCATAATCTTCCCGATATTGCGCATTTGGCATAAGTGGTTTGCCAACGATGTTTGTATCAAACAACGCAGTTAGACAAGAGATTGGATTTGTCTTAAGAATATCTTTATAAGAAACTTTTTCAGGAACGACAAAATCTTTTAAAAGACTATTCAACGATTCATCAACCCGTCGATACGAAGAAAAAGAAAATGCGAAATTATTTTTCAGGAGGAAGCCAACACTTCTTTCTAAAAATATCTCATCCCATAGGTCATCTCCATCCAGAAATGTTATGAATCTTCCCTCGCTAGCTGCTATTCCTTCATTTCGAGCACCGGCCGCGCCGAGGTTTTGATCCAACTTGATAACACTTATTCTATGGTCTTTTTGCGCATATTGATTGGCAACAAAAAAGGAATTGTCTGTTGAAAAATCATCTATAATAATTAGTTCCCAATTTGAATAGGATTGAAGCAATACTGAATCAATTGTCTCAGGTAAAAAATGAGCAAGGTTATAACATGGGGTGATTATAGATACAAGGGGCTCCATTCTTATTGTCCTCCTGACAAAATGTTAATTGCGTTAATGGCAAAGGTATATGATAAAAGTATGATGACAACGCCATCCCTTTTGTTTTCCAAATAAGCCACAAGAATCAAGAACAATTCTATTACAAAGTAAAAGTACAATATCCTTCCTGCTATTTCATCGAGCAAAGGGTGTAGAGAAAACCAAAAC
Organism: uncultured Roseivirgaceae bacterium; assembly: GCA_964351395.1. Lineage (GTDB taxonomy): Bacteria > Bacteroidota > Bacteroidia > Cytophagales > Cyclobacteriaceae > Imperialibacter. The sequence continues at coordinate 688,424 of CAYGOF010000001.1, forward strand.
ACTAAAAAAAAGAACCCAAAACGAAGAAACCGAAGAATGGTGAAATGACTGTTGTCACGTATAAATTTGCCGAACTTTATCTCACTTAGAGCAAAAATTACTGATATTATCCCAATTTTTATGATTGCCGAGGTTCTGGCCAACCCCTCCGATGCGTCAGCATAGCTTACTCCCAAATATCGCCCATATTTTGTCGATGACGCTACTAATAGTAGAACGAATAGCGCAAAGGCAGGTATCACTAAAAGCAGAAAGAGATTGAATTCAGATGTAAACTTAGCAAACTTGATTTTCCACAGTCTCCCTTCATAAAACAAAGTCAGTAAACTGTTGATAAATACAATATATAAAATAAATCCAATGGTGCTTTTATGAAATAGCGTGCCCAAAATTGTAAATACAAAAAACCAAAATAGTCTTCTCTTTTGATAGTAGAAAATAGCCAAAATCATTAGTATAGAAGAATAGGATTGGCGAATGGCGTTGTTTACCCCAAGTGTAAATGCTACGCTCGATACAATGAAAAGGACAAGCACAAGTTTGTCAGTGCCCTGGGCCCTTTCTCCAAAAAATTTATAGCCTGCAAAAAAAAACAAAGAAGCTAGAATAATTCTGATTATAGTCAAAGTCAGACCATTGCTGAACCCACCAAGTTTTATCAACCTAGTCAGTGCATAGTAGCCTGGCTCATAAACAAAGGCATAGTCCATCGAATTTTCATAGGAAATCAAATCGTAGCTTGGCTTTTTTAAGATGTAGATTAAAACAAAAGAAGCAACTCCAATTACACAAAATAATATCACAAAGCTTTTAGTTTTCTTTGTGAGAAGAATAGAGGAGAGGTGTTGAAGAAAGTAGAGTATTATAATGGATATAGATGCCATTAATTAATTTAAGATTCGCTTAAGAATGATCTTCATTTTCGACTGAATTACAAATAAATAATGCCAAAGGACTCCAAAGTTTTCGGACACAATCTGAGCAATCTCAAGATCTCTCCTTTTATGGTTTACATTACTAAACCCAGAGTTTTCGTAATAAACATAACCCTCTCCATTGTTTAGGAATGAAGGCTTACGATAGCCATGTTTCAGGTAATAGTCATAATCTCCGGCAATTTCAAAACGAAGGTCATACTCAATTTTTTTATTTTCAAATATGATTCCCTGATGGCTTAAGGGTATTCCTAGTCTATAGTTTCGAATTTTGCTCTCCACTTCTACTGAAAGAAAATTTTTGTATCTCACTCTCAAAAAAGATGGGATTGTGGGACTCTCTCCAAATATGTCGCCCACGAGATAATCGCCAGCATTAATGAAGAGTAAACCTTGGCCATTTGCTTGCTTTATGCCCTTGTTCATTGCATGATAAATACCATTGTCCGCTTCGCTCACCCAGAAATCGATTTGGCTTTCAAAACTCTTGATAATGTCAACAGTACCATCGTTCGATCCCCCATCAATAACAATGTACTCAATATGTGGGTAGGGTTGCCGAAGAACGCTCTTAATAGTCTCTCCAATTGTCATTTCCCCATTGAAAACCACCGTTATTATCGATATTAATGGACCAGATGGAATGGGATTCATGAAATGGTTATGATAAATGAGCCTTATTAAGCTTTTCCCGCAAATTAAGCCACTACCTGGATAAAATGATAATGGGACGATCAAAAATTAAATTTACCATATTACAATATTACACTTTCGTAAACAGAAATGGTCTGATTTATTACGTTAGTCCAAGTGAACTTCTCCCGGTTTCTTTGTCCTTCTTTTACCAATTGATTTCTTCTTCTATCGTTACCCAATATATAAGAAACTGCCTCAGCTATAGATTCTTTATCACTAGGACTAAAAAATGAGGCTGCTGATCCCGCCACTTCTTTAAAGACTTCCGTGTCGCTACAAGCAATCGGACAGTTCATTTGCATAGCTTCTAACAACGGAATTCCAAACCCTTCATACAACGAAGGAAAAATAAAAAGACTTGCTTTAGAATAAACATATGCTAGTTCCTGATCTGTCAATTGAAGTTGAATTACTTTATCCTCTGAAACGCCATGTCTAGAGAATTGATCTTTCTCTTCCTTTTTAAATCCTCCCCCGCCTACACATAACAGTGAAATATTTTCGTTGACAAGAAGAGAGGCTATTGCAGAGAACATCAAAGAAAAATTTTTGTAAGACTCTCTTTGCCCAACGTAAAGGATAAATCTTTTTGGTAACACTACGCTAAGACCAGAAATTAAATTAGGCAATGAGCTTGCCAATTGAATGACATGTATCTTTGATTCTTCGATTTCATAATATTCTAAAATATCATTTTTAGTTGAATCGGAAATAGCTATCAAAGCATTTGCCCTATGTACTAGCTTTCTTTTCCTTGCAATCACATGTTTACTATCCTTCAATAAATTCGGAATTTTTTCATGGATAAGGTCATACACTGTAATGACAAAAGGGCTTTTGGAGGGAAGATATCGCAAAAAATAGTCATCATAATAAGTAGGGTGAAACACATCATAGTCAGCTTTTAGGATAGTGGGTCTTGAGAACTGTCTATTAACGAAGCTATTTATTGTTGACTTCCCAATAAAAGAGTTATGTGGAAAAAAGGGAGAAGGTTGAAGGCTATCCTGAACGTAATAGTTATTACTGTACTTCAATGATGTTTCAGTCTCTATGTCTTCACAAGCCGCTAAACCAGTAATTAACTGAGAAAAGTACCTTGAAATTCCACCTGCTCTTTGAATTGAAAAAATTTGATGATCAAAAAGAATTTTCATGCCCTAATTTATACTCAATCATGTTTTTGACAATGTCGCTCATAGTAAACGTTGACTTCCAACCCAATTGCTTGTGCGCCTTGGTAGGATCACCAACACTCTTTGCTATGTCTGTTGGCCTGATAAATGCCTTGTTAACTTCAACATGATCTTCCCAATTCAGCCCAAAATAGTTAAAAGCTTCAGACACAAAATCCAATAACAGATGACTATTTCCTGTGGCAATCACAAAATCGGAGGCAACATCTTGCTGGAGCATCCGATGCATGGCATCCACATATTCGGGCGCCCAACCCCAATCTCTGGCAATATGTATGTTTCCGAGCCCCAACTTCTTAAGTTTTCCTTCGCTGATTTTTATAACGCCATTAATTATTTTCTGGGTCACAAATCGATCCGGCCTGAAAGGTGACTCATGATTAAATAGAATGCCCGAGCATGCGAATAGATCATAGGCCTCACGATAGTTGGCTACATACCAAAAGGCTGCTGCTTTGGCCACTGCATAAGGACTCCTTGGAGAGAAGGGAGTCTCTTCGTTTGCAGGATCGCCCTTAGTGTCGCCAAAACATTCACTTGAACTAGCATTGTATAACTTGATCTTAGGATCAATGAACCTGACAGCCTCAAGCAGGTTCAAAGTTCCAAGTGTAATACTGTTGAACGTCTCCATTGGTTGTTCAAAAGACAGGCCAACTGACGATTGTCCGGCAAGGTTGTATATCTCATCAGGCATTGCCTTATTAAGCACCTGAAGAACACTTCTAAAGTCATTTAGCGAAGCTGAATGTATCTTGATACTGTCAGCTATCTGCAATTTTTGCAGGTTTTTCGGCATTGTTGTTTCCGCATCCCGTGATGTTCCAATGACTTCATATCCTTGTTCAAGTAAATGTTTGGCCAGATATGCACCATCCTGTCCCGATATACCACAAATTAATGCTCTCTTCATTTCCTCTTGCTATTATTAGTAATGCTGCAAATCTAATGCATTTATATGTCGGGCCCAATAAGACTGAAAACCCAGTTCATACACTCACAAAAATGAATTACTGTTTATGTAGATAACCATTCATCTTGCTTTGTCTACCAGCCACTAGTTTTAACATTCATTAATGCCAGGCTTTCAAGAAAGATCAAATACAGGTTATCAAGAACCTATTATTGTTTGATTACAATTAATCCTATGCACGTTGTAACAAGATCCCCATGTTCCAACTTCAAATGACCGGCCCCGTTGTCTTCGATCCACTGAGCCGAGTCTAGCCACTTTTCTGTCAGCCCATAAGGCGGAATATCTATGTACCTGTCTAAAGGCTGCGTTCCCGCATCCCAATTGACAGCCATTACTTTATGCCCTAAAGACTCCAGCTCACTAAATAACCTCAGAAAATCCTTTTTGCGAAAAATGACAGTATCACCCGATTCAATTGTTTGATCGTCAGAATAGACATTGTACTCTGTAGTGTGCACTGCCACTCCTCCTGACTTAAGCGCACCTAGAGAATTTTTAATAAATTCTAGCCCTTTATCTATATTTCCCAAATGCTCTAAAGCACAAATTGACCAACAATAATCATAGTCTTTAACACTGTCTGGAATTTCATTCATGTCAAGGTATTCGAGACGAACCTGATTGTCAAACTCTGATTTTTCGACAATCTCTTTGACAAATACCTGATCCAGGAAAGAGGTGTGTTGCGCCGTATCTATCCATCCCTTTGCTGCTGCTGCTTCAGGTGAGAGATCAGTGACTGTAACGAAATGCTTATTCTTCGCCAATAATGATGGAATTGGCTCTTCCCCACAACCAAAGCCAATGCCTTGCAAGGACCCGGACCAATTGGTAAACTCCCTTAACGCCTGGCATACAAAAGCATACTCCCAGATCTTACGATGATAGATAGGTTGAATTTTTAGTTCATTGCACCAATAATAAAACCACTCACTATCCATGTCTCCCTGAGTACAAAGCTTGGATGTAAGTCCCACATCTTTGTATTGGGCTTTGATGTCAATAGGGTGCAACTTTCTCTCAAGCTTAGCAAATTGATATCCAAATTGCTTGATGTTTTGATCGGCAATACGCCTATGTCTTTGGGCAGCCTCACCGTTTGCTTTTAAGGCAGTAAGTTCCTGCACATGTAATTGTATTTCATCTCTAATTTTCTCTTCAATAACTGAAGACAATATTCTTTTTAAAATTCTCTTAACTAATCTTTTCATATAAAAATGATTTGAAGCTAAAGATATCCACTTTTCCAATAAAAATATTCCGTACGCAGGATCGTTGAGTTTAATGGGAAAAACTCTAAGAAATGTTTACGAAACTTTGATAATCAAGAACAAAGTTTTTATTAAATGTTATACTTCATTGAAAAACAAGAGTTGAATTTATAAGTACAGACTAGTCAATAGCAAATTGATAAGCCGCAATGGTCTTTTCAATGAACTTATTCCATGTAAACATCTTGGCTCTAGACAAAGAATTAATAGACATTCTGCTTCTTAATTCAACATCGTCATACACTTTTAAAATCGCATCGCACAACTCATCCGCTTCAACTGGATCCACCATTATCCCAGCATTTCCAACTACTTCTGGTAAAGACGAATTATTCGAAGTTATAACAGGTACACCACATTGCATAGCCTCTAATGGAGGCAAGCCAAAACCTTCATAAAGTGATGGATAAACAAACGCAATTGAGCCGCTATATATAGGTGCCAAATACTCATCTGGTATATAGCCGGTGAAATAAACCCGGTCTCTAATTTCAACGTTTCCGGACTCCTGAAATATTCTATCAAAATCCCAACCCTTAGCCCCGACTAAAACCAGGTTAAGGTCCGCAATTTTCTCCTGTTTTATTAGTTTACCAAATGAGTTTATAAGATGCCGTAAATTTTTTCGAGGCTCTAACGTGCAAACGCTTAATAAATAAGGATTCATTTTAGGAATCCTCAGATGGTCCAAAATATCGTCTATCACCTGTTTATCATCAAAAGGGTGAAACAAGGCAGAGGCAGCCAATGGCGCAACATGGACACGTCGCTCATCAAAATCGCTTCGATAATTTAGGAAATCATTTCTAGTACTTTCAGAGATACAAGATATCCATGTGTCTGGCTTCAACGAAGAAATCGCCTTTTCAACAGGATTATTTCCAATATCAGGAAAATACTGAGGAAATTTAATTGGAATTAGGTCGTAGCACGTGAAGAACTTTTTTGTTTGTTTAAGACTCCCCGAGTAAAGTTCATCAGGAATTCCCTGATGAGGAGAATGAAATATTTGAGGAGATATTTTTCCTAAACTTTCAAGCCAGGCAGACCTATATGATTTGGTCCGTATAATGTCGTCGGACTTGAAGATAACCTTTCTCAACAATTCACTTTTCTTGGATACATTCACAAGAAGCCCAGAACTATTGGTTTTAGGCAAGGTTTGAATATATCTCAAATTGCTTTGGCGATCCAAAAAGTCACGCAAGGACAGTGCATGCATTTTTGAGTTTGGCGTTGTTAACTGAAGGTCTATTTCCTCGCTTGCCTGCAATCCCAAAATTAGGTTTTCGACCACCCGAAAAATCCCGGTCCTTGCTCTTTTGTTAAACAGGCTAATGGCCAAAACAGATGCATCAATTACTACTTTATGTTTCAAAAGACGTTCCTCACTTATCGATTAATTTCAATGATCTGGTATAAAAAACCTCGGCCGTTTGATCCCAATTAGGCCAAGTAAAGTCTTTTGACGACTTTGCACTACCATTGCCTCCAATTTTTTCATTTCTGAGAAGTTCTACCAAAGAAGATCTGTCATTCAGAGAAAAGTATTCAGGATACGACTGACCAATTTCCTTGAAGACGGGTATATCACTTGCCAAAATGGCCTTTCCAAATTGGATTGCCTCAACCAGTGGAAGTCCAAAACCCTCCGTGTAAGAAGCCATTATCAAGGCATTTGAAAGTTCGTAAATCTTTCCAAGTTCAAAATCAGTTATCCTATTCAACACAAATAGTTTCGAATTAAAATATTCTGAACTTTCTATAGCTTCCTTAATATCCTCATACATCCATCCGTATTTGCCCACTATCACTAACTTAGCATCGCCTCCAGACTCCCAATATTGATTGAAAGAATCCACGACATACTTATGTCCTTTTCTTGGTTCAATTGTTCCCACCATGAGGTAACTTTTGGTTCCCTTTGTAAAAATACTGTCGATTGCCAGTTGCGTATCTGGGTTGACAGTTTGATTACTATTTGCAGTTTGATGAAAATCGTTGCCCAAATGAAAGTAATCAACTTTACCCCGTAAATGATCGAACTCTTTATATTCCCTGATATAATTTTCTATTTCTTTTCGAGACGAATCTGAAAGAGTCATGATGCCGTCCGACAATCGAAGGGCCCTCTTTAGCAATCCAGGAAAAGCTTCGGCGTACTCTTTTTGCACAAAGTTTGGGTACAAAATTGGAATGATATCATAAATTACGCTTATTATTTTTACCTCCTTACTTCTCGCCTCTTCCACGGCCATTAAGGTAGATTTATTGCCCCAAAAAGAATCCAGCAAAATAAGAACGTCCCCAACCTGAAACTTAATGTTTTTTCCCTTACTTGATTTTAATTTGCCTTTTAAGAATGCACGCACATATAGCATAAACCCATAAACAGGCTTTATTATTGGGACTTTTTTAAATAAAGCCGAAACTATATCTTCATAGCTACGTGATTGTGTCACTTTTTGCGAAGAAGTCGACGATTCCATAACTACTTTAGACAAATCATCGATGTTTTCAAGTAAAAAGAATTCCTGATTTTGAGCCCAAATCAAGTGACATTCTACACCTGTCATCTTTTCTAGAAGTGATTTTCTTCTAGCCACATTTCTCACCACTCTTTGAATACCAGTATTCAGTTTATTGGTCAAAGTTTCAGTTATGTCAATGTAGTAAGCCCGACTCTCCATTGGATTAATTTTGCAACTCATTTTCAAATTTATCAAGTAATAGCCTCTTTTTACTGTCGTATACTCCTTTAGTTAAATAGCGCTCAGCGAAATCGAAATTGTGGTCTGTCCAAATCTTATATTTGTGATATTCTTCCAGAACTTCTCTGATCTCTAGCGAGATGGTCGCATGATCATTAAACATTAACATATGATCCTTTGGCATAGGCATTAATGTTTCGAGTCCACTAATGTCGTTGGAAGCTATAATGGACCTGGAATACATCCCCTCGATATGCCTGTAGGTCCATCTGGCGTGGCCCGTTGGAGCCAAAACAATTTTCGCCCTACTTAACAAATAACAAAAATAAGGAAACCTGATCCTCCTTTTGCTGAAAATGTCTTTCACATTGCCATATACCCCTTCAATCAGTGGAATTTGTCCGTATATATCCGTCAGCCATCCAAAGAAATTAATGTCGGGGCATTTGCCCAACTCCAGAAGCCATTCAACACGCTGATAATAATTGTTATCAACATCATGATAGTCTTTGCTACTATCTTTCCTAAGGTAGGTGTTTGATCCTATAAAAAAGACATCACTTGAAGTACTCAACTTTTTTTCTGAAAAAAGTGATAGTCGTTGACGAAACTCAGAAGGAAATTCAGTGGATAAATTTAATGGCAGTAGCCCGGTAATATAGTGGTCATTCGGGTTCGTTGATCGAGAATCCCTTGATGTCTTGAGGTACTTTTTGGTTAATCCACTTACAAATGTATTTTGAACTGCATCGGAAAGAAGATGGGGCTCATCATAATAGTCGAAAACTGCAACCCTGTCATAACTAATGCTTTGCAGGGTTCTCTCAGTTGTATCGCTTGGCAGACATATCAGTAGGTTGATCGCTTTTATTTTGATGCTTTCAAGTTCCTTAACAGTAACAAACCGCACCTCACTTTCTTGATAGTATGTGCTTAGAAATTTGTAAAGAATATGCCCATCTAAAGCAGGTACTGATTCCCTTCCTTTTAGCACCACATATTGATAGGTAGTTATCATCTTATGAAACAAATTTCAAAAATCAGCGATTGAAAAGGCTCTTTTGTAGCTAAAAATCGTTTTCAACTACGGCCAAAAATAGAAAAAATTGACCCCAACTTCTGACCATAGCGATAACTCTTTGATTCCTTCAAAGCCTTTAGTTCCTTACCAATAGCAAGGACCAGTTCGTGGGTCTTTAACAAATCTTGCTGACATTTCCACTCACTGTAACGAATGAATTCATCAAATACATTTACGGGAAGCTTGAGTCGATTTTTAAGCACTGCCTTTTCTTTAGATACATAATATTTGTTCAACCCATCAAAGCAGGCAAACTCATAATCGGCATCAAGCAAAAATTTCTCCCAGGACAGAGACGACTCAATCTGTGTGGTAGGAACAGTGGCTTCTACAACAACTACCCACGGCCTTACCAATGAAAAGTCAACTCCTCGTAAAACGATTTCTTCAGCTCCTTCAACATCGATTTTCAAAAAATGAAGGTCTTTACTACCCGATCCTAAGTATTCTTTCAGGGCTGAATACAGTGGCTTTACTTCAATTTCCTTTTTAACTACACTACGCCCGTCCTCAATATGCTTTTGCGCAACGCTTTCAACCATTGTACTAAGTCCGGTATCTGGAAATTCGTACAATACTTGCGTTGACTGTTCTTCACCAATTGCTACGTTTAGGTTAACATCTCTCGGCCGGTCGAGACAAAGCTTCTCATAATAGCTGGTCATAGGTTCAACGTTGATTCCTGACCAACCTTTTTCATAAAAAAGCTTCGTAACAGAATCTATCAAAGGATCATTAGCTCCAATATCAATATAAAATCCTTCATTGACGTCACCTAATGCTCTATGAAGCAAAATATCCTCTAAATTCTGTGCATATGAAATCTCCATAGTTAACTAAATGATTTTCTGCCTATAATACTTTCCAATTATCCTTAATAATTATGCTTCCGTAATGAAAGCCTTCAAACTCAGCAAACTCAGTACCGTCATCATAAACCTTAAATTGGCATATGTTATCTCTGGCATCGAAGGTTGTTTTTCCGCTATGGGCGTTCAAGGCGACTAAAAAGCTGTAATCAGAAGGAGCAATGAGACCCCCTTCTATGATAAATTCTGCTGTTACATGAGTTTGCCCTGGTTTGTAAAAGACAGAAAGTAATTTGTTTACTGTAAAAACCCTTTGTCCAAATTTGTTGCACAATGCAAGACCAATGTTAAGATCAGCACTGAACTGGTTAACAGCAATACTTAATCGAAGTCTTATTTCTTCGGAATGCGCAAAACTGGTGATCCGTTCACCTTGCCCGTCGACGGTTTCTAATTTCTCAAAATATGCCGGCCGACTTGATAGCTCATCAACGTTATAAAAGTTTTGAACTAAGTCTGAATGGTAATCCTCTAAAATCTTAGACGTATTACCAATGGATTGGATAGTACCATACTTCAGCAATACACTTCTATCACATAACTGAGCAACTGATCCGAGATTGTGACTGACAAACAAGACGGTTCTGCCCTGTCCACTACTAACGTCTTTCATCTTGTCCATACAGCGGCTCTGAAACTCCGAGTCACCGACGGCCAACACTTCATCAACAATCACAATTTCTGAGTCAAGGTGAGCAGCAACTGAAAAAGCCAACCTCACATACATGCCTGAAGAATAACGCTTAACAGGAGTGTCTATATACTTTCCAATGCCTGAAAAATCAACTATTTCATCGAACTTTCTCTTTACCTCAGCCTTCTTCATGCCTAGAATGGCTCCATTCAAAAACACGTTTTCCCTTCCTGTAAGTTCAGGGTGAAATCCAGTACCAACTTCCAGGAGCGAAGCTATCCTGCCTTTAACCTTTATACTTCCTTTACTCGGGCCAGTAACTTTGGAAAGGATTTTAAGTAAAGTGGATTTTCCAGCACCATTCCTTCCAACTATACCTAATACCTCACCTTGCTTGACATCAAAAGAAATATTCTTCAAAGCCCATACGTAATCACCAACAATATTATCCCTGTCATTGGTTTCGCCAATTTTTAATGTGGGGTCCTCCTGTCTTTTTAGCCGTGCCAGCCACTTATTAAAATCTTCTTTAAAGGATCCAGTACCTATAGTTCCCAATTTGTATTGTTTCCATACATCTTCTACACTTAAAACAACTGACGACATAGGCATTAATGTGATTAAACGGTATCCATAAAAGACTTTTCTACCTTATTGAACAATACTAGTCCAATAAGCAAGAAAACTGCAGTTATCGCTGTGCTGTACAAAATCAGTCCAACTGAAAATACACCAGTTCCAAAAAAAGAATACCTGAATAGCTCAACTATTGGTGCTACCGGGTTAAGAAGAGCTAATTTTTGGTATTTCTCTGATAACGAAGACAATGGATAAATAATTGGCGTGGCATACATCATTAATTGTATCCCGAATTTTATTAAGAAAGTAAGGTCCCTGTACTTTGTTGTTAAAGATGACACAATAATGCCCAAACCTAATGAAAGTACTGCCATTAATATGACCAAGTAGGGAATTAAAAATATATAATAATTCAAAGCCAAATCGGCCCCATTAAGCCAATAGAATATGTAAATAACCAAAAACAAGCCAAACTGAATGCCAAATGAAATTAGGCCTGAAATTACCGTAGAAATGGGAACAGTCATTCTTGGAAAGTACACCTTTCCGAATATTGTCGAATTTGCGACAAAAGTATTGGAGGTTCGCTCCAGGCAACCAGAAAAATACGTCCAGATTGTGATGCCCGACAAATAGAAAAGAACTGGAGGCTGCCCATCAGTTGAAATGGCGGCTATTCGACTAAAGACTACGGTAAATACTGCTGTTGTAAAAATTGGCTGAATAATATGCCAAATAGGGCCTAAAATCGTCTGCTTGTAAACTGACACGAAATCTCTCCATACAAACATGGAAATAAGGTCCCTATAGTGCCATACTTCTTTAAGTCTAAAGTCAAATAAACTCGTTTTTGCAGAAATATTCTCGTCCCACTTTACATCCTGCATTTGATCTGACATATGAAATTTCTTGTGATAATAAGACGAAATGAAACTACTCGGCTTGCTTAAGAATTTTATGACCACCTTCTAAAAGGTGTAAGTCCTTTTTAAATAGCTCCAGATCAGCCGCTACCATTTCAGACACTAGTTTTGGCAAATCATACTGAGGCTTCCAACCAAGCTTTGTCTTTGACTTTGTGGGGTCTCCTATAAGCAGTTCCACTTCTGTTGGTCTGAAGTATCTTGGGTCTATGGCTAATACTTCTTGACCTACTTTCAAGGAAGTATTAATACTGAGTTTCTCCATTAACGATGCATCTATAGAGGAAATTATTCCTTTTTCGTCTACACCTTCTCCTTTGAATTCCAATTCAACTCCCAACTCTTTGAATGTCATCCTAATAAAGTCACGTACCGTGGTAGTTACGCCTGTTGCGATCACATAGTCCTCGGCAACATCCTGCTGAAGAATTCTCCACATTGCCTCCACATAGTCTTTAGCGTGACCCCAATCTCTTTTGGCATCAATATTTCCCATGAACAATTTATCCTCCAAGCCTAGGACGATCTTAGCAGCTGCTCTCGTAATTTTCCTGGTAACAAAGGTCTCTCCTCTCAGTGGTGATTCATGGTTAAAGAGAATTCCGTTACAAGCATACATCCCGTACGCCTCCCTATAATTAACAGTGATCCAATAGCCATAGAGCTTTGCTACTGCATAAGGCGATCTGGGGTAGAAAGGTGTTTTTTCAGATTGTGGTACTTCTTGAACCAGGCCATACAATTCAGATGTAGATGCCTGGTAAATCCTGGTTTTTTTCTCCATTCCAAGCAATCGAACAGCTTCAAGTATTCGCAAAGTACCGATTCCATCGGCATTTGCTGTATACTCTGGAGTGTCAAAACTTACCTTAACATGGCTCATGGCTGCCAAATTGTATATTTCATCAGGCTGCGTTTCTTGAATGATTCTAGTTAGGTTCATAGAATCAGTCATGTCACCATAATGTAAAACCAAGTTAGGGCTACTGACATGGGGGTCTTGGTAGAGATGGTCAATCCGATCAGTATTAAATAAAGAGGCTCTCCTTTTCAGGCCATGGACCATGTAGCCTTTGCCTAAAAGCAATTCCGCCAGGTATGCTCCATCCTGACCTGTGATTCCTGTTATTAATGCAGTCTTCATTTCTTCTTAGTAAATATTTATTAATTCGTTCAATTTCTAATATCAACCCTAAGTTAAGCTTGGGTTTACTCTCTCAAGGTTTTCATAAATTTTCTTAACCTCCTGGGAAGAGTCTTTATGCACAACCAATAGGGCGTCATCAGTTTCTACAATGATCGAGTCTTTTATTCCAATAACCTCTACTTTTTTAGATGTCCCGAGCACAAGATTACTATCGCAAAAGTAATACTTATCGCGGCTTTTGTCACAAAGTTCCCAAATAGCATCAAATGAACCCAAGTCCGACCATCCGAATTCAGAAGGCACCACCTTAATGAGTTTTGACTTCTCCATAACGGCGTAATCGACACTTAATGAGGGTATTGAAAGGGACTCCTCGAGGGGTAGAAAGTTCTCGTCAAGTTTGCTCCAGGCAACCTGGCTCTTGGAAAATATTTCCAGACTATATTTCTGAAGCTGCTCTAAAAACGTCCCTGCACTAAAGCAAAATATTCCACTGTTCCACAAAAAATTACCGCTTGCAATGAATTGTTGAGCCGACTCCTTGTCAGGTTTTTCCCGAAATGAAATAACATCGCTCTTGCTATACTCAATATAACCATACCCGGTTTCAGGCTTGGTAGGCTTTATTCCAAATGTCACCAAATAACCTTGATTGGCTAATGAAATAGCTTCATTCACTCTTTCTTGATATTTGCTGTCATCAGAAATCAAGTGGTCAGAAGGAGTGACAAGCAATATATCTTCTGGCTCACTGGCTAAAGCCGCAAACGCAATCGCCGCTGCAGTGTTTCTTGGAGTTGCCTCAATAATCTCAACGCTCGACGATCTACCAAGTTTGCTAAGACTAGCTCTAGAGAGAAGGTAGTTTTCGCGATTTCCAACCACAAGCGTTTCATCACAAATAGAAGCGTTCCTTTCTACAGTAAGCTCAAAAAGTGACCTCCCATCAAAAAGGGGAATGTATTGCTTTGGCCGAGACTTTCTAGACAAAGGCCACAGTCTGCTCCCAACACCACCAGACAATACTACGTTCTTTACAGCCATCTATTGTTCATATTTGATTTGGTACCCCGTAATACTTACTAAGTAAAAAGAAAGTCATGTTATAAATGAGTAGCAAAATTACTCAAAAAAGAATTCACCACCAACCAAAAACCGTTCATCACCAACTTTCAGCGCTTTGTTAATGCAATCAATATCAATAAGATAAAATAACCTATGAATGCGGATTGAATAGAAATAAGTTAAGCTTCTTGTTGTGGTTGCTTTAGCCCTCCAAAGAAATACGAGAAGACCAATGCAATTATAATGGCAAAAAAGCCTATTACAAAGCCTATTGCTGAGTAGGTTGTTTTAATAGTACCCTTCTGGGGCTCCGAAGGGGCATTTGGTAAAGTCACCGGTTCAAATTCAGAAAAAAGTGGCGTTTCTTTCTTTACCTGAAATTCTCCTTGTTCAAACTGCTGTGCCAAAGAGCTATAAATTCCAAAAAGTAACGTGTATTCAGCCCTTAGTTGTGCTTCCCTAGATTTCACTGATTCGGTAAGCCTTCCCATATTAGCGTCTTGAAAATTGGCTAATCGCTTTTGAGCTTCCAAATATTTCTTCTCTGCATCCAATTTTCTTTCTCCGATAAACCGAAGATCAGCCTGAAGTTTTTCAGTCTTATAATTAATGATGTAGTCAACCAGTTTTTCCTGGACAATCAAAGTGAGCTCTGAAGCTACCAAAGGATCTGGCATTTTTACACTTAAGGTTACGACCCGCCCTGACATTGAAATGTCGATTCTTTTCCTCAACTCCGTCATAACCCTCCTTTCAAGTCCGCTAATTCTATAAATGTTGGGGTAATCTTCGACTGTTTCTATTTTGTGTGGCTTAACTTTTACAGGTTTTTTAAATGACTTAATGCTACCTGGCAAGTCCGTAATGAAGTCCCAGCCTGTGGCGAAAAAATGCTTTGGCTGAGGCTGGAGAAAGTACTCATAAAGCGATAATTTCTTTTTAGTCCCTTTGAATTCAAACTTTTCGTCCATTAGCTCCAACATAAACGGAGTACTGTTAATTATCGTTTGATACATGTCAAACCCAAGGCCGGTCGAACTTTCGCTTCCTTTGGTTGATCGACCTCTCACGCCAGCCAGACTCATTAAATCAGTAAGGCCTCCAGCGGAACCTTCAGAACTGTCTTCTGACAATGTCATAACATGTGCTGTATACTCGACGGGGCTTGTTTTCGCAACTATATACCCTAAACCGAAAAAGATTACCACTGCGACTATAATATACCATGCTCTTTGATAAAATAGCATGAAAATATCCGTGAGCGAAATTTCCTCCTGCTCAAAAACCTCGCGCACGCTTTTCCAATCTTTCCCAATTTTTTTCATTTTCAAATCAATTAAGAAGCTGCTGGTTTATCAGCGAATACAAAAACAGAAGACTGGTTGAAAGACTGATAACCTCAGCGGCGGATATTTTTCGTTTAACGGGTGCCAAAGGGATAATTATTTCACTTCCAGGTTCTATCCTAGGGTAAACTTTAAATGCTAAAAAATGCTTCGTTCTTTGTACGTCTCCATTTGCGTATACGACATAAGACCTCTTCCTGCTGCTATTCTCAGAAAAGCCACCCGCCTTACCTACGTAATTTCTAACACCCAGACCCCGCTCATAACGTGTGGTAGTTGGGTATAACACTTCGCCTCTAAGCCTTACGGTTTGTAATTCCTTTGGTATTGTTATCAAGTCTCCTTCCTGCAAAATTAAATCATACTTGGATTTTGGGTTTTTTATGATCAAATCAAGGTTTATACCCACTAGCTCAGACTCCTTAATTTCTTTCTGATTGATCTGGGTCCTTAAGAGCCGTTGCTTCGTTAATTCGTCGCTTTGTTGGTCGTCTTTTGACCCTGTGAGGGCATCTTCAAGGATCTGATCCTTTTCGTTTTTTATCTTGGAATTAACCCTATCTAAAAGAAGTCTTTCGGCTTCAGGATTATCTACATCAGACCTCGTAGTATTATTCTGAAGGTTAGTTAACTCTTCAACAATTTTTTCTTTTTTATCTTGTTCTTCAAAAAATTCCGTTCTTCTCAACAGTGTAGCTCCCTTTGCATAGGCATATTCATTGAGACCACCGGCTCTAGAGATTAAATCCGATATCCTCATATTCACATTTTCTAAAGCGAATTCACCAGGATAAAAAACTTCACCCTCTAGCCTTACAGAACCAAACTCTTGGTATCCAGGACTTCTCCTAATAAAAATGTGGTCGAATGGAAGCAAAATAACTTCTTTTTCAGCGTCAGAAACGGACAAATTCTCATTCAAATCAATTTTTATTATTTCCGACGTTTTGCCGCTTATGTCATTTCTAATTCGCCTCGCAATTTCGATAGCTTGTAAAGAAGCTGACTCTTTCAAACCGCCTGCTTTAAGTATCAAATCGCCAACCGTCAGGTTTTCAGCATAAGGATAAAGGCCTTCCCGGTTTACCTCCCCGCTTATTTCAACATAATATTCTTCTCTTAAATCGTAAAGGCTAGGGATGCTAAGTAAGTCCTCATTTTGAAGCTCGACATCATCGACTTCTCCGCTCAAAATCTTTCCCAGATTAATACTCTGCGCCCTGAGCGTGAAATCTTCCATGGTCCTGTATAAGGTAACTCTCTTAAGGTGCGCGTCACCAAGAGTACCACCAGCTACATCAACCAAATCCCGAATAGACATACCTGAGGTGAGTTCATATTGACCTGGACGAACTACCGCTCCTGATATTTGAACTCGATTGGTGAACCTATCCTCAATCTCACCCACTAAGTAAATATCACCATCCATCGGACTATATGTGTCAAATGTTGAGCTAGAAAGGGTTCCGACTTTCTTAGATTGATCTGAGATTTTAGTTACAGTTATCGTTTCCTTAAAAGCTTTCTCATTAAATCCCCCGGAATAATAAATCAGGTCTTGGAGCGTTTCGCCCGACTTCATTTCAAAAACCCCAGGCAACCTCACCGCTCCCTGAATTTCCACTCTATTTACAATTGGCCTCACCAATACCACATCGTTGTCTTCTAAGGTAATATTTTCTGAATCATTCCCCTTCGTAAGAAACTTATAGATGTCAACCTCCGACTTTAATGCTCCGTTTCTATAAACCTGGATATGTCTGAACGTTCCATCAATCGTTGGGCCCCCAGCAATATAAAGTGCATTGAAAACACTGCTAACCGACGACAATGTGAACGTACCGGGGTTTTGAACCTCTCCTACTATATTGACTTTGATAGTTCTAATATTACCAATTGAAACAGACAAAAAAGTGGTCGGGTTTGTGCCTCGCAGGCCAGAATAATAGTTTGCCAACTTTTTACCCAGAAAAGCCCTGGCCGCTTCCACCGTCAATCCACTTAAGTGTACGAGGCCAATTAACCTGATATTAATTTTTCCTTCGGGATTGATCGTCTCTGTAAAATTATCAACCGAGCCTCCATAAATATTTATCACCACCTCATCTCCCGGCCCTAAAATATAGTTTTGTGGAGTAGGCATATTCATATTTGGAGAAAAGTCGAGGTTCTTATTTTGGAAAAGTGAAAATCCAAATACCTTCTGCTCCTGCATTGTTAATTCGTACCCCAAACTATCTCTTTCCTTTATTGACTGGAAAAGATCATCCTGCCCATAAAGTGAAGTTTTTCGGAGCTGATCAATTTTAGAAGGCGGTTTTCTACTCTGATCCCTTTGTTTTGCCAAGTTGATTTGCCGGATCTTATTCTCCAACTTATTTACTTCAGATTCCGGCATTCCCCGCTGTCTGGCAAGAGAAAATAATTCCTCATCAGAAACTCCTAACGACTCCGCCTTAATAATAAGATCCTCAACTTGCCTATTGGTGAGTTTATCAGTTTGTACTTGATCGAGACCTTTTGCAGACTGCGCTTGAGTCGCGGAAGAACCAGCGAGAATCAAATGAAATATTAAACAAGGAACGAGAAGTATTCTGGGAATTTTACTGCTCATTAGAGCAATATTTGCGTCTAAATTCATCAATACAATACAATTATTTGGTGCGTGAAGTATTATTCTATCTAGCCTCAGCAAAACGGTGGCAAATATAGATAATATTATAGATAATACCCTAGCCGGAAAAGTTTTGGTGTATGTCAAAAATGTTTTGTTATATAAAATTTCCGTTCTTTATATCCGTCGTAGTATTCATTAGAGGCTTAAAATAAAATGCCGATTTACTCCCCACATTTCAAACTTATAGTTGTTTTTTCTTGTGGCTAAAAGGACCAGTGAATTATGCCCTTAAACCCTTTTGCTTATCGGCTAAATCCTTGGTAGCTTAAGCAAGAAGCGGAATTGAAACATAATCATTGCAATTTGTATCACAACAAAGCATAAGATAAGCCTGTATTTATCAATATGATACGACTTGAGAAGACATCTTTTTGAAAAACAATATGCTAAATGATATGAAAACAATTTGCAGTAAAAATAGAGTTGTTTGGAAAAATGAAAACCATATGCTGTCTGTAAGTTAATTTATATGTCAAAGTTTTTAAAGGATCTAGTTTTATCAACCCGTAACAGAATCGGGTTGCTGATTATTCTGCTAGCAGTATTTTTCGAACCCTCGAAATGCTACGGTCAGCCTCTGCCTATTGATCTGCCCATTTTTAATGAGTCGGTTAGAAGAGCCCAACTTATGGGCCAGGTGGATAAATCATCGTCTTTGATGATAAGGCCTTCAATGCCGTTACAATCGGATTCTGCACATGGTGAATATACGTTTGATAGAATAATTTCGGGGTTCAAGTCTCCTGGCGTTACTTCGTCAAAAAAATATCTTAATGGGAAAGGAGTATTTCGCATACTTCCGGCGTCTTACCAAACCCAGCTAAACTCCAACCACCCTTATGGATGGGGAGACGGTTCAATGATTAACAATCGAGGTTACCAACACACTGTTAATGCGGGTATTTACAACCAAATTGGGCCATTAAGTATCCAACTAAGGCCAGAATGGATATATGCCCAAAACAAAGCCTTTGATGGTTTTCCAGAAGAATTTCCAGCGTACTACCTGAATATTCGTAGGAGCTTTTGGGTAACTGCAGACCCGCCAGAAAGATTCGGCACCAAGGCTTACTCACGAGGTCTTCTTGGCCAAAGCTATCTTAAGTTCAATATCAAACCCATTTCTTTTGGGCTTTCCAATGAAAATATCTGGTGGGGACCGGGTCAATTTAATGCCCTCATATTTAGTAATAATGCTCGAGGTTTCAATCATTTTACAATTAATTCAACAAAGCCAGTCCATACTTTTTTAGGACACTTTGAAGGTCAATTGCTTATTGGAAAACTAATGCCTCCAGACTTCGATCCGAACTATGGTCGTTTGGAATTAAAGAAAAATCCAGACTGGAGATATCTTTCTGCGGTAAATGTGACCTATAGCCCGCGGTGGGTCCCAGGTCTATACTTTAGTTTCATGAGAACTTTTCAAATATACAAGGGAGATTTAGGGAATAAACTAAAGGACTATTTGCCAATACTTGATGCTTTTCAGAAAGAAACCGTCGGATTATCCGAAGACCAGAAGAATAGGTCGCAGCAGGTAGCCGTGAGTTTGAGGTGGCTATTTGACGCTGCCCAAACAGAAATTTATTTTGAATATGGGCGCAGAGATCATTCGTTAAATTGGAGAGATTTTATAATGTCGCCAGACCACGCCAGAGCATATCTGTGGGGGTTTAATAAACTGTTTAAAACTTCGAAATCAGCATTCATTCAAGTAAGGTTTGAAGCAGTACAGACTCAGCAATCCGTCAACATAATGGTGAGGTATTTGGACGAGGGTGGTGGCCAAAGTTGGGGCTCACATTCCCCAGTAGCCAACGGCTTCTCAAACTTTGGCCAGCAACTTGGAAACGGAGTAGGTCCCGGCAACAACTCTCAGACTTTAGAGGTTGCCTGGGTAAAAGACATCCGGAAACTAGGAGTCATTTTCGAGAGATTAGACCATCAAATGGATTTTTTTAACATTGCATTTCGAGACAGTAGTCCAGCCAGACCCTGGGTTGACATTAGCACTGGCCTGGTGGGTAATTGGCGATTCAATCGGCTGGTTGCCAATGCCAAAATTCAATTTATTAAGTCTCTTAACTATCAATGGCAGCAAGATTTCACATATCCAGGAGGGCAAAATGCCAAAGGAGTCGACAGATTTAATCTTCATAGTTATATGGGGGTAAGCTATGTTTTTTGACATTTGATTTGGATATGCTATGAATGCCAAAACAATATATTTGATCTTGTTGACTCTTCTGATTTGCTATGGCGTGAGCTCTCAGACACTACCGGTGGGGCTAGCCGCTGGTGAAGACTACTTGCGACGGGCACAATTAGTCGGGCGCTGCGATTCTTCAATTTCATTCTCAGTTAGACCCCTTTTTTCATTAGAATACCTGGCTCAAAATATATCGGGCGACAGTACTGCCAAATCCATCTCCTTGAAAAAAATCTCCGTTCCTATTATAGATTCTTTAGTGATAATGCCTTTTTCAGTTCTAACTCAGTTTAATTCTCATCACCCGACTGGTTGGAACGAAGGAAGCCTAATCCCTAACAAAGGGGTACAAACAAAGGTAAGCGGCGGTGTTTTTTTTGAACGCAAAAGGCTAAGTTTTCAATTAATGCCTGAATTTGTCTTCAGTCAAAATGATAGCTTCGAAGAATTTAATGTCGAACACTTTCCAGTAGTTTGGCAGAGAATGTACCAATGGTGGAACACCATCGACGAGCCAGTGAGGTTTGGTAGTAAAAGTCTGTTTAGGTTTTACCCGGGGCAGTCGTCGATCAGATATAACTTCGATAATATTTCGATAGGAATCTCTTCAGAAAACCTATGGTGGGGGCCAGGGAAAAGGAATTCATTGATCATGAGCAACAATGCGCCGGGTTTCTATCACCTTGTCGCCAATACTCGTAAGCCGGTAACAACTTCTATTGGATCATTTGAAGGTCAGTTTGTAGCAGGAACACTCACTAACTCCGGGTTCACTCCTCCGGCACCCGAACGGAAATACCTTGGAACCCAGTTGTATCACCCCTCGACCGACAAATGGCGCTATCTATCCGGGATGACCGTGTCGTGGCAGCCCAAGTGGGTTTCAGGTCTATTTCTTGGTTACTCTATCACATCACAGGTATACTTAGATGAAATAGGTGGCATTCGGGATATTCAACCCTTCTTCAATGGTATTAAACAGGCAGGAATTCAGCCCAACCCAAAGCTGACAAATAATCAACAGCAATCTTCAGGCTACCTACGCTGGCTACTGCAGGAGTCAAATGCTGAATTCTATATAGAATACGGCACCAATGGTAGGAGCAGAGGTCTTAGAGAATTTCTTGTGCAACCTAACAGACACCGCGCCTTCACGATTGGGCTTAGTAAGATATATCCAATTAAGAAAAATCGCTTTATTCAATTTGATGCAGAAATCACCCAACTCGGGCAAGTGGTGCGAGAGGTTGTAAGGGATGGCGATAGCTGGTACACTGACAAGTACATAAGGCAAGGATATACCAACCAGGGGCAAGTAATAGGAGCAGGTATCGGACCGGGTAGTAATGTGTTCTATGCAGAAGCAAGTTGGTGGTCTGGAGTAAGGAAAATTGGCGTGTTTGCTGAGCGGTTGGTCCACAATAATGACTTTTATTACTATACTTTTGAGGAGTCGAAAGATTGGAGGCGATTTTGGACGGACCTTAGTACCGGGTTGTTATTCGATTGGACCTTCAAAAACTGCCTCATTAGTTCATCCGTTCGATATTCACGTTCACTTAATTATCAGTGGTATTTATTTCAGAAACCAGGAGAGTCATATTTTGTGAATGGCCTAGACGTCAATAATCTGAGTGCTTCGCTTTCTCTAGTGTATTTCTTAAAGTAGGCATTCAGACATCCTTGTGCTACTTTTTCCTCATATAGAAACATGCCTGATCTCCTCTTTCCAACTTGTTAAGTCTTTCCGCCTCGATTTCAAATTTCGCAATTTCACTCTTGGTAAAAATTGATTTTGCAATGTTCTTAGAATAAGATCTATTGTCATTCAAAGGAATATCCCTTTGGTACTGTTCGCTCGCCCAAAATTGAAATGAACTGCTGTCGTAGACTATTTTCTCTATGACAAATCCTGCTTCGTTAGCCAACAATTTGATCGAATCTTCAGTATGAATGAAAAGGTGCCTTGGCGCATCAATTTGCACCCAATGAACACCATACTTCTCCCAAGCCTCACTTACAACGGGCGTCCTTATAAGCAGTTTTCCACTGTCGACCAGTCTTTCTTTCACATCTCTCAGGACTTTCAGCGGGTCGCCCATGTGTTCAAAGGCATGGTGTAACATGACAGCATCAAAAGTATCGTACAAGTCATTGACAGTTCCCCGGACTATTTTAACGCCATTTTCATAGGTTCTAGAGTTTTCAACAAAAGCATCAACACCAGTTAGGTCTCGAAATCCTGACGCACTCATCTCGATGAGTAGTTCCCCTGACCCGCAGCCCACGTCGAGTATTTTGTCATCAAAATCTAAGGCAAAGGGTTTCATGTAGTCGACATATTCAGGTGCGCCAAACAGCTGTGTAGCCAGTTTCCCCGGCCAAAACGCATTATCTGCAAAAAGAAACCTTCCACGAAGCTTCTTAAAATATGCCTTAAGCCAGGATGATTGAACAAGCATATTCATTGAGTAATAATCTCCAGGATAGTAACGCGACAGGCTGTCGGGTAAATCCAGGAGTTGTAACACCCCACATTGACCGCATTTGGAGTACGTAAATTTATCCCGGAAGCCAAACATCATTTCCCTGACCTCAAAAACCTCCGAAGTATCTCCGTCGCAAACCACGCATTGATGTTTCCGTTCCTTCATTCTTCTTTCCTCATTTTACCAAATACAAGCTTTTCAAATAGCCACATATACTGGTTTGTGACGTTTTCCCACTCATATTTTTCGGTTATGCCGTCTCTCGACTTTTCCCTTAGAAGACTCGACATCTCCTGATGTTGCTCAGCCCAAGATATAATGTCCGTTACAGATCCGGCATTTTTTTGAAAAAACCGACCATATTCTCCATCCTGAAGCATTTCCCGGTTAAACGCTGTATCAAGTGCCAGAATACAACTCCCATAGGCCATTGCCTTCAACATGGTTGGATTGGTTCCTCCATACTCATGGCCATGAAAATAGGCAAAAGCATTGTGATACAATTCCGCTAATTCATCCTGGTCCGTTACGTATCCGGTAAAAAGCAGCCTCTCATCCCTATCAGCTTTGGCCTTTATTGAAATCGCATAGTCATCGCTATAAGGGACATCACCTACGATCACCAGCCTTTTTTTCGAATCAGACTGCATAAAACCTTCGACGATCAAGTCTGCATTGTTGTCTGGAATCAGCCTGCCGACAATAAGGTAATATTCGTTTCGATTGAGCCCCCACTTTTGTATCAATTCAGGGTTAATGGATAGTCTTTTGTTCGCCCCATAAGCGATGACAATTGAATCTTTCTTAAAAAGATTCAAATAAACTCTTTTCATTTCTTCAGAATCATTCACAATCTGATCAAAAAGTTTTGTCGACAGCCATGAAGAAAAGTAAAAATATTTTGAGCCCAAGCCCTTCCATTTAGGTCGAAGCCATTCAAGGCCATCCACATTAATTGCTGTCTTTTTTCTGAAGAGCCGGGTCAGCAATCCAAAGGGACCGTTCGCTGAATTAACAACGAAAATTACATCAACATTGGTGAAACACGCATGAAGGACAGATAAAAAAGAATGGCTCAACTGACTGAGCACCTTTGTTTCTAGCGAAGGGAAATAAACCAAGTCAACCCCCTTTACCTCTTTTGGCCTCGAATTAAAAAGGCCTTTGTGGCAATAAACCGTTACACTAACGTTGTTCCTTACCAGCCTTTCCGATAACTCCTTAACAAGAGTTTCATATCCACTGTACACATATGGATATCCTCTCGACCCAATAATTGCTATTCGCATATTTAAATCAACGTTGTATTATGGCTTCGATTACAAAGGTATTAGAACTTAGAGTTTTTCGTTACAAACTTTTGGCTTGCAGTAAATGTCTGTTGTTGGTGCAATGGTTGTAAATTGTTCTATTTTTGTCGCCAAATACTGTTAAAATGATCCATTTTGATTTGCTTGAGAACAAAAAGGAAAAGCTTAGAGAAGAATATCTATTTGCCAAGCCGTTTCCATATCTCATAATTGATAACTTCTGTGATGAAGAGAAGCTGCTGAAGGCATATCACTCTATTCCAGAACTAGAAAACAAAAGTAGAGACTACGTTTTTGCCAATAACAAATTCGAAAAGTCAAATTATAAGGTCCTTTGCCCGGAATTTGATGAGCTTTATTCGGAGCTGAATTCCGACAGGATGAATGCCCTACTCAGTTTCATAACTAATGAAGCAGTGTTTGTAGATCCAAAGAACTTCGGCGGTGGCTTGCATCAGGGCAAGAAAAATAGCTTCCTTGATATGCACCTGGACTTCAATTACCACCCATTGAACAAGGGCTGGTATAGAAATCTCAATCTGTTGCTCTACCTTAACCACAACTGGAAAGCGGAGTACGGAGGACATCTAAAAATCCGTGATTTAAGAAATGAGCAAACCAAGGACCTAGAGGTCCCTTTTAATCGTTTGATTATTCAGCAAACTAGAGCCTATACTCTTCACGGATATGATCAAACACATTTCCCTCCCGGAATATTTAGAACTTCAATAGCTACCTATGCATATACCGAGCACAGTCATCCTATCGAGAAGCCTCGAACCACAGATTGGTTTCCAAAGGAGGGTGACAGTGCGCTGAAAAAATTTATGGCTAAGCACTATAACACCGCCGTACAAATGAAGAACAAAGTGTTTGGAAGTGCGACCGCAAAAAATCAATAATTCTATCTACAAATCTCGCCGAAAAGCCGGAGAATTGCCTTTCCGTATTCTTCGGGAGAAAACTTTTCGATGACCCTATTTCTGGCTATTTTTCCCATTTGCTTCCGGGTTGGAAAGTCGGTAAAAAAAGGTTTTATGCTGGCAGCTGCCTTTTGAGGATCGTCCCATGGAATCAGATATCCACTGCTTCCATTTACGATCATGTCTGTAGTTCCTCCATGGTTAGTGGCTGCGACCGGCAATTCAAACAGCATTGCTTCCAGAACTACAGTCGGCAAAGGGTCTGGCAATATTGACGGGACAATGAAAAGGTCCAATGATTGATAGAATTCGGACGGGTCACCTAGGTACCCAAGTTGAAACACATGACTTTCTAATCCAAGGGAAAGTATCTTTCCATTGATCTCCTCATACAGATACTCGTAGCCAGGAAACGCATCCCCAGCCATTAGAAACACAATATTGCTTTCCAGTTTTAAGAGTTGCTCTGCAATATCCAAAAAATAAGTTTGGCCTTTCCAGAAATGTACTCTAGCCATCATTCCTACAACAACCGCCCCCTGAGGTAATGAAATTCCCCGCTCTGCCAGATAACCGTCTCGATTGAATCCCGGATTTCTCTTAAAAGTATCTGAAGAAATTCCGTTGTGAATCATCACCATCTTTTCATCTCTTTTTAATGATGGAGAGACTGAAATCCAGTGATTATAAGTGGCACTGGAAACTACAATATTCATGGTTGAAAAACGACTGAGACAAAATCCTATGAATTTGACGAAAAAGGAAGGTGACAGCACTATCTCATGAATGTGCCAGACGTGTTTTATCCCAAATATTTTGCCTACCACAGCCGGCGCCAAAATGCTGGACGCATTGTTATAAATGGCGGCCGGTCGCTCCTTAACTACAACCCAACTTAGTACGATCATGGCCTTTAGCAAATAAAAAGCCCGGTTAACAAGTCCAGGAATACTGAGGTACTTCCTCCTGACGATGCCCAAACGCAAGATAGACACTCTTACCCCACTTCTTTTCAGTGCAACTGACAAGGGCCCATCTTCGCTAAGGTACACGTGAGGTGAATAGCCGGCATCTTTGAACAATGAAACGGTTTGAAGAAAAATCCGGCTTGCCCCGTATAGGTCGGAGCTGCTATGAAAACAAAATATGGTGGAGGCCTGTGCTTTATTCATCGCTTTGTCTTCGATAAAATCGTATGCCAAAAAAATGAGCTCCTGCTAGCGCTAGTGAGAATTTCTTATTATCAATTTTCACAGAATATCCTTTTAATCCTTCACATCAACAGTCCTGTATTTTAGCACTTTGGCAGGATTGCCGGCAACTATCGCAAAAGGAGGTACATCTTTAGTAACAACACTGCCCGCTGCAACAATAGCCCCTTTTCCAACTGTGACGCCTGCCAGTATTATGCTATTAGCTGCTATCCAGCAATCATCTTCTATCTTTATGAATTTCTTCGTCACTCCCTGTTCTTTCATTGGCCGCTCTACGTCGCTAAAATTGTGGTTTTCGGCGTAAAGACTCACTCTTGGAGAGATCATGACATTATTTCCTATCTCTATAAACCCCGAGCAACCTACATATGCGAATGGACCAATATTTGAATGGTTTCCAATTCGCAGACCCTCCCCGATTTCACCACCATATATGTTCGACGGCCTTATCAGGGCAAAACTGCCGACTGTAACATTATTACCGAAAACAATCCCTCTATTTGAAATACAGTTGATCTCACATCCGGTTTCAGCTACAAAATTTTTCCCTACAGTCAAAAAGCGAGGTTGTCTGATAGCAACGCTCTTGCCGATAAGCAAAATTCCCTTCGACCCCTTAAAAAAGAGTCGCCTTGCGCATCCCCTCAAAAACCAAAATAGTAGCCTCCACAACGCAAAAAAAGTGGATGGCAGGTCCCAACCAACGCCAAAGCGTTTGCCAGAACTTAGTTTGTCCGAATAATAATTTTCTTCATTTTCTGACATAGTCATGCCTTATCAAAAACCCGCTCTAAAGATTGAAAAAAAATCTGCCAGGAAAACTGCTTCAGCCGCAGAGCACCTTTATGCACAAGCTCGTTTCTTAACGGTTCGGAAGAATACAAATCGTTAAGTTTAGAAGCAAGGTCCTGAGGATCGTTGGTTGCAAATGTTACAACTGCCTCACCACCTACCTCAGGCAGTGCGCCGTTCCGAGAGACAATTACTGGAAGACTATAAGAAAAAGCCTCGAGAATTGGCAGCCCAAATCCTTCGTCAGTAGAGGGGAAAACATAGCATAGAGCATGCTGATAAAGTGACTCCAGTTCCTCTTTAGTTACGTAGCCGGTTAAAATAACCCGGAAGTCTAGCCCCAAGTTGGATATTTCGTTGGTGATACTCTCGAAGTCATCCATATCCGCTCTTGGGCCCCTTTGGCCAGCAAGTACGAGCTTTACGTCAGGTGCTTCATTCTCGCTGATAAACAGCCGAAACGCTCTTATCAAAGTAAGCAGGTTCTTTCGCTTCTCAAGCACACCAACATGAAGAAAGTAGCATTTCGGCTGCAAACTCCAGTGGCTACTTAACCCCAATTCGCCAACGTGTTCAAAACGAGACCCTTGATAAACTACCTCTTTTGAAACACTCCCTGGTAAATAATTACTGAGTCTGTCAGCACTGTAATTGGAGGTTGTTACTACCAGAGACTTGCCCCTTAAGCCAGCTGTTATCATCTTTTTAAAATACTTAAGCCAGTGACTATTGTAGTACTCGGGCCTCTCCCAAAAAAAGGCGTCATGAACAACCGGCACTTTCAAGGCCCTGGTTTTTATGGCAGGAGCAACAAAGTCCGGGCAAAATATGACGTCCGCATTGAAACGTTTGGCAATTAATGGCAAACAAATTTGCTTCCAAAAAAAGTAGATAATATGATACAGGAGATTTCTAAGCTTGCCGGTCTTTCCATGAAAAAAA
The DNA here is from genome assembly GCA_964351395.1 of uncultured Roseivirgaceae bacterium. GTDB lineage: Bacteria > Bacteroidota > Bacteroidia > Cytophagales > Cyclobacteriaceae > Imperialibacter. The sequence goes on from CAYGOF010000001.1 coordinate 716,412, forward strand.
CTACTCTGTGTTACCCTCTTGAAATCCGGTACTATTTTATAGTGATGTCTCCTCGAATCGGACGTTTCAATCATATGACAGAATTCCTCTGTATAAGTTCGAACGCCTGTTTGCGCGACCCTTAGGTTAAATACATCTACTAAGATCCTTTTTTCCATCAGGGAATTGCGAGAAATTGATGCCCTTTGAGGTCATTTTTTTGCTTATAATACAGACTTACCGAATACCCCACCATCCACCAGGAAATAAGGGAGATATACAGGTATAACTCTGCATTAGCAGTGAAAAGAGGCAATAACAACCCAAACTTTACGGCCCCTGCTATAAACGGTATCACTCTTTCTTCTTTGCTTCTTGCCTGTCGATACGCTTTGAAAGAATACAAGATAGCAAGAAAGAGAAGTAAGACATACAGGAACAAACCAATGACCCCCAGCTGGACCCCGAAAATGATAAATTGATTCTCACCACCAACTCTTAAAGCTTCATCCACGCCGCGACCATTTCCACTCATAGCAAGGCCAATACCGAATGGAGATGATATCATACTTTGAATACCTTCAAGCCATGACATCAGGTGGCCAAGGCTGGACGCATTTTGAAACGTTATCGTTTCATATACAAAGTCCTGAATGTCTTTGGAGGCCCAGAAGAAAAAATAAAGCACTGCCAGTCCGGCCAGCGCCACGCCACTAAGAATAAGAAAGTAGTATCGAAAAATAATAGCAATAAAGAATATCTGACTCAGTAGGGCGATTGTTGAAGCCCTGGAGAACGAAAACCATAGGCTTGCCAAAATACAGCCCATCAGCAATGCATACCTCCATTTATTGACAGGCTGCCTTGCCCCTAAATACATGATGAGGGCTGCTGGGAATGCAAGCAGCACAGCACTGGCTAACTCAAGCGGGTTCGAAAAAAAAGAGGCGAATCGTTGCTGACCTGTTTGAGTTTCAAATGTCCAGGACAAATAGTAATTTCCGGTAGGCTCGGTATTGTTGATATCCTCATTGTATTTTGCGTAGCCAGTGAAGCTTTGAAAATGAGTGCCGATTGCGACTTCGAAAAGGTTAAGAACAAAGGCTGCCAACGCAATGGACAACATGATGGAAACGACTTTCTCTGGTGTGACGTCCTTCATCCGCATATTCCTGCCAAAGAAGTACATAAGTACCAGCACAAAAATATTCTTGAAATATGTTATTTTTTGAAATACACCAGCTTGTCCGAGTGGCAAAATCAGGTATAAAAAACACAGGCCTATGAAGGCAAGAAAAACATAGTCCATTAGGTGTAACTTGAATCCGTAGGAAAAGAAATCATTCTTGTAGAAAACCATGACCAGAATGGTCAGCAGAATCGCAAGTTCCTTTGCATATTGAAAAAATGCGACGGCAAGCTGAGAACTTGTTTGCAAATAAACGACGCTGAGAATCGTCGTATAAAAGGGGAGGTACAAGCAAATAAAAACAAGCAGGTATTCTTCCCGCCCCTGAAGCAGAATCCTATAAAAAGAATATGCCATGACGGCCAGTGCCCAAAAAAATATGATCAAAAATAAAATCATAAAATATTCTGCTGCTTCAATGGCTTTACTAACCCATGCATCACTCCCGTCAATACTGATTTAAACTTTTCCACCCTGCCTCTTACCGCAAAATAAATAAGGTGGGCAAAAACTTTAAAGCATTGAAATGCCCAGGCAGACGGAAAGTACACCCCTTTCGAGTAAAGTCTAAGTATAAAAAACTGATTTCGTATGTTAAGATAATGAACCAGAGGACTCACGTACCCTTCTTTTCCTTTCAATTTGGCCTTGGTTGACATCCCAGCCTCATGGTAAATGATAGAATCAGGAACATAAATCAGGGATTTCCCTCTTGCTTTTATTCGAAAAGACCAATCTACGTCTTCAAAATAGGCAAAGAATTCTTTGTTAAGCAGCCCAATCTCCTTGAGAGTATCGCAAGGAAGCAAAATGCAGCAGCCTGTGATCCAATCAACTGTGCGTTGTTCATTGTATTTCCCCGTGTCAAGTTGATTTACCCCAATTGTGCTGGAGGTTCCCAACCATGGATTGAAGATTCCGCCTGCGTTCCAGATTATTTTGCGTTGCTGATTATATAAGATTTTAGGTTGAACTGCCCCAATAGCAGGTTTTTCATCAATTGCTTCCATCAGCTGAGTCAAAAAGTCCGGCTCTACCTCTGTGTCATTATTCAAAAGGCATATAAAACTAAAACCCTGAGCGACTGCATACCTCATGCCGACATTGTTACCCTCAGCGAAGCCAAGATTTGAATTGTTTTGCAAAAATACTGCATCCCTGAATTCGTCCTTCAAAGCGTCAAAGCTGCCGTCGGTAGAGGCATTGTCGACAACGATAACTTGATACTGCTCATACGTGAGCCCTCTCAAGGACCGAAGGCATTGAGATGTAAACTCATAACCATTCCAGTTAATAAGAATAATGGCTACGGATGGGCTCATTTATCAATTTTGAAAAAATAAATAGCTCCAAGATGCCCACCGTGATTTGTTGGTTCCAGATGTATACGGTTTGTGTACTCAGAAAATAGTTTTATCAGCTTTTCAGGGCGATAATGATTCATTTGCATCACGGGCTCAGCTTTTAGCCGGCGCCTCTTTAAAAATGTATAAAAGAAATTGTACAGGCTACTATTCGTCCGCATAAAGAAATTCCAATACTTAAGTGTCGGAAGGCTATGCCCATAAGTGAGTTGAAACTGAACTATCCCTCCTAGCTTAACTTTTTCGCAAAGCTGTTCGAGTAAAGAATAGCCAATTTTTGGTTCGATATGTTGGAATACTATGTAGGAGTTTATAAAATCAAATTTCTCAAACGCTGGCATTTGGCTCCCATGGAAGTGTACGAAGCTTAATTTTTCTAAAGCCAAGCGACTTCTATTGACTTCGGCTTCATTGATCATTCCCTCAGACACATCTAGCCCTATTACCTGTTTATTAGTCTTCCGGGCAAAGGGTATTGTCAGCCGACCTACACCGCATCCGAAGTCCAGGATCCGCTTTTCCTCCAGCGATTCTCCAAATACCGAAGCCAATCTGCTTTCAGTCGCTTCAATAAACTCTTCTCCGCTCTGAAAAAATTCCATAAGACTGTCTTCTTGCAAATTGCCCTTTCTGAATTTTTCATCAGAGAGAACTCCAAAGTAGGGGTCATTTTGCCCGTATGATTTCCAATTTTCTTTTGAACTACTTTTCATATTATTCTTCTAAATAGCACCTTTATAATGCTTTCACAAATTCCTATCGGAAAAGTATGTATCGGTAAAATTCTAATATCGTTTGCTTTTCCTTTTTGTATATCAGTAGAAAGTTTATTACAAAAATGACTAATTCAGTAGTGACTACTCCAAATGCAAGTCCGGTTTTTCCAAAATACATCGTCAATAATGTGCACGAAGAAAGCATATAGCACGAAAATATCCACGTAGCATGAAACAGCGTCTTTCTGCTGTCAGTAACCAAAATAATAATGTGGTTGGCAATGTTCAGGCAGGCCAAAAATGGGATAGGTGAGAGTATTCTCAGAATAAAAACAGAATCATCGAAGAAGCCTTTGGATAAATATGCCACGATAATTGGTGCAAAAACGTACGTCACAGCTGTAACTCCGATTGAAACTAGCAGAGCTCCTACGTAAGCCTTTTTGAGAAAAAGATAGAACTCTTGCCTGTTGTGCTCGAACAATCTACCAGCGTTTGGGTAAATGGCCTGAGTAATCAAGACGGGAAACATTCTTAGAATCATACTTACTCGCTCCGCAAGGCTGTAAATTCCTAAAACAGGCCCACTCGCAAAAAAGCTGAGAAGGATAATGCCACTACTAACGGCAATCTGAGCAGCAAACGTTGATAAAAAAAGATAGAAGTTTGATCTCCATGAGTCAAGAATGTTTGAAAGTTTGACCCTCACAAACTTAATGTCCCACCTTAGAACGATGAATATTAACATACATGCGTTAACCACCAGTGCTGAACCTCCAAGGAGGAAGTTAACTTTATAAGCATCTTGAGGCGATTTGATTAATATATATACCATGCATAAGTATAAGAACCTGCTCACGAGGTTTCCCACCGAAATCAACCTTAGGCGTTGTAGACCCTGAGCCAGCCATGAGGGAAAAATTGCCTCTGCTAAGACGAGTGGAATAGAAAAAAGCAGAATCAGGACAAGCTTATCGTCTTCCTGGAAATACAAGGTCGACACTATAAGCCCGGCGATAACCAAAATGGCAATCAGAACTTTACTAAAGATAATTTGTGAAAAAATGGATGATAATGTATGCCTATTATCAAGGTTAACCGCAACATCCTTTGGGCCACTGAGCTGATATCCGTACGCTACCGCAACGTTAACTAGTGTGATGATGGAAAATGCCAGGTTTATCAGGCCAAATTGTTCAGCACCCACATGCCCGGTGACAATGGGAATTGCAATAAAGGAAAAAAGAATGTTAGAAAATTGAATGGCAAACAGAAATACAAAGTTCTGAACCGGTTTATTTGAAATCCATTGGCTCAGATGCGTCCATTTGTGCATGGTCTTGAAAGTTAGCCTTCCGACAAGTCGTCATCCTCGAGGGCCGTCAGAAACATGTAATATCCAGCAAGACCGACAACACTTAATAAGCCCGCAATAAACCCGCCTATGACGAAACCTTTGTACCACCTCCATCTATTGTTTTCCAGATAATGAAGAGGTTTATCTATGATCTGAATAAGCGGCTGTCGATCAAGATAGCTAAGCTTAGCAAGCTCCAGGCTTTTGACAATCTCCCCATAAGCCGCCAATGATATTTGCAGGTCAATTTGCTTTTGCTGGACAGGTACTGACTTTATCTTATAGAGCGAGTTCATATTTGGTGTGACTTCCATCGAGGTCGCAATTCCGATCATTGAACTGTTAATCATCTCACGGATACTGTCGGCCTGGTGCTGGAAGGTCTGAACTGTTTCTTCGGCCTTTCTGGTCTTGCTAAAGTAATAAAACTCATTTACCACTCTCACCAACTCTGTGTTAAACGCCTTTGCAAAAAAAGGGTCTTTAAACATCACCTTAACACTAATAATATTAAGCCTTCGGGAGGGTTTTTCTACCACAACATACTTGTCGCGAAGCTCATCAATTACTTCCAACAGTAAACTGTCATGGCGACTGGTAAACTCATCTATCGGGCCATCAAAACTGATATCTTTGAGATAGGGTTTTGACTCCCATTTCTTGTCCCACTCGAGCGCTCTTGCAAATGGATAAATCAGCATTTCTGATCTGTCCCCTTGCTTCACCTGTGTAAGTAGGGCTTCAATAAGCATTCGCTTTGACTTATAAAGCTCTAAAATATTCTCCCCCTTAAAAAGGTTCTCCTCATCGCCTCCTAGCGCTCCTACATCAATTCCCACTGACGTTGCCAGCCCTGAAAGTTGGTCCAGCTTGCTCGACTCCTCAAGGGCAAAGGTTGTTTCTGCGGTGTATGTGGGTTTTCTAAGTGTATACATCAGGCCTAAAACTGCACCAAGAGCGACACAGATACCAACCATCTTCCATTTAGCAATAACGTATGTGATCAGGTCTCTTCCCCTCCCGATAAGCTGTCTTAACGAGATTCTATCTTCCTGATTGTGTCTGAATTCTCCGGCCATGGCTTCTACTTAATAATCTGGCTAACGAGTAAAGCAATAGTAGCCAATCCACTCGTGACTGCTATGAAATCGCCTGGCTTTAGTGGAATCTTAAGAGGCTTAACAGGAATAATGATTTCGGCCCCAGGCTCAACAGTAGGGTAATTTCTTACAAATAGTAAACTCTTTGTCCTCGCTACTTCGCCGTTAGCATACACCACATAGGTCCTTCCTTTCCTGGACCGGCTGTCAAAGCCACCTGCCCGATCAATAAAATACTTGACTGATTTTCCCGACTCATACCTGACAGTAGTGGGATAGAGGACACGGCCTCTCAGTCTCACAGTCTGCAATTGCTTCGGTACACTGATCACATCCCCCTCCTCAAGAATTAAATCATATTTCGATCCCGGGTTGGACATGATCTCCTCCAGGTTAATCCCTATTATTTCAGTCTCTTTTAATCCGCCTCCGGCAAGCATCGGATTAGTCAGGCCCATGTCCTTTAGTCGTTCTTTTTTGGCATAGCCCGACAAGTCCTCATTGGCAGAAAGGTCCAATGCCTTCTCGTACATTTCTTCTTTTAACTTTTCTGACAATAGGTTGGCAGACTCAGTGCGATCATTGCTATTGCCTGCGATATTTTCCTGCACACCTTGCAGACTATTTATTTTTCTGGAAAGTTCCGGTTCTTCGTTGAAAAATTCCGTTCTCCGAATAAGCGTGGCACCCTTAGGATAGGCAAATTCGGAAGGACCACCAGCTCTCAGAATCACATCAGATATTTTCTCATTTACATTCTTGATAGCGTATTTCCCAGGATAAAGCACTTCTCCATCTATTTGGATAAACTTCTCTATTCGATAGTTGGGGTTTTTACGCACGATAATATGGTCAAACGGCTCCAGGCTGGTTCCGGCTGTTGTTAGGCCAAGATCTCTGTCAACCTGTAAAACGATGATATCCGAAATATCTCTCGAGTTGAGGTCCTTCACCCTTCTAGTAATTTCAATATTCGACTCGGCTGCTGCTTCCCTCAGTCCCCCCGCCTGTGCGATAAGGTCCTCCACTTTCATGTTTTGTGAATAAGGAAATTCACCTGCCTGATTAACCTCACCTGTTATCGTCACATAGTACTCTTCCTTGAGATCATACTTTGAAAAGATAGTTACTACATCCTCTTTTTGCAATGAAATATCGCCTTGTCGTCCTAAAAGCACCTCGCCCAGATCGAAAGATATGGTTTCAGTAGACAGGTCACTTAATGTGCGTGTCAACGAGGCTCTGTCCATATAGGCATCGCCAGTCGGACCATCGGCTCGTTTGATCAACTCAGTGAGGGTAAGGCCCTCAGACAGAGAATAAGCGCCAGGCCTGGACACGGAACCCTTGACTTGCACCCGGTTAGAATAACGATCGAGAATTTTTCCTACCTGATATACATCGCCACTTTTGGGAGTAAATACTTCAAACTGTCCCTTAAAAATGTCGGCCACCATCTTTTCGGTATTGGCATTCCGGGTAACATTTACCCTATCCTTATAGCTTTGGTCTGTAAATCCACCTGCGTAGGCAAGCACTTCTTTGAAGGTCTCTTCTCCACTAAGCTCAAAGATACCAGGTCTTTTGACTTCTCCTTTCACTTCGACTCTGGCCGAATAGGGCTCAACAATAATCACATCCTGGTCTTGGAGCATAATATTGTTGTCCGCTTTTCCGCCAATCAGAAAGTCGTAGGTATCAACCTTGCTAATCAGCTTATTCTGTCGATATACCTTTATGTCTCTGAAAGTGCCATTTACGGTAATACCTCCAGCCACATATAGTGCATTGAAAACTGTTGCAAGTGAGCTTATGGTGTACGTTCCTGGTACTCTTAGCTCACCAACCATATTCACCTTGATGGTTCTGATCAAGCCGAGAGAAATATTGATAAAAGTATTGGGAGTAGACAACTTTAGACCGGTATAGGCAACGGCCAGCTTATCGGTAATTTGTTTTTTCGCTTGATCAATTGTTAGCCCACTCACAGCAATGGGGCCAAAATTAGTGATGTTCAATTTCCCCTCAGCGTTAACCCGAGCTTCAAAATATTGCTCAGAAGCTCCGTAAATATCAATGAACAATACGTCTCCAGGACCTAGAATATAGTTTTTGGGAGTTGGTAAGTTAAGACTCGGCTCAAACGACAACTTAAGGTTTGGGTTGTTAAAAAGTGAAAACCCAAATATTCTCTCTTCCAGAGGCTTCTCAATCTCAACTTTGGTAGCTCTCCCTGGACCATCTATTTTATCCCAGTCGTGTTGGCCCCTTATCTGGCTGGTGGGATATGATTTGCCTTCACTAAGTCTATCTGAGCTGATTTTGCTCACCCTTCCAGATAGCTTATTTACTTCAGCGACAGACAGGCCCTGACTCTGCGCCAGCTGGAGCATCTGATCAGGCGAGTATCCCATAGAGGTGCCCTTGCTCATGAGGTCAACGATTTGGGCATCTGATAAATTATCAACATTAATTGTGGCAAGATCGGGGATGGCCTGGCTCGTTGCCCTTGGCGAAATGGCGGCAAAAACCGCTAGCAACAAGATGGTAAAGAAGCTGTATTTTACGTTCAAAAAGGTCATAATACCTTTTGGCTTTGTCGGTTTTAGAGAAATAAAACGCAAGATAGGATAATTAATTAGCTTACTAAATAGAAATACCGCCCAGACAACGAAGAACCGACGATTTTTGGTATGCCATGAAATAAAAAAATAGGGCTTTTTATTCCTCTTTTTGCGCCCTTGCAATGAAAAAGTTGTTGAGCAAAACCTCCTTATTATACCTTAGGGGTTTGCCGGTCGTATGATCAATGACGGAGCCTCCAGCAGCTTCCAGCACTGCCTGGGCTGCAGCTGTATCCCACTCCATCGTGGGGCCGAAGCGAGGGTAAACATCAGCGTTGCCTTCAGCCAACACCATAAACTTTAGTGAACTGCCCATTGACACTATTTCCGGATCAGTGTATCGACTAATGAATTCGTGTGTTTCGTCACTCATGTGAGACCTGCTGGCTACTACTCTGACAGGCCCGCTGTATCCTGAAGATTTTCCGCCATCAAGCGCGGTCCTTTTTCCTTTTTCCTCTAAGAAAGCGCCATGACCAACTATTCCCCAGTGGAGTTTTTCCAGAACAGGTGTATACACGATGCCTGCAACCAGCACGTCCTTTTTGACTAAAGCTATATTGACCGTAAACTCACCATTTCTTTTAATGAACTCCTTAGTTCCATCAAGTGGATCTACCAACCAGAAATAATCCCAACCCGACCTTTCGGAGAATTCTATCCCTTTTCCTTCCTCACTCAGGACGGGGATGCCGGTAGGCTCAAGGTATTTCATGATGACCTCGTGTGAGGCTTTGTCTGCCTTAGTTAAAGGAGAATTGTCTCCTTTCGTTTCTACGCCAAAATCTTCTGTATCATAGATAGCAAGAATGGCTTTTCCGGCTTCGATCGACGCCTCTTTGGCAATAACTACCAGGCTGTTTAGTTGTGTTTGCTCCATCAGATGATCATCCCCGCGGCTACTGTTTCATTGGTTGCCTCATCTACTAAAATGATGCTACCCGTATTTCTGTTTCTTCTGTAAGGATCCACTAAAAGTGGCTTGGTTGTTCTTAGCTGCACCCTGGCTATCTCATTCATCTTGATGTCCTTATCATCTTCGATACGATGCAGGTTACTAATGTTGACCTTGTATTGCACTTCCTTTATGATCGCCTTTACTTCATTGCTAGTATGAAACAATGTGTACTTAGCTCTTGGCAACGGCCCTTTGTTGTTCATCCAGCAAAGCATCACATCCACATCCTGGGTTGCCTTGGGTTGGTTATTCTCACGAACAATCATGTCTCCACGGCTGATGTCAATATCATCTTCCAGTGTCATCGTGACTGACATGGGAGGAAATGCCTCCGACAGTGGTCCTGCTTCGGTGTCGATTGATTTAATTTTCGTAGTAAGCCCTGAAGGCAATACGGTAACAGCATCACCCGGCTTAAAAATACCGCCTGAAACTCTTCCAGCATAGCCTCTATAATCGTGATACTCGTTGGAGTGAGGACGAATAACAGTCTGCACAGGGAAGCGACAGTCGATATGATTTTCATCGCTGGCTATGTGGATCGTTTCCAACTCATGAAGCAAAGTTCCTCCCTGGAACCAGGGCATCTTTTCCGACTTGTTCACCACATTGTCACCAAGAAGGGCGCTGATTGGAATAAACCGGATGTCTTTTACGTCTAGTTTGGAAGCAAAATCTTCATATTGCTTCACTACTTTGTTGTAGGCCTCCTCTGAATAATCAACCAGGTCCATTTTGTTTACACATACGATGATATGAGGAATCTGTAAAAGGGAGGCAATAAAGCTGTGACGGCACGTTTGCTCAATTACTCCTTTTCTGGCATCTACAAGAATAAGTGCCAGATTTGCAGTAGAGGCACCAGTAACCATGTTACGGGTGTACTGAATGTGCCCTGGCGTATCTGCTATGATAAACTTTCGCTTGGGTGTAGCAAAATACCTGTAGGCCACATCAATAGTAATACCTTGCTCTCTTTCGTCTTTCAGTCCATCAGTTAGGAGAGAAAGGTCCACATGACCCAAGCCTTTCTTCTTGCTTGAGTTTTCCACAGCAAGCATCTGATCTTCAAAAATTGATTTTGAGTCGAAAAGCAGTCGCCCAATCAGGGTACTTTTTCCGTCGTCAACGCTTCCAGCTGTTGTAAAGCGAAGCAGCTCCATGTCCAAATATCCTTCTGCCATGATCTTTTAATTAAAAATAGCCTTCTTTCTTTCTGTCTTCCATGGCGGTTTCTGATCGTTTATCATCCGACCGGTTGCCTCTTTCTGTTTGCCTTAGGGCCGAAACCTCAAAAACAATTTTCTCCAGCGTATCTGCGTCAGATTCTATCCCGCCAGTAATGGTGATATCACCAAGCGTTCTGAACCTGATCTTTTTCTTTTCGATTTTTTCACCTTCACGTAGCTGTGTAAACTCTGACTTTGGAAGCCAGGTATTGTCTCTCCAAATTACTTCCCGCTCATGAGCGATATACAAAGAGGGTATCTCAATCTTCTCAGAAAGGATATATTGCCACACATCCATTTCTGTCCAGTTGCTAATAGGAAATACCCTGAAGTGCTCTCCCTGGTTTTTCTTGCCATTGAAAAGGTTCCAAAGTTCTGGACGCTGATTCTTGGGGTCCCACTGGCCAAATTCATCTCTATGTGAGAAAAAACGTTCTTTGGCACGTGCCTTCTCTTCGTCTCTTCTTGCACCACCCATAAGGGCATCAAACTTATTTTCCTCAATCGAGTCCAATAGCGTAGTAATCTGAAGCCAGTTACGGCTTGCATTTTTTCCCGTTTCTTCTCTCACACGGCCAGCGTCTATCGACTTTTGCACTGAAGCAACCACCAGGTTTACACCGAGCTCTGCGACCAGGTTGTCTCTGAACTCGATCGTTTCAGGGAAGTTGTGCCCGGTGTCAATATGTACTAATGGAAACGGTATTTTGGCAGGCCAAAAAGCCTTTTTTGCCAAATGAGTTACCACTATGGAGTCTTTACCTCCGGAAAAAAGTATCCCGGGGTTTTCGAATTGAGCAAAAACCTCTCTGATGATGAAGATGGATTCTGCTTCCAGTTCTTTCAGGTGAGTAAGATTGTACCTCGCCATTAATTCTTGATTTTTTTCAAAACTACTTCCAAAATCTTTTTTGTGCACACTTCCAGTGGCTCTTCATTTGTTTTCACCACTACATCGGCATTTTTGGGGTGCTCAAACGGAGAATCGATCCCCGTGAAGTTCTTGATTTGACCCGCTCTGGCTTTCTTATAAAGCCCCTTTACATCCCTCTGCTCACAGACTTCCAAAGGGCAGTCTACAAAAACCTCTATGAAGTTTTCTGCTCCGGCCAACTCTTTAGCTTGCTGTCTGTCTTCAATAAAAGGTGAGATAAAAGCCGTAAGAACAATGGTGCCTGCTTCTATAAAAAGCTTAGAAACTTCCCCAATGCGGCGGATATTTTCTTTTCTGGCTATATCGCTAAAATCAAGGTCTTTGTTCAAGCCTGATCGAACATTATCGCCATCCAATATATAGGTGTTGAGGCCTTGCTTGAACAAGGCTTTTTCTACCTCACTCGCTAAAGTTGATTTGCCGGAACCCGAAAGACCAGTTAACCAAACAAGCACAGGGCGGTAGCCATTTCTTTCCACACGATCGGTATGAGTCACACTATGGCTATGTGGAATTATGTTTTCAGAAACTGAATCAGCAGACATATTTGAAGCCGGAAAAAGGAATTAACTATATTCTCTATTGGGTTAGTATAGAATTGGTGCACAAAGATAATTGAAGGTTCGCCGAAAACAAGTTGAAAACGCCCATAAACCAATAAAGGGCCCAAAAGGGCCCTTATAAAATGCTTATCAATTGAGTGGATTGTTATAATCTTCGCAGCAGAATATCTCCGCTAATTGATTTTAACCTGAGGTTTTTTCCTCCATTATTCAGCCTGGCATCCAATTTTACACCGACCATTTCTTTTAGTCCCTTGCCTCCATCGAGGTATTCGAAAGTAAGATCACTATATATATCACCAGAAATTGTTGACGCCTTCAGTGTTAGGTTCTGCGAGGCTGGCAACTTAACATCAACGTCGCCGGAAATCGTTTCAAAGGCCAAATCTCCTCCATCAAAGGTTGTTTCAATATCTGCGCTAATACTCTTTACGCTGATGTCAACACCTTTGGGTAACCACACCTCAACGGTCAATTCAGGGGTTGAGCAATAGCAGTCTTTACGGCCTGCTCTTTGCTCCTTCCAGTAATCTTCAAACTGCTGCTTTTTCATATAAATACTCAAGGCAGTGCTTGAATTATCTACGCTAATCTCAAACTCCGGATTGGCCCATTTTTCCTTTTCTTCCATTGTCAAAACAGCTTTGGCCTCCTGTCTGTCCCAGTGATTGATCTTGATGACAGACGAGAAATCAAACTCAAGGTATATCGTCTGTCCAGCTTTTACCGCACTGTTTGCCTCAGTAGTATATTGAGCCTGCACACCGGTTGCGGTTCCTAGAACCACAAACAGCATTGATAATATTATTTTCATGGCAGTCTACTTCTCCCTAAGAAAAATGTCGCCACTAACAGCTCTTAGGGCTATCTCAACACCCCCTCCATTAAACGTTGGGTTGGCATTCATCCCTCCCCAGGATTTAAGCCCCTCTTTCTCAGCAAATTTTAGGTCAAGGTCAGTATATATTTCTCCTGACACCACGCTCAACTTAAAGTTGACCTTCGCTTCCGACGGCATAGTTATATCAACATCACCACTCGTCGCAGCCACCGAAGTTGGCTTAGTAGCATTTAGTTTACTAAAGACAATATTGATGTCTCCACTTACAGAATTTGCCACAACTGGCCCCGACACATCAGTCAAGATGATGTCTGAGTTTTTGGATTGAACATTGATTTCTCCGCTAAGTCCCTTCACCGTAAAGTCTCCTCCTCCATGCCACGATTCCTGCTCAAAAGATAGGCCCATGGCGGTAGGCATCTTGATCATGTAATCAGAGTCACTAGCTGCTTTTCCAGCGCCAGACAATAGGATAACATTTCCTTCTGTTTTTATATTTAATCCAATCTCTGTGTTATCCGGACCAGTGGCAGAAAGTGGCTTCAAGCCCTTGGCTTTTTCTGGTATCCCTTCGTAGTCTAGGGCGGTAATTACCAGTTCCGTCCCCGAATAAGCCTCAAAAGTAATATCCGTTTGAAGGTTGGATACTTTCAGGGTGTATTGTTCCGGCGAACCAGGAACCTTGTATTTAAACTCCTTGGATTGCCCTTCATTGTGGCCAAAAGGCTTCATGTCACTTTTTTCAAGCTTGGCCAAGCCTGAGGCCGAGCCTACCTGTGATTGCGCAGGCAATTGGCTCAACAGAGCCATCGCCAGGATTGCGGTAAATAAATTTGTTGTCTTCATCTTTTTATAATTTATGCTTATCAATTGTTTATATCAGTATTTCTATGCCAAGTTGGGCTTGCTTTCTTACGGCTGGTAAAGTCTCGGAATTGTCGATAAGAGACTTCAGTTTGTTCACTGCACTCTTTTCTTCAAGTTCCACCATCATATTAATCAATGAGATCTGCACGATCGGCTCTGTTTGGAACTCAAGGGAGCGAACCAATTCTGCCCTCACATTACTGTTAATAGTGGCAAACTTCTGCAAAGCATTGGCGGCGGCCAGACGTACATTTGGACTGGCGTCTGTATTGAGTGTTGTCACCAAAGCCTTAATAAGTTTTGGGTCTATATCGTTATAGCTCTCCACCTGGCTTACTGCCTGTATTCGTTCGCTGGGATACTGTGCTTTCAGATTTGCGAGCATCAACATTTCTTTGATCTCTCCCAGTTCCTGTTTCATTTCTGCTACCTGATTTTTCTCAACTGTAGATGGTTCACCTCGGCCGCCAAACCAATAACCCACTGTCAACAACAGCGCCGCTGCCGCTACTCTCGACATGGCTTGCCAGGAGAAGAGAAAGACTTGTCTCGACGATTGTCTTGCTTTCGGACTTGAATTCAAGCCTTTCTTCTCCTCCTCAATCATAGCAAACACGTTGTTTCTGATTCTTTGACCAGGCTGGGCTTCCTTCACGAGCGCAAATTCTTCTTCCAGCCTAAGCTCTTGTTCATAGGCCAGCCTACAAATTGTACACTCCTTCAGATGAAGCTTAACTGCCTCCTCCTGTTTTTCTGAAAGCATACCACCGATGTATTCGGGCAGTAGCTCTTCTATATGTTTGTTAGTTTTCTGCATGATTGAAATATATTTCTCTCAGTTGCTGGATGGCCCGGTGCATTTGCACTTTGATATTGCCAACTGTTGTATTTCTTATTTCAGCTATTTCCTCGTACTTCATCCCTTCCAGTTTGCCAAGCACAATAAGTTCTCTTTTGTCTTCCGGCATTTTGTCTAGTGCCTGAAAAAGCACTGACTCCCGCTCTCGGTTGATCTCATCTTCCTCATCACTATAGTGCAGGTCGGCGACATTTTCCACTTTCTTAAAATCGTCCGTGAGTTGCTTGTTCTTCCGGTAGTGATCATTGTGCACATTGCGCGCCATTTGATATACCCAGGTCTTGAACTTGTATTCCGGGTTAAATGACTTGCGGTATTTCATTAGCCGCACGAACACATTTTGCACCAAATCATCACTCACATCCTGATCAAAAGTCATTCGGAGAAAGAAATTGTATAGACGTACCTGATACCGCTCAAAGAGGTCCTTCAGCCGGTCCAGGTCATCGTTTTGCACCTGTACCATCAGCCACTCGTCCGTCATTATCTCCACAGTATTCGTCAGGTGGTTTTGCAAGCTTTTCCGATCGATTTGGTTTGGTTACCAAATAAGGTACGGAAGGTTACAGGCGGGTAAAAGATTTATTGGGGAAAGTTTAAAAAATCGCAAAAACAGCTATTGTTTAAAAAATGATCTGCTTGACCTGAATACTGCTCATTGACCAACTTTCATCGCAGGCAGGTGTGCCAGTATTGGTTTGAACTAACTTGTCGTAAAAAGAGAATTTTGCATTTGAGCCTTTGTGCGCAATCGTTTTGGTGATGTTGTAGACGCTTGTACCATTTGACCTAACGGCTAAATGGCATAAGCCCGGCAGTGTCGCACTTGCTCCGGTTCTTGGATTATTGAATTCTGGGAATGGATCAGGATAAGATTGGAATAAGCAATATGTGCCGCCGCAATCACTGTTTGAAAACGTGACGTCCATCACACGAGAATCATCCAAGCTCAAAAGCCACCTATCAGGCCCATCGGGATCAGCAGTGTTTCCATCCCAGGAATCGTGAATGTAGAGCATAAAGCTTAGCTCTAAATAGTCATGCTTTGAAAGGTTTGAAAGTGAAAGTTCAAAGCCTCCATTATTGTATGGCCCCAATACGTTGTCAGAATCAAACTCACCAAGTACCCCACCGCTGATGTCAGTCAGGTTGTTCTGGTCGAAGTCGTTGAGGTAGACAGTTTCCTCAACCTGCTCTTTGGGCTGGCATTGGAAAATGCTGAAAACTAAAACGACATATAGAATTTTGGTCTTCATCTGAAGCCACTGTTAGGATACGTGCCAAAACTACAGGTAAATCGTTCTGGACTTCAATTCGCTAAGGAAAATATAATTACTCACATGCAAAATGGAAGTCAACTCAAAGTGGGTTAAGTCTTTTTTTCAAATTGTTAAAACAATCGTTTAAACAGCCTGGTAAACTTCAGCATCTCGTTCAGGTCACTCACTTTGATTTTGCCCATCATAAAGGTCATCTCAGCACTGCGCTTTCCGAGTTCTATTTCTTCATACACCGAGTCAGATGCCTTTATAACACATTTGGGGTTACCCATCAAGCCTTCAGTGACCTTGCAGCTACCATTTTCTATTACGGCTGTGAACTGGCCCCCGTTTTTACCTTCAATCTCAAAATGAAATACTGTTTCGAAATTACCTTCCAGTTTTTCAGGACGAAAGCGCTCCTGCAATGACATAATAATTTCCCGTGCTATCTCTGGTTTGGTTTCCATAATTTCTTGTAGGTCTCTAATACTATTTCGCTAATTTTTTATTCCTTCTTCAAACCCGCAAACCTTCTTTGAACCCTTGGAGCTTTCTGAATAAGGTGCTTGACTGGTTTATTTGTTATTTCAGTAAAACTTTTTCTCCTTCTCTGCCTGTTTCACCAGCAATTCTGCTGGCTTAAACCGGCTCCCAATTTCTTTCTCCAACTGCAGCATCTTCTCTACAATGGTTTTGGCTCCTCGAGCGTCGATATACCTAAATGGCCCTCCCAAAAAAGGAGGGAAGCCTAGCCCAAACACTGCTCCGATGTCTCCATCTCTTGGTTCTTTTAGAATGCCCTCTTGTAAACAATAAGCTGCCTCATTGACCATGATCATAGAAAGCCTGTCTTGAATGTCCGAGTCGCTAAAAGTTTTATTTCCACGACCTTCGATAAAACTCAATGCCTCCTCGTTCACTTTTCCTCTTACTTTTTTTCCTGTTTTCTCATCATAGAGCAAGAAGCCTTTGCAGTTCTTTCTGCCCTTGTATCCCGCTTCTGCCAGCTTGTTGAGAAGTTCGGAGCTCTTTGCCCCTCTCTTGTTAAAGAAGGCTTCAAGGTCTCCTTTATTGATATGAGCACCGACATCAATGCCAACTTCATCAATCAGCGTTACGGGTCCAACAGGGAAACCAAATTTCTTCATTGCCTTGTCCATTTGAAGTGGATCAGCTCCTTCCTGCATGAGCACCAGTGCTTCATTAATAAACGGCGCCAGTATGCGGGTAGTGTAGAAACCTGGCCCGTCTTTCACCACGATACAGGTTTTTCCTTGCTTCACACCAACATCCAGTGCTGTGGCTATAACCCAATCGGCGGTTTTATCCGTAACAACTATCTCTAGAAGAGGCATTTTTGGCACTGGCGAGAAATAGTGCATACCAATAACAGTTTCCGGCCGGGACGAAGCCTCAGCGATTTTAGTAATGGGCAGGGCAGAGGTATTCGAAGCGAAAACACAGTCGTTTCTAATAGCAGCTTCTGTTTCTTTCAGTACCTTGTGCTTAATACCAATGTCTTCAAATACTGCCTCAATGATCATATCTGCCTTGCGGAAACCGTCATAACCAGTTGTGGTATGGACGCTATTGATCGTGGTTTCAGCATCCGCTTTTGTAATCGCTCTTGTTCTTACTTTCTTCAAAAGCACTGACCATATATTCTTTTTTGCCTGGGCAAGAGCTGCACCCTGCAGGTCTTTCAAAAGGATCTCGGTACCGTTTTGAACGGTTACTTCGGCTATTCCTTCGCCCATTAACCCAGCCCCTAATACGCCTAAGGTTTTCACAGGCCTGGCCTTCTCCTTCATAGGGTTTTTGCGTAGCGCATTCATAGCAAAGAAAATATTGATCAGTTGAAATGCTTCGGGAGACTGAAGTAATTCGTCGAACAGGATTGTTTCTTTTTCCGCCGACTGCTCTCGGCTATGGCTCAAGCCGTATTTTATCGATTCGAGTATCTTGTAAGGAGCAGGGTAGTTGCCACTTGTTTGGCGCAACATCATCTTTGTTGCCTGACTGAAAATGATTCCTCTTGTCAGTGGATTGCTTTCCAGTATTTTGGAAGCCAACGGCAACTTACTTTTTCTCCGGTATTTCCCAGTTGCTAGCTTTTGCGCCATTTTGATCGCCGCATCTAGCAACTTAGGTTGAAAAACCAGCTCGTCTACCAGTCCCATTTTCAAAGCAGGAAAGGCGTACACATTTCGTCCTGTCATAACCATGCTAAGGGCGTTCTGCACCCCTACAAGTTTAGGCAGCCGGTAAGTGCCACCCAGCCCAGGCAAAAGGCCAAGCTTTACTTCTGGCAAAGCCAACATGGTACTTGGGTGGTTGCTGGCCACTCTTGCTGCACATGCCATACTTATCTCGAGGCCACCACCCATGCAGGCGCCATGGATAGCAGCTACACAAGGTTTTTTAGCGTCCTCAAGGTCTTTGAGCATGGCATGACCGGCTTTCGCCGTAGCTGCTGCCTGCCCAGGGCCCATCTCCAAAAATTTTTCGATGTCTGCACCGGCCATAAATCCTTTCTTGCGGCTAATAAGCACAGACGATTTCAATTCGGCATCTGCCGCTATTTGATGCATCACTTCCCGAAACTGCGACTCAGTATCAATCGAAATTTTATTCCACTCTTCTCCTGGCAAATCCATCCAGATTACGCCTACGTCGCCATGTTTTTCGAGTGTCAAAAAAGAGTGTTGCGCTTTTACCGCCATGGTATTTTTCGGTTAGAAATTGGCTTTGCACCAAGCTTTGCTTTTAGTATGCATGCAGAGTAAATATAGGGGATTATTTACGATTAAGTAAGGCAAATGATGATGAAGTTACTTATTGACTAATTGGCTTCTGTGATGTACTGTCCTTGCTGATATCTTGCAGTCTTATTTCGGCCATGCCCCTCACCTGAATAATCATTTGAAGGTCTTTAGACGTAATAAGAGTTGCCAACGGCATTATCAACCAGGACTCAATATAGACCTCCAGTTTTTCCGCAAGCTTTCCTTTCTCAATCCCACTTGTAATCAACATCGGAATCATGTCGGCATATGGCTGTAATTCATAGGTGAGCTGCGTTTCAACCAGGTTCTTTATCGAACTATGAAGAAGCCAATCAGCGGAGGCCAGGATAGCATCATCAGAATCTACTACAAAATCAAAATCCTCTATTTTAAAACTTTTCGAGGCCTTATCGATAATAGGCTTACCTTGCAAATAAACATTTCCTTTTAGGTCGCCCTTGAGGCCCAATTTAACTGCCAACCCATCTTTTGTTCCATACACTTCTACATCGCTGATCGTCGTTGAATAGCCTGCTGAATCTATCTTTAGGCCTACCAGTTTTTTTCTCGAGTATTTGTTGACTATATCGAACGGCAGCGTGCAAAGAACGCTTGCAACGAGGCTATCCTGTGTGTCAGTTTGAAAACTAAAATCAGGTAATGGTACGGTAGTGATTGTCAGGTCATCCCCTTCTACCAGTGTTGAAATTTGAGCCGTCAATTCGGCCTGTGCTGTAATTTGCCGCTCGGGACCTCTGGTCCATCTCGCTTTCAAAGTCTCTGCCTCAGCAAGCAGCCAAATACGTGGCTCATCTTTTTTAAGCCGAATAGGTTTCTGCAAATCAGTCCATATCTTTTCGATTATTCTCCTGGTGTCAAGTGTCTCACTGATAAATCCGTCAAGCTTCATCTCTAGACTATCCTGATGGTCCTCAAGTGCCTTTTCAACGGGCTTTCGGAAGTTAATTGTTGCAATTCCAAGGTCCATCACTGGGTCACGTTTCCATACTACCTTTTCAATCACCGTTTTGGGCCTGATACTCCAATCTTTTTCAAAACCCAGTTCTGTTTTGAAGTGCAGTTCCAATTCAAATTCTATGGGAGTTTGATTCTGAATCTTCACACCTAATATTCGCGTCATGTATTGTCCTGAAACCTTAAGAAGCGCCTGATAGCGAAGGTCCGGCGCCTTCCAGCTTAAAACCACTGGCTGTTGCTTTGTGAGCTCAAAATAAAGGCTGTCATTCGTATTGACTGGCACTGTCTTTTTTAGAAACGTGCCTTCAAGCTTCTCATTAATTAAAGCCTCCACCTTATCGAGGCTAAAGCTAAGAGGAATGGTTAACTGTGAAATGGGAGGAGTTAGCTTTGAGTCAACGGTTGTTCTTTCTGGGGCTTCAGTTTTTATCTTCTTACAGCTAGAAAAACATAGCGACAATATAACTATATATGCAACACCAGCATTTATTCTTTTCATTGTCCCGCTATATTGAATTTCACCGGCATCAACATTTCAACTTTAACGGGTAGTCCATCAATGTACCCTGGGATCCACTGATCCATCAAAGCTAGCACTCTTATTGCCTCATCATCACAACCACCTCCGATTCCCTTGAAAACTTCAAAATTACCTGCAACTCCATTCTCGTCCACTACAAACCGAATCGTTACAGTACCTGTAATTCCATTTCTTCTGGCATCATTCGGGTAGTGGATACTTTTCGATATCAATTGGTAAAGGGATTCTATCCCGCCAGGATAAACCGGCGACTGTTCGACTACAGTATATACCTTATTATCTTGACTATGTAATTTCCTTCGGAGAGATTTTAAATATGGATAGTCCTCTCGGTAGACACCAGATGCAATAGCAAACTTTTCGGTTATTTTGAAAGTCTCGGGGTAAAACAAAGAATTGTCGAATCGGGACAATAATTCGTCACTTGTACCTTCCGAACCAATTGACTTAACAAGCTTCCCTTCTTCATAAACTTCTGTTGCTATAACCCCACCGGTATTAAAGTACCTCAAAACCCATTTACCATCTCTTTTTCCATTTTTCAGCTTTCCAGTCAGAACTTTGTAAACGGAACCCTCATAGATATCTTTCTCCCACAAGCCGGTACCATTTTTCAATATAGGCTTTCCAGAGGTTGAGTAATATTCTTTAACATCAAACAAGCCATCTCTGAATTCAATTACTTGAAACAACTGGCCGTTGTACAGATTATAAACCCACCTACCACTTAATTTATCATCGATAAAAGGTCCAATTGAGTGAATCTGTCCGTTATCGTAATACCAAGAAAACTCTCCATCCTTTTGACCCAAGGCGTTATAATTACCTTTCATCAAAACATTCCCGTTTATATAGTAGTCGGTTAACTGCCCAATAAACCTGACCGATGAATTCGTGGTATCTATTGTCGCAACTCTATAAAAGGATGCATTGAAATTATTAGTCAAAAGCCAAGTGTCTTTATAGAACAAAGTGTCTGCTACTTGCCCCTTTAAAGAACAAAACGAGACGATAAATAATGCTATAAGTAAATGACCTTTACTCAATTTTTCCTACTTTACTTTCTCTAATATCATACCATGGCCATGTGCCCCGGCTGCACACGCTGCGAGCAAAGCTAGCTTTCCATTCTCTTTTTTCAACCTGTTCATAGCAGTCGTGACTAATCTTGCGCCCGTAGCACCAAAAGGATGACCAAGGGAGAGGGATCCCCCATGAATATTGAACTTGGCCATATCAATTTCACCAGCTTTAGCCGATAATCCCATCTTGTTTTTGGCAAATTCATCAGAATTCAATGCTTTCAGATTGGTGACAATTTGTGAGGCAAAAGCTTCATGAAATTCCAACACATCAAGGTCTTTCAAAGTAAGCCCCTGACGCTGCAGCAATTTATAAGTTGCATAGGCAGGCCCAAGTAGGAGTTCTTCGTTTGGATCTTGTCCAGTGAACAGGTAGTCTTTTATTTGGACCGAAGTGTCATAACCAAGTTCCTTTGCCTTCTCCTCGCTCATCAGAAGTACAACAGCAGCTCCATCTGTTAAAAGGGAAGCATTGCCGGCTGTTATGGTTCCATTCTTCTTGTCAAAGGCAGGCCGTAGTTTTGCCAATTTTTCAATCGTCGTGTCTCCTCGGTAAGTATTGTCTTCTTTGATCGCCTTGAAGGAAGGTGGAAACTCTGCAGGCGTTATTTCACTTGCCAAAATTCCATCGGCGGCGGCCTTTGCGGCCAGCTGGTGGGATCGGGCCGCAAACTTATCCTGTTCTTCACGCGTCACGCCAAAGCGTGTACCCATCAGTTCGCAATCTTGCCCCATCGTGCGGCCCGTAGAATACTCTGCTATTTGCGGTACCTCGGGCTTAAAGTCGGACGGACGTAGCGACAACACAAATTTGAGCCATTCTCCGGTAGAGCGGATTTTTTGGGAAGCGAAAAGCTTTTTCCGCATTTTCTTTGGGAAACCTATCGGAATATCAGACACACAGTCGGTGCCACCGGCTATTACTACATCCGCATGCCCTAGCCTTATAAGGTCAGCTCCCTGGGAAATTGCCTGATTTGCAGAAATACAAGCCTGAGAAACTGTATGAGCAGGTGTGGTATAAGGGATTCCACCTGTCAATGCACACTCCCGGGCCACATTAGATGTGACAATATTGTGCACAACCGTGCCCATAATTACCCGTTCTACAAGAGTTGGATCGAGGGCTGCTTTCTTTAGTAAACCCGAGATTGCGATGGCTCCCAGTTGATAGGCCATGAGGTCCTGATAACCAGTTCCAGATTTTAGAAAGGGGGTGCGGGTACCCTCCACCACTACTACTTTTTTGCCAATATATGATTGCTTTGCCATGATTGCAGGTGCCTAATTGAACCTAATTATACAAAAAACCCTCAGGAGAATGAACATCCTGAGGGCTCGAATAGTCATCGTGACGTCGTATTTATTTTCCTCCGCCTTTTTTCTTTTTCAGCAGTCCTTTAAGCTTGTCTGCGGCTTCTTCTTTCACTTCCTCTTTCTTCTCTTCAGCCTGAACTTTCACCTCTTCCTTAGCTGCATCTGTCTTTTCTTGCACTTCCTGCGTTACAGCCTCTTTCTTTTCTTCAGCCTGCTTCACAGCTTCAGCCTTGGCTGCATCCACCTTTTGGGTCGCTTCCTGCTTTTTAGCGTCAACCTCCGAAGCTATTCTGGCTTTGGCTGCATCAGTCGCTGACTTTCCACCTTCACCAGCATCTACACTTTTCAGAGTAACCTTGGGGTCATCGTAAGTGCCACCCACTCCAAAATTCATGACAATATTGGAAGAGATCGCATTGTTTGCACCAGTAAAAGAGGCCAATGCCTGATTAGCAGCTGCTGAAGCAGCACCGGCAGGAACGTTCATCGCCATGATATAGTCCATGGTGCCGTCAATTCCATTGCTGCCCGCAATAGTTGTTTTGTATTTACCCACATTGACATCGAAGGGCTTTAGCCAAACCCGTCCGTCTTTGATCTCTGCCTGCATGATGACATCTTTCAAACTCAAATTACCAGAGTCGTCACCAAGTTTAGATACGGAAGAAAGCGAATTAAGCACTTTGACATCGTTCACTTTGCCGTCAGCAACTTTCACAACACCCTGGCCTAGTATTGACTCCATAAGTGGCATCATGTCCTGGCCAATTGCTCCCTCCATCACAAAATCAGTAGAGAACTTACCCTCCATTTTTTCGGCAATGGGCGCCAGCTGCTGCACAGTGGTAAAAGTATTGTAAGCCGATTTGATTGACATATCGGTGATAGAGAAGTCAAAGTCAAACAATGGCTTAGCCAAATCCCGAGTGTCGTAAGTCCCATCCATGGCAAACTGGCCATCAAGTAAATTGAATTTTCCATTGTCCAGCTTGACCATACCATCCTTGACAATAATGTTACCTTTCATCTCCTTGATCTCCATGTTGTCGTAAAGGAGGCTGGTAATGCTAGACCTCAAAACGAAATCAATATTTTTCGGCACTTCAACTACTTCGAGCGCTGCTGTATCTGCCTCAACTGTAGCTGTAGAATCCTCCTCGGTCATCCACTCATTCAGGTCAAATGAGTTAGAGGTAAAATTGAGCTCCCCTTTGATCGTCTCATCGTTCATCACATAAGCCATGTAATTAGTGATAGCACCTGTCATGGCCATATCGCTTCTGCCAAGTATAGCATTGAACTTAGTCAATCTTACTTCCCTAGGGTTAAACGTCATGTCCGATTCAGAAATGGCAAAACCCTGAGGTAGGTCGGCATCTGCATAGTAGAAATTGTTTACCTGCATTCCACCGCTAGTGGTAAGTCTGTCATATCTTTCAGCATCCACATCCGACATCTTGCCTTTGGTTTGCATATTGGCGGCAATCTTCCCCTTTAAGTCCATTCCCTCCATAGGGAATATTTGCATGATTTTCTCCAAATCAACTCCGCCATTGACAGCCAGGTCCCAGGTATAGTCGTCCAGGTTTTCAAACCTAAGTGTAGACTCCAATTTTTCCCCGTCAACAAGCACAGAAAACTGGTCCATCAAAACGACCGTTTCCGCCATTTTGCCACTTTCATTCTTTATCGTGGTATGCATGGTCATTTGCTCCATAGGTATTGGGTAGTCGGCATATTTGATGAAGCCATCCGTAAGCCCCATCTCCATATCTATGGTAGGAATGGTGTTGGCAATGCTGTCGTACACTCCCTGCGACTTTGCATTCATATTAAACATCCCCTTCATTTCCAGCCCCTCCATTGGAAACATCGTAGCCAGCTCTCCCAGGTTTAGCTTTGCCTGAATATCTGCTACCATATCATAGTTGACCAGGTTCTTGATAGTAAGCTTAGCATCTACTGGGTTATTACCAAAGTCGAGGTGGAACTGTTTGATATCCACAAGTGTGTTGTCAATATTTCCATCGGCGCAGTCGATCAGCATGTCTACATTCACATTGCTAATGGCCGCTGGTAGATCAGGATATTTGAAGTTGCCATCCATGACCTTCATTGCAAAATTGAATGCCGGCATGTTATCATTATCGTAAATTCCTTTTACAAAACCGCCGAACTGAGTGTCGCCTGAAGCGGTCAAGCCAGCAAAACTATCGCTGTACATCCCGGGTACGAGCGAAAGGAGTGACTTGAAACTGTTTTCCGGCGACGAGAACTTAATGTCCATATCGTAGCCTTCATCAGGCATGGCAAAATAGCCGTCGAAGTTTAGCCCAAAGTCATTAAGTGAAACTTTATTTTCTTTGAAGGTGAACTTCATCTGCGCCAAATCCATGTTTAGCGCCATGTCCGCCTGTAGGCTTTTATTTGACATGTATTCTACTCCATCATAAGAGACAACCAGGTTTTTTGCATCGGTTTTGGTGTCCATGTCAAAAACGTCCAGTGTGAAGTCTCCGCTTCCCGAGTGGTTCATGCCTTCTATTGCCATATAAAATGGAATAGAAGCATCATCATATATAATATTGCCATTTTTAATTTCCCACTTATCGATACCAAACTGCATATCACTACTTTCAGTAGGTGCCTCCTCGACCGCCGGCTCTGTTGATGGCTTGGCAATGTCATAATTGGCCTTACCGTTGGCCAGCACTTTCACGTAGATATTTGGCTCGTTAAGATAGAATCCGCTGATTCGGTAGTTGCCATTGATCACTGACATAAGGTTTACCACTACATCAACCTGGTCAACCGAGGCCAGTGTATCCTTTTGGAATTCATCAATACCTACAACGCCCAAACCACCCAGCGTTACGGTCAGGTTAGGAAAGTTTTTGAACAAGGTCAAGCCAAATCGATTTTCATCAAAATAAACTTTAGCATTGACGTTCTCCGCTATGGCATCATCAAGTGCCGCTTTGATGTCATCTTTATAAATAACTGGCAAAATAACCGCTGCTAGTAGCACTACGACAAAAAATCCGCCTACAATAAATAGTAACTTCTTCATGGCTGAGTGATTTTAAATTCGGAAGGGACAATTACCCGTATATTTTACGTTTACGTTTGAAGTAATTATTTGCAAATTAACAATTTAGAACGCTGAATGATAATAACTGACCGATGAATTATTTATGATGTTTATGTGTCAGCACCAATTAGTTTTATAGATTTTCGTTTTAAGTCATATGGTATTCACACCAAAATTAATTTTCAGGATCTTACTTTGGGCCGTTTTGCTTATTGGTGGCATGGTCTTGTGGTTCAATGCTGGGCTGTTTATTGAGCCGGCCACCATTAAAAAACGACATCAGGTTCTTTTAAAAGAGATTGAGTTGCTTGGAAAACTTGAACTTGTAAAGTACCGCATGCTGGACGTAGTGGAGATGGAAAGGTTAAGTAAGCGGTATATCAATCTGGGCATTTTCAGGATACAGGGTGGTGGCGACTCGAAGGCAGTGCTTATAGCGGCTGGGGAAGCAGTAGCCTGTATCGACCTGCTAAAAATTGAAGACGACGACATTATGGAGGGCGATACACTCACCATCAGCTTACCAAAGCCTGAGTTATGTTACCACAAAATTGACCATAGTAAAAGCCGGTTCTACGACCTGCAACGAGGCGTAGGCATTGAAGACAATGTTTTTAACCAATTTATCGATTCGGTCTACGCGGAAGCTGAAATGCAAATGATGAAATCCGCTTTGGATGGAGGCATTTTGGAAGAATCCGAAGAAATTGCTTACAAAATACTTCTGCCCTTATTGACGAAAATAGCTGGGAAGCCAGTGATCATTTACTTCAAGCAGGAGGAGGAATTTTTTATTAAATAGCCACTCTCTTTCATCATATTTCTTTCACAATGAATTTAGATTTTCAGGATCAGGAGTTCCGAGAGTACACAGAACAGGCGGTATCCATTTATATCGATTGGCTACGACATCTAAGGGGAAGTAAAATCTACCAAAATTTCACTCCAGCGGAAATTCAGCAGCGGTTTGGAGAAGCCCTACCTGAGGAAGGAACACCTATGAAGGAGCTTCTTTCGAGTATTGGGGCCGATGTATTTGAAATGTCAAATTTCAACCCAAGCCCCAATTATTACGGATACATCACCGGAGGCGGTAATCAAGTAGGCATTCTTGCAGAATTTCTAAAGGCAGGACTCAATCAAAACAATCTGAAATGGCACAATGCACCTGCCAATTCAGAGATTGAGAAAATTGTGATCAAATGGCTATGCCAATTTATGGGCTATCCCGACGATAGTGCCGGTGTGTTAGTAAGTGGAGGATCAGAAGGCAATTTTCTTCACCTGGCGGTAATGAGAAAAATAATGGGCCCTGACGGTCTATCAGAAAATGGACTGTATGGTCAAAAACCGATGACGGTTTATGTGTCGGACCAGGGGCATTCTAGCTTTGATAAGGCCATGGATCTGTTAGGAATGGGTAAAAATTATCTCCGAAAAATCCCGGTGGATGATCATTTTCAAGTTCGGATTGATCTGATGGAAGAGGCTATCCGGAAAGACCTTGAGAATGGCTTGCTACCGATCGGGCTAATTGGTTTGGCCGGCTCTACAAATAATGGGGCGATCGACAAATTGGATCAGCTAGCTACTCTGGCGAAAAAATATTCACTGTGGTACATGATCGATGCTGCTTATGGTGGTCCAGCAGCAGGGACTAAGGCAGTTGGACACCTCTTCAAAGGACTTGATCAGGCCGATGCCATTCTGGTCAACCCTCATAAGTGGCTATATGTACCATTTGAAGTAGCAGCTGTTATTGTTCGCAAGAAAGCTGACCTTAAAAACACTTTTAGTCTTGTGCCGGACTACCTTAGGGCAGGTCTGGAAAAATCCGAACGGGAAGACTTGATGGATTTTACGCTCCAACTGACCAAAGACTTCAAAGCGCTCAAAGTGTGGATGACATTCAAAGCCTATGGTGCAGAAAAGTTAAGACTTGCCATAGAAAATGATATAAATGTCGTTCGGTATTTTCAAGATTTGGTGAATGCCTCGACTGATTTCGAAATGCTAGGCCCGGCCAACTTATCGATCGCTACTTTTCGATACTTGTCTGACAATGAACACGTAAAACGAGACACTGAAAAAGTAGATAAACTGAACAGCAGGATACTGGAATTGATAGAAGAAGACGGGCGTATCTTCTTTGCAGGCACCAAAATAGATGGACGACCTTCGCTCAGAATTAATTGTAACAATTATCGCCGGACGAATTCAGATATTGACTTCCTGCTACTCGTTTTGAGGGAATTGGGTCAAAAAGCCATAGCTGAACTTTGGTAAATTTAAACTTTTACCGAAACCCTTCTGTAAAATTTTTCGATGGACGCACTGATTGCTTCCCATTCGATAAGGAATCCATCATGTCCATAAAGCGAGTCAATAATATCAAGCGAAGCATCTTCGACATGCGAAGCCAAAAACACCTGTTCGTCAATAGGAAACAAAATGTCCGACCGAATGCCAACAAAATGTGCGTTTGCTTTTATTTGAGACAATCCATTCTCAATGCTACCCATTCCTCTACCTACATTATGAGAGTCCATGGCTTTGGAAAGTCTCCAGTAACTGTAGGCGTTGAAGCGCTTCTTTAGCTTTTCGCCCTGATATTGCTGGTAGCTTGATGCGAGGTAACCATCCGTTTTCTCGGTTGTGTCTTCCTCCTGTGTTCTTTGATAGGTGAGATAGTGGCGGTATGAAAGCAATGCAATTGTTCTGGCTGTCTTCATTCCCTCCATGCCCGAATCGGCCTTACTCTCCTTCCAGGTAGCATCATTGGCAATAGCCATTCGCTGCGACTCATTGAAAGCGATACCCCAAGGTGAATGATGGGAATTAGTAGAAACAGCAATGAGGTTTTCAAAAACACCAGGCTCTTGAATAGCCCATTCCAACGCCTGCTGTCCTCCCATAGACCCACCAATGAGCGTGTGTATTTTTTCAAAACCAAGTGACTTTCTTAGCTGGATAAAAGCACCCACAATGTCTCTATTCGTTGGGGTAGGAAAATCGTGAAAATAGGGTTTGCCAGAAAGCGGGTTTTTATCAAGGGCATTTGTTGAGCCATAACAGCTCCCAAGCATATTGGCACAAATCACAAAAAACTTATCAGGATCATACACCTTTCCGGGACCGAACAGTCCGGGCCACCATTCAGATGGTGTTGCATTTCCTGTAAGTGCATGGCAAACCCAAACGATATTATCCCGGGCATCATTTACTTTCCCAAACGAGGTATAATGTAAATGAAATTCAAGCACCTGTTCACCCGACTCTAATTGTAAAGGTTCGGTTGATTTAAATATCTCCTCCGTTATTCTCACTAAGTCTTCGATTTTAGCCTAAAATACCTCCCGGCTATGATAATATAGTCGGGAGGTAAGTCATCAATTAACCTATATATATTAACTATTCTTTACTTTTTCAGCAGCTCAAATGCCTGTATCAAATCGGCCTTTATATCTTCCACATGTTCTGTGCCGGTCGATAGGCGAAGAAGGTTGGGGTCAACACCTGCCTTCAATTGCTCTTCGTCGCTTAACTGTTGATGGGTAGTAGATGCCGGATGAATAATCAAGGTCTTCGAATCGCCCACATTAGCCAAATGACTGATAAGCTTTAGCGAATCAACAAACTTCTTTGCAGTTGGCCTTCCACCTTTGATTTTGAATGAAAGCACACCACCAAAGCCTCTTTTTAGATACTTCTTAGCTAGTGTGTGGTACTTACTACTTGCCAAGCCAGGG
This sequence comes from uncultured Roseivirgaceae bacterium, assembly GCA_964351395.1. Classification (GTDB taxonomy): domain Bacteria; phylum Bacteroidota; class Bacteroidia; order Cytophagales; family Cyclobacteriaceae; genus Imperialibacter. Next base: position 745,798 of record CAYGOF010000001.1, read on the forward strand.
TAATTTACTTTTTCTACCTGATCGTGCTTTTCCAACCACTGTGCCAGTTCCAAGGCATTTTGCACAGTTCTGTCTAATCGAAGCGAAAGCGTTTCAAGGCCTTGCAAGAGGAGGAACGAGTTAAAAGGGCTAATAGCCGGGCCCAAATCCCTCAAGCCTTCCACCCTTGTACGAATGGCAAAGGCAATATTGGGCAAGCCAAGTGGGTTTCCTTCGCCAAACACTTCCCAGAAATTCAACCCGTGATATCCTTCAGAAGGCTCGGAAAATTGCTTGAATTTTCCATTTCCCCAATTGAAATTGCCTCCATCTACGATAATGCCTCCGATGCTGGTACCGTGGCCTCCAATCCATTTTGTAGCGGACTCCACTACTACATTAGCTCCATGCTCAAGAGGGCGAAAAAGGTAGCCTCCAGCTCCAAAAGTATTGTCAACTACAAGAGGAATTCCATGCTTTTTAGCGACAGCAGCAATGGCCTCAAAATCTGGAATATTAAATTCCGGATTGCCTATGGTTTCCAGATAGAGTGCTCTGGTGTTTTCATCTATGAGTTTTTCAAACTCTTCAGGTGTATCATTTTCTACGAATCGAGCCTCAATGCCCAGGCGTTTGAAAGCTACCTTGAACTGATTATAAGTACCTCCATAAAGGTGACTGGTGGAAACAAGGTTTTGACCTGCCTCAAGGATATTATGCAAGGCCAAAAACTGAGCAGCCTGACCCGAAGCTGTGGCAACTGCCGCCACACCTCCTTCAAGCGCGGCCACTCGTTTTTCAAACACATCCGTTGTCGGATTCATGATCCTGGTATAGATGTTTCCAAACTCTTTAAGCGCAAATAGATTGGCTCCATGCTCAGAGTTCTTGAATGAGTAGGAGGTAGTTTGATAAATAGGAACTGCCCTGGATTGGGTTGCTGAATCTATTTCTTGTCCTGCATGCAATTGCAGTGTTTCAAATCTTAATGGTTGTGACATGTTAATACGGTGTTTTGATTGTTAATGAATAGAAAAAATTGCCTGAAACGGGTCGACCACCTGACCGATAATCCGTCGACTGCTGCTAAGCGACAAGGCAAAAAGCGCCTAGCAGCACATACAACAACAACTGATCGTGAAACCAGCTTTGTTTGAAAAAGATGAAAATTGAAGTTGTTGAACCGGTATGGAAGCGGCTGACTGGGTAGCGATTATCGCCAAAAGAGATTCCTGATTTTTCATTTTGCTCTCAATTTATATTCTCCCGACACTTGCCGAGATCAGGATTTAGCACCTTACCACCTTGAGTGGCCGGTTGCTAGCGCTTCATAGAGCCTGTCTCTCCACGCTTCTTTATAAATCAATTGCTAAGAATTGACTTGAAGGAACAAACGTAGATAGGCGAATTTTTGTTTCCAAATTTTTCTGCCAGAATTTGTAAAAGCTAAATTCTCGGAGTTTTCGGGCCTGAAATGACCTTGGTTTAAAGTCAAGCGATGACAAATAATCCACCAGAAAGGACTTAAATACTCTGATTAGCCTATATTTGAGCTGGAAATAAACGGAAATCATGAGAAAGAAAATTGTAGCAGGAAACTGGAAAATGAATAAAAACCTTGAAGAAGGCCATCAGCTAACTTCCGAGGTGGTTAACATGGTGAAAGACGAAGTAACCAGTGCAGTTGAGGTTGTACTTTGCACACCATTTATTCATTTGAATTCTGTGAGTAAGCTTTTGGCTGGCAGTAAAAACGTCAAGCTAGGAGCACAAAACTGTAGCGAGCATGAATCGGGTGCTTACACGGGTGAGACTTCAGTTTCAATGCTAAAATCAGTCGGCGCTCAGTATATCATTATCGGTCACAGCGAGCGAAGAGAATACTTTGGAGAGACAGATAAGCTGTTTGCAAAAAAAGTAGACGCTGTGTTAGGCGCCGGGCTTACTCCGATTTACTGTTGCGGCGAAAAATTGGAAGTACGTGAAGCCAATCAGCACAACAAACTCGTAAAAGACCAAATAACAGAGGCACTTTTCCACCTCTCCACTGCCGATGTGCAAAAAGTCGTAATTGCCTATGAGCCTGTTTGGGCTATTGGAACAGGCAAAACAGCCTCTTCTGCACAAGCACAAGAAATGCATGCAGAAATAAGAGCACACCTGGCTTCAAAATATGGCAAGGAAGTTGCCGAAGAAATCACCATACAATATGGCGGCAGCGTAAAACCTGACAATGCTGTGGAAATATTTGCCCAACCTGATGTGGACGGTGGCCTAATTGGCGGGGCAGCACTTAAGTCACGTGACTTTGTCGACATTGTAAAAGCAATGAAATAAATGAATATTCTCATTTTCCTTGGGCTAGCAATTATTGGCCTTTTTTCTGAACAAAAAGAAGCTGCGGAAGTCTCTCAAGACATCTGTGGCATTTATGGGGCCATTTATGTTGAAACCGACAGAAGAAGAGCCGACTATCTGGTATTTGAGGAGAAAAACGAGGCGTTCGCCGATATATTAATCTTTAAGGAAACAAGTAGAGTGTATGCCGACAGGCAAGGTATATGGTACTTTACAAAAAACAGAGGCATGGCTGATTTCACAATTTATTACGTGAAAGAAAAAGGCCAACAACACTTTTCGGCTTTCTTCACCGATACCGAATCTTTTGCCGGCTGCAACTAGCCCTCAAATAACATAGCCAAGCTACCACATGGATTTTATCGAATTACAAATTAAGACCTCCCGGGAACTTGCTGACATCCTGATAGCAGAGTTGGGAGAAGTCGCTTTTGATACTTTCCAGGAAACTGACGAAGGATTTAATGCCTATATCTTAGAAGGTGACTTTGAGGAAGCTGCGGTAAAAGAAATCATTCAAAAATATTCTTTTCTGGGGATTGCTGACTACCAGATTAACAAAATACCGAAAGAAAACTGGAACCAAACCTGGGAAAACAACTACCATCCAATTGAAATTCCAGGCAGATGCCGGGTGAGGGCGTCATTCCATTCTCCCGATCCTTCATTCCCGCTAGAGATTGTGATCAATCCAAAAATGTCGTTTGGCACAGGCCATCACTCTACCACCTATCTCATGATGGAATTATTGCTCGACAGCGACTTAATAGGCAAATCAGTTTTCGATTTCGGGACTGGAACTGGCATATTAGCCATTTTGGCTGCTAAGTTGGGCGCCTCTAAAATTGACGCAAGCGATATCGACGAATGGTGCATAGAAAATGGCATGGAAAATATTGCTATCAACGACTGCGGCAATATTAACATCCAACTTGGTGCTGTAACAGAAGTAAGAAAAAATGCTCCCTACGACCTTGCAATTGCCAATATCAACAGAAACGTTCTGCTGGAAGAGTTACCTCATTACACTTCCATTTTACCGACTGGAAGCAGCTTATTTTTGAGCGGCTTTTACGAGGCCGACCTTCCTGTTATTGAGGAAAAAGCTAACTCGCTTGGGTTTGAAAAAACTACTCACAAGGTAAGAGACAGTTGGGTAGCAGCTGCTTTCGAAAAAAAAGGGGCCTAAATAGATAGCAACCAGCCTTCATTTTTCGTTACCTTTGAAGTTATGCAGGTGTTTTTTCGGGATCGATTGTCTCTCAAAATGAGGTTCTTAGCAATATTTCTATTGCTGTCGTCACACGTATGGGCCCAGCAATTTACCTTTTCTACCGACCCCAACACATTCGGTCAGGACCTTTCCAACGGCATTCGGCAAATAGACAATGAGGGCGCTGCTAAGATAGCAGCCGACTTCGCAACTGTTTGGAACGCTGGTCAGATTAATCCTGAACAGAAAATAATCGTCATCGAAATTGCCGAAAAGATGAGAGATAAGCGGATGCGCACGTATCCCTATTTCGAGTTTTTCGCTGCCTATATTGCCTATGCCATCCAAAAAGAGAACATCAGTTCCACAGAGCTTACCAACCTACTGAAAATAAATAGTCAGGTAGTTGATACCTATAACAATCGGGCGTACAGCGGCTTTCTACTTATGCTAAATCAGTTTTTTGCAAGAAGGGCGCTTTACCATACCCGTAACTACAAACTTTTTGCAGAAGGAGGCACGTATAGCTTCGAAGCTCCTGAAGCAATGGCCGCTTATGTGCCACCACTGGAAGAACCCATAGAGGAGGAGATCATTGAAGAACCAATTGCCGATGACGGGTGGGGAACAGAAGATAGCAGCAATGGTGGTTGGGGTACATCAGATACCAGCGATGATGGATGGAGCACGCCTGTGGCAAGCGATTGGGGAAACGAAACATCAGGATTCAATGAAGAGCCTGTTGAAGAAGTTGCTCCGGCAATTGATGCCTTCGTGGCCGAAATAGCCAGCCAACAGCCATTACCGGAAATCAGCGGGCCCATTATAAAACTCAGCAATGTCAATTTTCGGATGGTGACGCCATACGATTCAGTTGGAATCAAAAACACTTCGGGTTCGGTGGTGATTAATGATAAAATATTTGTGGGCAATGGTGGCAGTCTCAACTGGCCTCAAGACCGCAATGGCGCCGAGGAAGCCAGCGTTGAATTTTCCGACTATAGCTTTGAAATAAATAAGCCAATAATAAGTGCCGAAAAAGTGAGCCTCAGCTTTCCTGAATGGTTCGATGGCAAAGTAGAAGGCATTTTTGATTTCAGAAGCTATCAGAGAACAGCTAAGGAAGAAAAGTACTTCCCGCAATTTACTTCCTACTATGCCGATACCGATGTAAAGCTAAAGTCTCCAAATGCTTCCTACAAAGGTGGCTTTTCGATAATAGGAGATAAATTCTATGGCAATTCTGTCCTCAAAAGACCTTCAGTCCTTACAGTGAAAGATGCCTCGGGCCATTCCTTTAAATCAAGAGGGGTAAAATACGCTTTTGAAGATTCGCTTATTACCTCCGATGCCGCCAAAGTAACCATCTACCATGGCAGTGACTCTATTTATCATCCTCAAAACAAGGTGGTTTATGACCAGGGCAAAGACCACCTGACTATCTACAAAGACAAAGGCAAGTTTAAAAGCACATCGTACGCTTCTTCGTTTTTCCTGGTGGACTTTGTCGCTGACAAAATTAGCTGGGATTTAGAGTCAGACAGCCTTGATATCTCTATCATGTATGCAAGGAATCGAATTCCTGCTGTTTTTGAGTCTCATGACTATTTTACAGAAAGACGCTTTTCAAGTTATCCAGGACTCTTCGGTTACCATCCCATCATGGCTGTGGTCAAATATGCAAGAAAAGTTGGGGGCAGTCAGTTTTATGTCGGTGACATGGCTGCAGAGTATAAACTAGACAATCGGCAGGCTGTTTTGGCCATGGATTTTTTGAATCTCAACGGATTCATCGATTTCCAGCCCGAATCAGGATACATTATGGTAAAGCCTAAATCGTACCATTACCTGATGTCCTATCAGGGCAAAAAGGATTATGATAATTTTTTAATCCCGTCGAAGACTGAACGATACCCGAATGGAACATTAAACTTTAGCACCAATGAATTAACCGTAAGAGGTGTAGAGAAAGTGTATATAACTGCGGATCACGATATCTACCTGGAGCCTGATAGCGGAGTAGTTAAACTTCTTGAGGGAAGAGACATGTTGTTTGACGGAATGGTCAACGCTGGAGACTTCAAATACAAAGGAAAAAAATTCCAATTCAATTATAATGACTACCTTTTTTCGATGCCGGAAATTGATTCAATTAGAATTCAAATTCCGACACCAGACTCTTTGATTGCCGAAGGTGGTGAGGAAAAAACATCGCTGCACAACCATATTGAGCAAACATCAGGAACACTCTTCGTCAATAAGCCCGACAACAAATCAGGCAAGCAAGAAAACCTCCAATACCCGTATTTCACGTCTGACTCTGAGGCAGTAGTTTATTTCGATTCGAAGGAAATACTAAACGGCGCATACAACAAAACTGTACGGTTTGTCATTCCTCCATTCGAAATTGACAGTTCAAATCGTAGTGATGGCGCAAGTATCAGCTTTGAAGGGACTTTCTATGCTGGCGACATTCTGCCTCCTTTTGAAGAAACCTTGAAAATTCAACCTGACAATTCTTTGGGCTTTCAGCATCAAATCCCCGAACAGGGATATAAATTATATGGGGGCTCAGGTACTTTATACAATTCACTTAGTTTAAATTATCAAGGTTTAAGGTCCGATGGCAAGATTGATTACCTGACAACTTCTGTTTACTCCAACGATTTTGTCTTTAGAATGGACTCTGTTTCAGCAATTGCACAAAGTGGTGAAATTCGTCCAGGAGACCTTGGTGGCGCCTCTTTTCCACAAGGCATTATGGGGAGTCTCAGAATGAAATGGCTGCCAAAGAAAGATAGTATGTACCTGAAAAATATTGGTGACCCCATTGAGCTCTACAATGGCACAGCAAGCCTGCAGGGTGCTGCAAACATCACAGCTAAAGGTGCTTTTGGCCTAGGGCAGCTTGAAACAAGAGGTTCTCGGGTAAAGTCAAAGCAGTTTAGTTTTTCAGAAAACAAATTCAGCGCCCGCCATGGGTCTTTTGAAATTTTGACTGATATTCCTGAAAAGCCGGCTATGGCTGGCGAAGATATCGTGCTGAACTTTGATTTAGTAGGTAACATAGCAGATGTTCATCCAGAAAAAGCTGGGGTAGCCGCCATCGGTTTCCCATATGCTCAAATGAAAACATCAATCACAAATGCCGTATGGAACCTAAATGATCAAAAGATCACGATGAGTAAACCAGCCAATGTAGATATAAAAGACTCCTATTTTTACTCAACAAGACCAGACCTGGATTCACTAGCCTTTAATGCCACTGCTGGTATTTACGACATCAATGCTTTCACACTGAACTTGCAGGGAATACCATTTATTACGGTAGCTGATGCAGAAATAACTCCAGAGAATGAGGAAATCACCATCCTTGAAAACTCTACCCTTCAGGAACTAGAAAACGCCATCGTTAGAATAGACACGGCCAATAGATACCATACACTTACCAATGGCCTCATTACGATCGTCGACAGAAACAAGTTTACTGGTTCAGGGCTTTATCAGCTCGTAAATACCGCCAAGGACACCTTCTCTATTAAATTCGATCAGTTCTTGCTCCAGGACGTTCCTGTTGGAAAAAACAAAGTCAAAAAAATGACGGTTTCAGAAGGTGAAGTAATGGAAGATCAAGACTTCATCATGTCACCCGGATTTCTGTATAAAGGACGGGCTAAAATGTATGCAGACAGAAGAGCGCTTGAGCTAAGCGGAAGTGTGAAACTGGATTGGAAAAAAGAAAGAGACTCTCAGTGGATCAACTACGAAAACAAGACAGAAAACCCAGAAGTGCTGGTCAATTTTGACGCTTCCACCACAGAAGTTGGTCAAAAGCTCATAGCTGGATTGCACTATGATTCATTTGACGACCTTATCTACCTGACAATGGTTCAGGATAAAAATGACCCGGGCGATTTTGATCTTTTTACGCCGCACGGGACGCTCTCATATAACCTGGAAGGCGACTTTTATAAAATTGAAGACAATGCCAAAACCGAAGGCAATTCATACGCTGGAAGCACCTTCATTTACTCGGAAAACACCAATAGTGTCATTTTTGAAGGGCCAATAAACTTCATAAAAAACACCCCAGACTTTACATTGAAAGCTGCCGCCAAAGGACTTGGTCGCCTTGATTCCTCCTACTTCAAAATGAGCGCTTTTATCACTGCGGACTTCAAATTGAGCCCTGCCATTTCTGAACCGATGGTGAAAGATATGGTGGACATCATCGAGCGATTGGGAGCGCCGCACGCAAATGATTTGCAGGGAGACCTGGTTTATCTATTAGCAAACCTAACAAGTGATCAGGTCGCCAAAAACTACGAGAATAGCTCTTTAAAAAACTACGTGCCACTTGTCTCTGCCGCACCTGAATTGATGAAGTCCATCGTTTTGTCAAACGTTAACTTACAATGGAACTCCAAAGAAAAAGCATGGTACAATGATGGGAAAATGGGTCTTTCCAATATCTCAAGAAATGATATCAATGCAGAAACTGATGGTTTTGTAGAAATCAAAAGAGACCCGCTTGGCGACATCGTTAATATCTTTATTATGTTTTCTGAGGCGACCTGGTATCATTTCAGGTACGATCAGAACAGACTATTGATGCTATCATCCAACCAGGCATTTAACACGGCTGTTTCAGCTTCTTCCACACTTGAAAAGGCCGGTCTTGGCGCCTTTGCGACCGGTCTTGGTGAAGAAAGCGAAACGATGCAATTCATAAATGACTTCCGGAAGAATTACTATAACATCACGCAGCCATTCAAGCTCCAGTTTGCCACCGATCCAGCTTTTGGTGCCGACAGTTTTGATACCATTGAAAAAGACAAAGATGGTTTCTGATAACCATTTCATTGAGCCAGTCTTAGGTTATTTTTTCCTTTCACAAATACCCTCCTTCACTACCAAGTTTACATTGGCTGAGTCTTGGTAATATTCATTACTTTTACGTGCAGAAAGAGTCCGGTGCAGCTTTTACAAGTAAGCTAAACCGTTAAAAAGACCTGATAAACAACATAATTCATGAATGTAAAAACCAAGATCCCCTACATTGAGCAAAATCAGCAGCGGTTTTTGGAAGAACTCTTTGAACTTTTGCGCATTCCCTCTGTAAGCGCAGATAGAAAGTTTACCGAAGACGTAAAGAAGGCGGCGGCATATATTTGCCAAAAACTCCTAGACGCAGGTGTAGACAAGGCTGAAATATGCCCCACAGCTGGTCACCCCATTGTTTATGGAGAAAAAATAATAGACCCTTCGTTGCCAACTGTGCTCGTCTATGGGCACTACGACGTGCAACCCGCTGATCCTTATGAGCTGTGGGAAACACCTCCATTTGAGCCTACTATCAGGAATGAAAAAATTTACGCCAGAGGCTCAGCCGACGACAAAGGCCAGATGTATATGCACATCAAAGCCTTCGAAACAATGGTACAAACCAACTCACTCACTTGCAATGTAAAATTCATGATTGAAGGAGAGGAAGAGGTTGGCTCAGATAACCTTGGCATTTTTACCGAGGCCAATAAAGAGAGGCTTCAGGCCGACATGATCATGATCTCTGATACGGGCATTATAAGCAACGAGCACCCTTCTATTACAGTCGGATTGCGTGGGCTAACTTATGTTGAGGTGGAGGTTACAGGGCCAAACAGAGACCTACACTCAGGCATGTATGGCGGCGCCGTTGAAAACCCCATCAACGTGCTTTGCGAATTGATTACCAAAATGAAGGATGAAAAAGGCCATATCACCATTCCTGGGTTTTATGACAAGGTACTGGCTCTTTCCGATGACGACAGAGCACAAATGGCCAAACAGCCATTTTCGCTCGACAAGTATAAAAAGGACCTTGATATTGCTGATGTTTTTGGAGAAGCAGGTTATTCAACAATAGAAAGAACGGGCATAAGACCAACTTTTGATGTCAATGGCATCTGGGGCGGCTATATTGGTGAAGGCGCTAAAACTGTACTGCCTTCAAAAGCATATGCAAAAATTAGTATGCGCTTGGTTCCCAATCAAAGCTCCGCTGAAATCACTAAGCTGTTCACCGATTATTTTCTAAGCGTCGCTCCAAAAACCGTGAAAGTAAAAGTGACCCCTCATCATGGTGGTGAGCCGGCCATGGTATCGACCAACTCTACTGCCTACCAGGCAGCTGCGTTAGCCTTTGAGGAAGCCTGGGGTAAAACGCCGATCCCAACTCGCGAAGGCGGAAGTATCCCCATCGTGGCGTTGTTCCAAAAGGTACTCGGACTTGACTCTCTACTAATGGGATTTGGGCTTGATGAGGATGCGATTCATTCTCCAAACGAAAGTTATGGCGTATTTAATTATATCAAGGGAATCGAAACAATAACATTGTTTTACAAGCATTTTTCTGCATTAAGTGCAGGAAAATAAACCGAGATCAAACTCATTGGCCAAGGAATGCGTTAGTGTAACGAATCTGAGCATGCTGGTTTTGAAATAAAATGTGAAATGAAAAGAACGCTATTCTTCCTGGTAGGGCTATTGCTTTTTGGCACGATCAACGCCCAGGTACTAAAGCCCATTTCCTGGAATTATGAGCTAAGTAACGAAGAACCCAAAGTAGGAGATACGCTTAGCCTCATTTTTAAGGCGACTATCGACGATGATTGGTACCTTTATTCTTCCGATTTTGACCCAGACCTGGGCCCCTTGATCACTGAATTCACATTTACTGAAAACGCTAGTTACGAGACGATTGATAGCATTCGGCCAATTGGAGCCAAGCGAAAATATGACGAGCTCTGGGAAGGAGAATATACGTACTTCCGCGGTCATGGGGAATTTAGGCAAACGATCAGGGTGAAAAGCTTGCCAATAGTAATTGCCGGAAGTTACTTTTATCAGGTTTGTACAGACGTTGACGGAAAGTGTATCAATTTTGAAGATGAGTTTACGTATGCTGATTTCAGCAAAATAAGTACCTCCGCCGCTTCTGACATTTCTGAACAGAAAGAGAAGAAAGCGGAAGCACTACTCAGCAAGCGCGACACTAGTTCAGCTTACTCTTTATGGGGATTTATGGTGGTGGCATTTTTAGCTGGGCTCGCCGCACTTCTTACTCCATGTGTTTTCCCCATGATTCCAATGACGGTCACTTTCTTCACTGGTAAAGGCAACAAAGAGAATGGAAAAAGTAAGGCCTTGTTTTATGGTTTCAGCATCATTTTGATTTACACATTGATCGGTTCGGTGATAGCACCTTTTATGGGGCCCGAAATTGCCAATGATCTGGCCACTGGCTGGGTGCCCAACCTTATTTTCTTTCTGGTATTTATAGTTTTTGCCCTATCATTTCTGGGACTTTTCGAGATCACCCTTCCTCATAAATGGGTGAATGCCATGGATCGCAATGCAGACAAAGGCGGTATGGTAGGAGTTTTCTTTATGGCATTTACTTTGGTCCTCGTTTCGTTCTCATGTACGGGACCGATTGTCGGAAGTATTTTAGTTGAATCGGCCGGAGGATTGATTCTAAAACCCATTCTGGGAATGGCAGCTTTCTCAATGGCATTCGCTATTCCCTTTACTCTTTTTGCCTTTTTTCCAAACTGGCTAAACACGCTACCTAAGTCGGGCGGATGGCTGAATTCGGTAAAAGTGGTGCTTGGCTTTCTAGAGCTTGCGCTTGCTTTCAAGTTCTTGAGTATAGCAGATCAAGCTTATCATTGGGGTATTTTGGACAGAGAGGTTTACCTTTCTATTTGGATCGTGATCTTCACTTTACTTGGCTTTTATCTTCTAGGGAAACTTCAGCTGCCTGGCGACAGCAAAATGGAAAAATTACCTGTACCCAGGCTGATTTTAGCAATTGTTACCTTCACCTTCGTGGTATATATGGTCCCTGGGCTTTTTGGGGCACCTTTAAAAAGCTTAGCTGGTTATCTTCCTCCACAGTCAACACTTGATTTTGATATCCCGGGTATTGTACGTCAACAAGGTTTATCTTCCAACAACGGAACTACTGAAAGCAATATCTGCGAGCCTCCGAAATATGCCGATATGCTACACTTCCCTCATGGACTTGAAGGCTATTTTGACTATGAACAAGCAATAGCTTGTGCGCGCCAGCAACAAAAGCCACTTTTCATTGATTTCACTGGGCATGGTTGTGTCAACTGTCGTGAAATGGAAGCACGTGTTTGGTCAGATCCCCAGGTACTCACCAGACTAAGAAACGACTTTGTGTTGGTAGCACTTTATGTAGACGAAAAAACCGAGCTGCCTGAGACACAATGGTACGAGTCAGCATATGACGGGAAAATCAAAAAATCTATAGGAAAGCAAAACGCCGACTTCCAAATAACAAGATTTAATAACAACGCTCAACCATTTTATGTGATTTTAGACCCAAATGAGAACCTTTTAGCAGCACCGAGGGCCTATGATCTCAATATTGTTAACTTTGTAACGTTTCTGGATGAGGCGAGTGCTTCAATGACGAAGAATAAGCCAGTTTTTTCCACCATAAATCCCTGATTCGACCTGATGAAGAAATATTTTCTAGCAGGAACCATTCTAGTAGTCATCTCCGGTTTATTTTTTCTTGCATATAAACACCAGCAATCTACCTACCAGGCTGAATATACTGGAACAGTTGAAATGGCTACCGCAGATACTGCTGCAGTGCTTGTAGATGAATATACCCCTCCTCAGCTTTATGGATTTAATCTCGACTCGTTTAACATTGTAGAGGGTGTCGTCAAGAGAGACCAAACGCTTTCAGATATATTGAAAACCTACAATATTGAGCCTTCAAAAATTTATGAACTGGCTTCAAAATCCAAAAACGTTTTTGATGTAAGAAAGATCGGCTATAGAAAAAACTACACAATCTTTACCAGAAAAGACACTTCAGAAACAGCTGTAGCGATGGCCTATGAGCCGGATAAAACGGAATATGTCGTCTTTCACCTTGAAGACTCCGTATTTACGGAAAGAGTGCAAAAAGAAAAGGAGCTTAGGGTACGGGCAATTGCCGCCAAAATTGAATCTTCTTTGTATGAAACACTTATAAATGCCAATGTGTCTCCCATGCTGGTTTCTAAACTGGTAGACATGTACGCATGGCAGATTGACTTTTTCAGAATTCAGGCAGGCGACTACTTCAAAGTTATTTTCAACGAAGAGTTGATCGACGGCGAAGTCGTCAATATAGCCAAGGTACAAGGTGCCTATTTCAACCACGGAGACCGTGACTTCTACTCCGTATATTTCGACCAGGGCGATGGCCTCGATTATTTCGATGAAAAAGGAAATAGCCTCCGTAAGGCTTTTTTAAGAGCTCCACTGGATTTTACCAGAATTAGTTCCCGTTACTCAGGCCGACGATTCCATCCTGTGCTCAAAAGGTATAAATCACACCTTGGCACAGACTACGCAGCTCCACGAGGAACACCTATTCACACAGTTGGAGACGGGGTGGTGCTGGAAGCTACCTACCATTCGGGCAATGGTAACTATGTAAAAATTCGCCACAATAGCACCTATACTACGCAGTACCTGCATATGTCGAAAATTGCCAATGGGATTAAGCCTGGGAAAGTTTTGAAGCAAGGAGAGCTTATTGGATATGTGGGAAGCACAGGCTTAGCAAATGGTCCACACCTATGTTTCAGGTTTTGGCGCAACGGACGTCAGGTAGACCCATTTTCGGTGGAAATTCCGCCTTCGCAGCCTATCGAGGAGGCACATAAGGAAGCATATTTTGAAGCAAGAGATAAAATTATTGCTGCTATCGATACCATTTCTTTCGACAATCAACCCGACATCTTAAGCGCTTCTGTTAAATAAACAGTGCCTATAGGCCTGGAGGGGTGTCAAAAACATTTTGCTGGTAAAGTATACCCAATACGAAATCCATCTATGGAACGGAGAATGCTGTTAACGCTTGCCTTGTTATGTATTAGCGTGCTTTCTTTTTCGCAGAAAGTCGCGCTTGTACTCAGCGGCGGAGGTGCTAAAGGGCTTGCTCACGCTGGGGTAATCAAGGCACTTGAGGAAAATAATATCCCTATTGACTACATAGTGGGCACTTCAATGGGAAGTATAGTTGGAGGCTTTTATGCGGCCGGCTATTCCGCTGACGAATTGATGGAAATATCTCTTTCCAAAGAGATGCAAAACTGGGTGAAAGGTGTAATTCAAGACGACTACAATTACTTCTATACTCAAAAAGAGCCTGACGCCCGCTGGATGTCCGTCGAGCTGTCGCTGGATTCTACATTCAATGCTTCTTTTAAAACAAACATCGCCGAAGACCACGCCCTGAATTTTGCTTTAGCTGAACATCTTGCCCAGGCGTCAAGAAGATCCGAGTATGATTTTGACAGCCTTTTCGTTCCGTTCAGAGCAATGGCTGCAGAAGTATTTACGCAAACCGAAGTAATGCTACATGAAGGAAACCTGTCAGATGCACTCAGAGCTTCTATGACTGTCCCCTTCTTTTTCCGCCCTATCAAATTCGATGGTAAATATCTTTTTGATGGTGGGATTTACAACAATTTTCCAGTAGATGTGGCCATCAGTGAGTTTGAGCCCGACATCATCATTGGTGTTAATGTTGCATCAAAAGTGTATAAGGAATACCCCTATAATGAGGATGAAAAACTGATCAATGGGCAATTATTGTTCTTAATGTTGGACAAGTCGGATCCCACCAAACTAAAAGACAATATCTATATTGAACCCAACCTCGAAGGGCTGGGTTCGACCGACTTCATTAAAGCAAAAAGCATTACCGACAGTGGGTATGTGGCAACATTAAGGCAAATAGAGCAAATCAAGTCGGCGATAAATCGTCGGGTATCGGCAGAAGAAATTCTGAAAAAGAGAGAGGCCTTTAAAAAGGACTTTGTTCCCCTGCAATTCAGCGAAGTGGAAGTCGAGGGCTTCAATGTTGCCCAAACCAGCTATCTCAATAATTTGCTTGAGAAAAAAAACAAAATCATTGAGCTGGAAAAAATGAAGTCGGGATACTACAAAATAGTGTCGGAAGACTATTTCCGCAGTATGTATCCACAGATGGTAAAAAGCGAATCCACCAACTTCTATAAATTAAAACTTGCTGGCTCCCCCTCAAGAAAAGTAAAACTTGTGCTTGGAGGCACTATGACCAGCAGAAGCACATCCAACCTGATGGTCGGCGCACAATACAAACGATTAGGTCGAACTTTCACACATTTTGACGGAACCATCAATGCTGGAAGATTCTACCAGTCGGCCAAACTAAGTGCCCGTCTCTATTTTCCAACCTATATTCCCTTCTACTTTGAGCCAAAGTTTGTTTACAACCAATGGGACTATATCAATTCCAATGAACTCCTTTTGAAGGGTAAAGACCCGACAATTGTTAATCAAATTGACAGAAAGTTTAGCTTCAATATCAGCACACCATTAGGAACGCACCACAAGCTTACTTTTAGTCCGGGGTTGTTTTACACTAAAGACAATTTTGCCAACACGCAACAGGTTAGCACCGACGACATTTTAGACGACCAAAGATTGCAAGGGCTTGTTGGAAAAATCATAGTGAGTCAGAATAACCTCGACTTTAACCAATACCCTACAAAAGGCGAAGTATTTGAAGCGTCGCTTGGCGCAAACCTTGCTGCAGAAAAATATCGCCCCGGATCTACCACCTCCCTATCAGCCAACGAACAACAACATGCATGGCTAACTAGCAGGGTTTCCTATCAGAAGTATAGCAGAATAGTCAAATGGTATGGGCTAGGCTATAGTGCAATGGGGTATTTTTCTACATTTCCGTTACTAAGTACCTATAGAGGCACTATGCTGGCTAGCGGAGGTTACTACCCGCTGCAAGACAGTCCGACCCTAATTCTCGAAAACTTCCGCTCTAACAAATTTGTCGCTGCCGGCTTAACACAAATGTTCTTTATCAAAGACAACCTTCACTTTAGATTGGAAGGCCATGTATTTGCACCGCTTCAGCTTCTCGATAGCACATCCAACGGATCCTCTGTATACAAGAGAAATACAAGCAGACTATTTTATGCCGCTTCGGCTGGGCTGATCCTCCAAAGCCCGATCGGGCCGATCGCTTTTACCGCAAATTTATACGATGATAAAGAGCAAAAATGGGGCGCCATGTTCCATATCGGGTATTTACTCTTCAATCGCAGGCCATTTGATTAATTGACTTTTTATTTTTATTAGCTTCGAAAAAGCTTACTTTTATTAAAAAAAATACTATCGACCTATCCATGAAAATTACAAAGGCAGCATTCCTTGCCATGTTTTTCGTAGCAACGGCGTGGCAGCTTACGGCTAAGGCCAGTTTTTTTATGTCTGTAGAGGCGTATGCCCAGCAAGATACTGTAGTGAAAGTGACTGGCAAAATCATTGAGGACGCAAACGAGACCCCCATTTCAGCCTCCATTTTTTACGAAAAACTTCCCTACTACGACGATATGGGTTCAAACAGGAGCAATCAACAAGACGGCTCTTTTGAATTGTATTTGAGAAACAATACGTCCTATCTGGTCAGGGTGAAGGCCAACGGTTTTGATGTCATTGAAAAAGAAATAAAAGTAACAGTAGTTCAAGGCCAGGAGTCTTTCAACATCGATTTTAGATTGGTGCCAGATAAAGCCAATCAAATGATTGTACTCGAAAATCTTATTTTCGAAAGAGGACGGTCTAAAATAAGCTCAAGTTCATTCGAAGAATTAGACAGACTCGTCGATTGGTTGAACGAAAGACCAAACATGGTCATTCAACTTGAGGGACATACTGATTTTGAAGGAAGCGATAACGCCAATATGGAGCTTTCTCTTGACAGGGTTACGGCTGTGAAAGAGTATTTAACCTCCAAAGGAATTAAAAAGAATCGGGTTCAAACCAAGGCATTTGGAGGAACTCAACCGCTAGCACTAGATAGAACAGACGAAGCTAAAAGAAAGAATCGCCGTGTTGAAGTACGTGTAATTCGCGAATAATTCTTTGTCTTAAAAAAAAACCGAAACCTTATTGAATAGGCTAATATGAAAAGAATACTACTACTAATATGTTCTTTAGCGATGGGCATAGGCCTGAAAGCGCAGGAGTCCGTAAGCTGGGGCAGTAGAGTCATTGAAGTTTCCTCTGAGATGTCACCTCTTGAGTATTCTGCAACTCAAGCACTGCATAAACCCAATGTGCTGCCAAATGGAGGAGATAACCCCAACGCATGGACACCTAATAAAACAGATAGAACTGAGTTTATTACTGTGGCATTTGAAAAACCAATGCGTGCTCAGCAAATAGCAATTGCTGAATCGCAAAACCCAGGAGCCATCACCCAGGTATATGCCTATGATGCCGACTTCAATGAGTACCTACTTTTCGAATTGTCTCCTAGAGCAATTCCTATTGAAAGTCGGCTCCTAAATCTGTTTTTTGAACGCACAGGATACGAAATTGCTGCAATCAGGGTAGTACTTGATGGTAGAGCAATCAAAGGCCCTAACAGTATAGATGCCATCGGAATTAGCGACTCTAACATTCCTATTACCGTTTTGCTGAATATCGCTAAAAATGTGAACCAGGAAATGGAAACAGTGGAAAAACTTGGGACAAATGTAAATAGTACATATGTCGACCACAGCCCCATTATTTCTCCTGATGGAAAGTTCCTTTTCTTCAGCCGCCAGTTTCACCCAGAAAATATTGGGGGCGCCGAAGATGCAGAAGACATTTGGTACTCTGAATGGAATGAAGAAAAGCAAGAATGGAATATAGCGAAAAATGCAGGACCACCTTTGAATACTCAAGGACCTAACTTCGTGTCGTCAATTACTCAGGAAAATGGCGAGCTGACTGTTCTGTTAGGTAATCAGTACGGCAAGAAAGGTAAAATGTTTGCAGGAGCTTCAATGAGTAAATTTGTAGACGGCCAATGGTCGACACCAGAAAATATTGAAATTGAAGATGACTACAATTATAATTCTAAAGTTGACTATTGTCTTTCTGCAGATGGAGAAGTGATGATTATTTCATCAGAGCGCGATGATACTTATGGTGGCCGTGATCTTTATGTTTCTTTCAAAAAAGGGAAGAACACTTGGTCAGAACCGAAAAACCTAGGAGGAGACCTTAATAATGCCTCTGACGAAGCAGCTCCATTCCTTACAAACGGAAATAAAACGCTTTATTTTTCTACTAAAGGAATCAGCGGATATGGTGGTGCAGATATTTTCGTGACCACGAGACTGGATGATACGTGGCAAAATTGGTCGGAACCTGAAAACCTTGGTGCCGGTATCAACACTTCAAGTGACGATATATATTTTAATATGCCCACATCTGGCAAACACGCCTACTTCTCAAGAGGAGTTGAAAATGAGGATACCGACATTTACAGATTTGAAATTGATGACTTCCTTATCAAGCCAGAAGACAATTTGATTGCTGATGGAACGAAAACCGGAAATGAAAAACTGGAACCAAAGGATATTGTCATTGCATTGAACGGAAGGGTGCTGGATGAGAAAACTCAGCAACCGGTAATTGCTACCATCATGATTGAGCGACTCCCTGACGGTGTCGATATTGGTGCAGTAAAAACCAACCCAGAAACAGGCGAGTTTCACTTCAGCCTAAGAGGGGGTGCACACTATGGTGTCATTACCGAAGCTATTGGATATATTTCACTGGATAGAAACCTGGACTTAAACCAACCAGATCCAGAGGAAAAAACCAGACAACTTGATCTTTTCATGGTAAAAATAGAAAAGGGAGCACAAGTTTCATTCAACAATATTTTCTTCGACTTGGAAAAGTATGAGTTGAAAACTTCCTCTTACCCAGAGTTGGAACGAGTAAAAGAAATGCTGGAAGCTAACAAGATTGGTAAGATTGAAATTTCAGGTCATACTGACTCAACCGGACCAGAAGACTATAACCAGCGCTTATCTGAACTTAGAGCAAGAGCGGTATACAATTTCTTCGTCAACAATGGTATTGACAAAGCAAGGTTAACTGTGATAGGATATGGCGAGGCCAAACCAAAGGTCCCCAACGATACCAGAGAAAACAGGGAGAAAAACAGAAGGGTTGAATTCAAAATCATGGAGTAGGTTCGACTCACGAAAAGAAGTGATTTATCAAAAATGCCTGGCAAGTAGCCAGGCATTTTTGTTTTGTCCCTTCCAAGAATTCATGCATGACTCAGGAGTTGAACAAGCCAACAATCAAGCTATAAATAGGCACGCACTGCTTTTAGCAAAAACAAGGCACCATAAACCGCTGACTAAACTGAATACTATATGAGTTCGAGAGATAGAGGTATCTTCCGGACTTCCTAAAGGAAGTTCAACTACTTGCTTGCGAGTAAATCCACATTTCTACTAAAGAACTTTTGAAGCGACGAAATGCGGTTTGAAGGATAAAAATAGTAGGCCTTTTCTATAAGCACCAATGCTGCGGCTGTGTTCTTCTCGTTCCAGGCAATTATTGCCTGATTGTAATAATGAAGTCCAATTAACTCACTTTGGTTAAGAGATCCATTAAGAATGTGGGTCTGTTGGGCACCTTTCGAGTTAGATCCAATACCAGACAAACTCTCGGCTGCAACATTCATGTACTCTACCTCTTTCTGAGCTATTTCCTTTTCGCTTGCAAGAAAACCACCTATTGGATCTGTAGATTCAAAAAGGAAACTCTTTTCGCCGGTTCTAACTTTAAGATAAATATGGTAGTCCATTTCCACTATATCAACCTTAAAACCCAGATCAATCAAATACAAAGCATACAGTGAAGTGGCAGTAAGGCAGTCGTAGGCACCCTCTTCAATTTGATTCGAAAAGCTTACATACTGCTCGTATTTTTTTAATTCTGAACGGTGAACCTTATAAAAAAGAAACTTTAAAAAATGTTCATCATTGTTATAACGCTGTTGCTGCTTTTTGAAAAAAGCCAGGTTTTTAGAGTAAATCTCTTTCTGTTCTGATGCAGATGTTTTATCATTTGTGAGATCCACAGCCAACAAATAATCAAGTGTTGACTTACTATTGCCTCCAATCAATACTGACTTTTCCAGATCAGAATGAAAGCTTAATGAAGCCATAGCAGTCTCAGCAGTCGACTGACCATAGCTTGAAAAAGCCAATACCAATGGTAAAATCAATATTTTAATTCCTTGCTTCAAAGCGAAAATATTTTTTGACGACTATATTAAACGTCCTTGGTAACATAAAGTTAACATTAAATTAACATAAGATCAATAGATGTGCCTTTTTGAGTAAAATAGTCTATTTGTACGTGCTATCATCGGGCTGACCCACCCAATGTTACCCGTATATTATGTGTATAGCATTTTGCCTACCCTCCCAATAGGCATTACAACGGATTTATGGTAATTTGAAACAAAGAGTGATTTGCGCAACATTGATAACTCAGGAATCAATAGCCACAATGAACAGGCTGAGGAGTATGTAATGTTTCGTATGCTATCGAAAAAAGCCCAAAAATTCTGATGAAATTCTTTGAATGAAACTAACTGATCGCAATCGGAAAATATTAGAGGAAGTTGCAAACACTTTCATAGCCAGCCAAAAAAGGGAAGGAAGTGACGCAGAATTCTGGTTGTCAAAAGGATCTGAAAGAGTTGATCCGGAAAAAATAGGGGAAGTAATTGACAGCCAGCCACGCCCGGCCAGAGAGGAATTTATCCAGCTCCTTAAAATATTGGACAGCTACCTGCTCGGTATTACCTGGGCAGGACCTATGAAAAGGTTTGTAGACTTATCAGAGAGTCAAAAGCAAAAACTATTTGTCGCATGGTCTGCAAGTCCCGCGAAGGCATTGAGAAAAGCATTTTCTTCGCTTAAAAAACTCTCAACTTTTATCTATTTCAGTTCGTCAGAAGGCGGAACACACCCTTCTTTCAAATCACTACAATATCCTGGTCCAATTTTAGGGAAGGGCAATAGGCAAGCAAAAATGCCAGAAATGTCAATCGAGCAAGAATCGATTTTGAGCTGTGATGTTCTGATTATTGGCTCCGGGGCTGGCGGAGGTGTAGTTGCTGGCGAATTATCAAATGCCGGGAAAGATATAATTATCGTCGATAAGGGCCCCTATCTCCATGGTGACGAGTTTACTCAGGAAGAAGGTAACATGACTGAGCAACTGTTCGATGGGAAAGGTGCCATCACTTCTGCCGATGGCCAGGTGAGTATCTTCGCAGGAAGCAGTGTAGGAGGGGGAACCACCATCAATTGGGCAGGCTGTTTTCGCACGCCCAACTATATCTTGGATGAATGGTCAAAAGAACATGGCTTGCCATTCCTAACCTCTCAATTTTTTCAGTCGAGTCTCGATGCAGTATCCAAAGAAATTTCGGTCAATACTAACGATCAAACACATAACTTCCAGAACCAGCTACTGTTTGACGCCTCTCAGAAACTCAATCAGAAAGTCGGTTTAATCCCCAGAAATGAAAAAACTCCAGGCAACAGTGAATTTGAAAAACTTGGTTTTAGTAGCCTCGGCGACCGATATGGAATTAAACAGGGGACAGCCCAGACATATTTACCAAATGCAATTGCTAGCGGAGCAAGACTTATTAGCAAAACCACAATCAAACGAATCGTTATAAAAAGTGGCAGAGCCATAGGAGCTGAGGCAATTTGTGTTGGAAAAGACGGTGTCGGAAAGAAAATATTTATCCGTGCCGATAAAGTTGTTGTTGCAGCCGGGGCCCTCCAAACGCCTGCACTGCTAAAGAGGAGTGGCTTGATCCATGGCCACATTGGCAAACACCTTCATCTTCATCCTACAGTTGGTATAAGCGCACTCTATTCTGGTAAATCAGAGCCTTGGTTTGGCCCAATGATGTCGGTAGTCAATGATCATTTTTCTAAAATCGATGGCAACTACGGCTTTAAACTGGAAACACCGCCCACACACCCAGGGTTAATTGCAATGTCGCTTCCGTGGACTGGTTCATCTCAGTTTAAAGAAGACATGTTAAAAATCTCCCACATCGCCACATTTATTGCAATCGTTCGAGATAAATTCCCTGGCTATGTAACCACTGACAAGGAAGGACAACCTATTGTGAACTATAAAATACATAGGTATGATCTCAATCATATCATTAAGGGAATAGGGGAAGCAAGCAGACTACATTTCTCTAACCAATGTGAGCAAATTATCTTTCCCCATTTCTCCAACAAAAGGTTTTACAACAATGGTAGCCGGGCAGATCTTGAGAAGCTGCTTCATGATGTACCCGTTTGGGGTTGGCGAGCCAATCAGTTTCCCCTTTATAGTGCGCATCAAATGGGAACATGTAGAATGGGCGAGGATAGCAAGACCCATCCAACGGCACCTGATGGTAGTCTCTATGAAGTACCTAATATCTTTGTCGCTGATGGTTCTGCTTTTCCTTCAGCAAGTGGCGTTAATCCCATGCTAAGCATCATGGCTCTCGCTCACCATACGGCTCAGGGCATGAAATAGATGCATGGAAAAGCAATTACCTTTTTATAATTTCGTTCTTCCAATTGTGATAAAACAGATATGCGTTCTCTATTTAAGTATTCCGTCATAATTGTAGTAGTTGCCTTTTCTTCTTGCACTGACAATGACAGCAGCCAAAAGCACCTTCAAGGCAAATGGAAGGCTGACTGGAAAACCAGCAAAGAAGCTTTTCCAGATGTAAGCGATGATATCGCTATGACCATGGAAGGCTGGATCGAATTTGATGATGATGAGGTAACCATTACGGCCTATGGGTATCCAGGGTGTATATTTTCAGCTGATACGTTGAAGCATTCCCAAAAATATGCCATGAGGAATGACACGCTGGAGCTTCTCAATGACGGAGACTTGCATGGTATTGCCTATCTAATGAAGGAAAAATCAAAAGACCATATACAACTGGTCTTAATGGGAGACATCTTTCTTGACTTAACTCGTTGATTAGTTATTGAGAATAATTTTCAAACTTTTATCAAGCTTTTTATCAAAAAGTCGATAGGCCTCAACACCATCAGATAATGGCAATCTGTGCGAAATGATAGCTGAAAGATCGATTTTTTGGCTCGACAATAATGGCAGCAGCTTGGCCATATAATGTCGGGCCGGGCACCTGCCGGTTTTATAGGTGATGTTCTTGTTATAGGCATCAACTGGAGAAAAGGCAAAGTTGCTGGCAGTGTGAACACCAACCGAAGAAATAACTCCACCGGCTCTTACCAGATCAAATGCTAGTTTCTGTGCGCCCGGATTTCCCACTACTTCCAACACAGCATCCACTCCAACACCGTGTGTTGCCTGATCAATATAGCCCTTCACATCTAACCGCGCCATGTCAACCGGGACCGCACCATACCTCTCAGCTATTGCCAAACGCTCCGGCACACTATCTACTGCCCAAACGGTTTCCGCCTCGTGTATTTTACATGCAAGCACAGCCATCAGCCCAACTGGACCACATCCGAGTACCACATATTTCCCGCCAGGTTTTACCCCGGCGTTTTCCGCACAAAAATACCCTGTGCTAAAAATGTCACCTGTAAGAAGTACTTGTTCTTCACTTAGGCCCTCGGGTGACTTTACCAGTGTGCTTTCGGCCATTGGAACCCGCACAAATTCCGCCTGTGCTCCATGCAGTCCATGTCCGCCTTCTACCCAGCCATAAAGTTGACCCTGGCTACACCTGCAAGTAAGGCCTATTTGACAATAGTAGCATTTTCCGCAGCTGGTCGTAAACGGGCTCACTACCCTGTCGCCCTTTTTGAGATGCTTTACCTGTGCTCCAACTTCTACAACCTCCCCGAGAAACTCATGACCCATTACCGTACCCAGGTCGAGGCCTTTTTCGTGCTCTCTGTATACATGAAGATCGGAGCCGCAAATTGCCGTAAGCTCAACTTTCAATATTACATCGGACGGTGCAATGACTGCGGGGTCTTTGACTGTTTCAAAGCTAAGTTGCTCTTTTCCTTGAAAGGTGATTGCTTTCATCGCAGCTTTATTTGAGTTTTTCTTTCAGATAATCGGCCGTGTGGTTCCCTGTAAGCTTTACCATATCTTCTGGCAAACCTGCGAAACAAATTGAGCCGCCCTCAATTCCTCCTTCAGGCCCTAAATCAATTATCCAATCTGCATTTTTTACGATCTCCATATTGTGCTCAATAATCAGCACAGAGTTACCCTGATTTACGAGTGCATTAAGTGCGTCAAGCAGTTTCTTAATATCATGAAAATGAAGGCCTGTGGTAGGTTCGTCAAAAATAAACAGAATATGCTCGGCACTGCCAGCATTCCGTTTCCCTATAAACGACGCCAGTTTAACTCTTTGAGCTTCTCCACCAGAAAGTGAGTTAGAAGACTGGCCCAGCTTCACATATCCTAAGCCAACTTCAAAAAGCGGCTTCATCTTATTAACAATTGCTGGCTTATCTGCGAAAAAAGCAATGCTTTCCTCTACTGTCAGGTCAAGTACTTCCGAAATATCCTTGTCCTGGTACTTTACTTCCAACACTTCATCTTTGAAACGCTTTCCATGACAGGTATCGCAAAGAAGCCTGATATCAGCCATAAACTGCATTTCAATTTTTACTTCTCCCTCACCTTGACAAGTCTCACAGCGCCCACCCTCCACATTAAAGGAAAAACTTGCCGGTTTAAGGCCTCGCTGTTTGGCCAAAGGTTGATCAGAAAAAAGTTGTCTGATAACATCATAAGCTTTCACATAGGTTACCGGGTTGGACCTCGACGACTTACCAATCGGATTTTGATCCACAAACTCTACTTGAGTTACCCTCTTATAGTCGCCTTCAAGTTTATCAAACTTACCTGTAGCTTCATTGACCGTCCCGAGGATTTTTCCAATTGCTGGGTATAAAATTCTTTTCACCAGCGTAGATTTCCCCGAGCCGCTTACTCCGGTAACCACTGTCATTACCCCCAAAGGAAACTCCATCCTTACATTCTTGAGGTTGTTTTCGCGGGCTCCAGAAATAACAACTGATTCATTCCACTTGCGTCGCTTCTTTGGCACCTCGATCACATCACGACCGTTGAGAAAGCGGGCTGTATGAGAAACTTCTTCTACAAGAATTTCTGCCCAGTCGCCTTGAAAGACTAGCTCGCCGCCATGGCTACCGGCCCCAGGACCAATATCAATAATTTGATCCGCTGCTTTCATCACCTCTTCCTCATGCTCTACCACTATTACTGAGTTTCCCAGGTTCTTAAGCGTAAGTAAAACTTCAATTAAACGAGCAGTATCCCTGGGGTGAAGACCATTGCTAGGTTCGTCTAAAATATACATGGAGCCAACAAGTGCGCTTCCAAGTGAAGTAGCCAATTTTATTCGTTGGAACTCCCCACCCGAAAGGGTACTTGTCAATCGGTTCAACGTTAAATAACCTAAACCGACCTGATCGAGGTAACTAAGCCGATTGAGAATTTCCGTCGAAATTCTCTTGCTTACTGTTCGATCATGGTCAGAAAGTTGGATGTCTTGTAATACTTTAAGCACCTGTGAAACAGGCATAAGTACTAGATCAGCAATGGAATAAGCATCGACTTTAACATAAGATGCATCCTTTCGCAGTCTTGTGCCCCGACAATCAGGACAAACGGTGCGGCCCCTATACCTACTGAGCATCACTCTGTACTGTATTTTGTGAGTTTGGCTTTCCAGGTGTTTAAAGAAAGCATTCAATCCTTCAAAATACTTATTTCCTGTCCACAACAGTTGATACTGCTCTTCTGTCAACTCGTTTATTGGACGATGAATCGGGTAGTCAAACCTTATGCCATTTTTCAAAAGAGGTTGAGCCCACGCCTGCATGACTTCCCCTCTCCATGGAGCAACCGCTCCTTCATATACTGACAAACTTTTGTCTGGAATCACAAGGTCTTCATCAATTCCTAAAATTTTACCGAAGCCTTCACAGGTTCTACAAGCACCATAAGGATTATTGAAACTAAACAGATTAACACTTGGCTCCTCAAAGCGGACACCGTCTAGCTCAAATTTGTCAGAAAACTCTTTACGACTACTTTCCAATACTTCAACAAAACATGTCCCTTCTCCTTCAAAAAACGCCGTTTGAACGGAGTCAGACAAGCGGTATTGATTGTCTTCATCATCAGGTTGTGCCGAAGCCCTGTCGATCAATATTTCGAGCTTCTGAGGCTCTGCTATTGTCGTCTTTTGCTCTACCAAATCTTCTATTTGCAACACTTCAGCTTCCAGTATGAGTCTTGTATACCCTTTGCTCAAAAGAATCCTGAACTCATCTTCCAACGTCCTCTCTTCTTTTAGCTTCAAGGGACAAGAAATAATAACTTTTGAGCCAGCTTCATGGCCATATATCCAATTGACCACGTCTGTTACCGAATCTCTGCGAACAATTTCGCCACTCAAAGGAGAATAGGTTATCCCAATCCTTGCAAAAAATAGTTTTAGATAGTCATAGATTTCTGTTGTCGTTCCAACCGTCGACCTTGGGTTGCGTGTGTTGACCTTTTGTTCGATAGCAATCGCTGGAGATACACCTTTAATGTACTCCACTTCTGGTTTTTCCATTCTCCCTAAAAACTGTCGGGCATAGGAACTAAGGCTTTCTACATACTTACGTTGCCCCTCAGCGAAGAGTGTGTCGAAAGCCAACGACGACTTGCCCGATCCGGAAAGACCCGTCACTACAACCAGCTTGTTTCTTGGAATAGCCACGCTAACATTCTTGAGGTTGTTAACTTTGGCACCCTTTATGATGATATACTTACGTGGATCAAGATCGTCGAAGGCTACGGCTTGATCATTCAATGTGCTTACTTCCATCTATTTGGTACTATTGTAGTGCAAACTTAAAGTTATAATGGTGAAAAGTCTCTGAATTGTTTCATTAAGGTAAACCAAGTTTAACGAACCAAAGCGATACATTATTATCTATAAAAAATTTTAGTGGCAAAAATTTTTATCTGCGGAAATGAATTCTTAAAATTCATGTCACAAACAATGAAAACCGTGACATTTTCACGAGCTTACCACACTTTAAACCTCTAACTGTTACAATATGGCATAAACCTCTACGTTACTAAAAGTGAAGTTTGATGAGCAAGAATGAAATTAGGGACAGCCAATTAGTAACGCTGTACAAAAATGGGGACGAGGAAGCCTTTAGTACACTGTTGAACAGGCACAAGAATAGGGTTTATACCACTATTTATTTAATTGTAAAAGACCGTTATGTAGCTGAAGATTTGTTGCAGGATTCATTTATCAAAGCCGTTAAGACCATTAAATCCGGCCGATACAATGAAGAAGGAAAGTTCCTGCCATGGATACTTCGAATAGCTCATAATTTGGCCATAGATTATTTTCGAAAGGAGAAGCGCTATCCTGTGGTAGTGATGGAAGACGGCTCCAAGGTATTTAATACCCTGGAATTTGCTGAAGATCCGATTGAAAATAAGCAGATTAAGATGGAAACCCATCAAATGCTCAGGCAGTTGATTCAGGAGTTACCGGAAGCTCAAAAGGAAGTATTGATTATGCGTCATTACATGCAAATGAGCTTTCAGGATATTGCCGACTCAACGGGTGTTAGTATCAACACGGCGCTTGGCAGAATGCGGTATGCTCTCATTAATCTGAGGAAGAGAATGCAGCAAACAAGTATAGCCTATGACAAAAACATTTACAGAAAATGACCTGATTCGGTACGTGTATGGAGAAACATCAGCAGTAGAAAATATTGACATTGAAAGTGCCTTGCTTTGTGACAGCAAAGTGCAGGAGCAATTTGTTCAGTTAATTGAGATTACTAAACAACTCGATGCTGTTGACTATTTTCCATCTGAAAATTCAGTGAAAAACATTCTTAATAAAGCCAAAGAACTAAATTTACAGTCTATCACTAAATAGTGACAGACTGATGACACGCAAAGAACGATACGAGGCTTTTATAAATTTCTTTACTGAGCACTTTCCTGAACCGGAAACCGAATTGCACTACAGCAACCCTTTCGAGTTACTTGTAGCGGTAGTTTTGAGTGCCCAATGTACGGACAAACGGATAAATTTAGTTACGCCCGCACTTTTTAGTGACTTTCCTACACCTGCACATCTTGCGTCAACTAATTTTGACGAACTTTTTCCTTATATAAGGAGCGTCTCCTATCCTAACAATAAGACAAAACACTTGATTGGCCTGGGTCAGAAATTAGTCGAAAATTTCGACTCTGTAGTACCAGGTACGATCGAGGATTTGCAGACACTTCCGGGAGTAGGCAGAAAAACAGCCAACGTCATAGCATCGGTTATCTACAACCAGCCTACAATGGCTGTAGACACACATGTTTTCCGGGTTTCGAAGCGACTTGGGCTTGTGACAAAAACAGCAAAAACACCTCTTGAGGTAGAAAAGCAGCTGGTAAAATATATCCCGGAGGAACATATCCCAAAAGCCCATCACTGGCTTATCCTCCATGGCCGCTACACCTGTCTGGCCCGTTCACCTAAGTGTGAGGAGTGTTCTTTAGCTTTCTTCTGTGCCTATTATAATGGCTCGCAGAAAAAACCTTAAAGCATGAAGATCATCCTTCTTCACCAATACTTCAAAACACCGGAAGAGGGAGGTGGCATCCGCTCGTGGCACCTTTGTCGCGCTTTGATACAAGCTGGACATGAAGTGGAAGTAGTAACTGCCTGGAACAAAAAGAGTCAAGGAACCATGGAGATCGACGGATACACGGTTCACTATTTGCCTGTTCACTACGACAATGAACTAGGCTTCGTAAAAAGGATAAGTTCATTCCTGCGCTTCTTTCAAGCTGCCTATAAAAAAATACGTTCCTTGCCCCAACCCGATTATATTTATGCCATTAGCACTCCGCTGACAGTAGGCATATTGGCAATGCTCATCAAGCGCAAACAGGGCACACCTTTCTTTTTCGAGGTTGGCGATCTCTGGCCCGACGTTCCTGTACAGATGGGTTACATCAAAAATCGCCTGTTGATAAGAATACTAAAGACTATAGAGCTGTCGATCTACAAAGCAGCGAAAGGCATTGTCGCAATGAGCCCAGCCATGGTAACGTATTTCGATGCGCTGGGGCATGGCAACAAAACGATCTGCATCACAAATTTTGCTGATCTCTCTTTAATGGAAAACCCTAACCCTGGTGCTGAAAAAGATGGAAAATTCACGATTTTATATGCAGGTACGCTCGGAAAAGCGAATCAACTGGGCTACCTGATCGACCTGGCAACTGAAGCGACAGAAAGGAAACTGGAGCATTTTAAGTGCATCATAATGGGTGATGGCGCTGAGAAAGAGCTGCTTCAGAAAATAGTGATGAAGCGAAATCTTTCCAACGTTTCCTTCCTAGCTCATGAAAGTAAACACGCTGCAACCCAATTAATGAAAAATGCTAGCATGATGTATCTGTCGTTCGGGCCTTACGATAAACTCTGGACTGGCAGCCCTAATAAGTATTTCGATGCACTTGCTGTTGGAAAGCCAGTCATTTGCAATTTTGAAGGGTGGATAGCAACAGAAATTCGAAGTAAGAATTGCGGCGTTGTTTACAAACCGACCAACCCAAAAAGCTTTTTCGAGAAAAACTGGCCTCTACTTGAAACACCAGAAGCGCTGCACAAAATGGGAGAAAACGCCCGAACACTCGCTGAAGAAAAATATAGCCTCGAAAAGCAAATTCCTTTATGGCTAGCATTCCTGGCCCATTAATGTGGGTTAGGTCGATACTTTGACAATGTAAAAATCTTCTTTGGGTCATCCTCCTCCATCAACTCTTGCAAAGTTACTTTAGGGTTGTTGTACATGTAGGACTTTACAATTTCCCAACCTACCCAGGCACCAATGCGACCAGGGCATTTTTCGCCAATCTCATATACATTGGGCCGTTCCCCCATAAACTTGTTGATCAATTTGGGCTCGGTTTCATAAAGCAATTGATTTTGAATAAAGTTAGCCCAAACAACATCTTCATTTTTATGCACTTCACTTAATTCTTCTGCTGAAAAGCCGATTATCACTGAATCTGGCACACAGGGAGTCATCGCTTGCGTAAAATAATAAGTCTTGCCAGCCGTAATCATCTCATTTAGAAGTGTATTGTCACTGTAATCAACCTTGTTGTAAAAGTCTGACAGAAAAAAGAAAGAGGCAGGAACAACGTAGTCAGGAGAAAACCGCTTAGCTATATAAGCCGGTACATTATCCGGCTTATATTTAGCATCGTTGCCTATAAAAAAATCAAGGCCTATAATTAAGAGGCTGTCGGAAAAATAAATATCACGGTAAAAGCCCGTAATCATCGTTTGTACCTTCGGCACTTTAGCACCAGGATAGTAGTATTTGAGATGCTTAAATGCAGATGCATACTGCGACTCTAGCCAAGCTATATCACCAAATTTTCGATTGACATCAATCACGAGTGAATCCAGGCGCGGAATTAGCTTCGACAATCGATTGGCCAATAAACTGTCAGCCGGGTATTGACTGGCATCCAGAAAGTAATCAGCCAATGTTTGATTTTTACTTAAAAAAGTATTGACCTCATTTGGTGTCGGCGACTCAAATAGGGCTTCTTCTTTGCGTTCTATAGACACCTCGACAGGAATCGCCTGTATTTCGGGCTCAATTTGGCATTCCTTTTTTTCGCAGGCAAACAAGGCAAGAAAAATGCCTAGAAATGCATAATTTCGATTCATAATATCAAATTTTGACTAAAACTAGAGATTATAGCGTTTTGAAAAAATGAGAATGGAGTTTCTATTTAATGATTAAGCTATAATCAAATTCAAAACCACCATCCGCTTCAATGAAACGATCATCTATGAAAAGAATTTCTCTCGTTGCAATTTTGAGTATCATTTGTCTTTCATCCTTTGCCCAGGTAAAAATTGGCTTGAGGTTTTCTCCTTCTTATAATATAAATCGAGTCTCAAGCCTTTCTGACACGTTGGCATTATCGCCTCAGCAAGCAAGCTTTAAAATGGTGCTGGGCATTGTTACGGAATTTGCGTTCACCGACACTTATAGCTTCACTACTGGCCTCGCCTTTGCGCCAAAAACCGTAGGAATTAATTTCGTAGGTGAAAATGGCGGCTCTTATGCAAATACTTCCGAGGAATATAAAATTCAGTATTTGCAAGTGCCTTTGCTACTGAAACTTTATACGGATGACTACCTTCCTGGCAGCCGTATTTTCTTTCAGGTAGGCTCAATGATGGATATCAAAATATTTGATTCCCCAACTAACAACGACTTTGTTTTTATAGAAAAATTCCTGCCTATAGATGCTTCCGCGGTGCTTGGAGTAGGAACTGAAATGGAATTGGGGATATCGACAATAATTTTTGGAGGTCTTAGCTACAACCGAGGATTAGCCAATATTGCCTCCAAAACAGTGCCTGTTGATGCCAAGCCCGTGGTCAAAAATGACTATTTTCAACTGGAGCTTGGCATTAAGTTTTAAACTAGTTCTATTTCCTCACCAGAGGAATTCACAAAGTGGACATCTGTTAAACCAAGAGAAGAATCCTCGATTAATTTGACCCACCTGTAATACTTCATGAACCACTGCACTCGCTTAGAATAAACACCTTTTGTAAAGTAGGCGTACAAATAAGGGTGCAAACTAATGGTAAGCTTAGCTTCATTTTGCTTACCAAAAATATGTTCAATGTTCTTTTCAATCTGATCGGCCACAATCACAGATGCTGTGATCTTGCCTGTGCCATTACAAGTGGGACAAACCTCCCTTGTAGCAATGTTCATCTCAGGCCTTACCCTTTGACGGGTAATTTGCATCAATCCAAACTTAGAAAGAGGAAGCACAGTATACTTTGAGCGATCACTGCTCATTTCCTGCTTCATTTTCTCATACACCTTTTTGCGGTTTTCCTGACGCTTAAGGTCAATAAAGTCGATAACTATGATGCCTCCCATATCGCGCAAGCGCAATTGTCTGGCTATTTCAGCAGCAGCGTCCATGTTCACACGCATAGCAGTCGACTCCTGGTCTTCTTCGGCGTTTGATTTGTTTCCGCTGTTTACATCAATTACATGGAGGGCCTCCGTATGTTCGATGATCAGATAGCCTCCACCAGCTACACTAACAGAACGGCCAAAAGACATCTTCAGCTGCTTCTCAACGTTGAAGTGCTCAAATATTTTGACTTTCCCTGTGTATTGCTTGAGGATTTTTTCTTTATCAGGAGCTATTTTGTTCACATAACTCCTTACATCACCAAAAGTCTTTTTATCATCAATATGAATAGCGTCGAATGACTCATTCAGGACATCCCTGAGAATTGAGTTTGTCCGACTCATTTCGCCGATGATTTTATCCTTGGATTGGGCTGTCCGAAGGATCTGCATGCCGTCTTCCCAAATCGTCACCAGGTTTCTCAGGTCCTTGTCAAGCTCAGCAACATCTTTGCCTTGAGCGACAGTCCTGATGATAACCCCAAAGTTTTCCGATTTTATAGAAGACACCAAACGGACAAGCCGTTTGCGCTCGTCGCTACTGTCAATTTTCTTGGAAACATTGACGGTGTTGGAGAATGGCACAAGTACTAAATACCGTCCTGCAAGGGACAGTTCACAAGATAGCCGGGGGCCTTTTGTGGAGATGGGTTCTTTTACAACCTGAACAAGTATCTTCTGACCCTTGGTAAGAACCTGGCTGATTTTGCCAAGCTTATCAATGTCTTTTTCGGGTTTAAAACCTGCCAGTTTGTTGCTAATGTTTTTATCGGCGGTTACAAGTCGGGTGTATTTATTCAACGACTGCACCTGCGGCCCCAAGTCGAGGTAATGCAAAAACGCATCTTTCTCGTAGCCTACATCAATAAAAGCAGCATTTAAGCCCTGTACGATCTTTTTTACAGTTCCTAAATATATATCTCCAACATTAAATTGATTATCATCACTTTCCTGATGATACTCTACCAATCGCTTGTCTCTAAGTAAGGCAATCCGGGATCCTTGTGGAGTCGAATTTATTATTAATTCATTGCTCACACTGATTCCATTTTAAAAAGTAAATTACTTCTTCTTGTGCCTATTCTTTCTGAGTCTTTTCTTTCTCTTGTGAGTAGCGATCTTATGTCTCTTTCTTTTTTTTCCGCAAGGCATATGCGAATGTCTTTATTTGTTAAACAATATTTTTAATTCAATTCCTGAAGGTAAGAGTCAACTGCGGCACTTACTGCCGGATCATTTTCTGTTTCCTTCGCTTTTATGAGCCAGGCTTTTGCTTTTTCCTTATTACCTAACTCCTTATAACTTACGCCAAGATAAAACATGGCTTGTATATTCTCTGAATCAACTGAGAGCAACTTTTCGAGTCGCTCAACGGCTTTATCATACTGACCAGACTGCATTGAAAGAATTCCCATATTGTATAGGGCTTCTTTATTTTCAGGGTCTTTTTCCAAAACTTCTCTCAACATCAAAATCCCTTGCATGGGATTGGATGAAGAGATATAGGTCATGGCTATTTTTGATTTAGCACTCAAGTTGTCTGGATTAGCTTCCACCACCGCTCCTAACAACTCTCTGACTTTCTCTCCAAACTTCCTGGCTTTCGCATCATCTGTGGCAAAACCAAAAGCTTCAAAGTAATAATTACCCGCTTTTTCTTTCCCTTCAAGTGACCCGTCAGCCTCCGAAATAAGGTCTGCATACTTTGAAACACTATCCAATTGCTGAACCAACAAGTAGGTGTTTGCCAAAGAGTCTGCAAAGATAGCTGATTTGTTTTGAATTATTAACTGCTCCTTGAAATATTGTATCTTTTTCTGGTCAGAATCAGATAGTTCTACTTCATGAGCGCTGGCAACTTCGCTTGAATTAGCGTTTTCTCCAGGGGCAGCTGAAGGAACCTCATCCATATCGCCGTCATTGTCAACTACAACTTTCGGTAAGCTGAACAAAATAGCTATTAGCCCAACCCCTAATACTGTTAAAACAATCCTTTGTTTGGACATGAATTTGGTGGCTTGAGATAGGCAAGTGCCTATTTCAGTTTGTTGCTGCTTTTTACCTTTTCAATGAAAACCTTAGAAGGCTTGAAGCTAGGCACATAATGCTCATCAATAACGATGGCGGTGTTTTTTGATATGTTTCTGGCAATTTTCTTCGCTCTCTTCTTGTTTACAAAACTTCCGAAGCCACGAACGTAAATGTTACTCCCATCAGCCATAGAGCTTTTAACAACGGTGAAAAAAGCCTCTACGCTTGTTTGTACATCTGCTTTATCAATCCCCGTTTTCTCTGCAATCTCGTTAATTACGTCTGCTTTAGTCACTTCTTTTATATTTAATTATGCGTTGCCCTGGTTTTTTTAATGGGCACAAATTTAAATGAGCAGTGTAGAAATAAAAAAGAAAGAGTTAAATAAAACCGCTTATTTTGTCGCCTCAACTCAAGTATTTCTTACAAAGTGGCCGAAACTAATAAGGCATTTTCAAAGATTT
This sequence comes from uncultured Roseivirgaceae bacterium, assembly GCA_964351395.1. Lineage (GTDB taxonomy): Bacteria > Bacteroidota > Bacteroidia > Cytophagales > Cyclobacteriaceae > Imperialibacter. The sequence continues at coordinate 779,868 of CAYGOF010000001.1, forward strand.
TGATTAGATGGTATGGAAGGCATAAAAGGGACCTTCCTTGGCGAGAAACGAAGGACCCCTACAAAATCTGGCTGTCCGAGATCATCCTTCAACAAACAAGAGTGGCCCAGGGGCTGCCATATTTTGAGAAATTCATTTCACGATTTCCTGCCGTAACTGATATGGCCAAGGCGAGTCAGGAGGATGTACTTGCCCTATGGCAAGGTCTTGGCTATTACTCACGAGCAAGAAATTTGCACTCATGTGCCCAAATGGTGGCTGCCGAATTTGGAGGTGTATTTCCAGATAGTTTTAAATCCCTTATCACTCTAAAAGGCGTCGGATCATATACTGCCGCTGCTATTGCCTCTTTTGCCTACAACGAGGCAGTGCCAGTAATCGATGGGAATGTTTACAGGGTTATCTCGAGGGTGTTTGGCATCTACGATGACATTTCTAATCTTTCGACCAGAAAGGTTTTTGAAACACAGCTTAATCTATTAATTCCAGCCAGCGACCCTGCCACATTTAATCAGGCTATCATGGAGTTCGGAGCGCTTCAATGCACGCCCTCCTCGCCCGATTGCGTATCATGTATTTTCGCTGATCAATGTCATGCGCACCAACATAGTGAAGTGGGCAAACTCCCGGTCAAAAGCAAAAAAATTAAAGTAGTCAACCGGTATTTCAATTACTTTGTGTTTGAGCACGAAGGGCAAGTGCTTATGAATGCAAGAAAAGAGAAGGACATCTGGCTGGGGCTCCATGACTTTTTCAATATTGAAAAAAATAACATCCTCGACGAAGAAGGTGCTATTTTAGAAGCTTCTCTTTTATTGTCTCCAGAAAAGTGGGAACTTATAGATATTTCGGTGACTTATAAACATATACTCACTCATAGAATAATATATGCACGCTTTTTCAGAGTTGGTGTCTTAGATAAAGGAGATTTTAATGCATTAAAAAACACGCTGGAATTAAAAGCAATAAAAATCAGCGAAACAGAAGCAATTTCTAAACCAATTTTAATTACCAATTATTTTAATAGTGTGTATTTTTAGCTTATATTCAATCTATCTATCTATTTAATTACCTAAAATATTAATGATATGTCAGGAGTAAATAAAGTAATTCTTCTTGGAAACCTTGGAAAAGACCCAGAAATAAGGCACCTGGAAAACGGTCGTGCGGTAACAAATTTCACCCTTGCCACAAGTGAGGTTTATAAGAACAGAGAAGGCAATAAAGTTACCAACACTGAGTGGCACAATGTCGTATTGTGGACTCCGCTTGCAGAAGTGGCTGAAAAATTTCTAAAAAAAGGAAGTCAGGTTTATATTGAAGGTAAGATTACAACCCGGTCGTATGACGACAAGGATGGCAATAAGCGATATATTACTGAGGTAGTCGGTCGTGAGTTGACGCTTGTGGGAGGAAGGCCCGATGGTGGTGGCGGAGCCCCTGAACAGCAAAACAGCTCTCAAGCTGAGCCTGCAGGAATGGCACAAGAACCTACTGATCTGGATGATTTACCGTTTTAGCACTATATTGCAGCTTTTATCCATAAATGGAAGACCCGTATCCCAGTTTATTCTTATTGTTGATCGGAGACATAGGTATCACCTCCGTCTCCTTTTACATTTTTAACGGCCTGCTTTTTGCGCTGTTATTGTTCCTCTCGGCCCTTATTTCAGGGTCTGAGGTAGCCTTCTTTTCACTAAGTCATGGCGACCTGGCCGCTTGTCGTGCCTCCTCCGGCTCTAGTGAAAAAAGAATAATAAATCTGCTTCAATGGCCGCAGCGACTGCTGGCCACTATTCTCATCATGAACAACCTGGTCAATATTACGATTGTAACATTGGCTACCTATGTCACATGGGAAATTGTAGGCACGAAAAACGCCGACGGATATATCTTGGCTGTTCTTACTTTCTTCACTACATCAGCCATTGTTTTCTTTGGTGAGGTAGTGCCAAAAGTGTATGCCAATCAGAACAATTTAAGTTTTGCCAAAAGCACCTCTGGTTTGCTCAATGCGGCAGATACCGTTTTCAGGCCCGTTTCATGGTTGTTACTTTCTATCAGTTCAATCGTTGAAAAAAGAGTTGAGCGAAAGGGATATAATGTTTCGATTGATGAACTGAACCATGCGCTTGAGTTAACGGCCGACAAAGATGCAACCGAGGAAGAAAAAGGTATTCTGAAGGGTATAGTAAACTTCGGAACTTTAACTGTAACCCAGGTGATGCGCTCCAGGGTGGATATTACCGCGATCGATCATGAAACTGATTTTCACGAATTGATGGATCAGATCAATAAGACGGGCTACTCAAGAATTCCTATCTATATTGAAACTGTCGACAAAATCGAGGGTGTGCTGTATATCAAGGATTTACTTCCTTTTGTAGACAAAGACGAGAAGTTCGTTTGGCAAAACCTGCTTCGGCCGGCGTTTTTCGTGCCAGAGAGCAAGCGAGTTGACTCCCTTTTCAAAGACTTCCAGGAAAAACGGGTTCATATGGCCATAGTAGTGGATGAGTATGGTGGTACGTCTGGGCTAGTAACACTTGAAGACCTTATTGAAGAAATCGTTGGCGAGATAAACGACGAATTTGATAATGAAGACGAAATTGCCTACAACAAGCTCGATAGTAACACCTACGTTTTTGAAGGTAAAATCTCTTTAAACGACTTTTGTAAAGTGGTAAGTGTCGAAGGAAACATTTTTGATTCGGTTAAGGGCGAGAGTGAGTCTCTTGGTGGTCTTATACTTGAAATCAACTCCAAGCTTCCCAATGTAGGCGAAAAAATACGGTTTGAACGATTTGTTTTCACTGTCGTATCAGCAGACAATAAGCGAATCAAACGAGTCAGAGTTTTCATCAACCCTTCGTTCCAGGTGGAAAGTGTCCCAAAGGATAAGTAATTTAAGTGCATGAACACAAAGCAATGGCTTTTGAGCCTCCCTGTACTCTTGATCATCTCTATTGCTTGTGAGGGAACTTATCTTCCCAAGCCTAAGGGGTACAATAGAATTGATTTGCCAACCAATGCCTATGTAAACCTACCTGATTCGTTTCCTTATCAGTTTCAGTATTCTGCCCATGCTAAGCTTCTTAAAGATTCATCGTGGATGGCCGAGCAATACTGGATCGACTTATATTATCCATCGATGGAGGCGCTAATTCAGGTCACCTACAAGCCTGTGAAAAACGACACATCGTTGCTGGCAGAATATTTTCAGGATTCGTACACTCTCACAGCGAAACACAATATCAAGGCCTACTCTATTGAACAAATGGACATGCTCCTTCCACATGGTGGCGCAGCAGTGATTTCAGAATTAACTGGTGAAGTTCCCAGCCAATTCCAGTTTCATGCCACCGACTCCATGAATCATTTTTTAAGAGGAGCACTTTATTTTAAGACTTCACTGAAAAACGACTCTTTAAAGCCAGTTATTGAATATTTAAAATTCGATATTGTGCACATGCTTAATACCCTTGAATGGAAGTAAGGGTGGTTTAGCAACATGATACCGAGTTCATGTCAAGCTTTTTTGAAACCAGAATCGAATTTCTAAAGGGAGTTGGTCCACAACGAGCAGAAATGCTCAACAAGGAGCTTTCCATTTTCACTTACGGCGATTTGCTTCAGCATTATCCGTTTAGGTATGAGGACAGAACTCGTTTTCAAAAAATCAGAGAGTTAAAAGACGACGATACCCATGCGCAAATCATGGGTAAAATCCGATCGCTCGATATGGTTGGCATTGGCTCCAAGAAACGATTAGTAGCCACTTTTTTTGACGAAACCGGGGAGATGGAATTGGTCTGGTTTCAGGGCGCGGCATGGATAGCAAAAAAATTACGGGTTAATACACCTTACCTTGTATATGGCAAGCCAACTGCTTTTGGCAGCAAATTCAATATTGCCCATCCGGAAATTGAACCACTTACACCCGAAAACAGAAAAGGCGGCTACCTGCAGCCCATTTATCATACCAGCGAAAAACTAAAAGCCCGATTCATTGACAGTAAGGTGATATCGAAGTTTCAGGAGCAGCTCTTATTGGTTGCTTTACCCTACCTACACGAGACACTCCCCGACTTTTTGTTACAGAAATTCGGGCTGGTGAGCAAGAAAGAGGCAATGGTCAATGCACACTTTCCGAAAAATACTGAATGGCTCGAAAAATCAAGAAAACGCCTGAAATTTGAAGAATTGTTTTACATCCAACTCCGCTTGGTGAGCCTTAAAGGATCCAGAAAGGATTTATATAAAGGCCTGGTGCTAGCAGATACTTCTCTACTTACCACGTTCTACAATGACCATCTGCCTTTCGAACTTACTGGTGCTCAAAAGCGGGTGATCAGAGAAATCTACCAGGACATGAGGTCCGGTAAACAAATGAATCGCCTGCTGCAAGGTGATGTGGGAAGCGGTAAAACCATGGTGGCGTTCATCTGCATGCTTTTGGCAATCAGCAGCGGAACTCAAGCGGCGCTAATGGCTCCAACCGAAATTCTCGCAGATCAGCACTATAAAGGCTTGAAGGAATATGCAGACAAAATGAACATTAGTATCGCCAAGCTTACCGGATCGACTAAAAAGAAAGAAAGAACCCGAATACTTTCTGAACTCCTGGCAGGTGAACTTCATATTCTGGTGGGAACACATGCACTTTTGGAGGAGCCAGTTCAGTTCAAAAGTCTTGGGTTAGCTGTAACAGATGAACAGCACCGTTTTGGTGTGGCGCAAAGAGCACAGCTTTGGCAAAAAAACGAAGATGTGTATCCGCATGTGCTGGTCATGACCGCTACGCCAATTCCACGGACACTTGCCATGACCGTATATGGTGATCTTGACACGAGTACAATAGATGAAATGCCCGCTGGGAGAAAGCCAATCAAGACCATTCATCGAACAGACGCCGCACGATTGCAGGTGTTCGGATTTATTCGTGAACAGATAGCGCTGGGCCGCCAGGCATATATCGTTTATCCACTCATTGAAGAATCGGCAACTCTTGACCTGAAAGACCTGATGGATGGGTATGAAAGCATAGCACGGGCATTTCCTGAGTATCAGTTAAGTATTGTTCATGGTAAAATGAAACCTGATGCCAAAGATTTTGAGATGCAGCGGTTCGTTTCTGGCGTTACACAGGTGATGGTTGCAACGACAGTAATTGAAGTGGGTATCAACGTTCCCAACGCCAGTATGATGGTAATTGAAAATGCAGAACGGTTTGGACTGTCCCAGCTTCATCAGCTTCGAGGAAGGGTCGGTCGTGGGGCAGAACAGTCTTACTGCATACTTATGACCAAGGACAAGTTAAGTCAGGAAGCCCGCACAAGAATTAAAACGATGGTGGGTACGAATGACGGCTTTGAAATTGCCAGGGTCGATTTAAAACTCCGAGGGCCCGGCGATTTAATGGGAACTCAGCAGAGTGGAGTAATGGACCTCCTTGTGGCCGATCTTGTCCAGGATGGTAAAATACTTCAAGCAGCAAGGGAAGAAGCACAACAAATAATCGACTCCGATCCAAAGTTACTTGCTGATAGGCACCGTGTCATAAAGTCGCACATTTCCTCTCTAAAAAAGTCGGTGACCAACTGGAGTCGGATCAGTTAACTGGCGTCGTTGAACCAGTCCTTAAAGGCACTCACCTTTTCTCTGCTTACGACGATTTCTTCCTGCCAATCGACCGCAGGTACTATCCTGAGCCGTGTAACAGAATAGATAAGTACATCTTTTATGGCGTCGATATTGATGATATAGGTTCGGTTTACTCTAAAAAACACCTTGGGGTTTAGAATTTCTTCCAGAGTTTCCATTTTGTAATCAATTATGTACCTGGCCTTTGCGTTGGTGACTATAAAACCATTTCGCCCCTCGGCATAGAAAAAGGCTACGTCATCGGTCTTCACTGAGCGAATATGCTCCCCCACTTTTACCATGAAGCGGTTTTTAAAGTCCTTTTGAAGATAGCTTTTCAAAACATTTTCAATTGCACTGCTTGGATGGACAAAATTACTTCGTTTTAGCCCTCTAAGCTTCTCGATACTCTGCTCAACCGCTTCTTTATCAATCGGTTTCAGCAGGTAATCTACTCCATTAGACCTAAAGGCCTCCAACGCATAATTGTCGTAGGCAGTAATAAATATCACCGGCACACTAATAGGATACTTTCTGAAAGCTTCAAGACTTAATCCGTCTTTTAGTTTAATATCTGTGAATATCAGTTCTACTTCATTGCCTTTATGCTCCAATAGTTTCAGCGTGCTCTCAACTGTCGTCGCTTCGCCGATAAGCTCTATTTCCGGAGCAATATCTGCCAATATTTTCTTTAGCTTGTCCGAAGCCGGCTTCTCGTCTTCAATAATGATGGCTTTCATGCAGCTTTTTCTAGTTTAAGAAGTGGGAGTTTGATAAAGCCTTTGTCGTCCGCTTTTACGATTAACAAAGGTCGTTGAGTGAAATGCTCAAATGACTGCAATAACTCCATTAGTTTGTCTCGGCTATCCACTGCAGGCATTAGTCTTTCCCAAAGGCTATATTCAATAACTAAATAATCCTCCTCTGCTCTGGTCACTATTTGCAGAGGTTTATTTTGATTGATGATGTTAGAACTTACAATCCACTCCATCACAATCATCATACTTCCTGGCAACAGGTACAATCCTTCTGAAGGTTCTGATGTGTCTGACACCCATTGAATATGACCTCCGTGTTGTTGATTATACAGATAAACAATGCTCTCAGCAATGGCCATCTCCGCACTTATCTCCGAAAGGTCCTCATACCTGCTATCTAACACACTTCTGTAAACATGTGAAAGCTTCTGAATATACTTTTCAGCCGATTTGTCGTTTTTGTAAAGAATAGTGATGAGCGTTTCCAGTGATCTGTATAAGAACTCGGGGTTGATCACCCGACTGAAGATTCTCAGCTTCAAATCAATATTCTTCTTCAATACTCCTTCCTTTTCCAGCGCACGTTTGTTCTCCAATTCAAATAAAATAACCGAGGTAAGCACGATGAAGTATAAGATATGTATAAAGCCATAAATAAATACAAAAGTGGAAAGCTCAGTTGAAAAAGTGCCATAACTGTAGCCAATAACCCAAATAAAATAAGACGAAATACTTACTGCGACCACCATGAGTGTGATCACCATACCCACCAAAAACAATAATGCGAATGAGGCTTTGATGAACTCACTGTTCTCTATCCGCTTCACAAAAATATTGGCAATGGTCCGCTGTATTTCAGCCGCGAGATAAGTAATGCCAATACATAACAAAGCTTCCTTTTCAAAAAACACTTCGTCAAGCGACCCCAGATTGTCAAACACCAGTAGCACCAACAGGTAGATAAGGATACCCAGCGGAAGCGGCGTAAGAAGACGGGATAAAATATGATTGTAAAAAAGATGTGATTTCATATACTTGGAAGCAATGGCACTGAAACACTAAAAAGTTTGTCGTTGACTATTCGAATCGGTAAATCGGTGAAAAAACCATACCTCTTTTGGATATTGGTTAGTCCAATTTGCAAAGACGCAGCTTCACTGGAAATTCCTCGATTTTCATTTGTTACACACAAGTAATCACCCTCTGCTTCCTGAATCACAATTTCCATAGGGTCCTGCTCCGAAAAATCGTTGTGTTTAATGGCATTCTCTACCAACAGCTGAATGGTAAGTGGAGGTATCTTGGAGGAAAACAGGTGGTTGCCGATCGAAATGGTATGTTTAAGAGCGTTGCCAAACCGCACTTTTTGCAAAAAAAGATAGGCTCGCACAAAGGTGAGCTCCTCTTCAACAGTTACCAATTTCTTGTCCTGTGAAGCAATAAGGTATTGGTAAGATTGTACAAGTCTTCGAACAAACTGCTCTGCCTGTTCCGATGACTCATCGAGCAGCGAGCTGATCGTGTTTAAGCTATTGAATAAATAATGGGGGCTTAACTGTGTCTTGAGAAGATCATATTGAAGCTCAAGCTGTTCTCTTTCGTGCTTTAGCTGATTAAGTCTGCCTTTAGAATACTCTCTAAAAGTAAAATAAGAAAGATCAAACACTCCGTTGACCAAGACCAGGACAAAAAGTAGGAGTGTAAGTTTTATGAGTTCAGGTTTAATGCTCTCAATTGTGGGCGGAACAGTAAACAGCCCTTTTGCTACTTCAAGAGCAATTAATACTATACCCGCCATAATGGCTGCCTGAACAACCGAACCGGCAAGAAACCGTGCACCTAAAGATTTTCTCCAGGAAAAGGAGTTGTTGAGCTTCAGGTTGGTATAGACAATGGCTATACCAGCAGCTGTGCCCATCATCATGGCCAGGCTGTAGCCAACAATGTTAGTTGAAAGGGCCGGAAACACGCCCACATTACCGTAGTAGAGATAAATGAATATCCCTACTGCGATAAAGGCCATTCCTGCAGATTTTAACACCCATGTCCTCATGAATAACGGTTAGTAATTTTAGTAAAGTTGCTCCATTACCCTGCGGTACTCACTACTCGAGGGTATTTTTGATGCCGCTTCAGACACCGCTTTTCTGAAAGCATCACTCTTTGGCATTACCTCTGCTACTTTCACCAGCACATCCCCTCTTGAAGAGGACGAAGCGATGTTTTCAGAAGCCTCTATGACTTTCATCAAAAAATCTGGATGAACATTTCCGTCCTTCATGAAAGTTAGCAAAACATTTCCTTGTTCTGAAGAGCTTGGGATTTTCCTTACAGTTTCAAAGATCAGGTCGCTCAGCTGAGGGTCGTTCTTCATTTTTGTGGAAGCCGCTCTTAATACCTCTCCCTGAGTTGAGCTGCTTGGGATACTTTGTACTGCCTTAATAAGTGGTGCCAATTGAGAAGACGTCGGTTGTTTTTCAACGATGGCATATTTCAAAACTTCTCCTTTGGTCGAGCTACTGGCTATTTTTTCGACTGTTTCTGCTAGTAATTCAAAAAGCTCATTAGAAAGTTGGCTTGAACTGGCCAAAGCATGTTTTAGTACTTCGCCCTGCTCTGAACTTGAAGGGATCGCCGAAACAGATGAAAGCATCCTTTTGAAGGAGTATGGATCAGTAATCCCATTTTTCATCAAGTCTCTCAAAACACTACTTCTTTCCGAGCTGGATGGAATATTGTCAACCACTTGGAAGTACTTATCCTGGATACGTTGATCCTTATCAAATTGCTCATTATAAAGTCTTAAAACGGAGCCTCTTTCGGAACTAGATGGTATTTGATCCACAGACTTAAGCAATTCAATTTTAGTGCTTGAAGGCAACACGTGCTTTTCCAACGCATGCCGAAGTGTGTAAGAAGCCTCCGAGCTGGAGGGAATGCTGTTGACTGCTTGAAAGTAAGCGATGGAGCTTTTGCTGCTAGAAAAGAATTTGTAATCATATTCCCGCAACAATTCACCACGTGAAGAACTGGAAGGAATGTCTCGCCCAATAGATAAGGCAATTTTTGACAATGCGGCTTCCGAAAGGCCATTGGTTTGAAGAAGGAAAGAGAAATATGCTGTCTTCCCACCTGAACTGTTGATCTCCTCTATTTCGTCGATAACGGCGTCTACTCCCCCTTTTTTGTAAAAACGCTTTACCCGGTCTTCTGCTGCAATTTCTGAAGAATGAATAACATCTAATAAAACGTCTGCCAACCACTTTCTCCCTTCGGGTTCATAATTCACGCTGTTGCGATTGTCGTAGAATTCATGCGTCAAGCTTCCTACATCATTGCTGCTAATAGTTAGCTCCTTTTTATTGCCAAACGTTACCTTTCTGATGGTAAGATATCCGCCAGGCGTAATCGCTGTTATTTCTGTGTCATTATCATTCACCTTTACCGATCCGCGCACTTTAATTTCGAGGCTGGAGGTATTGCCTATTATTTTGATTTCGCTCCGATATGTCTTCGTTCCAACAGAGTCAGCTTTCTCCGCATTTGCCACCACAATGCCCAGACAGAATACTGCCATCATTGCTAAACTTCTTCTTACTAAATTTTTCATAACTAATTTGATTTCTTTCGAGTCTGTCATTTCCCCTATTGCAATGTTTCACTTTGAGTTGATGATACAATACACGGAAAAGTAGCAGGCAAAGTATAACCCAAAGTAGTCAACTGGTGATTGTTTGTATCGAACCGTTTAAATTGATTCATTATATTTAGTTGGAATCACTTTAGCCACATCATATTTTCAGCTATCTTCAATTAATTTCCGAATTTGAACCATCACTAACCATTTTATTAAATGACAAATACAACCAAGCTCCTGTTAACTGGCATTGTATTAATCAGCTTTGTGGCTGGTTGCAGCACCTCGAACAATGAGAGCAACAACGAACAGGCCTTCGTTGAGAACCCTGCAGCCGAAGGGTTTGACGTTAAAAACTCAGATCCTGTCGCCATTAAATTAGCAGATGATGTAATGACGAATATGGGCGGTCGTAAAAACTGGGACGAAACGCGGTACATTACCTGGAACTTTTTTGGTGCCCGCAAGCACCTTTGGGACAAAGAAACAGGAGATGTAAGAATAGAGGCTCCAAGAGATTCAACCATCATTCTGATGAATATCAACTCGATGGAAGGGCGAGTAATGAAAAAAGGGAAAGAGTTTACAGACCCAGATTCACTAGCCACCTATTTGGAGCGAGGAAAGGCCTGGTGGATCAATGATTCCTATTGGCTTCTTATGCCCTTCAAACTAAAAGACAGTGGCGTAACACTTCAATATATTGGAGAAGACACCACCATGGATGGAAGAAACGCTCATGTGCTAACACTTGCCTTTAAAGACATTGGCGTTACTCCCGACAATGGATATAGGGTATATGTAGACATGGAACAAAATCTTGTTACTCAATGGGCTTATTACAAAGACGCCTACCAGGATGAGCCAAATTTCGTATTGCCCTGGATCGACTATAAGACATACGGCAAGATTCTTCTTTCTGGAAACAGAGGTCAGCGTCAATTAACAGAAATTGATGTTCTAGAAACTGTGCCTCAGGGAAGTTTCTCCGATTTTAGCCAAATCGTTCTCTAAATACTTGGAGTAACGAGAAATGGGTTCCCCTCTCGGGGAATTAAAGCTTTCTGCATGTGGGGGTTACTTATTACGGGTTTAATTTATTAATGAACAGGTAGTTGCTGTACTTTCAACCGATTCATTATTAAATGAGTCCATAAAAAAGTTGCAGGCCTATCTTGATGGGAGCTTATCTCATTTTGATTTGCCGATTCAACCGATAGGAGCTGATTTTCAGTTGAGAGTTTGGAGTGCTTTGGAGAAAATACCTTACGGCAAAAGTTGGTCATATGCCCATCAAGGGACGTTTTTGGGAGAAATTAAAGGAATCAGAACCTTTGAATATGCCCATGCAAAAAACCCACTTCCAATAATTATCCCCTGCCATAGGGTAATTGGATCTGACGAGCAAACTGATGGTTATGGACGTAAATTGTGGAGAAAGAATCGGCTATTAGCTTATGAGAAACACCCTGGATTCTTGCATAAACAGGGCCTGATTAAATTTTAGCCATTAGTTAAATGGTTCTTTTAGTTATATTTGAATGATAATTTCGCCAGCTATACTTGTTTTCAGGTGTTTTTATAGAAAATCTATTTACCTACTGCGATTAGTATTTAGTTAAATTGATTTGGCACCATTACTGCTGAAGAGTTAGGAAAAGGATCACGGTATGTTTAAAAAGACCTTAGTATCGCTGGTATTATTTACCGCAGGCGTCTTCATGGCTTTGTTTCGGGCAGATTTATCCCTGGAGGATCTTTCGCTAAAATATGCTGGAAGAACCTCAAGGTTTGTAAAAATAGACGGCCAACCGATACACTATAAATCAGAAGGTAAGGGTTTTCCTATTATCCTTCTACATGGAACAGCGTCATCACTTCACACTTGGGACAAATGGTCACAAGAGCTTTCACAATACTATCAGGTAGTTAGAATTGACTTGCCTGGTTTTGGGCTGACTGGCCCCTTCCCGGACAATGACTACACAATCAAGCACTACAGTGAGTTTCTTGAAAAATTTGTCAGTACTGTTGGTCTGGGACGCTGTTATGTAGCCGGAAATTCGCTAGGAGGTGAAATAGCCTGGAACTTTGCCATAGATTATCCAGAGCGAGTAGAAAAACTTATCCTGATAGATGCTGCTGGCTTTCCAAACGACGCACCTCCTCCTTTTGTCTTCAGATTGGCAAAAGCACCGGGCTTCAATACATTTCTTAGGTTTTCGACTCCTCGCTTCATGGTGAGAAATAACCTTGAAGAGGTTTATTACGACGACTCCAAAGTTGACGAAAACCTTGTCGAAAGGTACCAGGCATTAAACAGGCGTGAAGGAAACAGGCGGGCATTTATTTACAGAATGAATGCGACCCAGGTAGATAGAACCAATGAATTGGAAAAAATAAAGCAGAAGACTCTAATTCAATGGGGAAAGCATGACCAATGGATTCCTGCAACAGTAGCTGATTCCTTCGATACACATATTCCTAATTCTGTAGTGAGGATATATGATAACGCAGGCCATGTGCCGATGGAAGAAATCCCTGAAGAAACTGTAGCCGATGCCATCCAATTTCTTCAGGAAGATTCACCATTCCATTTCCCGTTTATTTTTGCTAACGCTCAGGAATTTCAGAGAAGCAATCAAAGGCAGTAACTATTTGTTTCTATAGTTTAGCGCAGGTGGTCGGTTCCCAAGCAGCGCTTCATAAGTAAAATCTTCTCCTCTTTTGTTGTTGAATTCCGCTTTTGCTTCCGAAAGCGTTTTAGGTGTTTTGAATAAGTCATAGCCTGTAATTGCCATGGCCTTTGCCGCCACTATCATTCCCTTTACCCCAATTGAAGTGCCTCCGCAAGCCACAGCCTGCCAACTGTGAGCGGCTGTGCCGGGTACCCAGGTTGCGGTTGACAAGCCCACTGTTGGTACTGTCCAACTTACGTCGCCTACATCAGTCGATGCACTTCCTTTTCTCAGTTCATAAGGCATGACCTTGCTTGTATATTCTAAAGGAAGGGCACTTTTACCTAAGGTAGTAGACAGCTTTTCCGCAAATGCTTCTTCCTCAGCGCTATACGTATAACCCCCCACTTTTTCCAGATTAGACTGCATCACTCTAGCCAGCGTTTCATTAGGCAACAAGCTGTAAACTCCACCGGTCACTTCTATTTCAACCCGGGTGTCAGTGCCCAATGCGGCTCCTTTAGCTGCATTTTCCAGGCGATTCCACATGTCTTTAACTTCATCGTTCTCTTTGTGACGCACATAATAGTATACTTCGGCAAAGTCTGGGACTACATTAGGAGCAGTTCCTCCATTGGTTATCACATAGTGGATCCTTGCATCTTCCTTGATATGCTCACGCATCATATTAACCATCACATCCATAGCCTCCACCGCATCCAATGCTGAGCGCCCACGCTCAGGGGCCGCAGCCGCATGGGAAGCCACACCATAAAACCTGAACTTACCAGTTTTATTAGCTAAAGAAGTTCCTGGACTCGCACTATTGACGCTCCCGGGATGCCAATTGATAACTGCATCAACATCATCAAAAAGACCGTCTCTGACCATATATACTTTACCAGAACCGCCTTCTTCTGCTGGCGTTCCGTAAAATCTTATAGTTCCGGACGTTTTGGAAGTAGTCAACCAATCCTTTAGTGAAATAGCTGCGGCTGCAGAGGCAACACCAAACAAATGGTGACCACAAGCATGACCGGCAATGCCATTGTCAAATGGCTTTTTTTCTGGTACTGCCTGCTGACTTAATCCTGGCAAGGCATCAAACTCCCCCAGAATCGCAATTACGGGCTTTCCACTTCCATAAGTTGCTGTAAAAGCTGTTGGGATTCCTGCCACTCCGGCTTCCACATTAAACCCCTCATCAGCCAATAGTTGCTGAAGCTTTTCAGTACTTTTATATTCCTGGTAGCCTACCTCAGCATAAGACCAAATGTCCAATGCGGTTTGGCTATATAAAGCCTCTTTAGCTTGTATGGCACGAATAATATTGTCTTTATCTTTCTGAGCATAGCTTGTTAGCGTGAAAAGGGCTAACAACGACAATGATATGATTCTTTTCATTTTAAAAATGGTTTGGATAGTCTGTACAATGTAAATATGAAAAACACCTCTAAAAAAACTCCCTTTTTCGGAAGGTCAAAAAAGTAAATACAAGGCCCTTAAGCAACTATTAATGAAATAAGGGGTCATTGCATTATTCAACAAAAGATCAATATGTTTAAGAACTACCTCAAGCTCACCATAAGAAACCTTCAACGCAACAAGCTTTATGTCTCGATCAATGTGTTGGGCCTCGGAATTTCTATGGCCTGCTGCATCATAGCCTATCTCAATACCCGATTTGCCTATGATTTTGATGCTCAACACATCAATAAAGAGAACATCTATAAAGTACAAATCAACAAAAATGTTCAAGGAGAACATGTGCCCTACGGAATCACTCCGATCGCTCTGGGCCCAAGAATAGCTCAGGATTTTCCTCAAATCGATGAAGTAGTCAGGTATACCACGGGTTCTTACGTGCTAAAAGTCGATAGAAAAGTTTTTGATCGATCCATTGCGTTCGCTGATCCGAATTTTTTCGACGTGTTCTCTTTCAAAATGAAAGAAGGCTCTTTCAACGACTTTAATAATAAGTCGCAGCTTTTGCTGTCCGCTGAAATGGCCACTGCCTACTTTGGGGATGAACCCGCCACCAGCAAGATCATCACGCTGGTAACTGGCGACGAAAAATTAAGAGAGTTTGTTGTTGCTGGAGTTGTAGAGAGTATCCCGGCAAACTCCTCTTTTCATTTCGATGCTATCACTGTTTTTGAGAACTATCTTGACATTAATAGTCTATCAGACAATGATTGGAAAAATTTCATTGGTGGAACATTCCTTTTTTCCAAAAATGGGTTTCAGCCCGGCAATGTGGAGCAGATGTTAACCAAGTATGTTTTCGAGCAGAACCAGGCCAGGCCTGATTGGCTGGTAGGGTCATTTTATTTAGAACATATGCCAGATATGCCGTTTTCAGGGCGGGATATTTATGCCTATTGGTTTTATAGTGCCATGCATCCAGCTGCTATTGTGGCACCAATTATCATGTCGTTACTGATCCTTCTTATCGCTTGCTTCAATTTTACAAACACATCCATTGCCACATCGAGTCAGCGTTTAAAAGAAATTGGCATCCGAAAAGTGATAGGAGGAAACAGGACCCAGCTGATCATACAATTTATGGCCGAAAACCTTGCATTATGCTTGCTGGCGATTTTAGTATCCCTTTTTCTTGCCTCCTTTTTAGTGCCTGCCTATAGTGCAATGTGGGAAGGGATGACTCTGGTGCTGGATTTATCTAAAAACAGTGAAATCTACCTGTTTTTATTGGCACTTATGATCGTGACTTCTGTCATCGCAGGAGCATATCCTTCGATTTATGTGAGTCGTTACGAACCTGTGAAAATCCTAAGGGGAAGTTTGAAAGTTGGTAATACCAGCAACCTTTCCAAGGTATTGTTGATGATGCAATTTGGTTTCACCATTATGGCATTGGTGGCAAGTATGGCCTTTTACCAAAATGCGTTATTTCAAGAAAATGCCGACCTGGGTTTTGAAAAGGAGACGGTCATAGGCGCCACCGTTAAATCAAAGCAGGAATACATCGCTTTGCGCTCTGCCATGGAAAAAAATCCTGATGTATTAAGTATTGCTGGCAGCGCCAATCATATTGGTTTTTGGAACTATGGAAGCACCATCAAATCGGGAGATGTGGAGCGCGAAGTATTGATGATGGACTTTGGGCCAGAATACTTTCAAACCATGGGTTTACAAATGGCGGAGGGACGTGCTTTTAACAAAACCCTTGAAGAAAGTGATCGGCTAAATTCGATTATTGTCAACGAAAAATTCGCCGAAACCTTTGGGTGGACATCGGCTGTTGGCCAAAGGGTGTCCATTAGCGACACTGTACACCTTAATGTGATTGGTGTAATCAAAAATTTCTATTCCGACGATTTCTTTTCGCCAATCGAACCGTTTGCTTTCCGTCTTTCATCCAACGATAATGTAAATTTTCTGGTCGCACGTGTCGCAAGCGATAAGCTAGTCGACTCCTATGAAGGAATGGAGCAAAGTTGGCTCGATCTTTTCCCCGACAAACCGTTTAATGGCTTTTATCAATCAGACACTTTAAAAGAAGCCAAAGAGGTAAACGCAAACATTGTAGTTATTTTTGTCTTTCTGGGGATCGTCAGCGTAATACTCTCAGTGATTGGACTGTTTACATTAATATCACTTAATGTGATCAAACGGGTAAAAGAAATTGGTATTAGAAAAGTGCTTGGCGCTGAAGTGTCTCAGATTCTATGGTTAATCAGTAAGAGTTTTCTTTTGATGGTGGTAATTGCGTGTGCCCTTGGCGCCTTTGGTGGGTACTACCTCACCGATATTTTAATTGAGTCAATATTTAAGTTCTACAAACCTATTGGTTGGATGAGTTTCGTCATTCCATTTTTTATCATCATTGGCGCAGCTGGTATTACTTCGTTGCTCAAGATTTTTGGAGCTGCCACACGCAATCCGGTGGAAAGTTTGAGGTATGAATAGCCTTTTAGGCAAAACATTAACTCAAAAATTACAGGGAGCAGGATAAAGCTATATTCTGCTCCATTTTTTTGCTCGAAACCTATTTCAGCACCTCACAATATCACTTCAAACGATTGAGTATAAGTACCTGAAAAAGAGAAATCTATCCTTTTTACTTGCTAGACCTAAAAATAAGATAGAATTACAATCGATTGCAGTGAATAATTCTGATTTTAACTTACTTATCGTGAAATAATTCTGTTTGTATTACTAATTTTGCAGTGAAACAAAACGATATGTTGTTTCGTTAGAGAAGAAGTATTATTAAGAGTGAGGTAAATATGAATTTTAGTGCAACGCTGAATAACAACAATTGGCAGTCATCAGCGAAAAGTAAAAAACCGAAAGCGGTTATTAAAATGATAAGTACAAGAAAAAATATTAGTGCTATCGTAGCTATTCTCTTGGGTGTTTTGATTGTTTCTTACGCTTTATCTGTGAAAGAAACTCCCAAAACTGATGTGACGGTTTATTCTCAATTGAAATAAGCCAGGCGTCTGGCAGCTATTCGTTGCCAGGAAGGAAAATTAGGAGCTTGCCGTGATCGGTGAGCTCTTTTTTATTCATTAACATTTTACGGAATTTCCCCTCCACATACATGTCAGATTGGTCGTCGTAATGACGACTCGAAAATACACCACTCTGGCCCGTGGGAATAATACTCTCTGAATTTTCAATGTCTGAAAAATCAATTACACGCCTGGTGCTGGGGCCAAATGATACCTTATATTGGTTTTGATCTGTAATTGGGTAGCCAAGATTGTTGATGACTTCTTCGCCTGACGACACATGGAATAACCCGACGTTGAAAATCTTCCCCAATAGAGGCACAACGCCCAAAGCATGATTATGCGTCAACGTATGAACATTGCTCCATTTCCAGCGATCCATATTACTTCCTAGTTCATTTTCAATTGAACTGAAAGCTAGTGTCAGTGCTTCCGAAACGATGTCAAGTCTTGTTTCAGTGATCGGACTTTTCAGGTTATCCCACCAAACCGAATTATCGTTGGCAATCAGGCAGGGAAATGTCCTTTTCCTTAAGTCAGTTGACATAAATAAGTCAAACTTGTCCTGGCCAAGTTCATCTTTCATTGCATTTTCCAGGATGGTGTACAACCACCTGGTATAGATAAGCGGCGCTGCACTTTCACCATCGAATGATCCATCCCACCCTTTCAGCAAATTCAAGGCTCTTTGATCTTTTTCCGATAATGATACACCATCCACTATCGAAAGTAGAACCATCAAATTTTCTGCAACTACCGGCGAATTTTCATCCATCAACATGTTCTTCACGGATTCCTTATCCCAGTCATTTTTTTGGTCGATAAGCTCCTTGATCCTCACTGCTCTGTCTTCTGGAAGATAATAGCCAGGATAGTAATTACCATCTACGCTATCGGGCTGGTTATTCGCTGAATAAACGTACCCGTCAGGTGGATTAATCGAATGTGGATTTTCTGCAAAATCGTAATATCCAATCGGGTCGTCTTTTCCTGACGCCCCATCAAGGATAGTAAATGAATTGACATGATCCGGCCTCTTCACCAGGCGCGCAGTGGCCCACCAAGCTATATTTCTCTTGGCGTCTCCATACATAACACTGAGCCCTGGCGCATGGATCATAGCCAAAGCACTAGCGGCAGCCTCTGGCGATTTTGCATTGTTCAAATTCCTTGTGGCCTCAAGCAATTGATTGGGTAGTTTATTGTATACCCACCACATAGCGACAGGCGCATCTCCAACTATCGCGCCGAGCACATCGTTGATAATCGGGCCATGCAGGGATGATTTTACCGTCAGTGATATTTCCTGTTCATCCTTTATCCTGATTATTTCCTCTCGTAAATCGTAATTTCTCCACTCACCTTTATATAGGTATTGACCACTATCACCAGAGCTCTCAGTTTCTCTGTAAAAATCTACATCATCATTTTCGAGCATGGTGAGGCCAACAGCCATCTCTCTGTTGTGAGCAAGAATGGCAAATGGGTAGCCAGCCAAATGGTAACCATAAAGCTGGAAGTCGGGTGTTTCGAGATAGGCTTCATACCAAACAGCCGGCTGAGAAAATGCAATATGCGGATCGTTGGCGAAAAGTACCCTTCCTGATTTTGTTTTCGAAGCACCTAGTACCCAACTATTGCTTCCTATAAATGGCGAAACCGGTAATTCGTCCAAAGCCTCAATAAGGCCTGAGGTGATCTCCATCCTGGCTGCGGAAGTCGCTCCGAAGTAGCTTGGTATCATTTCCCTGGTAGTATCGGCGGTAAGTCCGAGCTCTTGAAGGTAACTGGCGCCCAGTTCGGCATTGATAAAACTCACAAGTGGGTCGGTTTTGTGGGCAGCGGCAAAACTAAAAGCCATATACCCCAACGCATTGAACACATCTTCCAGCACAAACGGTGTTTTTTCAATTCCCAATAAGGAATATTCGACGGGTGTTGGGCCAGTTTCTATGAACTCGTTGATCCCTTTCAAATAAGCCTCAGCTTCAATTAGCGTTGGATTTTTTGGTTGTTGTCTTAAGTTTTTGGCCGCCTCCACCGACGAGAGGTGGATTCCCAGGGTTCTGAAAAACTTATCAGTTGTTAATAAGTCCTTCCCCAGTATCTCAGACAATCGGCCGGGAGCAATTCGCCTCACAAGCTCCATTTGCCAAAGCCTTTCCTGAGCATGCAGATAGCCCAGCGCTGTATATAGATCTGATCTATTGCCTGCATAAATGTGAGGAATACCAAAAGAGTCAAACCAAACTTCTACTTTAGACTCAAGATGGTTGAGCACGAGACTACCGCTGTAAACTGGCTTTATATGCTGCAAGTAAAAGTATAGGGCTATTACGGCAACAATGATCAGGGCAGTCAGCCCTTTTAGAAAGCTTTTCAAAATCCGCATGTAGATGTATTTTTTGAAATTTAACGGTTTTTGTCAATTGAATGAAAATTCGTTTCGTTTCAATTGAGAATAACGAAGGCATCTCAAATGGCCTCTACCATCAAATTATTCTTCCGCTGAAAGCATCGAGGGTATTGAGCTAAATTTTTTCCCTATATTTCTTCATTAAACCAATCTTCACCATGAAAAAAGTCATCTACTCCAGCATTTCTCTTTTACTGCTTTTGACTATTCAGTCGTGGACTTTCATTCCGCCGGCTGACTCCAAGCTAAAGACAAAAGCCTATCAACTTGCCGAAAAAGTGGAGTCAAAAGTCATCGACTGGCGTCATGACATCCATGAGCATCCTGAGCTATCGAACCGAGAATTCAAGACAGCTGAAAAAATAGCTGCGCACTTAAAAAGTTTGGGCATAGAAATACAAACAGAAGTTGCTCTAACAGGCGTTGTAGGTGTGCTTGTAGGTGGTAAACCAGGCCCGGTTGTAGCGTTGCGGGCAGATATGGATGCGCTTCCGGTGCCAGAAAGAAACGATCTTCCCTGGAAATCAAAAGAAATCGGTGAGTACAACGGGCAGGAAGTGCCAGTGATGCATGCCTGCGGGCACGACACCCACGTGGCCATTCTCATGGGTGTGGCCGAAGTATTAAGCCAAATGAAAAGTGAGTTGAAAGGCACGATAAAATTCATTTTCCAGCCAGCGGAAGAAGGTGCCCCCGCTGGCGAAGAAGGAGGCGCCGAGCTCATGATCAAAGAAGGGGTACTAGAGAACCCTAAAGTTGATGCTATTTTTGGTCTACATATCAACTCCGCCACCGAAGTGGGAAGCATAAAATATAAGCCCGGAGGAGCCCTTGCCAGTGTGAACAGCTTCACGATCAAAGTGAAAGGTCGACAAGCACATGGATCGGCTCCCTGGGCCAGTATCGACCCAGTGGTAACAGCAGCACAAATAATTAACAACGCTCAAACGATCGTAAGTCGCAATATGATGCTAACCAAAGAAGCTGCCGTGGTGACATTCGGGAGTATCCATGGAGGTCTGCGTAGCAATATTATTCCAGAGGAAGTGACTTTGGTTGGTACTATCAGAGCATTGGACTATGGAATGAGAGACCTGATTCATGAGCGATTAAGAGCCATTGCAACACATACTGCTGAAGGAATGGGTGCCACTGCAGAAGTAACTATCGACAAGGGATATCCGATCACCTACAATGACCCAGCTTTAACAGCCAAAATGCTGCCGACGCTTGAGTCAGTAGCAGGAAAAGAAAACGTCCTATTGTCCCCGGCAAGTACCGGAGCAGAGGACTTCTCGTTCTTTCAGGAAAAAGTACCCGGTCTGTTTATTTTCCTTGGCGGCATGCCTAAAGGTAAAGACCCATCAAAAGTAGCTTCGCACCATACTCCCGATTTCTATGTGGATGACGAGGGAATGTTGCTCGGTATAAAATCTTTGTGTGCGCTCTCGCTAGACTACATGGAAGGCACCAAATAAAAAAGAAAGCCTGGTTCACAACGGTGATTCGACCGGGCTTTCTTTTTAATTTCCCTGGCGGGAAAACGAATTGAATACTTTCGCTAATGAATGTTGACGCCTATTTACAACGAATTGACATTGCTCATCGGGAACCTCCGGGCTTGCCGTTCTTAAAATTGCTTCACAGACAGCACCTACTCCACGTCCCCTTTGAAAACCTGGACATTCATTGGGGAACTGAAATTCTACTTGACCTGGAGAGAATTTTTGAAAAAATCGTCCGTGGAAAAAGAGGGGGGTTCTGCTATGAGCTCAACGGGCTTTTTCATTCTCTCCTCGAACACCTGGGCTTCCATTGCTCCCTAGTATCTGCTCGGATGCCAAAACCAGATGGCTCACTTTCTCCGGAGTTCGAACATATGTGCATTCTGGTACATTTGGAAGGTCAGATCCTTCTTTGTGACGTAGGCTTTGGCAAAGGCCCTACTTATCCTCTGAAGGTGCAGTCAGAAGAAATGCAGATGAGTCTCAACAATTTCTATCGCGTAAAGCACCTGGGCGAATCAGGATGGTGGCTGGAAGAGTCAAGCGACGGCCATATTTTCGAACAAAAGTATCTTTTCTCAGCAAAAAAAAGATCCTTGATAGAGTTTATCGATAGGTGCTACTATCAGCAGAATGATCCTGATAGTCATTTCAAAAAAGGGAAAATGATTACTAAGGCCACTTCGACGGGAAGAATAACAATGACCGAAAAAATGCTAAAATTAACAGAGCGTGGAGAAAACAAAGAATACCTCCTTCTCAATGAAGATGATTTTTATATTAAACTGGAAGAACACTTTAACATCAAACGTCCTACCAATCGGGCTTAAGGTGGCCCACCAATTGACTAAGGCCTTCTTTATAAAAGGTATAAACCATTTTTTGCTGTTGAAGTGGGTCGTTTACTGCTATCACCTCCTCGGCACAAAGCACGGCCCCAAGCCAGTCTTTTTCATGCCAGGAACCAATGCTTAAAGGCAACAACTTGTCTTTGACAGGATATGGCCAGGGTGACAAATAGAAATATGGTTGATCATAAAATTGATCACCAGGCGACATGCCTACTCCAATACTGCTGGTTGTTTCTGGGTCTCCAGTGTCATTCAAAATAATTTGAGTAGCGATATCAAAGTGATGAGGCCAACACCTTACGTCTGTTGTTTGTGGAAACTCCCTTTTAAGGGGTCTGAGCAGGTGGTCAGCATTATGAAAGTATTTAGCCAATTCCTCAAATGCTGCGGCATCCTTTTGTTCAAAAGCCTTCCCATGGGCGGTAGGATGATCTGGTATTTGATATGGAAGACCAAGTTCAAACTGCTTTGTATCCATGCCTATAGCAACAAGTTGCTCTTCTAGCCAGACCATCGACTGTGCCTGCGATTTGCCCTTTAGGTCATATTCTTTAAGCTCCTTTACCTCATCGTCAACCAAATGAATCTTTAAATCAGCCAAAGAAAGAGATACCCTGAATTTGACATTTCCCTCTACCCAGTTCCCTCCGAGCCTTTGAAATTGCGGCACCCAAACGAGGTTGGCATATTTGTCATCTTTTGACTTGGGGAGGAACTTCCTGCCTACAACTGACACCAGCTGTACAGCCTGATGAAGTTGCTTTCTGGCCGTACTTAATGAAGTAAAGTCCTGGTAAGTTAAATGTTTCCAAGTTATGGCGTCCATATCGACAACAAGATAGCTATTCGATTAGCCATTCAAAATCATGGATTTATTAATTGCCTGTTAAGAGTTAATTAATGGCAAAATGCTGCTTTACTTAATTGCCTTTTTTAACACCCGGGCAGCTCTGTATTTACACCGATGAATGGTTGATAAGACATCAAGAAACTGATAATATTCGTTGTCTAAATAAGCGACACCGATGGAAGCCTCTCATTTAGTATCTCTTACTTTTGCAAGCAGAGGCATTCTCGGTA
This sequence comes from uncultured Roseivirgaceae bacterium, assembly GCA_964351395.1. Taxonomy (GTDB): domain Bacteria; phylum Bacteroidota; class Bacteroidia; order Cytophagales; family Cyclobacteriaceae; genus Imperialibacter. The sequence continues at coordinate 802,917 of CAYGOF010000001.1, forward strand.
AATTATGTTGAAGTGAAGGGCCGAAACCTTTTATTCCTAATTGACAATTAATAAACACGTCAATTGACCTCTGGCATATCGATGAGCACACAAATAGCTAAATTTTATATTGTTCTGTTGCTGCTAAGCACGCCAGCCGGCACTCTTGTATATGCCCAGTTCGACAGCCTCAAGTTTGAAATTGGGTCAACATTTATGGTTTCCACCAAAGAGTACGCTCCTCTGTGGATGCTCTCCAACCGATACAACACAATTGAGGACCAACAAATTGATGCGTTCATCAGAGCTAGCGCCATTTTGCCAAAACAAAACATGAATAAATGGCTCAGCTATTCAGCTGGTTTGGATCTAATCGGAAAGGCTGAGCCCCAAGCAAGCAGGTTGCAACAAGGTTATCTTTCCTTTCATTTCAAGCAACTGTCATTAACCATGGGTAGAAAACAGGGCTTGGGAGCAGAGGCAACAAATGTGCTAGGAAGTGGCTCGCTGCTTAATAGCGGCAATGCCATGCCGATCCCCAAGCTTGTTTTAGCTTTTGAAGACTATATAGCCATTCCATATACACAAGGCTTTCTAGAGGTCAAAGGCCACTTCGCCCATGGATGGTTGGGCAGAGAATCTACAGTCAAAGGGGCCCTACTTCATGAAAAATCTATCTATGGACGTATAGGTGGCGAAAAGCCGTACCATGTTTATTTCGGCCTTAAGGATGTAGCTCAGTGGGGGGGGACACATGCCGTTGAAGGGAAGCTACCATCGACACTTAGCGATTATTTTAAGGTAATTTTAGGGCAAAATAGCTCTGACAGCACACTTATAGGAGAGTCGACCAATAGGTTAGGCAACCATATTGGTTTAATAGATATAGGTACGAGCATTGACTTTTCCGGCTCTTCATTCAGTGCATATACCCAAGTTGTGTTTGAAGATGCCAAAAGCTTTCGGGTACTCAACCGCGACAGACTCCTTGGGTTTTCCTGGCAAATGAAAGAGAAAAAGCTGATTTCCGGTTTCACCTATGAATTTCTGACAACCAAATACCAAAGTGGGCCAGGGATTCCCGACGCACAACCGTGGGACAATGGCAACTATGGCTATGCTTACGGCGGGCGCGACAATTACTACAATAATTATCTTTACGAATCCGGCTGGACTTACAAGGGAGCTATCATCGGTACACCTCTTTTCACTTCCGATGCCCAGGCAGACAAGTACTTTGGCGATTACCAGGAAAACGAAAGGAACGGTTTCAAATTTGCCATTGTGAACAATAGAATTATTGCGCATCATTTAGGCCTAGAGGGCTATTTATTTGAAAAGTGGTCTTACAGGATACTTGCCACTTACACAAAAAACTGGGGGACCTATGGAGGGCTCAACGGCGGCCTTTTCCAATGGGGCTCAAAAGATCCCGATTACTTTGAGGCTTATCTTTTTAGCCCTCCGCTTCAGCAATGGTATTACATGGTCAATCTGGAATACGCTTTACAGTCTAATCTCAAGATTAGCTCGCGGCTCGCCCTTGATCATGGCGACATGTCCAATGTATTTGCCTTGTCCGTTGGAGCAAAGTGGAGCGGTATGTTAACGGCACAAAAAAAGCCCAGTCATTGACGGGCTTTTTATTTGGTATAGGTTAGTTTGGTTTAATTCTTGTATTTCATGGCTTTCGCTCTTAGGATTGCTCTATCAGAAGTAATCGCTGGGTCAGAGTAAATATTTGCTGAAAGTTCAGAAATCACTTTTCTACTGAAGCCAAGCTTTTCTGCTACATCCTCGCAAAACTTAATCTCGCTAAGGAACACCTCACTATCAATCTTCATAAGTTGTACCACATTGTACAACAACTCAAATCTGTCGTCGTCACTTAAGCCTTCAGGAATATCAAGCTCCAAAGGCTCATCCATCAATTCTTCAATCTGGGCATGACTTAGACCTCCGGCCTCACCTATTAAAAAAATCAATTCTCTTTCTTTCTCTGCTAAATCGTCATCAGCAGAAGCAAGCTGAATCAGTGCGCTTACATGTGTTTTGATACTCATAGATTAAATATGATTGGTAAAAAATCTGGTTCGATGGATGTTGTGATGGATTATTTTTGCTAACAGTCATTGAAATTAAATAAAAACCTTGATGATCACAAGATTCCCGTTGGCCATACTCAATTTAGGGTTTGAGGAGCTTAATGCTTAAGCTTAATATGACAAAATATTGCCTTTGTAGGAGACTGATAAACAAGTCATTGTAAGTACCTTTTCCATTAGCAGTAACAAGTGTGACTATCGGCAAACCAAGATGCTTCGCTAATTGAAAAAAACTAAAAGGATAGGCCTGGGCTAATTTTCCCTTACTTTTTAGATCTGCTTTCCCGTTCACAAAACCGAAGAACTTACAAAAAGTGGTGCTGAGGCAGTGAAAGACTATTTTGACCGAAGGTTTATGAAATCAGAAAGTCCATGGAAGGATCATCCGATGAGTATATTAGTTACGTTTTTCTCACTTTGTACTATGCAATTAATAAGTCTCTCGCAAAACACAATCTGCTGCCGCTAGGGTAAAGTCTAACCAATCTCTCCGAGAAATTCTTTACCTTAACCAACGCCGAACGAAGCGAGAAACCTTCTTGAAACGGCTGTGCCTTCAACAGGCCCGCTGCCAGCATCATGGGGATTTCTCATTCGTTTTCCCCGGGATCGAGATAGCGGCCAATACTTAAACTATGTACTTATGAAAAAACATCTTTTCACCATTCTCTTTGCTTTCATTAGCATCAGTTTTGTTTCAGCACAAACGGCTACACCATTGCGTATTGTAGTATTAGGCGCTCATCCAGACGACTGCGATCAGGACGAGGGCGGCACAGCCATTCTTTTCGCAAAAATGGGACACAAAGTCAAGTTTGTATCGCTTACCAATGGCGACGCCGGCCACCAGACCACCGGAGGAGGTGCTCTTGCGAAACGAAGGACGGCCGAAGCACAAGAAGCAGCCCGCCGGTTTGGAATAGCAGAATATGTAGTGTTGGGGAACCACGATGGAGAATTGGTGCCAAGCCTGAATGTTAGGCTCCAGGTAATCCGGGAAATCCGTAAATGGGATGCAGATATTGTGATTGCTCCGCGACCTAACGACTATCACCCCGACCATCGCTACACAGGCGTGTTGGTGCAGGATGCAGCCTATATGGTGGCTGTGCCTAATATTGCACCTGAGGTTCCCGCACTGAAAAAGAACCCGGTTTTCCTATATGGCTACGATGGTTTTCAACGCCCTAATCCTTTCCGACCAGATATCGCCGTTGACATCACCGAAGTGACGGAACAAAAAGGCTATGCCATGGATGCCCACGTATCGCAGTTCTACGAGTGGCTGCCATGGATTGGTGGTTATGCTGATCAGGTGCCTGAAGGTGCTGAGGCAAGAAAAGTCTGGCTGACCAAAAGATCGGTTAGGCCCCCGTCGGAAGCGGCCAAAAAATCCATTGAAAAATGGTATGGCAAAGACCAGGTCGCCAAAGCCACTAATGTGGAAACCTTCGAGATCTGCGAATACGGCCGCCAGCCCAACGATGAAGAAATTCGAATGCTTTTCCCTATGCTGAAATAATTCGAGTTAGATAGAGAACTTTTCGGGAATTCCTGAGTTTCAATGCAATGATGAAGGCATTAAAGATAACAGGTATCCTTCTGCTCAGTTTAGTGCTGTTGGGAGCTGGAGTTGTTTGGATAGCAAGTGATCCGTTACCATCGGGCGAAAAAGGCCCTGAAGCAGAAGCACTTGCTGATAGAATGCTGGAGGCCATGAACAATGATGCTTATCAAAAAATCAAATCATTGTCGTGGTCCTTCCCAGGAGGCCACCACTACGATTGGAACAAAGCCGAGAACATCGTCACGGTGGGTTGGGCCGACTTTGAAGTAAGATTTTCGCCCGACACATTCGAAGGCTCAGCTACAGAAAAGGGGAGCCCGCTTCAAGGAAAAGAACTGAATGATGCGATTCAAACAGCATGGGCTTACTTTGCCAACGATTCATTCTGGTTGGTGGCTCCTTTTAAAGTAAAAGACCCCGGCACAGAACGGCGATTGGTAAAAACACCTGATGGGCCGGCACTACTCGTCACCTATACGTCTGGCGGTGTTACCCCTGGCGATAGCTACCTCTGGCTGCTGGATGAAAACTTCAAACCCAGAGCATGGAAGCTCTGGGTGAAAATTATCCCCATTGGGGGTGTCGAAATAAGCTGGGAAAATTGGGAAACTTATGAAGGTGCCTGGTTGGCTAAGTCTCACAATGCTGGTTTTTATAGCATGGAGCTCATGGATATTAAGGTGAATTATTAGCCATTAACTTTAGCCTCTGCCGCCGCGCCTTCTGTCTCTTTGCGACCTGTCGCCCTTTCTTTGCGTTCTTTCCTCGTGCAATTGATCAAGCTTAGCCGCCTGCTCTTCGGTCAGAAGTGCTTTCATTTCAACTCTTTGTTGTTCATTCAGCGCTTCCATTTTATCCCTATGAGCATCTCTTTCCGCTTTTGCTGCCTCAAAAACTTCTTTGCGTTCGTCAGCATACTTTAGTTGAACCGCCTGTAGTTTTTCCGATTGCTCGTCGTTAAGATTCAACTCCTCTTTCAATCGGGCGACTCTATCTTCGTTCCTTTCTTCGCTTGATTTTGCCTCATGCCTGTGCTCAGGTCTCGAGTCGTTCTTTTCGCCTTGTGCCATCAGTGAGGTAGCTGCTACCATTACACCGATGAATGTGATCATGATCCTTTTCATATGTTTGTTTTTCATGTTGGATCATGCAAATGGAAAAAGGTTTAATTGGAACTACATCTTTCTATTGATGGCATACATTCCTCCACCAATAAAAAGAAAAATTGAGCCAATAAACCCCAAGATCAAGGGACCCACCCAAAGCTCAAATATTCCGTCTAACAGTACTTCTTCCTCGCCATCGTCAAAAATATATACTGTTAATTCCTCCCCGATATCATATGCAGGAGGAGAAGAACCTACTCGACCAGTTACCCTCCTTACTTTTCCATTTTGGATAAACTCAACAATCGGAATTGATGTATCACCGGTTTTATGATCAAAACCTACCACCTTTCCTTTCAATGAAAGAGAGCGATTAAGTTGCTGGTTTGTGTTGTAGCCGATAGTGGCCCCAATCGCAAGCAGTAAAATAGCAATACATAAAAAAACCGTAGAGAGAAGAGAAATCACCTTGTCGGGCCCCGAAAAGACTCCGTTTCTAAACGGCTTGGTTTTCTCACCAGCAGGCGATTCTTTTTGTAGCACTTCTACCAATCGCACAGCGCTTTTCAGCGAAAGCCGAAATTCCTCTTTTACAAACTTGACAGCCTCAAGTTTTCTTCCTTCTGCAATGAGAGTCAGCAGTTTCTGTTTAGTAGTCTCAGGGATATTCATCACAGAATTTACAAATAACCAAACTCGCTGTCAACAGCTATTGCTGTGATAGCGGCCTAAAGGGGGAAATATCCTGATGAATCTTGATCGCTCGTTTCGAAAAGTAAAGTCCCACAATCAAAGAGAGCAAAGCCCCCAGCCAAATACCGGGCACATAGTCCATGAATAAAAAATAATCATAGAATCCATGTAAAATAACTGCAGCGAATAGTCCAATGAGGCCAAAAGCAGCGTTTTTATGTTGAAATTTTGCCTTACCAAGAAAAAAGCCCATCAACACAGCAAAAGTGGCATGTGCAGGAACAGCAGTAAACATTCTCATCACGGCCGTTCCAAGGCCTCCATCAAACACATAGAAAACATTTTCGAGCAGGGCAAAGCCCATACTTACCATTACTGCATAAACGATCCCATCAAATGGCTCGTTAAATTCGTTGTGATTGTACAGAAAGTACCTTACAAAAAAGTATTTACTTCCCTCTTCAATCAAAGCTACCATCCCAAATGCATAAATGGCCAGTTGACCAACGTCAGAATGGTCGAGCAACACAAACTTGCCAACGCCTGCAGAAATAATTAGCGTGAGGAATACACTTAACATCCCGAAAAAGAACGCACGCAATAAAAGCCTTTTCGGCTCCTTTTCATGCTTGTCTTTCAAGTAGATGTAGATAATAATCGCAATCCCAGGAGCAAGCGCTAAGGCCAATAAAGTAAAAATCATAGGTGATTCGTTTTCTATTCACTCTAAAAATGGCCAGATAAAATAAATATTAGGCATCAAATGAAGAAAACTACAGACTCTTTTTGAAAAAGTAGTTTGCCGGGACTAATGAATAAAACGGGGATATCGCCAAAAATGTCGATATTAGTAAATGAACCCTTGCTTGATCGCTATCGTTAGCAAAAGGGAAAACGTGGATTTAACAATGAGGTTACTACCCCTATTTCTGTTGGTTATTTTCTCTGGTTGCTCCTATCAGGAATTGCCGCACCCTGCATTGAGCCCCCAGGAAGTGGTTAGAATCAATTTTCTGGCTCTTCAGGAAAATGATCAGCCTGAAATCGATCATGGGGTAGAAATTGCGTGGAATTTTGCGTCTCCAACTAATAAAGAAAACACTGGTCCCATTGAACGTTTTAACATCATGGTGCACAATGAAGACTTCAGCCCACTCATTAACTGCAAAACCTTCGAAATCAGAAGTCACTATCAGGAAAAAACTGAGGCTGAGTTTCTAGTTTTAATTGAAGATCATGCTGGTGATGTTTACAGTTACATGGTGTCTCTTTCATTGCAAAAATATCCTCCCTACGACGACTGCTGGATGATTGACGCAGTAATACCCATGCATCTACCAACTAAAAACGGTCCCAAGGTGGCTAAAAATTAATAATCAACGATCAGACAAAACCTTTGCTATAATTTGTTTCGGGTTTGGGGTGGGTATATGATAGGTTGTGTTTTGCTTTCGAACAACAAACCAAGATGGAAATAGTTACTACTGACCAAGGTGTTAAATACCTGGAAATCAGTCACGAGCCAGAAAACGGTTGGATAAGGTGCACCTGGTATGGAAATGTATCCATCGGCGATATTTCAAAAGGAGCCTCTAAATATGCTGATGTTTTAAAAACCACTCGTTGTTCGAAACTGTTAAACGATAATCGATTCTTCGAAGCTAATTGGGTAGCCTTCAATGATATTCTTGAACAGGGAACCATGCGCGAAAATGTGGCTAATGGACTGCGCTATATGGCACATGTTAACTCTCCGAAGTTTATTACTCGATTTTCTGCCGTAGATTTGGGAACCAGGGTCAAAGAATTTGAGTTTAAAATTTTTGACAAGTTACAAGATGCGGAGGACTGGCTCCACAATGTATCAGATGAATAGACGATCTGTTTTCTTTTTTATTCTCGGAATTATTCTCCTGGGGAACACAATATCCATCGCCCAGGTTTCTCTGGCTTTCCAGGAAACATTTGAAGACAACCGGAATGGGTGGTCATTGTTTGAACGACCCTATGCTCGCAGTATCATTTCTAAAGGAGCCATGTATATGGATGTTTCCGACCAGGATCAAGGGTTTTTCAACCAAAAACATCTCCAAATTGACCCATCGAAAGATTTCAAAATTGAAACGACACTTGAAATAAAAAATTTTAGAAATGGAAGCTTCGGTTTGGTGTGGGGCGCTGACGAATACAGTAACTACCAGGCGATGGACTTTAGTCAGAATGGGTTTTTCCATGTCTACATTTTTAAAAAGAAGAAAGTAACCCCTATTCAAAGACCTGATTTTCTACCAATACCGATTCAGGAAGAAACAAAGCACGTATTGTCTGTTGATAAAAAAGGACAAGAAATATCTTTCATGCTAAATAATAAGCTACTTGGAAAGGCCAAGTTTACCCCTTTTCAGGGCACCTACTTTGGTTTTCACTTGAGAGGCCAGGTATCTGTAAAGGTTTATGAAGTGTCGGTTTTTCAGGAAAAAGCAGAAATCAGGCAGGTAGATAATAACACAATAGCAAGTTCAGCCAAAGAAAACCTGGGCACTAAAATCAATTCCCAATATTCCGAAAAGGGTGTTGTTGTTTCAGCAGATGGGGCAACCCTGTACGTGGCGAGAGGCGAGCATCCGATGAACGTTGGCAGCTTGAAAAAAGATGATATCTGGTTTTCGGAAAAAGACTCTGTTGGCGAATGGGAAGAACTACGTAACATTGGTGCTCCACTTAACAACATCGGCAACAATTTTGTGATTTCAGCCGCGCCGGATGGCAACAACCTGCTGGTGGCCAACACATATTTACCCGACGGTAGAAACCTCGGAGGTGGTGTTTCGCTTACAAAACGAAGTCCCACCGGGTGGAGCGTGCCTCAAAACCTGGTCATCGCCGATTACTATAACGATGCAGACTTTGTCGATTACTGCCTTTCACCCAACCAAAAAGTATTGGTAATGGCGCTACAACGGAAAGAAACAAAAGGCGATATGGACCTTTACTGCAGCTTTCTGAAAGAAGATGATACATGGTCAGCCCCTTTACACATGGGCAACCAGCTCAACTCTTTCGCCATGGACTTCTCTCCATTTGTAGCAGCCGACAACGAAACACTTTATTTTTCATCATACGGGCACCCAGGTTATGGAAGTGCCGATATATTTGTCAGCCGAAGGCTAGACGAAACATGGACTAACTGGAGCGAGCCCGAAAACCTGGGTCCAGAGGTAAATACTAATACCTGGGAAGCCAACTATACGCTGGATGCCAGAGGTGAGTATGCTTATTTGGCTTCGGTCCATAACTCTATCGGCAACAGCGATATCTTCCGTATCCCACTTCCGGTTTCAGCAAGACCGAAGCCTGTTATAATGGTAAGCGGGGTTGTTCTCGACGCATCCTCTGGCCAGCCAATCGAAGCTGAGATTAAATACTTTTCACTTAAAAAAGACGGACCAGAGTTGGGAAGGGCGTCGTCGCATCCAGTCACTGGTAAATACACGATCATATTGCCTGCAGGAGAGATATACGGCTTTAATGCTTTAAAAGAGGGTTATATTCCCGAAAGCGCAAATGTAAATGCCAGTCAGATTACGATGTATGCTGAGCTTGAGCAAAATCTTTTGCTTGCTCCTATCAACGTGGGCGCTTCAGTAACCTTGAACAATATATTCTTTAACCTTAATGAAGCTGTACTGCAAAAAGAATCCTTTGTTGAACTGGACAGAATCATCCAGTTACTGAAGACTTATCCCAACATGCAAATAGAAGTTGCCGGACATACTGACAATACTGGCTCTAGCCAGTATAACCTTCAATTGTCGCAGGCAAGGTCGCAGGCAGTTATCGAATACCTGAAAAACAAAGGTCTTACAAAACGAGCAGAAGCCAAAGGTTATGGTGATACACAGCCCAAAAACAGCAACGAAACTGAAAAAGGGCGAAGCCAGAATCGGAGGGTGGAAATTATTATTCGGAAAATCTAGTGCTATTTTTCGACCACCACAATTCCTCTTTGCACCACAAGCTTCAGCGCTCTCAAGCTACTTATCTTTTTCGATGGATCCCCTTCTACAGCAATAAGGTCTGCTTGAAGGCCTTTTTCAATTTTTCCAACTTGCTCGGCTAAACCGAATATCTTGGCATTTATGGAAGTAGCTGCCTTCAAACAATCGACCGGGCTCATACCGTATTCGTTCATCAGCTCGATCTCGTATACATTGTTTCCGTGTGAAAAAACGCCCACGTCACCGCCAAAAAGAATCTTAACACCCGATTCGAGTGCTAGTGAAAAAGAAGCCTTCTTTTTAACAATTCGCTCTGCGTCTGGGTCAACACCTTTTTTCCAACCGTTGTAAGATGAAATGGCCTCCACTGCCCCCAGGGTCGGGCAAAGAGCCACACCATGTTCGACCATCAAAGCAGCAATCTCCTCATCTAAGTCATCACCATGTTCTATTGTCTTCACTCCGGCGAGAATTGCCCTCCGCATTCCTTCTTTTGTCGAGGCATGTGCCACTACCTGTCGGCCACTGCTTTCGGCCACTTCTACAATGAGTGTAAGCTCTTGAAGTGTAAAAGTTGGCGCCGCTTGCTTGTTCAGGCCCCAGCGGTAATCGGCGTACACTTTAATCAGGTCGGCTCCTTTGCCTATCTGGTCTCGCACCACCTTTATCAGATCGTCGTAGCCATCGGCCGTCTCGGCGCCCAGCGGCACTGTGACCCCATCATGAAAACCTTTGGGACCGTAACTTCCTGTTGCCACGATCGCCGGGCCAGCCACCAATAACCTGGGCCCGGGGATAACGCCTTTTTCCAATGCAGTTCTTAAGCCCACATCGGCATATCCAGCTCCTTCGCTACCCAGGTCTCGCATCGTTGTGATGCCGGCTTCCAGCGATTTTTTCAAATGGACAGTAGCCCGGGCAGTTCGCTCAGCGACCGACTCCTTAAGCACCTGATCGTTCCATGAAACCTCATTATAAGGGTGGAGCAGTACATGCGAATGACCCTCTATCAAGCCAGGCAGCAATGTTTGACCAGGCATTGAAATCGTCCTGGTATTTTTCGGTGCTTTTACGTCGGTTCCTGCTCCTACAAATGCCACTTTGCCACCGTCAACTAACACCACTGTGCCAGCAGGCAGCATGTTTTCGCCATCAAAAACCCGGTCCGGCTTCAACAATAGTGACTGTGAATTAGCAAGATGAGTACACAGGAGCAGCAATATGCCAAAGCTTAATCGTAGGGTTTTTATGAGGCTCATTTGATTAGGAACATCTGATTGTATTCAACAATATTGCAATCCCTTTTGCAAAAAGGAAAGATTATGTGCCAACAATCATTTGGATAGTTACCACCATGGAAAAAACAGTGATCATCGGTAGTCAAAACCCTGTTAAGGTGCAATGTGTCAAAACAGCTTTTGAAAAAACATTTCCGAGAGAAGCATTCATTTTTGTAGGCAAAAATGCAGCTTCAGATGTGGCGGATCAACCTATGTCCGACGAAGAAACATATTCTGGAGCCTTTAACCGCGCAAAAAATGCCCGCGATAAAAACCCATCTGCTGAGTATTGGGTTGGTATTGAAGGAGGAATCTCTGATGGTATTGGGCTGATGGAAGCCTTTGCATGGATTGTTATTCTCAGCAAGGATCGGCATTCAAGAGCCCGAACTGCTACTTTTCAGCTTCCGGATCAGGTAGCCAATTTAGTAAGGCAGGGAGTAGAGCTGGGCGTAGCCGATGATAAAGTGTTTGGCAGAACTAACTCTAAACAAAAAGACGGAGCAGTTGGGTTACTCACACATGGACAAATAGATAGGGCAAACTACTATTCTCACGCCGTGACTTTGGCGCTAATACCTTTTATAAACACGGAGCTTTTTCACTAGCTTTTACTTTCTGCAGAAAGCAGTTTAAGGATTAGCTGAACGCTCTTTTCTTTTCCGGCTTTATCCAGAACCTTTTTCAGTTCGGAGGATTTGCTTCCATCGTCCGCAAGCTCCACTATCTGTTTGACCTCGTCTTCGGTATATACTTCCTGCAAAAGTTGATGTACTGCGGGTTGATTGGAGATTCCGAACACATCGATTTCCTCAATTGCTGATTGAACAATTTCGCGTCCCCGTCTTTTGCATGATTCTTTTGGGTCGTAGGTAGATGGCGCATCCCTAAGTGCCCAGCTGCCGTAGTCGATTTTTAAGTCTTCTAAAGCAATCACTTTAGGGTCCAAAGGCCCGAAAGAGCGGGAAAATAAAGAAACAGCGGCGGCCTTCCATGCCTGCAAGTCGAAGTCTTTGTCGTTTAGTTTATCGCCTAGTTTTCGGAAAGCCGTTAGTAGTTTCTTATTGTCCATACCTTAAGGTACAACGAATTAACCGTATATTTCATTAAGTATCCCGGCCAAACGTATGCCAGCTTGAACCAGCCTTAATTTGACGCTATCGATATTGTCAAAATTGTAGCGATACGAAAGGGACAAGTCTTCGGGAAGATCGTATACCTTGCCCCGTAATTTCATGGACTCGTAGGCCCAATCAGTAGTCGTATGCAGCTGCCATGTTTTAGTTTGGACTTTGTCAGAAATGTCAACCCAGTCTGCAAATTCTGTATAACTTAATTGCTGACTATCAATGAGGTCGCTATCCCATACCCGATGCAAATTGGAGCTTTCCCAAAAGTATTTAAGCTTCACGTCGTTGCCCCCTCGATCATTCCCATTGCCAACATGCAAGGGTTGGTGAATGTCGCCTACCAGGTGTGCCAACATTTTTAAGGCAAGTGCTTCGTCACCATCAGTAAATTCCTTAGACTTCAATTCTGATTTTAATCTTTCAATTGTCGCAATTACATCCCCTTCCTTAGGAGTGCCTGCTTCCTCATAGGTTTGACCTTCTGGAATGGTGCAATAATGCCAGGGATCCATATGTTTGAAATTTGGGTCTGATTTGATAAAGTCCATATAGTTGCTGACCATAGCAAGGCTCTCACCAGCAAGCACTTTATCAATATTCGATTTGGCCTTTTTTGAAAGATGACGTTCGGCAATCAGGCCTACCACACGGTGACCGGTTTGGCCCCAATACTTTTTATCTATCATTTTCCTGGTCGCCTGAGTATTCAGCGAATAAAGTAGGAACAGCAAAATTACTGGTGTGATTTTCTTCATAGGATATCCGGGGAGCAAAAACGAAATCAAAAATAGTAACTAGCTAGAAAAGAAAAGTAAGGGCAAAGAGAATTTCCTGTTAAAAAAGAAAGGGCACGCCCTAGTGGCACGTGCCCAATCACCAACCTAACCTATCTATGAAACCACTATGGATTGTGATTCAATTGTATAACAAATTTTTATGCTTTTGGTTCTGATAAAATTGAACTGAAAGCCATAATAATCTTTCAACCTTGTTTCAATATCTATGCCAAACCCATCACGTTAAAGGAAAAAAAGAAAAAACAAGAAAAGAAACATCCATAGCCCATCCATAAAATGCCAATAGGTGACCAATAGATTCAACTGAAGCTTTCGAAAAGGGTTAGTAAAATATAGCAGCGAGTGCACGGCGTTGCTTGATTTTCTGATAAGCAAAGTGTAGCAATATGCCAGATAAATTATGCCTCCAGTCATGTGTAAAATATGAAGACCTGACAATGCATATAAATAAGCTATGGCTCCTCTTGCTGAATGAGAAGCTTCCTGATTCATCAGTTCATTCCATCCAAAAAATTGAGAAAATGAAAATGCGAAAGCAAGCAAAAGTGTGTACAGCAGCGATCTTTTAAGTTTTTTTGTTTTCTCCTTTCCAAAATATTCCATCACCCGGCTAATAGTAAAACTGGAGCCAAAAAGCAGGAGTGTGCTCACAATGAAAGACTTGGGAAACTCAATGGCCAACGGGGTTTCTGCCAAAGTACCTGATGCGGTATATGCCATGAGCAAAAAGAAAAAGATCAAAATGCTACCAAAAATGCCTATCAATAAAAGCATTTTATAAGGATGCATCTTTTCTAATTCATTCAGTGGGAATGAACTGGTGGGTGCTTGTGTTTTCTTATAGGAATTTGCCATGCTAGCTCCTTAATTTTTATTGAAACATTTTGTTCGAGCCTTGGTTCAGCAATTTCTGAAGTATTATCAAAAAATGATTTAGCGCTGTAGCATATGTAACGCTCTATCACCATAATATCTGTACTTTTGCTCACCAAAAAAATGTTCCTGTATTGAAAGTTGCTGATTTCTTATCCATCTACAAGCAAGATAGCTTTGTAAAAACACTAGCTGAAAGCTTTAAACAGAAAGGTGGTGGCTCATTTCAGTTGAAGGGGCTTGTAGGCAGCCTCGACGCCGTCGTTCCGGCAGCTATCTTTTCAATGGACAGGCAATGCCATGTATTCGTATTGCATGAAAAAGAAGAAGCCGCCTACTTTTTCAATGACCTTCAGCACCTGTTTGGAGAAAAAGAAGTGCTTTTTTTTCCTACATCTTATAAACGTCCCTACCAGTTCGACGAAACCGAAAACGCCAATATCCTTCTGCGAGCCGAGGTACTCAACCGCCTAAATCATAGAAGCGGAAAGGGCGAGATCATTGTTACCTACCCCGAAGCGCTAACGGAAAAGGTAATTAACAAGAAGGCACTTTCTGAGAACACATTTAATGCAAAAGTTGGAGATAAAGTAGACGTCGATTTTATCGCCGAGCTGCTCATGACTTACGACTTCGAACGAACTGACTTTGTATACGAAGCAGGGCAATATGCTGTTCGAGGCGGTATAATTGATATTTATTCTTATGCTGGCGAGCTTCCTTTCAGGATGGAATTGTTTGGCGACGAAATCGAAAGTATCAGGACCTTTGACCCTTCCACCCAACTTAGTCAGGATGCAGTTGACACCATTAGTATTATTCCTAATGTCCAAACAAGGCTTCTTCAAGAAAAAAGACAGTCATTTCTCGAGTTTGTTCCAAAAGAAACCCGGTTCTGGATCAAAGACCTTCAATTGCTGTATGATCAGTTAGATAGTTACTTCACCAAAGCTTCTTCCAGTTTCGATGACCTGATGAAAGAAAGTGGTAACACCAAAGTTGTATTATCACCGGGCGACCTTTTCGAAAATGCCGAAACGATTCGATCGCACATTTTTTCCTTCCCTTTGATTGAGTTCGGCAGCCGCTTTTATTTAAAAGACGCTACGATTTTTCAATATGAAGCTGAGCCACAGCCTCCTTTTCATAAGAATTTCGAGATGATGGTTGAAAACTTCAACCAGCGTTTATTGCAAGGGTACAAGCTTTTTATAGCAGCAGAATCGGAAAAACAGATCGAGCGGCTCAGTACCATATTTCAAGAATTAGATTCCACCATGAGCTTCGAGGGTTTTTTGGCTGGTTTGCGCGAAGGATTTGTTGACAAGCAAATGAAACTGCTTTGCTATACAGACCACCAGCTATTCGACAGGTTCCATAAGTACAAAACGAGAGAAAAGCACACAAAATCGAAGGCTCTGACCATCAAAGAGTTGAAGTCTTTGCAGCCGGGTGACTACGTAGTTCACATTGACTATGGGGTAGGCCGTTTTGCTGGGTTAGATGGAGTGGATGTCGGCGGCAAAAAGCAGGAAGCCCTACGAATTGTGTATCGTGACAATGACCTCCTATATGTGAGCGTGCATTCCCTGCACAAAATTTCCAGGTATGCTGGCAAGGAAGGTCAGCCACCTCCGATCAATAAGTTGGGCACTCAGGATTGGGACATCAAGAAAAAGAAAGTCAAAAAGAGAGTAAAAGACATAGCCAAAGACTTGATTGCACTTTATGCAAAACGAAAGGCAACAGCAGGTTACGCATTTCCTCCTGATAATTTTTTGCAGGCTGAGCTGGAATCGTCTTTTATTTATCAGGACACACCTGACCAGGCACTTGCAACGGCCGACGTAAAAAAAGACATGGAGCAGCCACACCCAATGGACCGGCTAGTATGTGGAGATGTAGGGTTTGGTAAAACAGAAGTGGCTATTCGGGCTGCCTTTAAAACAGCAAGTAATGGGAAACAGGTCGCAGTTTTGGTGCCAACTACCATTTTGGCAATGCAGCACTATCGAACTTTTAAAGAGCGACTCTCTAATTTTCCACTTGACATCGATTATATCAACCGGTTCCGCACGGCGAAAGAAATAAAAGATATCCTTCAAAGAGTGAAGGAAGGGAAGATTGACATCCTCATAGGCACTCACAGGATTGTGAACAAGGATGTGGAATTCAAAGACCTGGGCTTACTGGTGATCGACGAAGAGCAAAAATTTGGTGTGAAAATCAAAGAAAAGCTGAAAGAATCGAAAGTGAATGTCGACAGTTTGACTTTAACGGCCACTCCAATACCACGAACACTTCATTTCTCCATGATGGGAGCTCGTGACTTGAGTATTATCGCTACCGCTCCGCCCAACCGCCAGCCCGTTACAACAGAATTGCATGAGTTCGACGAAAGCGTGATCAGAGATGCGATCAGCTTTGAGCTCCGAAGAGGCGGTCAGGTATTTTTTGTTCACAACCGGGTGAGTGATATCGACCAGATTGCAAATATCGTTTTGAAATTGGTGCCGGACGCTCGTGTTGGGATAGCGCATGGGCAAATGGATGGCGCCAAGCTCGAAAAAGTAATGATGCGGTTTATTGAAGGTGAATTTGATGTGCTTGTTTCAACCAATATTATCGAAAGCGGTCTTGATATACCCAATGCCAATACAATCATCATCAACAGGGCTCATATGTTTGGTTTGTCCGACCTCCACCAAATGAGGGGGCGGGTAGGTCGATCGAACAAAAAAGCATTTTGTTTGCTCCTTTCGGGCCCCTCCTCCGGACTAACACCGGAGGCAAGGAAGCGACTCGTCACACTTGAAGAGTTTTCCGAATTGGGCGACGGTTTCAAAGTAGCCATGAGAGATCTTGACATCCGTGGAGCCGGAGATTTGTTGGGGGGTGAGCAAAGCGGTTTTATTTCGGACCTGGGCTTTGAGATGTACCATAAAATACTGGACGAAACCATTCAGGAACTAAAAATTGAGGACTATAGCGACCTTTTTGCTGAAGACCTAAAAAAAGCAGTTGAAGCTGTGGCAACTGACTGTGTAATAGAAACTGACCTGGAAATTCTCATTCCTGAAAGATATGTAAACAATATTTCCGAGCGACTTAGTCTTTACTCGCAACTTGATTCGATCGAAAAAGAAGCAGAACTTGAAAAATTCAGTAGCGACGTAAAAGATCGTTTTGGGCCTATTCCAGAAGAAGTTGAAGAATTAATTAAAACTGTTCGCCTACGATGGTTGGCGAAAAAAGCCGGGGTAGAAAAGTTGGTTTTAAAAGCCGAGGTTTTGAAATGCTATTTCGTGTCCGGTGAAAATGAAGTGTATTTTAAATCTGCAACATTTGGCAAAGTACTTGAGTACGTTCAGAAGCATCCAAAAATATCAAGAATGCGCGAACACAAAGGTCGGCTGATTCTAAACCTAGAACAGGTAAAGTCAGTGGATAGCGCAATAATTTACCTTAAAAGGATGTTACAAGAAAATGAATCAGTTTCAGCACAATAACTCCAAGGTTGCGTGCTTTTATAGATAAATGCTTATCTTGTACTCACTTTTTTTGAAAAAAACTTATTATAATTGAAATTTGTAGCCGAATGCTATTAAATATGCACGATCTAGGCTACATTAGCTTTTTAAGTTCAAATAAACAGGTTATGAAAAATTTTGTTAACATCTTATGTACCTCCGCTTTGGCTGTTGGAGTTTCCGCTTTTGTGGGCGGTTGCGGCTCGAGCACGCCTACGAGCAGCAGTCCTGGTAGCTTGAGTTCGGCTACGGGAATGGAATACAATGAGGAAGGTGGATTTCAGGTTAGTGACTATGCTGGTCAGCCTGAAGGACCAAACTTGGTATTCATCGAAGGTGGTAGAACTGTTCTAGGATCTTTCGAAGAAGATTTGATGAACAGGAATGACAATGTCGAAAGAGCTGTAACTGTCGCTTCTTTCTACATGGACGAAACAGAGATTGCCAACATTCACTGGTTGGAATATCTCTACTATATTCGTCTTGACTCTTCCAGAGAATTTTACGAATCATCTTTGCCTGACACAACTGTTTGGGCGAGAGATTTGGCTTACAATGATCCTTATGTTGATCATTACCTAAGATATCCTGGTTTCAGATACTATCCTGTAGTAGGTGTTAGCTGGAAGCAGGCTAATGACTATTGTAACTGGAGAACAACTGTTGTTAACCTTAAACTTGCTCAAGACGCAGGTTTGGAAGAGGTAACACTGGCAGAATCTGGTAGCGAAAGAATTCCTCTTGAAAGTGGTGTTGTGCTTCCAAACTATCGTCTTCCAACCGAAGCTGAATGGGAGTATGCTGCACAGGCTTTGATTGGCGTTCAGTGGTTGGATGAAAACCAAACACACCGTAGACTGTACCCATGGGATGGTCACTCACTACGTAATCCTTACGGAAAGAAAATGGGTTACTTCCTGGCCAACTTCAAAAGAGGCCGTGGTGACTACGCTGGTATAGCTGGTAAGCTGAACGACGGTGCTATGATTACCACTTACATTTATGATTATCCTCCAAATGAGTTCGGTCTTTATAACATGTCAGGAAACGTTAACGAATGGGTATGGGACGTTTATCGCCCTCTTTCATTCCAAGACTTTGATGATTTAAACCCTGTTCGTCGTGATGGTTATCTTGATGAGGAAAGTGGTTATGATGCCGCAGGTTTCAACTCATTGGTTTCTGACAGAGTAAGGGTTTATAAAGGTGGTTCATGGGCAGATGTTGCTTATTGGATGTCACCAGGAACAAGAAGATATCTAGAAGAAGATTCGTCGACTTCAACAATTGGTTTCCGTTGTGCAATGATCCGCGCAGGTACCAACTACTAATATTTTTAAAATCTATGGATTAGAAAGCTCCGAAATTCGGAGCTTTTTTTATTTCAACGAAACTGCCAGCGTACATATCCCAACTTCTCTGGCATCACTTGCCACCAGTTCGCTTGCACACGAAGCTAAAGTGGACCCTGTAGTCAAAACATCATCAATTAGCAAGATGCTTTTACCAGATACTTTAGCCCGATCCGGCACAGCAAATATTCGATCCATGTTTTTCCAGCGATCGACTTTATGTTTTTTGGTTTGGGTGCTAGTGAACTTAGTGCGAATCAAGAGTTGAGAATCAACCGACAAAGAAGTTACAGAAGCCAGGCCCTCAGCTATCGCCATGCTTTGGTTATAACCTCTCACTCTCAATTTTCTGGGATGCAGAGGAACCGGCACTAACATATCAAAACCGCTGAGCAGTCCGTTCTGCTGCAGGCGACTTCCGTACCAAGCCCCCAACATTAAACCCAGTTCCTGGTTTCCTCTATACTTTAACTCATGAAGGAGTTTTTGGGTCACACCACCTTTCTTGAACTTTAGAAAGCTGTCAACAAATGTGATTTTTGGCTCATAAGAAAACTTGTTGGAGAGATAGTCGGTTAACGTATTGCGGTCCAACACGGGTAGTTGAATTCTACAAGAAGTACAAAGATGATCTTCTCCCCGAACCAATAACTTACCACAGGAAATGCAGTTCTCGGGAAATATCAAAGAAACAAAATCATTCCAAAGTTCATTTGCGATATTTGCCATTCGCTTAATTTAAGAAGAAAAACAATCATCAGGATGCAGCTGAATTTATTTGAATTCAGATTTCCGAAAAAGCCTTATAGCAAAGCATCACTTACAACTCTAACAATCTATGAACAAAGTAGAAGAATTTGACAGCTATCGATCAAAAATGAACGAAAGGATACTGTCGTCCGACAACAAGCTAGTTAAACGTATATTTAATTTGGACACTAATGCTTTTAGCGAAGGAGCATTGGCCGTCAAAACTAAAGAGATGCTGGGCCTTGCTTGTTCGATGGTACTTCGTTGCGACGACTGTGTAAAATATCACCTGGGAAAATGTTATGAACTTGGATGTACAGACCAGGAGATGGATGAAGTCTTCGGTATTGCTACCCTGATTGGAGGCACCATTGTTATTCCTCATTTGAGGAGAGCAGTTGAGTTTTGGGACGAACTTAAAGCAGCAACAAAGAATGTTTAAAAAAGAACTTGAACTTGAAAGAGAGTGGCAGTCGCTTCTGAATAAGTTGGAAAGAGTGATAGGTAAAAAACCGTCAGACCTTAATGCTGTCTTATTCCTTATTGGCGTGCAAGAATTAGGCAAGGGAAAAAAGTCTTTCACCAAAGAACAAAAACAGGACCTCATGCACATTGCCATCTGCAAAGTATTGAGTTTCTCTGGGTTCTACGTACTAGAGGGCATAGATGAGGACGGCTGGCCTCACTGGAAGATGATGAAGAAATTGCCACATTTCGATATGCTAGAACAGGAAAAACTGCTAAAAATGCATGTAATAGAATATTTCGAAAAAGAAACAATCATATAATGATAGATATTATCTCATATAATATTAACGGAATTCGATCTGCTATTTCAAAGGGTCTCGTGGGGTGGCTAGAGGAAAAAAATCCGCAAATCGTTTGTTTTCAGGAACTTAAAGCTCAAAAAGAGCAAATACCTTTAAGCCTGTTTGAAGAACTCGGCTACCACTGTTATTGGTTTCCTGCTGTAAAAAAAGGCTACAGTGGTGTTGCCATTATCTCAAAAATTAAACCCAATCACGTAGAGTATGGATCTGGAATTGATCAGTCAGATTACGAAGGCCGGGTAATCCGTGCCGACTTCGACAGTTTCTCTGTTATCAGTGTTTATGTCCCCTCTGGTTCTTCCGGTGACGACCGACAGGCATACAAAATGCAATGGCTGGGTGAGTTTACCGACTATATAAAGAAAGTAAAGGTAGAACACCCGAGGTTGATCATTTCAGGTGACTATAATATTTGCCATAAACCAATTGACATTCATGACCCAGTCTCCAACAAGAAAAGCTCCGGGTTTTTGCCAGAGGAAAGAGAGTGGATGAGTAACTTTATAGACGTCGGATTTGTAGACACATTCCGGCAGTTCAACGAACAACCGCATGAATACTCCTGGTGGTCATTCCGGGCCAATGCGAGGGCCAACAACAAAGGCTGGCGGATCGACTACAATATGGCAACAAACGAAATGAACGGCGAATTACTGGGAGCTAGTATCCTTCAGGATGTGGCCCATTCAGATCATTGCCCTGTGGTTTTAAACTTGAAATGACGAGAATTAGCCTAACATCGACAAGATTTAACCGTGGTTTCAAAGAAATGTCTGATTTTAACTACATTCTTTTAACGATATTCGTTATAAGTAGTATTGAACCGCAGCTTTTATATTGCGGATAAACGAAGGAGGTAATATGGGTACTGGAATTGATGCTGTTACCACGCAGCTTCGGGCATACAAAAAGAAATATTATACCGATAAGTTGATCAAGGGGATCTTCTATTTCCTTCTTGTTGGTACAAGCCTTTTTCTATGCTTTACTTTGCTGGAATTCAATTTCCGTTTTGGCTCCTGGGTGCGAGGGTTTTTACTCTTCTCATTTGTGATACTCACTTGTACCATACTTATCACGAGAATTATTCGACCCTTATGGGAAATACTTGCCGGCGGAAAACGCCTGGATGATGCTGAAGCCGCGAAACAAATAGGCAAATTCTTTCCCGACGTTAAAGATAAACTGCTCAATGTACTTCAGCTCCAAAAACTCGACGACCACAATGAAAGTTTGCTTCAGGCTAGTATTCAACAAAAAAGTCAGGAGTTATCAGCTGTCAAGTTTGTCAATGCCATAAAAATTAACGCAAATGTTCGTTTCTTAAAGTATCTAGCGGTGCCCACCGGCATTAGTATTATTATCTTACTACTTGTGCCTCAGCTATTTACAGAAAGTACGGCAAGGATTATTCAATACAATAAAACATTTGTTCCGCCTCCGCCTTTTACATTCAATCTCCTAAATGAGTCGCTGGAGGGCTTCCGAAATGAGGATTTCGAAATTCAAATGGCCATTGAAGGAGACAATATTCCAGAAAATGTATACTTAGAAAATAACGGCCGCCGGATCAAATTGAACGCAGATGCAGAACGTCTATTTAAGTTCACCTTCCCAAAGATGCTCGTCAAAACGAATTTCAGGTTCGACGCCGCTGGATATTCTAGCCCGGATTATGAAATCAATCTACATAACAGGCCCCTAATCAAAAACTTTAACGTATTTCTCGATTTCCCCACTTATACAGGTAAACAGGATGTTTTACTAGAAAACATAGGCAATCTTGAGGTGCCTGAAGGAAGTAAGATAAACTGGCAGTTTAGTACCACTGAAGCAGACAGCCTATGGTTAAAGTTTGACAAAGGGAATGAGTCACTTTTTTCCAAAAACGCTGATAATCAACTGTTTGAAGTCAACAAAACGCTTTTTGACCCCCAATATTACGAGGTTTTTTTAGCAAATAGCTTTAGCAAAAACAAGGAAAGAATCAGATACAGAATAGATGTAGTCAAAGACAAAGCGCCTGAGATACAAGCCGAAATCTTCCAGGACACCACCTTGTTTAGCTTTATTGTTCTAGGAGGTTCAATTACTGACGATTACGGGCTCTCCAGCCTTTCTATAAAATACCAAACACAGAGTGCTAAGGAAGAATCCTTATTTTCGACACTCAGCCTGCCCATAGATAAGAAGCAATCCTCGCAGGGGTTTTACTATCAATGGAGGGTCGACAGTATGAATCTTAAAGAGGGAGAAACATTAGCTTACTACCTTGAAGTAACTGACAACGATGGTATCAACGGACAAAAATCTACCAAGACAGGACTTTACTATCTGAAGGTGCCAACAAGGAAAGAGCTGAAAGAATCGTTAGCCAAAGAAGCCAAAGGTGCTGAAAAACAAATTGACAAGAGCCTCAACCAGGCAAAAGAAATACAAGACCAGATAAAAGAAATCGAAAACCGGCTTAAAACGAAGAAAAAAATGGATTGGCAGGATGAAAAGCTAATCCAGGACCTCATTGACAAGAAAGAGGAACTAGGTGAGAACATAGAAAAACTCAAAAACCAAAATAAAGACCTGAACGAACGAAGAGAAAGATTTTCTGAAAGCAGTCCAAAGCTAAAAGATCAAATGGAAAAGCTACAGTCTCTCATGGATGAACTTCTTGACGACGAAACGAAACAGCTATACGAAGAACTGAAAAAACTGCTGGAGGAAAAAAGTCAAATGGGTGAAGTTCAGAAAATGATGGATCAAATTGACAACAAGGAAGAAAACCTCGAAAAAGAACTAGAAAGAGCTTTGGAGCTGTTCAACAAGATGAAGTACGATTTCAAATTGGAAGAAGTGGTCAAGGATCTTGAAGAGACAGCGGAAAAACAAAAGGAGTTGAGTGAAAAAACGCAGGACGGAAAAACCGCAGAAGAAGAACTTATAAAGGAACAAAAGGAAATACAAAAGGAATTCAAGGAGGTTCAAAAAGAAATGGAAGAGCTCAATGAACTAAATCAGGAGCTACAAAACCCTGAGAGCATGCCTGATCTTTCAGAAGAGCAGGAAGAAATAGAGCAAAATCAAGAAGAGTCAATTTCTAACCTTGAAGAACAAAAACGGAAGAAGGCTTCAGAAAATCAGAAGAAAAGTGGGGATAAGATCCAGCAAATAGGAGAAAAAATGCAGCAAATGCAAAATAACATGGAAATGGAGATGCTGGAAGAAAACCTTGACAACCTGCGAGACATCGTTGACAAATTAGTGAAGCTTTCATTCAGCCAGGAGAACCTCATGGATGAATTCAAAGAAGTGAACCAAAGCGATCCGAGGTTTCTCGAATTATCACAGGAACAACTGAAAATTAAAGATGACGCTATTATCATAAAAGACAGTCTACTGGCGCTAGCCAATCGTGTGTTTCAAATAGCTTCTTTTGTCACAAGAGAAGTAAGTTCGCTTAACGATTACATGGACGAAAGCCTGGATGCATTAAAGGACAGAAATAAATCACTTGCCATCAGCAAGCAACAGTTCTCGATGACATCTATGAACAACCTGGCGCTTTTACTTGACGACGTGCTTCAACAAATGCAACAGCAAATGGCTGATGCAATGGGTTCACCTCAAAAAGGAAAGAAAGGAAAAAAACAGAATATGCCTGGGATGAGTGAACTTCAGAAAGAGTTGAGCAAAAAAATTAACGATCTCAAAAAAAGCGGAAAAACTGGAAGAGAACTATCCGAAGAATTGGCTAAACTTGCTGCAGAACAGGAAATGATCCGTAGAGAGCTTGAGCAAATGCAACAACGAATGAATGGGCAAATGCAAGGCGATGATGGAAAGCTAGAAGATGCCATCAAAAAGATGGAACAAACCGAACGAGACCTTGTTAACAAGAGACTTGCTAATATTAGTCAGGCAAGACAAGAAGATATTGTTACTAGATTACTAGAAGCAGAAAGCTCGGAAAGAGAGCGCGAATTAAGCAAAGAAAGAGAAGGGGAAGCTGCCAAGAGTTTTGAAAGAAAAATTCCAGCGGCGTTTGAGGAATACAAGCAGTTGAAGGAAAAAGAAATAGAATTATTGAAGACAGTTCCTGCCAAATTAAACCCTTACTATAAAAAAGAGGTGAACGACTATTTTAAACGTATCGGAAGCAATTAACACACGCAAAGATGGATAATATCAAAATCGAAATACCTTCTCTTCCAGAGAACATTCGAATCGTTGAAAGCTTCATCGACAATGCAAAAGAACGATTCCATCTTGAGGACGATATCTACGGCAATATTATGATTGCGGTTACTGAAGCTGTAAACAACGCCATACTACATGGTAACGGTAAAGATGGCCACAAGAATGTCCTTCTACAACTCTCTCTGTTAAACGAAAACCTACAGTTCACCGTACAGGACGAAGGGCCTGGATTCGACTATCATCACCTACCGGACCCTACTTCACCCGAAAATATTGAAAAACCAGGTGGTCGAGGAATATTTCTTATGAAAAACCTCTGCGACGAAGTCCGCTTTCATGAAGGTGGAAAAAAAGTAGACCTTATCTTCTATTTAGGTTAAAATGAAAATTACGTTCTTTCAAGAGGATATTTCCTTCAACATCAAAAAGCCAAATATGATCCGGGCTTGGATCAAACAGGTGCTTGAACAAGAACAGAAACATCTTCAAGAGCTTAACTATATCTTTTGTTCTGATACCTACCTACACAAGTTGAACGTACAATATCTCAACCACGACACATATACGGATATCATTACTTTTGACAACGCTGAATCGGAAGACAATATAGAAGGCGATGTTTTCATAAGCATAGAGCGTGTGAAAGAAAACGCTGAACTATTGCAAACACCTTTTGATAAAGAGTTGCAGCGAGTGATGATACACGGGGTGCTACATCTTTGCTCATATCAAGACAAGTCTAAAGCAGAAAAAGAACGAATGAGAGAAAAAGAAGATGCTTGTTTATCTTTGCTGCCAGGTTGACAACGTTCCACGTGGAACGTTAATCGATACCTCTCTGTTGCTTACAAAATTAAACCATTGACGTTCCACGTGGAACATCCAAAACACTATGTTTCCAAAATACGACGTAATCGTAGTAGGCGCTGGACATGCAGGCTGTGAAGCTGCACATGCTGCTGCAACTATGGGATCAAAAGTACTGCTTGTTACAATGAACATGGGCACCATTGCCCAAATGTCATGTAATCCTGCAATGGGTGGCGTAGCTAAAGGACAAATAGTCCGCGAGATAGATGCGCTTGGTGGTCAGTCTGGGATCATCACAGACAACACCATGATTCAGTTTCGCATGCTAAACAAATCGAAAGGGCCGGCTATGTGGAGTCCCAGAGCACAAAGTGATCGCATGAGATTCGCTGAAGAATGGCGACTAACGCTTGAGCGAAACCACAACGTAGACTTTTGGCAGGAAATGGTCGTCGGCCTCTTAATTAGAAACGGGAAAATAGCGGGGGTAAAAACAAGCCTAGGGATAGAAATAGCATCCAAAGCAGTCATACTTACCAATGGAACATTCCTTAATGGAATTATTCATATTGGTGAAAAGAAATTTGGTGGTGGACGAACGGGGGAACACGCAGCAAAAGGCATCACCGAACAACTTGAGACATTAGGCTTTGAGGCCGGCAGAATGAAAACTGGTACACCGCCAAGGGTAGACGGGCGAAGCCTAAATTATGCGGCGATGGAAGAACAAAAGGGAGATGAGGAACCTGAAAAGTTTTCCTACAGCGACGAAACACACCCCTTAACCAAACAGTCAAGCTGCCACATTACTTACACTAATCCAGAGGTTCATTCAATACTCGAAACAGGGTTCGACAAATCCCCTATGTTTGCCGGAAGAATAAAAGGTATAGGACCAAGGTATTGCCCTTCAATAGAAGATAAAATCAATCGCTTCTCCGAAAGGGACCGCCATCAAGTATTCGTTGAACCAGAGGGGTGGGATACCGTCGAAGTGTATGTAAATGGATTTTCTACATCGCTACCGGAGGACATACAAATTAAAGCATTGCGTAAAATACCAGGTTTCGAGAAGGCCAAAATGTTCAGACCAGGTTACGCCATAGAATATGATTATTTTCCGCCGACTCAGCTAAATCATACCCTGGAAACAAAGCTCATAGAAAACCTCTATTTCGCAGGTCAGATAAACGGGACCACAGGTTATGAAGAAGCGGCTTCGCAGGGACTTATGGCTGGAATTAATGCACACCTCAAAAACAACAATAAACAGCCTCTCATCCTTTCAAGATCAGAAGCTTATATAGGTGTACTAATAGATGACCTTATCAACAAAGGTACAGAGGAACCGTATCGCATGTTTACGTCGAGGGCAGAGTTTCGAATACTCCTCAGACAAGACAACGCTGATATACGTCTTACCAAAAAAGGATATGATATAGGATTGGCCAGTGAATCGAGAATAAATGCAGTGACAAAGAAACAAAACGAGACAAAGGCCATTCACAAAATATTCCGGGAACTAAAGTACGATCCCGGAGAAATAAAAGAACAACTGGAACAATCAAATACCGCTGCAGTTAGAGAAAAGGTATCAGCCTATACGCTGTTAAAACGACCACAAATTGATTTAAAAACGCTGCTCTATCTGCACCCAAAAACGCAACAAGCCCTACACGGGTTTCCTAAAGAAGCCATCGAACAGGCTGAGATTGAGATTAAATATGAAACCTACATAATCAAAGAGAAAGAACTTGCAGATAAAGTCATTCAACTGGAAGATCATAAGATAGATCCCTATTTCGACTACTTTAAAATCCCTGCACTTTCATCGGAAGCAAGGGAGAAACTGCTAAAAATCAAGCCACACACTTTGGGTCAAGCCTCAAGAATTAGCGGTGTAAATCCAGCAGATATTTCCATTCTTATGGTTTATATGGGACGATAAATATATGTTCGAGCGAATTGAGGAATGCCCAGTCTGTAAAAGTTCTAATCTAAAGAACTCACTAATTTGCAAGGACCACCTTGTAACTAACGAGAGCTTCGCCATTGTCACATGTATCAATTGCGGATTAATGATTACTAATCCGAGACCAACACAAGAAGAAATAGGTAAGTACTACGATTCCGCACAATACCTTTCTCACAACAACGACGACAGCTTAATTGGAAAAATCTATGCTCTTTCCCAAAAATATACTCTCTGGTACAAACATCGCCTGGTAAAGAAACTTGTTAAGAATCCCACCAATCTTTTAGACTACGGCTGTGGCACTGGACAGTTCCTAGAATATATGGGATCTCGTCACTTTAAAGTAGTGGGAATAGAACCATCCAAAATTGGTTTAACAAAAACCCAGCAAAAAGGCATAACAGTCTTCAGTTCAATTGATGATGCTAACTTGATTAACGAGAGACAAAGCATCATCACCCTATGGCATGTGTTAGAACATGTACACGATTTAAATGCCACAATAAAAGGGCTAAAGAAACTTTTAAAAAAAAATGGGTACATGATAATTGCCTTGCCGAATACAAAAAGCTGGGATGCCTCTCATTACCAATCAAATTGGGCTGCGTACGATGTACCACGACATTTGTTTCATTTCAATGATTCCAATATCAAAACGTTGTTAAAACAACATAGATTATCACTTATACAAAAGGCTCCACTCTATCTAGATTCCTTTTATATAAGTTTACTATCAGAAACTCACCAAAATAGTAGCAACAAGCTAATTAAATCGATCATAAATGGTTGTAAATCAAATATTTATGGTTCAATTAAGTCACAATATAGTAGCATGATTTACGTCTTCCAGAAAAAATGAAAAATATTCTTCTTTCAATCTTTCTGGCGATATACGCATTTATTGTATACTCCTCCTGCGCCAGCCAACAACCAGTAATGGGGGGTCCCAAAGATACAATTCCACCAACATTACTTGAATCTTATCCAACCAATAAGTCACTCAACTTCAAAGATCAACAAGTCACTCTCACCTTCGACGAGTCAATTAAAGAAGACCAGATTAAGACAAAACTGATCATTACCCCAGACGATCAAAACAAATTCGATGTAACTATTAGAAAATACAGTATTACGCTCGATTTTGAAAATCCCTTTAAAGACAGCACGACATACACACTAAATTTTAACAACACAATATCAGATATCACAGAAAACAATGAATCTGAAAATGTTATACTTGCATTCAGTACAACCAACTACATTGACTCTCTTACAATTACAGGCCAAATCATTGACCTACTAACACAACAGCCTGTACCGGATGCAACGGTAGCACTCTATCTTGCAAAAGACACCACTGACATCTTCAATAAACGGCCTTTATACTTTACTAAAACAACAGAGGAGGGCACCTACTCAATAGAAAACTTAAAAAACGGCAGCTACCGTATCTATTCGTTTCTAGATAAGAACAAGAATAATCTCTGTGAATCAAATGATGAACCTCACGGATTTATTGCAGACACGCTACAACTATCGCAAAACCTAGATTCTCTGACCATACCTATAACAAGAAATGATGTAAGACCACTCGCAAGTTTGAATACCCGTACGTCTGGATCGTACTTCGAGAGTAGATACAATAAACCATTAAAGGACTTTACAGTCGAAATACTTGACACCACTCAAGTTTCAAATTGGGATATCCAGGCAAACCTTACCAGCGATGCCAGAGGAATCATTTTCTATCCAGGAGAAAATCCTAGAAAAGATAGCGTCAAGATAGCCATATTGTCTTTTGACAGTACATTCAACACAATCTCCGACACAACCTTTCTCAAAT
The DNA here is from genome assembly GCA_964351395.1 of uncultured Roseivirgaceae bacterium. Classification (GTDB taxonomy): domain Bacteria; phylum Bacteroidota; class Bacteroidia; order Cytophagales; family Cyclobacteriaceae; genus Imperialibacter. The sequence continues at coordinate 831,729 of CAYGOF010000001.1, forward strand.
TTGTAGAAAGTAGAAGAAATAAACCCGCATTCACATTTACCTATAAACCATCAAAAGACGAGCAAGTACTTGAAAAGTCCGTTTTTGAACTCAACTTTTCAAAACCGATAAAATATGAAACCATCAATGACTCCTTACAGATATCAATTGACACCATCTATCAGCAGAAACTTCAAGTAGACAGTATACTATGGGAAAAACATAACACAAAACTTACGATACATACCAAACTCGACAAAACACTCATTACCAGACAAAAACTAGCCAATGCAAAACTTACGGACTCCTTAGCTGTTGACACAGCAGCTGCCGATTATAAACAAGCCATAGCGCTAAAGGGTATATGGCAAACGATACCAGACAATTATATCCGAGTAAAAATACCAAAAGGCACATTTTTCTCAGTTGATAATGACTCGTCCCAAGCTGAGAACATACCTCTTCAATTTATCAACCCTGAAGAACGTGGTATAATAAGAGGCACCATCACCACAGAGAACATTAATTACACGCTTCAGCTTATCGATTCGAAATACCGTCTTGTAATGACACATGAACCGTCACCTAACTTTCAATTTTCTAACGTGCCACCGGGAGAATATACTTTCCGTGTATTAATAGATGACAACGAAGACGGAACCTGGTCTACGGGAAACAGCCTCCTACGCATAGAACCAGAAAGCGTGTACATCTATCCAGAAATTTTCAATGTACGACCGAACTGGACACAAGAAAATATTGACATCATTTTCTAGTGGACAACCTCCCTCAGCATGTGGCTAACATTCAAAGTTCTCCACAACTCAATTGAAATATCAGGTGCTAAAACAAGACAAAACAAGAAACCCTACTTTGTCCACAATAACAAGAATAGTTAGTAACACATAAGAAGCAAATAACTATTAACAACGATAAATCACCGGTTGTCAACATACGTACATTAATGACCCAAAAGCCATAAAAAGATGTTGATACTATGTTGGAAACTCTTTCTTTGTACACCACTAACCAGTCAAGATTCAATCCACTATCCTTATCCACAAATCCACAGACCTAATAATACCCCTTAATTAATCTTTTAAATAATTTGTTATATATATTAGAAAACGGAAAAATGTGGATAAATGATAAATCGTATAATAATAATAGTCTCTCTCGCGATTTTTAGTCCGGGCTTGGTGCTAAGCCAGGACAATGCTAAAATCGACTTGGCCAACGAATACCTAGGTCAGGGCGAGGTGGATAAAGCCTTGGATGTTTTTAAGGAGCTTATAAAAGACTCCAGAAACATTCCTTTTGTACACAATAACTACCTAACACTTCTGATAAACCTCGAAGACTTCAAGGAAGCTGAAGATTATGTGGAAAAACAGATCAAGCGCGATCAAACAAATATTAATTATAAAATAGACTTAGGAACTGTCTACCTGGCAGCAGGAAAAACGGAAAAGGCAAACAGTCAATTTGAGTCTGTTATAGGAAATATTAAAGGAGACAATTATAAACTTAGGATTACTGCCCAAACTTTCATTTCAAAGCAGCTCAGGGAATACGCATTAAAGACTTATTTGGCCGGACGGCAATATGCAGGGAATCCCTATGCATATTCCATAGAGCTGGCCAATATCTATCGCTTGCTCAACAATACGGAGCAAATGATGGAAGAGTATCTCAACTTTGCCATACAGAATCCGAGCAATATCAATTATGTCCGTAATATCCTCCAAAACCTGCTCACAGAACCTGAAGAACTTGATGCATTGGAAGCATTGCTGATTCAGAAAGTTCAAAAAAACCCTAACGATGTAATTTACGGCGAGCTTCTTATTTGGACTGAGCTTCAGCAGAGAAATTTTTATGGAGCATTTACTCAGGCAAGAGCTATCGATAGAAGAGAAAAAGGACAAGGCTCAAGAGTTTTGGAAATTGGCATAATCGCTATTGACAACGCTGCTTATGAAGACGCAGAGGATATTTTCTCCTGGATTATCCAAACATATCCGACATCTTCCAATTATGTACTTGCCAGAAGAATGCTAATCAAAGCCAGAGAAGGAAAAGTAAAAAATACTTACCCTGTCGATACCACAGCTATTCGAACATTGATTGCCGATTACGATAACCTCATCCAGGAGTCTGGTTTGAATGGTAACACACTGGAAGCTCTTCGCAGTAAGGCCTTACTTTATGCGTTTTATCTGGATCAAAAGGAAATGGCGATTTCAACCCTGAAAGACATCATCAGTTTTCCCAGAGCCCAAACACAATTGGTTTCAAACTGTAAGTTGGATCTCGGCGATATCTATCTGCTTATTGGTGAACCATGGGAGTCGACACTTCTATATTCACAGGTAGAAAAGGATAGTAAAGAAAGCGTAATTGGATACGAGGCAAAATTGAAGAACGCTAAACTTAACTATTACAATGGAGACTTTGAGTTGGCAAAAGCGCATCTTGATATTCTGAAAATGGCAACTTCCAGAGAAATTTCGAACGATGCAATGTCGTTGAGTCTTTTGATACAGGATAATACTGTAATGGATACCACAGAGAAGGCCATGAAAAAGTTTGCTGCCATAGATCTTTTACTTTTCCAAAATAAAAAAATGGAAGCCCTGCAAGGTTTCGACTCTCTTCTTTCTCAATTTCCAGGACACCGTATTACAGACGAAGTCTGGTATAAAATGGCTCAAATCAATCAGGAGTTAGCTTATCCTGACAAAGCAATTACCTTGTTGGATAAAATTTTATTAAGTTATCCAACCGATATTCTCGGCGATGATGCCTTATTTCTAAAGGCTAAAATCATAGATCGTCAACTTGAGAATAAGCAATTAGCCATGGAAACTTTTCAAGCGCTGCTTACCACCTACCCGGGCAGCATCTACACCGCCGAAGCTCGCAAAAGATTTAGGGAACTTCGGGGAGATCTGAACCAGTAAAAAAAGTACTTATTCTCATCGAGTCATCGCAAGCAAAAATAGTATGCATGCATAACAAATTTTACTATATTTGATATAAGTCCTTTATCCCCACTTCATGAAAAGAGAAGAAACCATTGATTATAATATCAAAGTTGCCTGGCACGGAATAGCCAGAATGTATAACCAGGCTGGGCAAAGTGACGGTATAACGACTTCTATAGGTTTTGTATTATTAAATATCGATAGTGAAGAGGGCACTCCGGCTACAAAAATAGCACCATTGATGGGTCTTGAGGCACGAAGCCTTACAAGAATGCTTAAGAGCATGGAAGAGCGAGAGTTGGTTTATAAGATGCCTGACCCAAATGATGGAAGATCGGTTAGAATTTTTCTGACCGATAAAGGCAAGTTTCAAAAGAACTTGTCGAAACGAGTAGTGAGAGCTTTTAATGAAATGATTATTGATCAGGTAAGCTCAGAGAAACTAAAAATATTTTTCGAAGTGATTACCCAAATCAATCAAATAATTGAGGATAAACAACTGATCCATACTTATATAAACGAAGAAAAAATTTATGAACAGAGTTATTAAAAAAGTGGCCATCCTCGGCTCCGGAGTGATGGGTTCCAGGATTGCATGCCACTTTGCGAACATTGGTGTTCAAGTTTTGCTTTTAGACATTGTTCCCAGGGAATTAACAGATGATGAGCAAAAAAAGGGCCTTACCCTGGACCACCCACTAGTCCGCAATAGAATAGTGAACACTGCCCTTCAAACCGCTATTTTCTCAAAACCAGCGCCACTATTTGATAAAAAGAAAGCAGACCTTGTAAAAACAGGAAACTTCGATGACGACATGAAATCAATTGCAGAATGCGATTGGGTGATGGAAGTAGTGGTTGAAAACCTGGACATTAAAAAGAAAGTCTACGATCAGGTAGAGAAATACCGCAAAGCTGGAACGCTGGTTACATCTAACACATCAGGCATTCCCATACATCTAATGGCAGATGGCAGGTCGGAAGATTTCAAAAAACATTTTGCGGGAACCCACTTCTTCAACCCGCCTCGCTATTTGAGGTTATTGGAAATAATCCCAACACCTACAACAGATCAGAAAGTAGTTGACTTTCTAATGCACTATGGTGATCTGTATCTTGGGAAGGAAACTGTTCTTTGTAAAGATACTCCGGCGTTCATAGCAAATCGAATTGGCGTTTACTCGCTCATGTCGGGCATGCATGTTGTAGAAAAAATGGGACTAACTGTTGGTGAAGTTGACCGCATGACAGGCCCCATCATAGGTCGGGCAAAATCAGCTACCTTCCGAACAATGGATGTGGTTGGTTTGGACACTACTGTAAATGTGTCGCGAAACTTGCTTGCTGGCCTACCAAAAGATGAATCGAAAGACACTTTCAAGCTTCCTAAAATTGTAGAAGAGCTTTACGATAGAAAGTGGTGGGGAGACAAGACCAAACAGGGCTTTTTCAAAAAGACGGTTAATGAAAAGGGAGAGAAGGAAATTCTCGAATTAAATCTCAAAACATTTGAATACGGTGCCAGAACTAAAGCATCATTCAAGTCTTTGGACGATGTAAAGGATATAGATAATGTAAAGGAACGCCTGCCAAAACTTATCAATGCGTCTGACAAAGCTGGTGAGTTTTATAGAGCCACATTCTTTGATGTATTCCGCTACTGTTCGATGAGAATACCTGAAATAGCAGACGAGCTTTACAAAATTGATCAGGCAGTTTGTGCTGGTTTCGCATGGGAAATTGGACCGTTTGAAACCTGGGATTTGGTGGGACTAAAAGCCACTACTGAAAGAATGAAAGAAGCGGGACTAGATGTTGCTCCATGGATACACGAAATGATTGCAGCAGGCCATGGTTCTTTCTACAAATTTGAAAAGGGAAGGAAGCTTTTTTACGATATCCCATCTAAGAGCTACAAACCTATTCCAGGTAAAGAAGGACTAATCATTCTGGATGCTTTCAAAGAAAACAATACGGTTTGGTCAAACGCAGGAGCTACTTTGTATGACATTGGTGATGGCGTACTCAATTTGGAATTTCATACTAAAATGAACTCCCTTGGGCAGGAAGTAATTGAGGGTATCAACCTTGCCATTGCTAAAGCCGAAGAAAATTATCGAGGCTTGGTGATTGGTAGTGAAGGAGCTAATTTTTCGGCTGGAGCAAATCTTGCCATGCTTTTTATGTATGCCTCCGATCAAGAGTTTGATGAGATTGATCTCATGATTCGTCAGTTTCAAACTACTATGATGAGAGCTCGCTTTTCGTCTGTTCCTGTGATTTCTGCTCCCTCTGGCATGGCCCTGGGAGGTGGATGCGAGCTATCGATGCATTGCGATGCCATTCAAGCGCATGCCGAAACCTATATTGGTCTTGTAGAATTCGGCGTTGGCTTAATCCCTGCGGGTGGAGGAACCAAGGAGATGACATTAAGAGCAAGTGATTCTTATGCTCCTGGAGATCCGGAACTAAACCATTTGCAAGAATATTTCATGACGATTGCTACGGCAAAGGTGGCTACTTCAGCACATGAGGGTAAAGAATTAGGTTATATTAAACCTTCAGATGAAATTACCCATAACAGGGCGCGACTTTTGGCGGATGCCAAATTGAGGGCTATCGAACTTGCAGATGCCGGTTACACCCAGCCGCTAGAAAGAAAAAACATCAAAGTTCACGGAAAGTCTTCACTTGCCCTTTTTGAAGCGGGTATCACTGGCATGCTTTATGGAAGATATATCTCTGAGCACGACGCGCTTATAGCGAGAAAACTGGGTTATATCATGAGTGGAGGTGACCTTTCTTCTCCTACAGAAGTCTCGGAGCAATACCTCCTTGATCTTGAAAGAGAAGCATTTTTGAGTTTGACTGGTGAGCCGAAAACTGTAGAAAGAATTCACAGTATTTTGTTCAAAGGAAAGCCCTTGAGAAACTAAGATTTGTTAACCCAATAAAGAACACAATTATGAATGCATATATAGTAGCTGGTTATAGAACTGCTGTTGGGAAATCTAAAAGAGGCGGTTTTCGCTTTACCCGCCCCGATGATTTAGCCGCCGATGTGATCAAACATCTGGTAGCTTCTGTTCCAGGCTTTGATGCGAAGAGAGTTGACGACCTCATTGTGGGAAACGCCGTTCCGGAAGCCGAGCAGGGAATGCAAATGGGGCGAATGATATCTCTTTTGGCGCTTCCATTAGAAGTGCCTGGAATGATAGTAAACAGGTATTGTGGATCAGGTCTTGAAGCAATCAGTATTGCAGCTGCCCGAATACATGCAGGTACAGCTGAGTGTATTATTGCTGGAGGAACCGAATCGATGTCGATGGTGCCTATGATGGGATACAAAACAGCCCTTAACTGGAAAATTGCACAAGAAAACCCGGATTACTACATCAGTATGGGCCTTACAGCCGAAGAGGTATCTAAGGATTATAGCATCAGCAGGGAAGAAGCCGATGAGTTTTCTTTCCAGTCCCACCAAAAAGCCATTAGGGCAATTAACGAAGGAAAATTCAAGGATGAAATAGTACCAGTTACAGTCCATGAAACTTATGTAGACAAAGACGGGAAGAAAAAATCTCGTGATTTTGTAGTTGACACTGACGAGGGCCCAAGGGCAGATACAAGCGTAGAGGCACTTGCCAGGTTGAAGCCTGTTTTTAGAATGGGTGGAAAGGTAACAGCTGGTAACTCTTCGCAAACATCTGACGGGGCTGCTTTTGTGATGGTGATGTCAGAAAAAATGGTTCAGGAATATAACTTGAAGCCAATCGCCAGGATGTTGGCTTATACCGCAGCGGGTGTCGAACCGAGAATCATGGGGATCGGTCCGGTTGCTGCTGTACCAAAAGCATTGAAACAAGCTGGCTTGAAAATGGGAGATATCGACTTAATTGAATTGAATGAAGCATTTGCAGCTCAATCTTTGGCCGTGGCTAAAGCGCTAGATTTTGATATGGCTAAACTCAATGTCAATGGAGGAGCTGTCGCTCTCGGCCATCCACTTGGTTGTACTGGGGCTAAGCTTTCAGTTCAGATATTCAATGAATTAAGACGACAAAAGAAGAAGTATGGCATGGTAACAGCCTGTGTAGGAGGGGGCCAGGGCGTAGCTGGTATTTTCGAGCTTTTGAATTGAAATTTTTCAACGGCTCGAAAACTGAAAAGCAATGGATTCAACCATTGCTTTTTTTGATTTTCTTCACACAATATGCCTACACAAGGGCTCACGGAATTTCCTTTGACTAAATCGATCTATATTTGTAAATCATCTGATAAAACATCTTTTAATGCTGAAATACTCGAGCAGTGAATCGGAGGCAAGGCTAAGCGCTATTTTTGATCATGCAATTGATGGGATCATTACCATCGATGAAAAGGGTATTGTAGAATCAATGAACCCTGCTGCCGCAGCCTTATTTGGCTATAAGCCAAACGAGGTTTTGGGTCAAAACGTCAAGATGTTAATGCCTGAGCCAGACCAATCCAGGCACGACCAGTATCTTGAGAATTACCACTCAACCGGTGTAAAAAAAATAATTGGAATTGGCCGCGAAGTAATCGGGCGAAAAAAAAATGGGCAAGAATTTCCCCTGTTTCTCAGTATTACCGAAACAAAATTTGAGGGAAGGCAAATATTCACTGGCATTATTCATGATATCTCCGAGCTGAAGCGTTCGCAAGAAAAACTAAAGAAGTATGCAGCCGACCTGGAGGAAAGCAATCAAAAGCTAGAGCGAAGGGTGATTGAAAGAACGAGAGATCTTGCCCGAGCCAACGAAGGTCTTTCGTACTCCAACGAGTCGTTGAGAAAAGAAATAGAGGAAAGAAGGCATGCGGAAAAAGCGCTGAGGGAAAGCCAAAAGCTATATGGGGCAATAGCAAAAAATTTTCCAGAGGGTTTTTTATGTGTCCTTAACCGGGAGTTGAAGTTTCTGCTTATCGATGGTAAGGAGGAAGAGCCTGCTATGGGAGACAAAGCACAATGGATAGGTTCGTATGCTACATCGATGATCTTCTTTGACAAAAAAGAAAAGTTTACCAATGGACTTAGAAGCGTTTTAGACGGAAAATCTTTTGATATAGAACTCGAAGTCGCTGAGACTAAGCGAGTATACCAAATGAACGCTGTTCCCTTGTATGACGATGAGGAAAATGTTGTAAATATTCTGATTGTTTGCCGCAATATTACGGAGAGAAAAAAAGCTGAGAAAAAAGTGCTAAAAGCACTAAACAAGGAAAAAGAGCTTAATGAACTAAAAAGTCGCTTTGTTACTACCGCCTCCCACGAGTTTCGAACGCCACTCAGCACCATCCTTTCTTCTGCATCACTTATTGGTAAATATATTACCGATTCGGTGCATCAGGACAAAATAGACAAGCACGTAAATAGAATTAAGTCTTCTGTCAATAATCTTACCTATATACTCAACGATTTTCTATCTTTGGGTAAGCTCGAAGAGGGAAAAACAACTTTTAACCCTTCGACTTTTACAATTGCTGAAACAATCGACGAGGTAATTTCACAGCTTCAACCTACCTTGAAAGACGGTCAGCAGATACTTGTCAATAAAGGAAAAGATCTCCCAATTGAGGTGATCGCTGATGAGCAAATGATAAAAAATGTGCTCATTAACTTGATCAATAATGCTTCCAAGTATTCTGCAGAAAGAAAGAGTATCCACCTAAGTATTGCATATGAAAATATGCAACTTAACTTGACTGTTAAGGACGAAGGGATTGGCATTCCTGCAGGGGATCAGGAACACCTATTCGATCGGTTTTTCAGGGCCAATAATGCCATAAATATTCAGGGCACTGGCCTTGGCTTAAACATCGTCAAAAAATATGTTGAATTAATGAAGGGACATATAGAATTTAGCAGTCAAGAAAATAAAGGCACTGAATTCAAACTCTCTCTACCGATAACACTACCCAACCATGACTAAGATATTGCTGATTGAAGACAACCTGGAAATGCGGGAGAATACTGCTGAAATTCTAGAGCTTTCAAATTACGAGGTCATTGTTGCTGCAAACGGCAAAGAAGGCATCGAGTTGGCAAAAAAGGAATTACCAAACCTGATCATCTGTGATATCATGATGCCTGAATTAGATGGGTATGGTGTGCTACGGGTATTGGGAAAGTTGCCAGAAACAGCAGGGATTCCTTTTATTTTTCTAACGGCTAAATCGGAAAAAGAAGATTTCAGAAAAGGTATGAGTATGGGGGCTGATGACTACTTGACGAAGCCTTTTGATGACGTGGAACTGCTTGATATCATAGAGCTTCGCTTGCGAAAAAGCCAAATCGCCCGAAAAGAATATGCGAATGATGTTGACGGGTTGTCCGATTTCCTGAATGATGCTAAAGCTCTCAATGAGCTTAGTCACCTCTCAGCAGACAGAACAATTCGAAAGTTCAAAAAGAAGGAGATCATTTTTTACGAAGGTAATTTGCCACACGGCCTTTTCTTCGTCAATAGTGGGAAGGCAAAAACATACAAGACCAACGAAGACGGCAAAGAATACATCACTGGATTATTTAAAGAGGGTGATTTTATCGGTTACATAGATCTACTTCAAAACAATAACTATACTGAGTCGGCCATGGCCATGGAAGACTCTGAGATTTGTCTTATACCAAAGCAAGATTTTTACAAACTTCTCAATAGCAATAGAGACGTATCAATACGCTTCATTAAAATGATTTCCAACAACCTGATTGAGATGGAGGAGAGAATTTTGAAGCTTGCCTATAATTCCGTAAGGAAAAGAGTAGCTGAGGCATTGGTGATGTTGGAAGATAAATTTAAAGCAGAAAATGCTGGTGAGGAGTTCAATATGAATATCCCGAGGGAAGACCTCGCTAATATAGTGGGGACAGCACCGGAATCAGTGATACGAACACTTTCAGACTTCAAAGATGAAAAGCTCATTGAAATCAAAGGAAGTAACATTAAAATCATTAACTCAGCGGGTCTGAGGAAAATGCGGAACTAGCCTAATTCTAATTTGGCAGAAATTAACGAAGGTCTTTTCCAAAAGGAGTTAAAGCAAGTGAAGCTAATTTCATATGCTGGTTGGCAAACGGAATTCCTACAATAGTGATGAACGTCAGCAGGCCAAATACCAGATGAGTTACGGCTACACAAAGTCCTCCCGTGACTAGCCAGACCACATTCATAATAACGGAAAGACAGCCGGAGCTACTGTCGGTGGTGACGACTTTTTGGCCAAACGGACTAAGGGCAAGTACCCCAATTTTAAAGCACTGAAAACCGAAAGGTATACCTACGACGGTCAGACACAGTGCTACGCCACCAATGACATACCCGAAAAAAAGGAAGATGCCTCCTCCAAAAATGATCCACAGCAAGTTTCCGATGATATTCATAAAGGCTTGATTACTCGTTTAAACGAGCTATTCTGATTTCAGTTGCCTTCGGTACTTTGCCGGCTACGCAATAAAAAAACCCAGAGCAATGCCCCGGGTTTCTGCTTTCTTAATAGTATCAATCTTTATTCGACTTCAACAATCATTTCCACTTCAATAGCGATATTACTGGGAAGCGATCCCATTCCTACCGCAGCACGGGCATGCTTGCCTCTTTCTCCAAACACAGCTACCATTAAGTCAGAATATCCATTGACCACCTTTGGCTGATCGGTAAAGTCAGGTCCGCAGTTAACCATGCCCAATACCTTAACAATCCGCTTCACTTTTTTTAGATCTCCCAATTCTGCTTTTAGTACAGAAATCTGTGCGATGGCAACAAGTTTTCCAGCCTCATAGCCTTCCTCCAAAGTCAGATCTGTGCCAACCTTTCCAGTAACATAACCACCATCAGGCTTTGAAGGGCCTTTTCCTGCAAGGAATATCAGGTTACCGGTTCTAACGGCGTTCACGTAATTGGCAATTGGTGTCGGTGGTGTTGTCAACTCTATTCCTAATTCTTTGAGTTTCGCCTCCGGGTCGTAATTGGATGGAGCGCTTACCTGAGCCTTTAGCGTATCGGCAGGTTCTTCGGTGTGTGACGTGCCTAGCGAACAGGCAAACATCAATGGTAACATTGCAATGAGCACTAGCTTTTTCATATTATTTAGGTTAGTTGAGAATCTATTATTGCCCGACAAAGAAAACAGCATTAGCAAACAGTAGTTTTCCGTTGTCCCAGAATGCACGGAATAGTGGATTATCGGCCATATAAACCACCTGTCCGCTACCCATTCTATCTACGCCGAAAACCAGCGTGTTCTCTAACTCTTTTTGAACTCTGTTGCCAGCAAAGCCGCTCACTGGTTTGGTGCCGGTAGGGATGTAGGCCACATTCCAGGCACCAGATAGTTTAGCAAACCTGCTTTCCGCTGTTTTCAAGCTGAAATAGGACTCATCATATCCATACGCCATTGGGTGAGTATTGTCTACTTTCGTTTTGTATATCGCTCCAGGAATTATGCCCTGTATATAATTTCTCTCAGCGTCAGCATATTTTAGGTTTGCATCTGCTTCCTCCCACTTTTCCTCAAGCTTTTTCATGGCTGCCTTTTCGTCATCATCAGCGTATTTTTTTAGTGCATAGCCCTCTCGATCAACAAAGCTATTCAAAGCTCCCTGCACAAGAATTAGTTTACCACCTTCACGCACCCAGCTGTCTATTTTTTTCAGCGAACCATCGCCGAGCCCGCCATATCTGCCATTCTGGATAATGATTACATCATAGCCTGAAAGATCGAAACGTCCGAAATCGTCTGTGTCCAACACGGTGATTGGATAGTTGAGCTGACGCTCGAAAAAATGCCAGGTTTCGCCAAATGCTAATGAAGAAACTCCAGTTCCTGCCAATACAGCTACTTTTGGGGCATCAATGAAGTGCACGTCGCCGCTTCCGAAATCCTTACCAGAATCAACGAACCCGGTAGTTGTAGCATCCAATGAACGACCGGACTCTTTGGCGAGTCTTTTTATCAAACCGTCGAAACGGGAAGCATGATGTTCATTGCCTTTGCGGGTAATTATAAGTGTGCCACGTTCATAGTTTTTTCCACCTATCGAAAATGGTGTTTCAGTGTAACGGACCTTCACATCCTTTTTGATCAGCTGGGCCAGAAATTTTGCATCCTCCAGCGTTTGCCATCTGGCAATGTAGGCATAAGCTTTGTCTGTAGTTGTGACTTCTGCAGCAGGTGCATTGTATTTTTCCGACCCAGGGTTGATTTTTTCGCTTACTGCGAAGGCTTTTAATCCTTTTGCATAAGGAACGCCCCAAGCGGTGATATCATAGGTATTAGAATCTTCTACATAAGTTTTTGGCTCAAAAAGCACACTGGCTAAGACTCCTCTTGGCTGATAATTGCTTATAACCAGGTCACTGGATGTGAGGTTGAAAGATTCTGTTGCCTGTGTTTGGTAGTTGAACCCTTTCAGCGGTTTGCCCGCAGCGCCAGTTCCATATGCAATGCCCATGGCATCAAGCCAGTTGGTAAGGGCCGTTAGTTTGTCAGGATTGTTGTCACCCTTGATGACGAAGCCATTGTATTTGCCGGGGAAGTTATTCACGTTGTTACTGAAGAATTTCTGGAATTCTTGAAGTACCTGCGCCTTGTTGGTAATTGTTACCTCTACGGTAGAAACTCCATTGCTGTGATGGTGTGCAATTCTGTCCTTTAGAGTCAAAGTATCTCCTTCTGCAGTAAGCACACCTAGCCCCCCACGGCCGCCACCACCTTGTTCGTAGGTCATACCGATAGCTCCACTGTACACAGGATAGGTATCGCCGTAAGAAGGGTAAAGTAAGTCGAATCGTTCTTTTGTGAAGTACAGCCAACCATTTTCATCAAAATACTTTGCATTATTTTTGCCAATCGTAACCTGAAAATCGTATTGCCATTTTGTGATCAATTCGTGATATGGCTTGGCGGCTGGTGCCATATAATACGGACTATTTACGCCCTGCTCGTGAAAATCGACATGAATTTGGGGCATCCACTGGTTATATACCACGATTCTCTGTTGCGTTTCAATCTGTGTTTGCCATGCCCAGTCGCGGTTCAAATCAAACAGATAGTGGTTGGCGCGGCCACCTGGCCAAACCTCATTGTGTTCTTTGCTTTGAGGGTCTGGGTTATAGTCTTTGTTCCCATACTGGTTATAGTAGTTAGCATAGCGATCTCTGCCGTCGGGGTTGATACATGGATCCATGATTACTACTCCGTCTTCGAGCCACGCAGTTTTATTAGTGACCAGCTCGTAAATAGTGGCCATACTAGCTTCCATCGAAACTGATTCATTGCCATGTACGTTGTAGCTAAGCCAAATGATGGGAATATTGTTGGTTGGGTTACCACTTTCAAGTCCGGCTCTTTTGAGATTATCGGTTCGTATTGTTTCGATGTTCTGGTGGTTAGCCTCGCTGGTGACAATAGCATAAACCAATGGGCGATCTTCGAAAGTGCGCCCGTATTCTTTAAGCACGACCTTAGAGGAATTAGCAGCTACATGCTGGAAGTATTCCACCACTCGATGATGTCTGGTAAATCGTTCACCTAATTCATAACCGAGGAATTCTTTGGGGCTTTTTACCTGGGCCCACAATTGGCCAAAACTTAGGCATAACAAAAAGAGTAAAATCTTTTTCATAGCAATGTATTGAAGCGTTTGGGTTTTTTATTGAGGGCCAAGATAAGGGAATCCTGTGATTTTAAAGGATGGTATTATGCAAATGGATTAGTTTTGATAGGAGTTGAGATTCGTTATGGAGAGGCAAACTGGCTCATAATGGTGATAGGAATAAATAAGATTTTTTTTCATTTCGCACTAGTAAACCCATTTACTCATATCAATCATAGGTTTAGGATAGCTTTTACCTAGTGTAATACCTGCCTTCAGCAATTCCACATTTCGCATCGAAGAGGGATGGTGTACTTTTCCGCCCGGGATGCTTTCCAATTCCCCGATCCAGTGCCGCACATAGTCGCCTTTTCCATCATACTTCATTGCTTGCGACAAGATATTAAAGTACCTGTTTTCGCGGGGGTCGTTGCCAACACCTGCTACATAATTCCAATTGCCCCAGTTGTTGGCAACGTCATAGTCGATCAGTTGCGATTCGAACCAGCCGGCACCCCAGGTCCAATCGACCTCCAGGTCTTTGACCAAAAAGGAGGCGACATTTTGTCTGCCGCGATTAGACATGAATCCTGTATGTAGCAGTTCCCTCATATTGGCATCAATGAAAGGGACCCCGGTTTTCCCGGTTCGCCAAAGCTCAAATTTTTCGATGTTCTGTTTGCTATGTACAGGCTTCTGTCGGATGCCTTTGGTTTGAAAAAGAGAAGCACCGTACTTTTTCATGACAAACCTAAAGTAGTCTCGCCAATAGAGTTCAAATATCAACCAGTAAGTCGAGTCGTTCTTTAAGACTTCCTTCTCGAATTTTTTCACCTCTTCATATACATGCCTGGGTGAAATGGCACCTTGAGAAAGCCAGGCGGAAAGTTTACTGGAGTAGTTGGGCCCTATTAACTCATTTCGGGTGTTTTTGTAGTGACTTATGTTTTTGGTTTCCCATATAAAGTTGTTGAGTCTTTCAAGGCCTGCATGCTCTCCGCCAGAGAACTGAAAAGCAGCTTTTTGGTTGAAGTCAGGACGTGAAAACCCGAAGTCATTTGATTCTGGAAGCTTGCCTGACTCTATTTGACCAAACGGAGGAAGCTTTGTAGGTGAGGGAGTCGTTGGCCTTATTGGGGTTGCATTTTCGTTTTCCTTCCTAAATTGAGTAAAGACTTCAGGTAGATTCTGAATAGGCCAGGGGATATCATCCTCATGCCAAAGTGTACTTTGCCAAAACAGCTTTAAAGGAATCTTCAGGCGAAATAGGGTGGCCTCCAATGACTTTTCGATGGCTACTTCTTCAGTTCCCACCTCCTTAGATGCAAAAACAGCTGTAGCTTGCAGCTCCTCTGCCAGTTCAGCAATGATATGTTCGGGTTGTCCAAACCTGACGATCAGGTCACTTCCTATTTTCTGTAAACTTGCTTTCAGCTCGACCAGTGAGTCAAGTAGAAACGCTGTTCTATGAGGGCCACTTCTTGGGAAGCCAAGTGCCTGCTCTTCAAATTGTCTTGGGTCAAATACAAAAACAGGATAAAGATACAGACAGCTTTTCGAAGCGTTTAACAGTGCTTCATTGTCGTGAAGCCGAAGATCATTTCTAAACCAGATAATATGAATGCCTTTTTCCATTGCATGTCAACAAGCTGTGAACCAAAGTTGTTGACAAGAATTTCCAGGGCGCAATCATTTAGTTTATTTCACTGGAGGAGGACCTTCTGGCAAAATGGCTTTGTATACATAATCTCCTTTCTTCTCGATAAACTCCTCTCGCATCGATTTTCTAATTGATTCGTTTTCAAAAAGGTCAATCATTGTCAGGGCCAAACTTTTCGCAGCGAACACCATTCCTTTGTGACCAATCGACATACCGCCGCAGGCCACTACCGCCCAAGAGTGCCATGGGGTTCCTATCGGCGCAGTGGTAGCAACAAGTGAAATTTCTGGAGTGATCCAGCTAATGTCTGCCACGTCAGTCGAACCACCAGCCGGGAATTCCGATGTTGGGTCAATCCCTCCAATGCTTCCATCTAGTCCATTTTCTTCCATTTTCACCGCTCTTTGAATACCTGTAGCAAATGCAAGCTCTTCTGGTGTATAGCTTATTGGACCAACCAATTGCATGTTTTTATGAAGGATATTCGAGCCAGTAATATTTGGTAGTTGTTCGTGGTAGCCGGAGGTGATCGTCATTTTAGGTGTTACACCAGCAATCAGCGCGGCCCCTTCACCAATTTCCTGTACTCTTTGGTAAACCTCCATCATTCCTTTTCGGGTGGCGTCCCTAACATACAATCCCACCCTGGCATAATCAGGTACTATATTTGGAGCATCGCCTCCTTTTTCGATGATGTAATGTATACGGACCGAGGGTTTCATATGCTCTCGAAACATATTGAGCCCGTTAACAAAAGCCTCGACTGCATCAAGTGCACTGCGCCCATTCCACGGATCGAAGGCAGCGTGCGCAGCCTGGCCCATAAACTCAACTGTCACTTCTATCATGGCCTGACTACTTTGAGTACTTGCTTTGTTTTCCGCATCGGGGTGCCAGTCGAGACAAGCATCCAGGTCATCGAAAAGGCCAGCCCGGGCCATATATATTTTTCCACCTACAGCTTCTTCAGCTGGAGTGCCGTAAAACCTTACGGTTCCTTTGAGTTTTCCTTGCTCAATCAACTCTTTGACTGCCACGGCAGCACCCAGGCTACCCGGACCAAAAAGATTGTGACCACAGCCATGCCCTGCAGCACCTTCTACTAAGGGAGATTTTTCTGGCACAGCCTTTTGTGACAGACCCGGCAAAGCATCAAACTCACCCATGATACCGATGATGGGTTTTCCACTGCCGTAAGATGCGATAAACGCAGTTGGCATTTCTGCGACTCCTCTTTCCACAGTAAAGCCCTGTGCTTCTGCATAGTCAGCCAGCGCTTTTGCTGACACGTTTTCTTTCAGTGCAATTTCAGCAGCAGCCCATATCTTATTACTTAGTGCTATCATCTCTGAAGCGTGATTATCGATCGACGTTAAAGCCGCCCTTTTATTGGCTGGAATTTTCTGGCTTTTTTGGGCAAAAACAGTGGCGTTTCCAGTCAGAAATACTACTAGGGTGAATAATGTCCTTATTTTCATGAATAATGGGTTTGGCATCAATATAAGTAAAATGGAGTGGCCAGTAAGGCTCTTTTCCTTTGGTGGCTAATTCAAAAGTATTTCGTCAACAAACACCCAACCTGGTTTTCCATTGGCATCGTGCCAGGAAGGTAATTTCATAACCGGGACGATATGAAGCTTTAATACTGTGTAGTTTTCCTTGGGTAAATCGAATGTGTAGAAAGCAGGGCCCACAGGCATGTTTTTCGTGGGTTGCTCAACAGCACTTTTTTTCCAAAGCTTCAGGCTTGCTTCATCTTTGCCGTACCAAATTTCTACGATGGACGGTGGCATGATCCAACCCCCTATATTATTGAGACAGCTAAGAGTGATTGAACTTTGTGGAATGTCTTTTCCAAGTGTGATCTGCACATCCATTGGCTCACCCTGGTAGCCAAGCCAATTTCCATCAGTATGGATGTCGGTGCCTTTTATATGATCGAAAAGGGCTTGTTCCAGCTTGCCTTTATATCTCTTGTTTGGCATTGTTAATAACTTAACGGCTACTGGCTCAATAGAACTTCGGAGAAATGACTTCGTCACGACCTCGCTGCTATACCAACCTTTTTTGAAGGCCTTCACAGAAACAGTGGCATTGGTGCTGAGCGGAATTCCGCCCTCATAAATTGGAGAGTTGATACTATCGGGCTCAGCGCCATCTACTGTATATCGAAGCGTTACGCCGTTGAGGTAGTGATCTACTTTTACAGAAATTGGATCGGTAAAAAAGGTTTCGTTTGCGGCGATAACCGGAGTTGAAAGCTGAATGACGGTGCCCTCATCGTCGAAGCCAGACTCAAACGAAACGCCTGGGAATGTTTCAAGTAATTGTGGTACGTCAGTTGGCGCAATGGCCGTATTCCAAATGAATACTTTCTGAAGTGCGGGAAGTGACTTTAGCTGAGAGATGCCTGGAGCAGTTATCGTTGTTCCTGACATGGACAATTCCTTTAGGTTTGACAATTTCACAAGGGAGGCCAGGCCTTTGTCTGTCACTTGAGTGAAATTGAGGTAAAGCTTTTCAATATTTTCGAAACCACTCAGCAAGCTTAGGTCTTCATCCTTTACAGGAATCTTGTTGAGGTTCAGTTCTACTACCTGCATGCTAATTTTATCAAGCTCTTTAAGTTGAGCTGGGGTAAAGGCCTCGCTGGAAAAAAAGCTAACGGTAAGTGCTGGCGAATTGAGAGCTACCGGAGTAATGATCCGATAGTTGGAGTTGAGCGACTCCACAAGTTCGGCATCAGCCGATTCGAAATCGTAGCTTTTTGAACTATTGAACTTCGCTTCAGCTATTTGATAGAGCGTTTGATCATTCGGAACTTCTGCTACCAATGCAGTAAACGATGCGCCGCTATTAATCCAGGCGTCAAGTATTTCTTTCTCTTCGTCGGTAAGTTGGTTTTTGCCTTCAGGGGGCATGTGCTCTTCTACCGATGCTGGCAAATGAATGCGTTTTAGCAGTAGGCTGGATTCATAATTAAGTGTATCCCATAACACGCCATTTTTGCCACCAGCTAAAATGGTTTCCGGACTTTCCATTACAAGTTCACCCTTGGCCTTTTGGCGATTGTGACAGCCCATGCACTTTTCTTTTAAGATTGGCTGCACCATGTGATCGAAAATTACGGCGTCAGCAAAGGCCACATCCTTATAGTCTTTGTCAGGCGAAACAGGCGCCAGCACAAAATTTTCGCCATGAGTAATATTTGCTCCCTGATGCCCTGCATAAGTGATCAAGACAACCATTGCCAAAGGAATACTTTTTGACAAAATGGCTTGATGATTCCACACTTTTCTGAAATTATACCATCCGTATGATAGGAAGGCAATAGCAGTTCCTCCCCATTTGTGCCAGAAAAGGCTTCCCTCGGCATATCCTTCTTCTTTTGAAAGGAGCAAACCCATCAACGCAGAAAGTGCAGCGGTAATACTCCCGATAAGCAGTAAGTCGTCAGAGTGAAACACATCATCAAATTGTGATGTGGACGGTTTTTTGTTCACAAAGACCAATAGGGCATATGTGGCCAGTAGGGCAATGGGGAAATGCAGCAATAAAGGGTGCATACGTCCCAATACCTGAAGCCAGGCCGGCGTAGAAAAACTATTTTCGAATACGAGAAGAAATGCCAGTAAGCAGCAAATAAAAAAGCTGCTATTGGCGATCAGGCCCCGAAGCTTTTTCATGAAACAGGTGTTAGCTTATAAGGGTATACGTGGCCAGAGTTCCACTGAGCTACATACAGGTTTTCTTCGTCATCGATGCATACATCGTGAGGGTAAGCAAAAACAGCGTCCGTTTGAAATAGCTCCTTTAATTGACCCGCTTCATATTCAGGCGCATTGGCAGCGATGTTTGAAACTACTTTGTCATTTTTATCAAGAATGGTCACAAAACCCGATTGCTTCCAGGGTTGGCTGGCACTCATAAGCACAGCGGCGTACAGATAATCGCCTTTTATAACTGGTCGGCAAACCCAGGCACCGGGAAGTGAAATAGTCGACAGGTATTTTCCATCCAGGGTATAGCGCTTGAATGCCATTTGTTGGCGGGAGCTGATAACAAGTGTGGGCTTGGTAGGATCACGAAAATCCATACAAACGCCATGTGCATTGAGGAGATGCGCATCGGTTTCTCCCCGGCCACCAAAGTGGCGGATGTAGTTGCCTTTGCTATCGTATTGTGTAATGAAATCTTTGCCATAGCCATCCGCTACATAAATATCACCATTTGGGGCGATCGCAGTTTCTGTCGGGACGTATTCATCTGGCTTAGTGTATTCACCAGTTTCTTTAGGATAGTCAAGCGTTAAAAGTACCCGCCCATTTAGATCGGTCTTAATTACCTGATGGCGATTGTTGTCGCAAATGAAAAGGACCTCGGTTCCGTTTTCATCAAACAGCGTTAGACCGTGGGCGCCTGGATATTCTGAACCCCAGGTAGAGAGCAGCTTTCCTTTTTTGTCGTAAATAATGACATTGTTTTTGGTCTCGTTGGTGAGAAGCAAGATTCTACCTTTGCTGTCTTGCACCATTTCGTGACAGTCTTTCACCGGGTATTTGGTGATGTCGGCCTGGCTCCATTTGGTGTCTAGTTTGTAACGCTTTTTGCCGTGACCAAGCACAATGTCTTGTTTTGGGTTGCGGGCAAACAAAGAAGGCCCGGCTAATACTGCCGAAGCTGCCAGGGCACTGTTTTTAACAAAAGTTCTTCTTTTCATCTTCCGGGTGTTCTGCTAAGCAATAATGTCTTTTTTCACAATGCCGGCTACGTCAGTCAATCGGTACCTTCTTCCCAGGTGCTTGTATACCAATTTTTCGTGGTCAAGCCCCATGAGGTTAAGTACAGTAGCGTGAAAGTCGTTGACATGCACTGGGTTTTCGGTAATATTATATCCAAATTCATCGGTTTCGCCATAGACCATGCCTGGCTTTATGCCGCCTCCAGCCATCCAAATAGTAAAGCAACGTGGGTGATGGTCACGACCATAGTTGTCGCCGGTGAGTTTTCCCTGGCAATAATTGGTTCTGCCAAACTCTCCTCCCCATATCACAAGTGTCTCGTCGAGTAAACCTCTTTGCTTGAGATCTTTTACCAGCGCAGCTGATGATTGGTCGACATCCTTGCACTGGCCTACGATTTGCCCGGGCAGGTTGTCATGCGCATCCCATCCCTGGTGGTAGAGTTGCACAAAGCGAACTCCGCCTTCGCTCAATTTGCGGGCGAGGAGGCAGTTTGCCGCATAGGTGCCTGGCACCATGCACTCTGGTCCATACATTTTGACGATCGATTCGGGCTCGTTTTTTAGATCGGTAAGCTCGGGGACCGACGTTTGCATTCTGTAAGCTAGTTCGTACTGTTGGATTTTTGCAGCGATCTCCGGGTCACCGAATTCCTCGTAGTTTTCTTGATTTAAAGCTGCCAGGTGATCGAGCATTTTTCGCCTTTCGGCTCGGTCCATTCCTGCCGGATTGTTTAGGTAAAGCACCGGGTCATCGCCGCTGCTGAACTGCACACCCTGATGAACAGAATCCAGGAAGCCGTTGGTCCACAGCTTTGAGTATACACCCTGCCCATTGCCTTTTCCTTTAGAAAGCAGCACACAAAATGCCGGGAGGTTTTTATTTTCGCTACCAAGTCCGTAGCTCAACCAGGCGCCCATACTTGGCCGGTTGCCTACCTGGGCGCCGGTTTGGAAAAACGTAAGCGCAGGATCATGGTTGATTGCCTCAGTATAAATGCTTTTAACAATACAAAGCTCATCTGCAATGCTGGCAGTATGCGGGAGCAAATCGCTGATCCATGCTCTTGATTGTCCATGCTGCTGAAAATTGAAAACAGTACCAGCCAGGGGAAATTTTGACTGGCCCGATGTCATGCCTGTTAATCGTTGACCCTGCCTGATTGATTCAGGCAAATCTTCTCCATGCATTTTTTGCAACATGGGTTTGTAATCGAACAGGTCGAGTTGCGAGGGCGCACCATTTTGGAAAAGATAAATGATCCTCTTGGCTTTAGGCGCAAAATGTGGGAGCTGGGCAAATAGCTCTTCTTCCGGACTAGCTGCCCCTTTAAACAAATCGGGTATTAGCAAAGAACCCAATGCAGCACTACCAATGCCCAGACTCAGTTTCGATAGAAACTTTCGTCTGTTTTCATGTAAGCCGTTTTCAAGTTGTTCTTTTTCCATGGCTTATGTCTTTGTAATGGATTCCTCCATATTGTATATCAGTTGAATCACGTTGGCCAGAGCTGCGGCCTCATTTTTTTCTACTTCCAGGTGGGGATATTCGCCCACATTCAGCACTTCTGAAGGGTCAACTGCCTGGTTTTTGTAGATACCTAATTGCTCTGAAAAATAATTGTTGAGCAAAACTTTTTCTGTCTCTTTTGGTCTTCGGCAAACGATCAACCGGAATGCTTTGGTGATTTTATCTTCTGCGGCAGATTGTTCTTCAATAAGCTTTTCTGCCAATACTCTTGAAGCTTCCAGCATAGTGGGATCGTTCATCATTACCAGTGCTTGTAGAGGAGTATTTGTTTGCGGTCGTTTTACCTCGCATTGGTCTCGGTTACTACCATCGAATATCATTAGCGAGGGAGGCGGTAGCGTAAGTTTGATAAAAGTATACATACCTCTACGGTAAAGACCCTCTCCGTGGTCTTGCTGGTAGGTAGCCAGCACTCCCCGGCCGGAAGTCGCTGCCTCCCAAAGACCGTCGGGCTGATAGGCCTTTACACTTGGCCCACCTATTTTGTCAACGAGCAATCCGCTACTTGCAAGAATCAGGTCTTTAACAAATTCAGCAGGAAGCCTGAACCTTGGTCCATGGCTCAAGTAAATATTTTCCGGGTCGATGGCGAGCTTTTCTTTCGAAACGCTACTGGATTGCCTATAGGTAGCAGACATCACAATCTGCCTGACCAAATACTTGACATCCCATCCATTTTCCATGAAATCAACAGCCAACCAATCGAGTAGTTCTGGGTGTGATGGAAGGTCGCCCTGCATGCCAAAGTCCCCCGCAGTTTTGACAATTCCCTGCCCGAAGATCATTTGCCACACCTGGTTCACAAACACCCGTGCTGTCAATGGATTTTTCTTGTCGACAGTCCATTTGGCTAAGCCCATTCGATTTCTTGGATAGGAAGTGGTATCAAATCCCATGACTTCTGAAAGAGGCTGGGGCTTTACCTCGTCAGTAGGCGAATCATATTGCCCCCGGTTGAGCACGTAGGTTTTGCGCACCGTATCCAGCTCATCCATTACCGACACCATCATAGTGTCTTTTTCCAATTTTCTGATAAAGGAAAGTACACCCTGAAGATCTGCCGTGGTGATTTCTAATCGTGGGGCTTTGGCAGGCTTCGAAACCGATATGTCGCCTTCGTAGCCCACTTCTGGTGTATTGTTGAAGAAGGCCAACATTCTATAATAGTCCTTTTGCGAGATAGGATCGTATTTGTGGTCGTGGCACTGCGCACATTCTACGGTAAGTCCAATAATTCCCTTGCTATAGGTCTTGGTTTTATCGAGAAGGTACTCTATCCTATACTCTTCTTCTATCACACCACCTTCCTCCGTGTATTTGTGGTTTCTTAGAAAACCCGTAGCCAGGATTTTCTCCTTGTCCGCGTCAGGTAGCATATCGCCGGCCAGTTGCCAGGTTATGAATTGGTCGTAGGGCAGGTTTTTATTAAAGGCGTGAATTACCCAGTCGCGCCAGGGCCATTGCGTACGAATATTATCATCCTGATACCCATAGGAATCGGAATACCGACCTACGTCCAGCCAATGTACTGCCATTCTTTCTCCGTAAGCAGGCGTATTTATCAGTTCATCTACCACTTTTTCGTATGCCTGGTCGCTGTCGTCTGCAATAAACCTATCCATCAAGTCAATAGAAGGAGGTAGCCCGGTGAGGTCTAGTGAAACCCTTTTCAGCAGTCGTTCTTTGTCGGCAGTCTCGTTTGGTTCCAGGCCTTGTTCTTCCATTTTTTTGACTACGAATACGTCCAGGTCGTTATTTGGCCATTCATCGTGTTTTACTTTCGGAAGAGGAGCTTTTTCGGGCGGGGTGAAAGACCAGAGTTTTTCGAACTTCGCACCTTGCTTTATCCATTTGGTTACAAGTTCGATTTCGGTGTCGGTTAACAGCGGAAGATGGGAGTCTGGAGAAGGCATTTGATAAGCAGGATCCTGAGACGAAATCCTCTTAATCAATTCTGATTCTTCAGGTTTTCCCGGTACGATGGCAAATTTTCCCTTGTTCTCTTTCAATTCGCCAAGCGCTAGCTCTGGGATGTCGAGCCTGAGCCCAGCTTTCACTTTATTTTTGTCTGGCCCGTGGCAGGCAAAACACCTGTCGCTCATTAGAGGACGGATATGGAAATTATAACTGACGGTTTCCGGTACTTCGTCAGGAGAATGCGATTGATTGCAGCCAGGCAGGAGAATGATCAATCCCGCCGCAACGAAGACGAGTAGCCCGATATAGCGCCTGGTATACATGTTCAAGTAGGGTTATGTAAGATCAAAATTTAGCAAGGATTGCTAAGGATAACAATGTATTGTATAAGAATTAGCTAAGATGATCTCAGTAAGGATGTCAGTGGCTGTGGGCGGTTGTCCCCGGCAAAAAATGGATTAGTAAATGTTTTTCTTATCATTTTCATTGAACGAGCAGAATTTCGGTGGTTTAACCAGCTTCGTAAATTAATTCCACTTCATTCTCTATTCTTTTTTTCATGTCGGGCCTTATTTCATTGAGCATCCTCAGGTTGACCTTTTTTGCCACAGCGTTTTCAAGTTTTTCACGTATTTCGGAGATATTGAACTGAGTGAATTTTACATCTTGTGACACGTCGATTAACACATCGATGTCGCGGTGAAGGCCATGATCAGCACTTGCAAATGAACCAAATATCCATGCCCGATTGACTTGAGGATATTTATCGATGATCAATTTTAGCTTTTTGATGATTCCCGCTCTGTCCGCCTTCGCAATGATCTTGTACTCTATTTCCTCTTCGGCCACCAACAAGGCTCTCATTGCTAGGTCATCTTTTTCGACTTCTTTGATAATTTTATCGGCAAGCCAATCCACAAGAAGCTCCTCTTTGTCTATATCAAAAAAGGCTGCTAATTGTTCTACCTGTTCCCGTTTTGCTTTGCGGTGGCCTCTTTCTATTTTACTAAGAATGGCCTGATCTATATCGAGGTATGCTGCTACTTTTCGTAGCTGGATATTGCCACCTTCCCTTGCTCCCTTTATTCGAAGGCCAAATTTGTTCATGTTAATTTTGTTTTGACATTAATTGTCAAAACAATTTTAGACAAACTTTTCTATAATCTCAATTCGTTTGGAAAAAACCTTCCAGGAGTTTCGCTATCAGGATAAAGCCGGTGCGGTTATTATCGATAAAAAAAGACAACGGGAACTCCTGGAAATTTTAAGGATTTATTCGCCTACCGTAGCTGCTGGCGCTTCCGGGTGCTTTACATAACGCTCGAAAAACTCAATAAAGCGGCCAAGCCTGTCCATCATTCGAAGAGGGTTTCCACTTCTGCTTAATTCGTGGCCTTCGCCCGGGTATCGCACATACTCAACTGGCTTGTCCAGTGCTTTCAGGCTTTTATACATCATTTCGCTTTGGATGATACCCGTTCTCAAATCCTGATCGGAGTGCATAATTAGCAAAGGAGTCTTTACCTGGTCAATATATGTGATCGGTGAGTTGGCATCCAGAATATCCCGAACGCCCTCTTCCCAGGGATAGCCGAAATGCGTTGGTACCAATCGCCAGGCATTACCTTCTCCCATAAAAGTGGTGAGGTCATACACCCCTCTCTGCGCATTGGCTGCTTTGAAACGGTGATCTTGTGTTACCAGCCATGCTACCATGTAGCCAGCGTAGCTTCCACCTGTTACGAACAGCTGATCGGTATCCATCCAGGTGTTTTTCGAAGTTGCATCGTCCAAAGCGGCTAGAATATCATTGGCTGGCCCATGGCCCCAATCCCGATAATTACCTTTTTTGAATGTATCTCCGTAACCGCCACTTCCTCTCGGATTGCTGAAGACTACCCCGTAGCCCCAGCTCGACAGCAGCTGAAATTCATGCCACATACTCAGGCCTGACGGCCCCCACATCGCAGATGGGCCCCCGTGGATTTCTAATACCGTTGGGTATTTTGTCCCTTGTTTGAAACCAACCGGCTGCATCACCCAATATTGCACTTTGGTACCGTCTGGCCTGGTGATCCAATACTCCGATAGTGGAGTAACAATCTTTTCCTTCAGCCAATCTGAATTGAAGTGAGTAAGCGCAGTAAGGGATCCGCTTTTCACATCCATGCTATACACTTCCATAGGGTTAGTGAAATCGGTGATCGTCATAATAATTTTTTTGCCAGCAAGTGCAAAATCGTTCACTCCTTTGTCACCCTCTAAAACTGTTGTAATTTCTCCTTTTTTGAGATCGTAGCCATACAAAGGAATGTCACCTTCTGAAGAAGCTGTAAAGTAGACTTTCTTATTGTCAGGTGAAAATACTGGACTGCTGGCGTCTCTGTCAAATTCTCCTGTAATGATTTTGGCGCTGCTTCCGTCTGAGTTTACAAGACCAAGGTTGTTTTGTGTGGCATGTCTGTTTAGGTCATCTCTCATATAAAACAGCACTAGCTTGCCATCAGGAGAGCATTGTGGGTTTCCCAGAGAT
Source organism: uncultured Roseivirgaceae bacterium (assembly GCA_964351395.1). Lineage (GTDB taxonomy): Bacteria > Bacteroidota > Bacteroidia > Cytophagales > Cyclobacteriaceae > Imperialibacter. The sequence continues at coordinate 857,689 of CAYGOF010000001.1, forward strand.
AAGCCTTCCATGTGCAGAAAAGAAGAAGCTGATCCGGAAGCAACGTCTATTTTCCACAAGTCGCTATAACTCTGCTTGTCTGGTTCAACTTTGTAGATGATAGAAGAGCAAATGATACTCTTACCATCCGACGACCAGTCTCCTCCACCAAAGTCCTGAAATCCTTTTGTGAGTTGGCGTGCTTTTTCGCTACCCAGTGTTTGAATAAATAGATGTCTGTAACGCATTTCAGGGTTGAGGCCCTGCTCATCCTGAAAGTCCTGGTTAACAAATACCCGCGGATTTTTATCGACAGCGTTTTTCGCCAGCCAGGCACGAAGTTCCTCCAGGTTGCCGTCGGGGGTTGATTTGATGTCATTTTTCTCTTCATCTTGCAAGGCCTTCCAGTTTGGCTCGTCTTTGAATGCCCGACCTGGTCTTTCGTAGTCCCAGGTTGGAGTGCCTTCCGTGTCCCAATCTGGGATAGACGATGAAAAGAGAATCGATTTTCCGTCGGGTGACCATTTTGGGCCGCTTGCCCCATGTTTGGCAGACGTAAGTGGATATGCCTCTCCGCCGGTTAATGGCAAAACCCAAACCTGTGATTTTCCGTCTTCAGAGCGAACAAAAGCAATTTTTTCGCCATCGGGTGCCCATGTTGGTTGAGAATCACTCTTTTTCCCGAAGGTCAATTGAATGGGCTCTCCACCTTTTTCAAGATCGAGCATAAAAAGATTACGGGAATAGAAATAGTCTTCTCCTTTTTGATCTCTTTTCGTAACTACGAAAACTGCTTTTTGATCGTTGGGTGACACTTCTAGTTGCGATGAAGTAACAATTTTCATCAGGTCAGAAGTGAAGATCGGCTTTTTGTTGGTTTGCGCTGCTACACTTTGTGCGAGAAGAGCGACAACAAAAAGGAATACATAGTAGTATCTCTTTTGCATGACTTATTGATTTTCAGGTTAATGCGGGAAGAACAACATTAAAGGTCATTGATTCAAGGAATAATCCGCTGGTGGCGAAATATTGTTGTGCAGTAGGGGTTGCAAAAAAAGGCCTTATATTGACGGCAAATCTCACTACCATGCTAAAAATTGGAGACACCTACAACATGCCTTTTTCACTTACTCAGGAACAAGTGAATGCCTTTGCCGAATTGAGTGGAGATAGGAACCCTGTTCACATTGATGAGGCGTTTGCAGCTAATACGTCATTTAAAAAACCAATTGTGCACGGAATTTTCAGCGCCGCTATTTTTTCGAGAATACTAGGCACTATTTTCCCCGGGGAAGGCACCATTTACTTAGGCCAGACACTCCAGTTCAAGCGCCCCGTATACCCAGGGGAAGAATATCAGGCGACAGTAACAGTAACCAGCCTGGATGGAAGAAATTCAGCCACAATTTCCACAACACTCAACCACATAGCTTCTGGAAAGGCTGTGATTGAGGGTGAGGCTAAAGTGATGCACAAGGAATTGATTCGTTAGCTTTTTGGCTTGATGATTTCCCAGGTAATGGAGTAACGAGCGATCTGCTTAGGATCCGCCAGTTGCATATCCGTGGTATAAGGTCCCCCAGGAGCATCAATTAGCATGGAGATTTTACCCATGTAATCATTGGGGCTTAGGTAGTCGTAGTCCCAGATTTCCAGGTCGATCTTTTCGTTTACTTTAAAACCATCGATCACATGATCTACCGCCAAAGATTCTGCTTTCATGCGGTACCATTTTTCTTTGACAGGCCAAACCTTCTTTTTGTTGATAACAAGGAAAACCTCGTCGCCATCGTCTTCTTCATAAAAGTAGCAATGGATGTGAAGGATTTTAATCGAAAGAGTTTCCATAGGGGTTGATTAGTTTAAAGAATAGTTTGCCTTAGTTTATCTGCAGCACGTTCCATTTCGACGAGCGCCTCCATGGCCATCACAACCTCCTTGTTTACCTTGAGGATTCTGGCACATTCGTCTACACTCTCTCTTTCTTTGTCGGAAAAATCTCCATCAGCATAAGACATCCTGATGGCATCATAGAGCATTAGCCTGCTGTAATTGGTAATTTGATTTGGGTTGAGCCGCTGAAAGATTTCACTCAGGTCTGCATTTTCCCAATCGAACTCCTCCCATGCCTCGATTAATTCTGTGCTGACTTTCAATGATTGTCCAAGGTCTTCTGTGAGCCAGTCCATTTCAGGATCGGAAACGTCCCCGTCTGCCCCTGCTATTGTTAATAGTGCAAACCCATAGTCCTTCCAGTATTTTTTCGGCACGATGCTCATGCCATAAAATGTAGGGGATATTGTAAGAAACTCATTCATGTGTAAGAGATGTGCTTTTGATGAGCAAAATACGAAGACTTTTGATTATTACGAATTAACATATTTAAAGCATAAGTCCCTATCTCCTTCTCATAAAGTAGATGTGAACATCATATTCTTCTCTAGCCTTACCTTGCATTTCTGACCGTCGTCACCTTAATTAGGTACAGATAATTGCCTAATTAAATGACATGACGATGTTTTCCAGTAAAGATCTTGATTTTATTAAAAGCAGAGGTTCTTCAGTAGCCGTAGTTGAAAAGCAAATTCAAAACTTTAAAGACGATTTTCCACCTTTGAAGCTGGAAAAGGCAGCAACGATTGGTGATGGAATTACCAGAATTTCAGCATCGGATATCAAAGCCCGGCTGGCGTCTTATGATAAGGCTACATCAAAAAAAACGATATTAAAGTTTGTGCCGGCTTCTGGAGCAGCAAGTCGGATGTTCAAAGACCTCTTCAGCTTTATGGAAGAGTACAGTGGCTCTGATACCGATTACGAAAAATTGATTGCCAATCAAAAGAGTGGTTCGATGTATGACTTCTTTAAACGGTTGGAAGATTTTGCCTTTTATGAAGACCTTAAATCAGCCTTTGTCAAATCAGGCATGTCGTTAGAAGAAGCCCATTTGAAGCGCCAATACGTATCTATTTTGGAATACCTACTGACCGATAAAGGGCTTGGATACGGCCAGTTGCCTAAAGGGCTCTTGAAGTTTCATAAAAAAGGAACCGAGGCAAGAACTCCCGCCGAGGAGCACTTTGTGGAAGGAGCCAACTATGCAAAATCTGCCGATGGAAGTGTCAAGTTGCACTTTACGGTGAGCCCCGAGCATCGACAAAAATTCAATGAGCATGTGTCGGCTGTGCAAGCCGGTTACGAACGGCAGTATGGCGTAAAGTTTGACGTCAGCTTTTCGGAACAAAAAGCGGCTACAGATACCATTGCGGTAGATATGAGCAACGAGCCTTTCCGTGAAAACGATGGCGGGCTTTTATTTCGCCCTGCAGGCCATGGTGCGTTACTTGCCAACCTGAACGATTTGATGGCAGATGTGATATTTGTGAAGAACATAGATAACGTAGTGCCTGATCGCTTGAAGGAAGATACATTCGTTTATAAAAAAGTGATAGCCAGCCTTTTGCTTGAATATCAAAAAACCACTTTTGACTTTCTTGAAAAACTGGAGGCGGATGAGCTTAGCGACGCAGCGTTGGATGAAATGTATAACTTTCTGGAAAACGAGCTATGCACTATCGATCATACAACTGGCAAGGCAGCACCCGCCTCTGAAAAGATTGCCTATTTGAAAACTAAGTTCAATCGCCCGATCCGTATTTGTGGCATGGTAAAAAATGAAGGCGAACCAGGCGGTGGGCCTTTCTGGTGCAAAAATCCGGATGGAACGGTTTCCTTACAGATTGTAGAGAGTGCTCAGGTGGATCTAGCCAACGCTTCCCAGAAGAAGACCTTTGAAGAAAGCACCCATTTCAATCCTGTGGATTTGGTCTGTGGCACCAGGGATTATAAAGGCAATAAATTTGATCTTATGAAGTTTACAGATCCCAAGACGGGCTTTGTGACCGAAAAATCCAAAGACGGGAAAGCGCTGAAAGCACAAGAACTACCTGGTTTATGGAACGGCTCAATGAGCAACTGGAACACGGTGTTTGTGGAGGTGCCAGTATCGACTTTCAATCCAGTGAAGAAAGTAACGGATTTGCTGAAGGAGCAGCATCAGTAAAAAAAATTCCGGGGTGCAATTACCACCCCGGAATTTCTTCTTTTTTTAATTTCCGCAAGCCATCCCCTGGTCCATGCCGATAGGCGACCCATCTGGGGCTTTAGTTTCCTTATAGTATTCTTTTACTACTTCAGGGTTTTCGAAAAAGAGACCTAATTGAGCTGAGGCCATTGTCAAATGCGCCTTCTGATCTGTGTCACTTTCAGACTTTACCTTCGTGTCGATCCAGCTTTTCAAGTCCTTCAGCTGCAAGTAGGTAATGGCTCTTGCCTGATCGCTTGCTTCTGTGTTTACGCTGAGGTTCATCAGGTGGTACATCACCAACTTGTCCACAGTTCTCATGATCTCACCATTGTATCCTTTAGGATGTGTTTTTTTCCAGGTGCTTGCTGTCAACTTATCAAGTAATGCATCAAAATCAGGCTGCTGTGCATTCCGGGAATGGTGCTCCACCAATCTTGTCGCTCTTTCCGGATGAATTAAATAAGATAGCGTCAGGTCAGCAGCCGTTTCAGCCGCTGCCAAAGGATCAAATTCCACGCCGGTTCTTGCTTCAAATGTTTCACGAGTTCTTGGGTAGCCAAAGGGCCTTGGAGGAATTTGCTGGATTAGCTTTTCTGGAAGCGCTAAAGCCTCTGGTGTTATGGTAGCCAGTAATGCATCAAAAGCTTTCATTTGCATGGCAGGCTCAAGGTATTTGGTAGTGAACTGACCATCACCTTTAATGGCGTAGTTGTAGTTAAGTCCACCGACTACTTTCGAAGTGGCGTCTACCTGGTACCTGTGGAATAAATACATAGGTGCCAGTGCTTCCTCTATCATGGCCATAGGAGCTCCTGGCCTGATGGTCTTCTCAGAAAAATCATCAAGTATTTTTCTTCTAACCTTCATCATTCGGTTGAGTTCGTCAGCAGCATCTGCGCCATTGTCCCATAGGTGTGAATAGGGGTGAGCACTACCAACAGGTCTGGAATCCTGATCTGTAATATGTAGCAAGCCTTTGCTAAAGGTCTCTTTGATGATCTTATCCAGTTCAGCGGCTTCGTCAGCTCCTTCAGGAAAATCTGAATAACCATATTTGATGATTTGCTTGTCCAACTCGCCAATGCCCACTGCATAAGCTTCAGAAAGGTCAATGTTTCCGTTGGTATCAAGCTTTACGAAAGGATGTGGATAGTCCATCACTGATGCTCGGTTGTTGACACTACTTGCATAGCTATGAACAATTCCTAAAGTATGGCCTACTTCGTGTGCTGAAAGCTGACGGATTCTGGCCATTACCATTTTCATCATTTCGTCGGACACTGGCTTTCCGTCTTCATAGGGAGAAAGAAGTCCTTCAGCAATCAAAAAGTCTTGGCGAGCCCTTAATGAGCCAAGGCTTACCTGGCCTTTTATAATTTCACCTGTTCGTGGGTCAGATACAGAAGCACCGTATGACCAGCCACGTGTTGACCGGTGAATCCATTGAATCAGGTTGTATCGGATGTCCATCGGGTCAGCATCTTCTGGCAGGATTTTTACCTGGAAGGCATTTTTGTAGCCTGCTGCCTCAAAAGCCTGATTCCACCACGAAGCACCTTCTAAAAGAGCGCTACGGATTGGCTCTGGTGTGCCAGGGTCGAGATAGTAGATGATCGGCTCGACCGCCTCACTAACTGGGGCATTTGGATCCACTTTTTCCAGCCGGTGTCTGTTGATCATCCTTTTAGTAATAGGCTCGTCAATGGGTGTGGCGTAGTCCATATAGGTGGTGCCATAGAACCCAGAGCGGGTATCAAATGCCCGGGTTTTGTAGCGTGAGTCTGGCAATTGTACCATAGAGTGGTGCATGCGAACAGTAACGGCTTCTGGAGAAGGCACTACTGACCTTACCCAGGCACCGGTTGGGGTGCCGCCAAAAGTGATCGTTGCTTCAAACTCTGAGTTTTCAGGAAAATTCTTAGTCATTTCAGTGTAGATCATCGACCTACTTTTATCAAGGCTGTAATTGCCTTGTTTTGCCCGGCTTAGTCGTTGACTTACACCATGAGCATCTCTGAGAAGAAAATCAGTAAGGTCTACCAGCGCGGTCCATTCATCTTCGGCCAGCACGTCGAAACCCCAGATGGCCGATTGTGCGAAGGCTTGTTCTACCGACTTTTTTTCGAGCGGATCTTCGCTGATCGCTCTATAGTCGTAGTTTGGCTGAATCAGCAGAATCTTCGGGCCACTACGGACGAATTTGACTACCCGCTCTCCCCCCAGCTGCCCTCGGTCAAGGCCGATGTCATTGGAGCCTATGCCGGCTGGCAGGGAGTTGATATACAAGAATTCAAAATTGAGTTTATCAACTTCCAGGTAGATTTTGCCTTTTTTTGAATCCCAATAAAAGGGGAAAAAGCCATCATATTTCTGCATGCCCGAAGTAAAGTCTGCTACGCTCTTTGGGTCAGACTTTGTTGGAGTTGCAGCCGCTGTAGAAGTTGCCACCGGAGACTTTGAAGCAGTGCAGGAAGCAAGGGCGATGCCCAAAATAATAAGGTAAATTTTTCTCATGTTGAATGGTTTTCGAAACATTTGCTAAAATAATTCATATTCAGTTATCCCATAATCAATTAGTGCTTAATGGTCAAAAAGCTACTTCAGGACGAGAAATTGTATTTTGTTGCTATTGTGCCTGCAGAGCCAATCCTTTCTGAGCTATGGGGTTTAAAAGAATACTTCAGAGATAAATACGATTCGTCGAAGTCACTCAATTCTCCACCACATATTACGCTCCACATGCCATTTAAATGGAGGGAGGGCAAGGAAGAACGACTGCAAAGGGCATTGCAAGAGTGTTGTGAGAAACTCACACCGTTTAATTTGACGCTCAATGGCTTTGGTGCATTTCCCCCAAGAGTAATTTATGTACAGCCCGATCAATCGGACGAGCTTTTTTTGCTGCAAAAAACAGTAGCCAGGGCGCTTAGGCTTTCACTTAATATCTTCAATGCAGACTATCAAAATAGGGGCTTTCACCCCCATATTACCCTCGCTTTTCGGGACCTGAAAAAGACAAGGTTTCCCGAGGCGTGGCAAGAGTTTGAGAACAAACCCTTTGCTGCCTCATTTCCTATCCATCAAATATGCCTTCTTAAGCACAATGGAATCAAGTGGGAAGTCTACTGTCAACTGCCGTTCGGGCTGGCTACTTCTGCTGGAACAAATGAACATCTCTCTGAGGGAAAGGAATAGAAACACCCTCTTTATCAAATGTAGTTTTCACTCTTTCCTGCATGTCGAAAGTCATAGGCCAATAGTCTTCTTTCTTTACCCAAACCCGGAAAAGAAAATTCACCGAGCTATCAGCCATTTCTTTGATAGCAATAAATGGCGCAGGCTCCTTGATCACTCTTTTGTCGTCCATAGCCATTTTCGTTAAAAGCTCTTTCACTTTTTTAATATCATCCGAATAACTAACACCGAATACTAGGTCAAGCCTTCTATTATCCTCGACAGAATAATTCGTTATGGTGCCACCCATTGCGGCACTGTTGGGAATTACGATCGTTTTGTTGTCCGGAGACTTGAGCACCGTATAAAGAATTTGAATGGAATGTACTGTGCCAGCCTGACCAGTTGTTTCAACGAAATCTCCAACACGGTAGGGGCGGAACAAGATGATGAGTACACCACCTGCGAAATTAGAGAGGCTACCTTGCAGTGCCAGGCCAACTGCCAAACCAGCCGCACCGATTACAGCAACAAAGCTTGTAGTTTGGATGCCAACCATCGATGCCACCGAAATGAGCACCATGGCTTTTAACAGCACACTAAAGATGCTTGAAAGAAAGGGAATTAGCGTTGGGTCAACTCCCTTTTTATCCATTACCTTTTTTAGTGACCGGGTAAAAAAGTTGATAAGGTAGAAACCTATGATTAGAATGACTATTCCTGCCACCAATTTGGGAGCATAGTCGACAAGGAGTAGCATAAGTCCTTCCTTGTATTGGTCAAGTTTGTCCATTAGAATTGATTATAAAGTTTAAAGTTAATTTAATAGTTTATACTGCCTCTTTCGTGTTCATTGTAAAGTTTAAGGGATTTGATATTTCCATCTTTTTTAATGTGGATCAAATTTACCTGATCAGGAAAAGCGCCAATTAAAACTCTGTTTTCTACCGAAATTGTCTCCAGTTTGTTTATTCCTTTCACCTCCAGGTAACACCAGATAGCATCCGATTCTAGTTCATGTCCCAGGTAATTTAAAGTAACCTCTTTGTTGTTGACAGCAATAGTCAAATTGTCAATGACAAAACCCTTCATCAATTCATCAAACCGCTTTTTATCCGATGGATTAACAACATCAAGTGTAGTCCAACCACTTTTTTTTCTCAAAGCCTCTTCGAGATCGTCCAAAAAAATTCGTTGGGATATTTCCAGCGACTGTGTTTTTTCATTGTACTCAACGTCGCAAACACTTACGTGAAAAGGGTGAGCCAGCCACGTAAAGAATATCAACAGGATTTGTGCGATCATTGCCATAGAAACAACATTTACTGCAAGTTGAGAAATTATGATTTATACTTACAACCTTTTTATGACGCCAACTTAAGAAAACTATGTCGGAGTTTAGCCTCTTTTTTGGTTTAGGTATGGAGCATATCCTTGATATCAAAGGCTACGACCACATATTGTTCGTAATTGCCTTGTGTGCAATTTATTCTGCTAATCAATGGAAAAATGTGCTTGTTTTGGTTACCGCCTTTACATTGGGTCACTCGCTGACGCTGGCGCTTTCAACATTGGATATTATAAAAGTGGATTCAGGTCTGGTGGAGTTTCTAATTCCGGTGACTATTTTTACGACTGCGGCCGTAAATATCTATCGACGAGATGCTGAGACAACGCCAAAAAGTGTCACTCTGAATTATTGGTTTGCTGCCTTTTTTGGACTCATTCATGGGATGGGCTTTTCAAACTACCTGAAAAGTCTCCTGGGAAAAGATGAGTCAATCCTTACTCAACTATTGGCATTTAACGTAGGGTTAGAGATAGGACAGATAGTGATAGTGCTTGCAATAATGTTGGCGGCATTAGTCTTTATGCGTATTGGAAGCGTCAAGAAAAGAGATTGGACAGTAATAATATCGGCGGCAGTAGCTGGCATTTCTTTAACGATGATAATTGAAAGTGGATTTTGGTAAAAATTGAATGATATGAAAAAACTATTTGCAGTACTATTGACTCTTAGTTGTGCTAATTGGGCACACAGTCAAGGAGAATGGGGTCAGAAGTTTGAACAGCTTGGCACGATGCTGCCCACCCCTAACAGTTACCGCACGGCGTCAGGGGCGCCAGGTAGAGATTACTGGCAACAAAAGGCCGACTATGATATTTCCGTGGAGTTGAATGACAATAACCAAAGTATCACTGGCTCGGAAACTATCACCTATCACAATTTATCTCCAGATCGGCTGACCTACTTATGGGTACAGCTCGACCAAAACATGAGGGCAAAGTCTTCCAACACGCCATTGGTGACCACCACGGAAATGAAAGATTCACTTTCCGGAAAGGCGTTGCAAACAATGATCAACGATGCCGACTACGATGGAGGCTTCAAAATAGCCTATGTAAGAGACATGGCTGACAAGGGTATGAAGTACACGATTAATCAGACGATGATGAGGGTGGATTTGCCAAAGGCCCTGGAGCCTGGAGGAAAGGTATCTTTCAAAATTGCCTGGTCATACAACATTAACGACAGGATGCTCGAAGGACCTCGCTCTGGATATGAATATTTTCCAAAGGATGGCAACTATGTATATACGGTTGCCCAGTTTTACCCACGCATGGCTGTTTATGATGACATCAATGGCTGGCAAAACAAGCAGTTTTTAGGCAGAGGAGAATTTGCTCTTCCATTTGGTGACTTTACTTTTAGTGTTACGGTGCCTGCAGACCATGTTCTAGGTGCCACCGGTACCTTGCAAAATGCTTCCCAGGTACTTACGACAGAACAACTAGCTCGATTCGAAAAGGCTAAAAAGACCTTCGACAAACCTGTTATCATCGTCACTCAAAAAGAGGCAGAAAAGGCCGAGAAATCAAAGTCAAACGAAAAGAAGACCTGGACTTTTAAGGCAGAAAATGTTCGTGATGTCGCTTTTGCTACATCCAGAAAGTTTATTTGGGATGCCATGGCAGTTGACCTTAACGGCAAAACTCCATTAGCGATGAGTTATTATCCAAAGGAAGGCAACCCACTTTGGGAAAGAGAGTCGACGAAGGCAGTAGCCAATACTTTGATTACCTATTCAAAGCACACTATTGACTATCCGTACCCAAAGGCAATTTCAGTTCATGCGGCTTCTATTGGTATGGAATATCCGATGATATGCTTCAATTTTGGTCGCCCTGATCCTGATGGTAGTTATACCGACCAAAAGAAATGGGGAATGATAGGAGTGATAGTGCACGAAGTTGGCCACAACTTTTTTCCTATGATCATCAACTCTGACGAGCGTCAATGGACCTGGATGGACGAAGGTTTGAATACCTTTGTACAGTCGCTTACTCAAAAGGAGCACTATCCGGATATGCCGGTTCGTCGTGGATGTGCCTCCTGTATAGTAGACTACATGAAAGGTGACAAAGAGGGTATTCGCCCGATCATGACCAACTCAGAGCAAATCTTGCAGTTTGGAAATAATGCCTATGCTAAGCCAGCTGCAGCGTTGAGCGTATTACGCGAGACGATTATGGGCCCAGAGCTTTTTGACTATGCATTCAAAGAATACGCTGAAAGATGGGCATTTAAGCACCCATCGCCTGCAGACTTCTTCAGAAGTATGGAAGATGCGTCGGCCATGGACCTCGATTGGTTCTGGAGAGGTTGGTTCTATTCAACCGATAATGTTGATGTAGATCTGGCGAATGTGAAGTGGTATAAGATGGCCACTAATGAGAAAGGTTTCGAAAACCAGGTATCGGCCTCTGGCGAAGTGATGGGTGCGGATGGCAAAAAAGCGCCTGCCACCAACTTTCAGGAAGCTGCAGAGACCTTCGTTTTCAGTGGCACTTCTGACGATTCCTACAGAGAATTTATGAACAAAGTGGACGATGAAGCCATCAAACAAAAGCATGCCAACACCAATTTTTATGAGCTAACGCTTAAGAATGTTGGTGGCCTTGTCACTCCTGTGATCGTTCAATGGACCTATGCTGACGGCACCACAGAAAGAGAGTATATTCCGGCGGAAATATGGAGGCACAACGAGCACGAAGTGACCAAAGTGTTTGCCAAAAGTAAAGAAGTGGTGAATATTGAACTGGACCCTGATAAAGAAACGGCAGACGTGGAAATTGACAATAACTTTTTCCCGCGACAGGATGTGAAAAGCAGGTTTGATCAGTTCAAGGAGAAGAAGAACTAAAAAACACACTTAAGAAATGATGTTAGAAAACAAGCCCGGTTAATTGATTTTCCGGGCTTGTTTTGTCTAACCAAAACAAAATCGACAAAGGAAAAATTACTCAGTTTTATGAAAAGGATTCTATTCAGCGGCTTTATCATAGCTGCAGCCTGTTTCACGACAGACAGGGCGAACGCCCAGGGCCAATGGGGGCAAAAATTTGAGCAGATGGGTACTATGTTGCCTACGCCCAATACCTATCGCACAGCATCAGGCGCTCCAGGAAGGGACTACTGGCAGCAAAAAGCCGATTATGACATAGCTGTTACGCTGAACGACAACAATCAGTCTGTTTCAGGAACCGAAACTATTACCTATCATAATCAGTCGCCTGATCAGTTGAAGTATTTATGGCTACAGCTTGACCAAAACATGAGAGCAAAGGACTCCAACAGCCCTTTGGTTGCTTCAAGTAATATGCCCGACACTATTTCTGGGAAGTCGCTTCAGCAAAGAATTACCCGCGATCAAGACTTTGACGGGGGATTCAAGATTGCCTCGGTTACCAGTGTTGATGGCAAAGCACTTCCATATACCATTAACAAAACCATGATGAGGGTAGACCTTCCTCAAACCCTTGAACCTGGGGCCAACGTTTCTTTCAAAGTATCGTGGTCATACAATGTAAATGACCGCATGCAGTTGGGGGGGCGCTCAGGTTATGAGTACTTTCCAAAAGATGGCAACTACCTGTACACGATCGCACAGTGGTTTCCACGCATGGCTGTTTACGACGACGTAAATGGATGGCAGAACAAACAGTTTCTTGGTTCAGGAGAATTTGCTCTGGCATTTGGAGATTATACCGTTCGGATCACCACTGCCGCAGATCACGTTGTTGCTTCAACAGGGGTGCTTCAAAATCCAAAGGAAGTGCTGACAGCTACTCAGCTAGAGAGGTTTGAGAAAGCAAAGACAAGCTTTGACAAACCGGTGATTATTATTTCTGAGGAAGAGGCGATCAAAAACGAAAAATCCAGAGCCAAGGGCACCAAAACCTGGATTTTCAAAGCGGACAACGTGCGTGACTTTGCCTTTGTTTCTTCGAGAAAATTTATCTGGGATGCGCAGGCAGTAAAGTTTGAAAACAATACGCCACTGGCCATGAGCTTTTATCCGAAAGAAGGTAACCCACTTTGGGAGAAAGAGTCTACCAAGGCAGTGGTGAACACTCTGAATACCTATTCCAAATATACCATCGACTACCCTTATCCGGTTGCTCAGTCCATTCATACAGCATCTATCGGCATGGAGTACCCAATGATTTGTTTTAACTATGGTCGCCCCAATGCTGATGGTACCTATTCACAGCGGACCCTTGAGGGCATGGTAGGAGTAATAGTGCATGAGGTTGGTCACAACTACTTTCCGATGATTATCAACAATGACGAACGCCAGTGGGCCTGGATGGATGAAGGGATTAATACGTTTCTTGAGCACCAGACAGTCGTCGAAAACTATCCGGGCTTCGACACTACCTGGGGCACACCTGCTGGGGTTGTGAACTATATGAAAGGAGAAAAAAATAGTCTCCGTCCCATCATGACTAACCCAGAAAATGGAAGGTCGCTTGGTTATGAGGCCTATGGCAAACCTTCGGCAGGGCTTGTTTTGCTTCGCGAAACCATCATGGGTCCTGAGCTGTTTGATGCTGCTTTCAAAGAGTATGCGCAGCGCTGGGCGTTTAAGCATCCATCTCCAGCTGACTTTTTCCGAACCATGGAAGATGCCTCGGCTGTTGATCTCGATTGGTTCTGGAAAGGCTGGTTCTACAGTGTAGATGCCTGCGACATAGCAGTTGATAAAGTGCAATGGTATAAGATGAATGTTGATGCGAAGGGCTTTGAAAATCAGGTAAAAGTGAGTGGCGATGGCAGCCTGGTTGGAAGTGCCGAGGCGATGGACAATGGATTGGCGGCACCAAAGCCGTTTACCATGGCCAACACCAAGAGTTCTGAATACGGAGAATTTAAAAACTCTGTTGACGACAAAGCCATTCAAAAGAGAAACGCAGAAAAGAACTTTTATGAGGTGACATTCAAGAACGAGGGCGACTTAATGATGCCGATCATTATTGAATGGTCTTATGCAGACGGCTCAAAAGAGAGGGAATATATTCCTGCAGAAATCTGGAGAAAGAATGAACATGAAGTGACCAAGGTGTTTGCAAAAGACAAGCAAGTGGTGGGCATTAAGCTGGATCCAAAAAACGAGACACCAGATATCCAGCAAAGCAATAACGTATATCCGAGAGTTGATAATAAAAGCAGGTTCGAAAAGTTTAAAGACGGATCGAACTAAAAAGAGCAGGCTCGCCATTCATTTGGCGAGCCTTTTTTGGCTGTTAGGAGTATCTACCGGATCTTCATTTCATCTTTGAAGTTCTGAATATAATTTTTTAGTGCTTCATCCATTGTTTCGTCAGCATCCCACTTTGTTCCCAGGTACACGTCGCCGGTAACCAGATGCTTCACATAAAATTTGTAGACGGGTGCGTTCACCGGGATCGTTCTTAGGATCGTCTTCCCATTACTGGTTTTCATGGTGATATAGTCCGTCTCATTTTTGTCCACTTCGTAGTTCAGCATTTCTCTGATTGTGTAGCCGGTTGTGTTAAGGTTTAGCAACACATACTGAAAACCAGCATTGTAAAGTTTCTTATCATCGCCGTCGTATTCTACCAGGTCATATTTGAATGGATAATCTTGCAAGGCACTCTTCAATACATTGTTGGAGGAAGCTACTTTTGAGTTGTATCGAGCGATTTCTTTCTCCACATTATTGTTAACAATCCCGCCTGGCTTGTCGGCGGGGATCTCTACTTTAGTGTACATGGGCACTGCCAGCTTATCAATTTTAAGATCAACGGCAAAAGATGGGAACTTACGTTTTGTGATCAGGTCAACATCCGTAAAGAATTCTGGCTTTTCGGTGATCAGGAAGTTTTTGTTCTCCTGCTTTGATTTATAGACAGCACGTCCGAGGTTTTTTACTACCTTTTCAAAGTCTTTGTCCTGATCTTTCCAGGCTTGCTGACCATTCGACATAAAGGTATCCGTTTCATTATAGGGAGTAATGACTACCACCACTCGTTCACTTTCTTTTCCACCGATTTTTAAGTTGACTTTACTCAAAAGGATGAGGTTTTTGATTTGCCGAGAATTGAGAAAGTTGGAAAAAGCTTCAGTTACGTCTATTCCAGCCATTACATCGTCAATGTTCATGTAGGCAACGGCATCAATTCCCATTTTGCGAAATTCAGCATGCATGTCGGCCGAAAAGCCTTTCCAGTCACCACGCTCGGATGTAGTTCTACTTTTTGGAGGGACACTGACTAAAACTGCCGATCGTGTAGATAAAAGATCGGCCGGCAGGTCGTTGGTATAGTCCAGAAACCGAAAACCTGCTATATTTATTTCTTCTTCCTGTGCCTGGGAGCTAAAGCCGACCAAACAAAGCACAAATGTAAAAGCGAGTAAATGTCTCATAAGGTTTAAAGGATTACGTATTACATTCAACAGTGAAAGACTTCTATTATTGCGGAACTAATCGCTTTTAAGAGTAAAACGAAAAGAGGTCGACAAGGTGCAATGCGCTGTGTCAAGGTAAATCAAAATATTTTCCGAAAAAATGCAAATAAGAGCAAAAATCATAATAATGGGAAGGATGTTCGTTGCTGTCGTTCTGTTGCTGTCGTTTGAATTTTCAGTGAAGGCACAGGTGGACTCAACACGTTTGATGAATAACCTGAAGACGCTCTCCTCCAAGGAAATGGGGGGAAGGAAAACAGGATCAAATGGGATTAGCAGGGCCCGGATTTTCATTAAAGACGCTTTTAGTAACGCTGGAATTATTGCGTTAGAGAGTAACTGGCTGATTCCTTTTGACATTAATGCCAAAGGTTATCCCTCACAAGGGGTGAATATAGTTGGCTTTTTGAAAGGCGAAAGTGATTCAGCAGTTGTAGTTACAGCGCACTATGATCACCTGGGCACTGAGCGAGATGGAATTTACTATGGAGCAGACGACAATGCATCGGGTACCAGTGTGCTCATTGAGGCTGCCTATTTGTTTGCAGCAAAAAAAGCACCACCAAAATACACCGTCATCTTTGCAGCGCTCGATGCAGAGGAAACGGGCTTACTAGGCGGATATGCGTTAGTAAAGTATTTGAAGAATGCCAATATTCCGGTGAAGCTGAATGTAAATATGGACATGGTGAGCAAAGGCTTTAACAACGAACTCTATGTTTCCGGCATCTACCATTATCCGCACCTCAAGCCGCTTATCGATCTCAATGGAGACAGGTATGCTAAGGTGAAACTATTGCTGGGACATGATGTGCCCGGAACGGGGCCTGACGACTGGACGATGTCTTCTGACCACGGGCCTTTTCATAAGCAGCAAATTCCGTTTCTCTATTTTGGCGTAGAGGACCACAAATATTACCATCAGCCAACCGACACCTTCGAAACCACACCTTTCAGCTTTTTTTACCATGCCGCAGAAACGATTACTGGTTTACTCAACGAATATCTTAACCAATGACAGATAACCAAACCCGATGCGCCTGGTGCCTTGACTTCGACGATTACGTGAAATACCACGACGAAGAATGGGGTGTGCCGGTACACGACGACCGAACACATTTCGAATTTTTGATTCTCGAAGGGGCACAGGCTGGCTTGAGCTGGAGCACGATTTTGAAAAAGCGACAGGGTTACCGAGACTCCTTTGCTGGTTTTGATCCTGCGATCGTTGCCCAATTTACGCCGGGTATTGTGGAAGAACTACTGCTTTTTCCTGGCATTATCCGTAACCGACTCAAAGTGCAAAGTGCGATTACCAATGCAAAGCAGTTTCTCAAAGTGCAGGATGAGTTTGGAAGCTTCGACAAGTATGTCTGGCAGTTTGTGAACAATAAGCCGATCGTTAACCAGTGGAGAGATTATAAAACTGCACCGGCAACTACCAAAGAATCAGATGCTTTGAGCAAAGACTTAAAAAAGCGGGGATTTAAGTTCGTGGGAAGCACAATTATTTATGCCTACATGCAGGCCTGTGGTTTGGTGAACGATCATGTGGTGGGTTGTTTTAGGTATCAGGAGGTTTAGTATACGGCCTATAAAATTGGAAACCCTGCTTAGCTCAGAGACAATCAATATGGGTAATTTCAAGAAGATTAGACCTGAGGTTCCATGCATAGACATTTTTTTGCCCGTGTCATTAAGTCACTTTGTTAGATCTTTTGACGTTGCCAAAGCTATTACCCGGCCTTTGTCGCCTACAGCATTGTAGAAATGGTAAACGACTCCCTTCCATTTTATCACCCAGGGCTTGTGGGCATATTTTTTATCATAATCCTCGGATGAGGCAATTAAATCTTCTCCCTCCCAATCTGTCCAGTTGATCAAATCGTAGGAGCAAGCAAACCTTTCAAAAGCACCTGGCTTCCAGAAGGCCCCAAAATAGAACATCACATACAGATCTCCGATTTTTGCAATTTGTGCATCCCCACAAATGCCTTTCCCTTTCGTAATGACTGGGTTTTCCCCATATCGTTTCCATGTAAGCATGTCGTCAGATACTGCCATAGCGATACTTTCAAAGTTGGCAGAATCCCCTTTGGCGTTGTAATACATTACAAAGCGGTGCCCTGTATGCTCCTTGTTATCCCGAAGAACAAGGCTTTTGTAAATAGTTTTATTATCATACCATCGAACATCTTCATCTTCAGGCGACAAAAGTGGAGCATTCATTCTATTCCATTCGCTGGCTTCAGTTATTGTTGTGGTAGTTGCTAAACCAACTTTTAGGGAGCCCGCCTCGTACCCTTCCGTGTTTCCACCCAGGTAGCTCATCCAATATTTATCATTGTAATTTTCGACTGAATAATCACCCCCCCAATCGGTGTCAATCAGCGACACATAACCAGCCTTTTGGTTCGCATCCCATGTGTTTTCAGTAAACGATAATATTTTTCCTTCGGAGTGCCAATGGAGTAAGTCATCACTTTCAGACAGCCATGTCTCATATCCTTGTCCATCGAATGCAATGTAAGTCATATACCATTTGCCATCTTTTCTGAAAATGGTCGGAGAGTCTACCATTGTCGCGCTATCGGGTTGCTGAATGACGACACCATACTTAAACGGAGTTTTTATTTCATTGAAAATTTGCTCCATTTCTTTCTGTGGAACTACCGTATTTCGTATAGGTTTTTTTTGACTACAACTAGTCAATAGCGTAGCTACAATTGCCAGGGATGTTAATAATATTCTGTTCCTCATATCAAGATGGCTGTTGTCAAAAAATTAGCCGCTAGTATTTCCCTCGACCAAGCTTTTTTTTGAGATTTATTCAATGGGTCGTTTTTCATTCCATGTTAAGACACCGGCTTTTTTTGCCCAGCCTTTCCACAACACTTCCATCTCTTTGGCTTTGTCTGGCATTTCTTTTATTAAATTGTTCGTTTCGCTTCTATCGGAAGCTAAATCGTACAACTCCCAATCGTATTCTGCTTTTTCTTGATGCATTGATACTAATTTATAATTTCCCAACCTCACTGCTTTATTGCCCTCATGCTCCCAAAACAGGGGCCTTTTTCCCAAATCCTCATTTAAAAATGCTTGCGTGAGGCTAATGCCTTCCAAGGGGGTAATGTTTTTATTTTTGAAAGATTTTGGATAGGTCGCGCCGGCCACGTCAATACAAGTGGCCATAATATCAATTAAATGAGCAGGTTGGTCTCTTAGCTCATTTTTTGCCTTTATGCCTTCGGGCCAATATGCGATAAGGGGGGTGGATATTCCTCCCTCATGCACCCAATGTTTATACATCCTGAACGGAGTATTGCTAGCATTTGCCCAGGGTTTATCATAAGCGATGTACGTGTCTCCGGCACCAGGGTCTAATCCCCTTCCAGCCATTACCGGCCTTCCATCCCGCGCATATTTCGGAATCATGTCCATTTGTAATTCATCCTTTTTCATAGGCATTACCAGATCGGAGGCCACATCACCATGGTAGGGCTCTATAGCTTCTCTGAGTCCCCAAGGTTCAGCGCAGCCGCCATTGTCTTGCAAAAAGAAAACCAGTGTATTTTCTTTTATCCCTTTCGTCTCAAGCGCATTCATTACCCTGCCAATACCCTGGTCCATGCAATCGACCATGGCAGCATATACTTCCATCAGGGAGCTATACCATTCTTTTTGTTCCTCCTCCTCCCAGTCGACGATGTCGTCTTTTTCAGGCAGCTTCCACCCTGGTTCGACGAGGCCCATTTCTAACATTTTCTTATATTTTGTTTCACGAAGCACATCCCAGCCACTATCGAATTTGCCTTCATATTTGGCAATGTCTTCTGGCTTGGCATGCATAGGCCAATGTGCAGCTGTGTAAGGCAAATAGATAAAAAAGGGATTGTCACTATCATGGTCTTCAATAAATTTTACTGCATGATCGGAAATAGCATCTGTGTAGTAAAAATCCTCTGAAGGAGCAATGAATTCGTTGTCTCTAGTAAGAGAATTGGGATCGAAATAACTTCCTGCCCCATGAATGGTCCCAAAAAACTTGTCAAACCCTCTTTGTAGAGGCCAATTATGCTTAGATGGATTTTCTCTTGTTGGTTTTAACGGTGTCACATGCCATTTGCCAGCCATATAGGTTGAGTATCCTGATTGCTTTAATACTTCAGCAATTGTAACAGCGTTTTGGCTTAAATCGCCACGATAGGCATCGGTTTCTCCTTCATTCACCATATGACCAATCCCTGCCTGGTGCGGATAAAGACCTGTTAGAAGGGAAGCCCTTGATGGACAACAACGACCAGCATTGTAGAATTGGGTAAAACGTAAACCATTTGCCGCAAGCCCATCCAATACCGGTGTGTTAATTACACCACCATAGGATCCAATGTCAGAGTAGCCCATGTCATCCGACATGATAAGGATAATGTTTGGCCTGGAGTTTTGTTCTTTTTTGCAGCTACTAGAAATAATGGCCATTGACAGGGCTAAAATAAGAATCTTAGGCTTTTTCATTCGATCATTTAATAGAGTGTTTCGGACAATAATCTTTCCGAGTATGTTTTTCCAATTGACTACAAGCTACAATTCCATTATCAAGTCTTTCTTCTCAAACACTACTTTCCAAATGCCCCGCCATTCACCCAGCTGGTAACCGGTGGCTTTGTCCTCGGGGTAAAGGGAGTTAATTTTTTCGGCCACTTCGGGCGTAAGCTCTTTGTCAACAGTTCCATGGCATTGCAAGCATAGGGCAGCTCCCATCATGATGGGTCGGGTGTATACCACCTGGGTGGTATTGTCGTCCATGAACACTTCTTCTCTTGGCGCTTGGCCCTGCTCTATGCTGTATGTATAGGCTTCCATAATGCCCACTTCATCGCCAGTGGGCGCATCTTTCGGGTTGCGCCATTTATTGCTTACCCTTCTGATAATGGCCTTGTGTGATCGAGAAAGAGAGTCGACAAGTGGTATGGCATTCATTTGGCAATATTCCACCGCGCCAATTACGCCTTCCGATTCAATTTTTTTCATCAGCGTTTGCAAAAGGGCTTTTTGGGCCTCGTCAGTAATGGCCTGTCCGTCTTTTTTCGCTTTATCTATAATTTGTGAAGGCATTATGTGCTTTAACTCCCTGCTTTCCATTTCTTTTTTTACCGCTTCGCTATTGCCTTTGTCCATAGGGCCGCAGCCGACAACTGCTGTAAAGAAGAAAAGTGTTACGATTCTTAAGGTTTTCATAAGGCGCTGGTGTGATGATCTGTTAAAATAACCACACTTAATCGAGAAAAGATCAGGGGTTTATTAATTTTGTGGCTTAATTTTTCAGGAATGCTTGATAAACTGGAGGCGATAAAAAAGCGATTTGAGGAGGTAAGTGACCTTATCGTACAGCCGGATGCCATGGCCGACATGGCACAATACACTAAACTTCACAAAGAATACAAAGAGCTTAACCGCATTGTTAACAAGTTTGCGGAATACAAAAAGGTGTTAAACGACCTCAAAGGAGCCAAAGAACTGGTCAATAAGGAAAAGGATCAGGAACTCAGGGAAATGGCGAAGATGGAAATTGAGGAGCTTGAGCCAAGAGAAGAGGAACTGGAGGAAGAACTCAAGCAACTTTTGATACCAAGAGACCCGAACGACAGTAAGAATGTTATTTTAGAAGTACGAGGAGGCACAGGCGGTGATGAAGCGGCTATTTTCGCAGGCGATCTTTTCCGTATGTATCAGCGTTTTGCTGAAGAAAGAGGCTGGAAAATGAATGTGCTCGATCTTACCGAAGGCACATCGGGAGGTTACAAGGAGATTATCGCTACTGTTTCTGGTGAAGACGTTTATGGAATGCTCAAGTTCGAATCGGGCGTTCACCGGGTGCAGCGGGTACCGGCAACTGAAACCCAGGGCAGGGTGCACACATCGGCGGCGACTGTAGCGGTACTTCCCGAAATGGAAGAAGTCGAGGTAAATATAGATATGAACGATGTGCGTAAGGACACTTTCTGTTCTTCAGGCCCGGGTGGGCAGTCGGTCAACACAACCTACTCAGCCATTCGTTTGACCCACATTCCCACAGGTATTGTAGTGAGTTGCCAGGATGAAAAATCCCAGATCAAGAACTTTGAGAAAGCACTAAAGGTGTTGCGTTCCAGGATCTATGAAGTGGAGCTGAAAAAACACAACGATGAGGTCGGCGCCCAGCGCAAGTCAATGGTAGGTAGCGGCGACAGGTCTGATAAAATACGGACCTACAACTACCCCCAAAGTCGTGTCACTGATCATCGTATTGGTTTGACTGTGTATAATTTGCCGGCGGTGATGGATGGAGAAGTTGGTGAGTTTATTGAACAGTTGCGGATAGCTGAGCATTCAGAGAAGCTGAAAGATGGAGAATAATCCATTGCTTTCATCGTTCAAAATGCATCTATGTTGACAAGGTATCTTCCATGGTTATTGCTACTCCCTTTTTGGTGGGCTTGTACGCCTGACGAAGAAATATTTTCCGAGCTTACAGACGAATCGGTCTACTTTTCAACTGACACACTTTATTTCGACACACTACTGACTACGCAGCTCAGCCCATCCTATCGGGTGCTGCTGTATAACCCCAATAAAAATGGGGTCATTCTTTCAGGTATTGGATTAAAACAAAAAGAGAACTCACCATTTGAAATCAGCATCAATGGACAAACTGGTTCTGCCTTCAAAAACCTGAAGCTTCTTGGGAAAGATAGCTTACTAATTCTTGTAAAGGCGACCTTGTCGGTAACTGGAAAACCGGACCCGATCAGGACCTTGGATTACCTGGAAGTGGAAGGCAGCAGCAACTTGAGTGTTGTGTTAGACGCCTGGGCACAAGATGCCTCCTATTACAATTCGTCAACAGTTATTGAAGAAGATGAAATTTGGGATGCTGCGTTGCCATATGTCATTTCTGACACACTTTATATTGCTCCTGGAGCCACACTTACAATCAGGTCTGGTGTTGAGGTCATCATGCAACCGGGGAGTAGCTTGTTTGTTGCCGGCACATTGGTAACAGACGGCGCTCCAAACGAAAAAGTTGTTTTCAGAAATTCCCGCACCGACATCGACTATCGAGAAGCACCGGGACAGTGGGAAGGCATTTTTTTTCTTGAAGGGAGCAGTGACAATAGCCTTAATCACACAGTGGTTAAAAATGCGAACATCGGATTGTATATTGGCACACCCGATGAAGACGACATACCCGATGTTGTCATTGCCAACTGTATCATTGCCAATATGTCGTCCGACGGTATTTTGGCATTTACCAGTGATGTGTATGCCTACAATACCGTGGTATATAATGCCGCCAGGTATTTGGTGGGTAACCTTGCTGGTGGGAACTACCGCTACGAGCACTGTAGTTTTTCCAATTACCCATCCGACTTTTTCAGGGAAGGTCCATCCGTGATTTTTTCCGACAATATCCTTCTTTCCAACGAAGAGTTGCTCACCGCTCCCTTGAGTGCTTTTATAACGAACAGCATAGTTTGGGGAAACGAAGACAATGAGATAGCATTCAATACCGACGGTGGAGCAAGTTTTATTTATAAGGTGAGCAGCAGTCTGTTGAAGTCTACGAGTTTTATACTTGAGGGGAGCGGAAACATCATCAATACCCAACCCCAGTTCTTCGATGAGTTCGTTTATGACTATCGCCTTGATAGTCTTTCACCACTTATCGATAAAGCTGAGTACATTGATATCGACCTCGATATTTTAGGAAACCAGCGCAGCGAAGTGCCAGATATTGGTGCCTATGAATGGATACCAGGCCAAAAACGCAAAGAAGAAGGGTAAGACCTAACTATTTTTATCACAACCATGCTCCGGTAATAAGGGCAGCTCATCTTTTCCCTATCAATGACCTTTTCGTTAAAGTGAGCGGTTGCATATTGCACAAGCAATGGCTAGTATTATTTATGGAATTTTTTCAAAAGGAAATTAAGCTAAAAGCCTATTCAAGAGGGTTTCATCTGGTCACTTCGTCTATTTTGGATCAGTTTCCGGAGCTTCGTCAAATTTCTCAAGGCATGCTACAGGTATTTATAAGGCATACATCGGCAAGCCTCACGATCAATGAAAACGCTGACCCGACTGTGAGGGTCGATTTTGAAAGCCATTTTAATAAAATGGTGCCAGAAAATGCACCCTACTACCGACATACGATGGAAGGCCCCGATGATATGCCTGCACATATTAAAGCTTCCCTTCTGGGGAGTTCGGTCCAAATACCGGTTACCAAAGGGCGGCTGAACCTGGGTACCTGGCAGGGCATTTATTTATGTGAACACCGCGACTATGGAGGCCCCAGGTCTTTGGTGGTCAGTGCCTGGGGAAATACTTGAATCTGCTTTACAAAAGTGAATAAAAAGGGAACCTCTGGAAAGGGTGATTTTGTTGGGTAAGAAGAAAGTAGAAAGCAATGGATTTTAAAAAAGACGTTTTAGAAATAAGCCAGGACGTGCCAGTTGTGGTTGACTTTTGGGCACCCTGGTGTGGTCCCTGCCAGTTTTTGGGCCCCATCATTGAAGGACTGGCAGCTGAAGCACATGGTGCCTGGGAGCTTGTCAAGGTGAATTCAGATGAGCACCAGCATTTATCTGCTGAGTACGGCATTAAAGGTATTCCAGCAGTAAAAATGTTTTCTAATGGGAAGGTGGTGGCTGAGTTTACTGGAGCATTGCCTAAACATGAAATACAAAAATGGCTACTAGACTTCCTTCCGAGTGAAGAACGTGAGCTGCTCGTAGAAATAGAAGCAAGGATTATTGCGGGAGACTCAAACGCCTTAGGTGAGCTGGAAAACTTTATAATAGCCTATCCAACAAATGATAAAGCGAGGTTATTGATGGCGAAAAGCATAGTGTGGAAGAATCCGTCGACGACCAGAGAGTTATTGGAAAAGATCTCAGACAGAAATAGGTATTTTGAAGAAACCCAAAGGATAACAGAAATGGCCATTTTTCTAGAAACAGACATTTCTTTGGAAGAACCGGTCGGCAAAAAAGTGGCAGCAGCTCAAGCGGCATTTATCAATGATGACCTCGAAAGTGGAATTGCATTACTTATTGAAGCAGTGACGATCAATAAATCGTTTATGGAAGATTTACCAAGAAGAGCTGCTGTTTCATTTTTTCAGTTGATAGGTCCTCAAAATGAGCTCACTAAAAAGTACAGAAGAAAGTTCGATATGGCGCTTTATTAGGGCAAACATGCCAAATCAAAGACAAGCTACTTTAACCGATGGCATTTCTTTTGCGTTATAGCTACATTACTTAGCGATATGCCAAAATAAACGTCAACAACAGAATGTATGCTTGAATTTTTTCCGGTAGAACTGCAATCCGGCTTTCCCACTTTTATCACTGCCATTTATACATTAATGTGGGGCCTTGTGCTGTCTTCTTTGATAGCCATCACTCACAAAAACACCTATGTGGGCTTCACGTATCCTGATCAGTTTTTCATTTCTATGATACTGGCAACGCTTGTATCAACAGCCGTCATGATGTCAATTGGCGACAGTCTCGCCCGGGGGCTTGGGATCTTCGGCGCTTTGGCAATCATCCGTTTCAGGACCAGGATTGATCAACCAAAAAATCTCTTATTTCTATTTGCTTCGCTGGCGTTGGGCATCGCCCTGGGAGTCTACGGTTTTAGTATAGCTATTTCCAGCACCCTGGCATTTTGCGTGGTAGCCTGGCTACTGTATTTTTTGGTCGAGAGGAGGAATAATAAAGAAAGGTTCTCGCTGATAGTAGCTTTAGAGACAATTGAACTTTCTGATAGAGTGGAGGCGATCATCAGACCAATTAGTTTGAAGTTTCAGCTGGTAAGCCAGCAAAAAACCAGGGATAACACATGGCAATTTGAATGGCAGGTTGTGCAGGTAGCCGGAAAAAGTGGATCGACTTTTTTGAATGACCTCAGTCAAATACAAGGAGTTCTGCAAGTCAAATGGTCGAAATCAGGAAATTTGGCAAGAGTATAAATGAGTAGTCAGAAACAAAATTACCACGTTTATTACTTTACGATCGGCTTGCTAGCCGCGGGACTTCTTTATTTCAGTGTCGACTACCCCGTTCGACGGGCAAACCTTTATGGTTTTGTAGAAAGCCCAAAAGTGAGGCTAAGTCATCCCCGGAAGACGGTTATTTTGGAGGTAAATGTGACACCTGGTCAGAAAGTGGAAAAAGGAGCGGTTTTGATGAGGCTAGCATCTGAGACAATTTTAGATGACCTGCAAAAACTAGCATACAGGGAAATACAGCTGAATGCCTCAGCGGAGAAGGAGCGTTTTGAGTTTGAGATTCAGCGTAAGGAACTTGCACTTGAGGAGCAGCGGGCTTCTGCCATTAGGGCGCAGGAAATGACCACATTGAAAACTGCAGAGGAAAGAGACGCCTCCTGGCTGAAGAATTTTTCTGAAACAGCCAAGAACGACACGATAACATCCTGGAAAGCCGAGCTGATAGAAGATGCCTATCTGGCTAAAATATCAGAGATTCGGCTGAAGCAATCGCTTCTTATTAAACGAAGCCAATTCCAGTCAAAAGCCGTTGAGGCAAGTCGAGAAGAATTAGCGAACGAGAAGCGACGGCTTGAAGAGGAAAGGGCGTCGTTGACTTTAGTCGCGCCAGCCAGTGGCATCGTTGACAACGTACATTTTATGCCTGGGCAAACTGCAGAGGGTTTTTCTGATCTACTCTCGTTACTTCCCGACGAAAACAAGTTTGTAAGAGGATATATCACAGATCAAACAGTCTTTGACGGAAATATTTCAGACGTAGTGATACAATCAGCTCTGGAGCCACGGAAAGAAACAACAGCTACTTATGTTGGCTCGGGAGGCGTAGAAGTGTTGCCTCCAACCATACAGCAGTCACACATTCAGCAATCCGGGAAAGTGGTATTTTTTAAACTAGACAATACCGAGGGATGGCTTCAGGGAGAAAAGGTGATTATTCTGATGCCATGATGAAGAAATCAATCATTTTTCTTGGACTGCTTCTGACATCATTTCAGGTCAGTGCACGCCAGAATATGTCTCCTCTTTTAGACCAGGTTCAGCAACGAATAGAGCAACAAGACGCCGTAAAGGCTGCCAAAGAGCAGCTCGAGTGGTTCGATAACAACAGATATGGCGCGGCCTATTTTGACGAGATTGATTTTCGGGTAGGGGGCATCATAGATAACAATACAGAGTATGCATTTCGTTTGCGCCCCACTAACCCGTTTTATTACGCGGCGGGGAAGAATATGGGCAGGCTTCTGGAACAGCAGGCCAAGCTTGATTTTGATGAGGCACGGCAAACGGCGATTTTCAAAAAATTACAATGCTGGCTTGACATCCGGAATTATTCACTTCAAATACAGCAAATTCAAAACTCGGTTGACTGGAGAGAAAAATGGATGGCCAACATGGAACAATATATTTCTGATGGGGAATTTGACGCTGAGGAATTGCTCGATTTACAGCTTGAAAAGATTGATCAGCAGGTCGACCTGATGAATTTATCTGATCAACTGCAAAGGAGCCTGGTCATCTTCTACGAGGGCGAGGAGCAAAGGCAGAACGTGTCTGATCTTAGCTTTCCTGACATGAATGTTGATAAGTTGGCGGTTCAGTTGCAAGAGTTGACTGATGGACTTACGGCATACCCATTGGCTATACAGCAAGAACAATTAAGGTTAACAGTCTCAGAAAATAAACTACTCCTGGAAAAACGGGATTGGGATATTGGCTTCGTTCAGCCCGAGTGGGATATGAATGGAGAGGACAGGTTTGGCCTTCGAGTGGGAATTGGTATTCCTATTTTCAATAAAAACCGAGTGCAAACCCAAAACCGCGAACTGTCGTTGATAGGAGACAAATGGTCTGAAACCACAGCTCGGAAAAGACTAGATATTGAGGCAAGAGACGGCTATCAAAAGATATTACGCTCGATAGAGCGACTGCAGGCAATCGACGAACTCTGGTTTCAGCTGCAAACCTATGAAGAAAAGCTCGCAGGAATTGATCCGTTGGAAGTGAGAAAAAGCCTGCTGAAGTCGTTGAAGGCAAAAGAAAAACTAAGGAAAAGGCAGATTCAGGATCAATTTTTGCTTTTGAATGACTACCTGAATTACCTGAAGCTGGTGGGGTTTTTAAGAGAACCCGATGCAACCAGGTTCTTTGAAAATATTTGGTAAGTTAAACCTACTTGCATGAAAACTACATTTATCTGCTTGATAGCCAGTTTGGCTAGCATTATTGTATTTCCAGGGCTTTCCCAATCAGTAGTTATCCAGTCTTCCGAGCTCCCCATCCTGGTCATCGACACTCAGGGTCGAACTATCGTCGATGAACCAAAAGTTAAAGCCAGAATGGGGATTATCAATAACCTGAATGCTTCAAATAGCCTGACGGATGCATTTACAGATTACGATGGCTTTATAGGTATTGAGTATCGTGGATCTTCCTCGCAAGCTCTTTTCGATAAAAAATCCTTTGGTATTGAAACTTGGGATGAAGCTGGACAAGACCTGGATACAGCAATTCTTGGTTTTCCATCAGAAGAGGATTGGGTGCTTTATGGCCCATATTCTGACAAGTCTTTGATGCGAAACAAATTGACTTTTGATCTTTTTGCTCAAACAGAAAGGTATAGTTCGAGGACCAAATTTGTCGAATTGGTTTTAAATGGCCAATACCATGGGGTATATGTCTTCATGGAGAAAGTAAAAAGAGATGAAAACAGAGTGGACATTTCTAACCTGCGGCCAGATGATAATGAAGGCGTTGAGCTGACCGGCGGTTATATCATAAAACTCGACAAATTTGAAGGCAGCGGCGGACAAGGCTTTGCATCAAATTATAGGCCCAACAATTTCCAAAGTAACGATCAGCAGATCTTCTTTCAATACGATGAACCGGCAGATGATGAGATCACTGAACCACAAAAAGACTATATACAAGGTTTCATGGCGGATTTTGAGCAAGCACTGCAAGCCAACACGTTTAGAGATCCTGTTTCAGGTTATCGCCAGTATGTGGACATAGATAGTTTTGTTGATTTCTTTTTGATCAATGAACTAAGCAGGAATATTGATGGGTACAGGTTGAGCACCTTTATGTACAAAGACAAAGATGACAAAGGAGGCCTTCTTACACTGGGGCCTATTTGGGATTTTAATCTTGCATTTGGCAATGCCAATTATTGTCAGGGAGGAAATACACAGGGCTGGGCTTATCGGTTTAACGAGTATTGCCCAAATGATTTTTGGTTAGTGCCGTTTTGGTGGGACAAACTAATGCAGGATCCACATTTTGTAGGAAAGGTAAAGCTTCGTTGGCTTACTTTGCGAAACGGCTCATGGTCTAATGAAGCGATTTTCCAAAAGATCAACGAATACGAAAGTCTTTTGTCAGAAGCACAAAATAGGAATTTTCAAAGATGGAGCGTTCTGGGTGAATACACCTGGCCAAATAATTTTGTGGGCGCTACTTATGAGGAGGAAGTTAATTATCTCAGAGGTTGGATTGAGCAAAGGCTAGAATGGATGGATGCGGAAATCGATGATTTTGAGGGGCCAGCGGACGTGACTGGATTAGGCGAGGT
Organism: uncultured Roseivirgaceae bacterium; assembly: GCA_964351395.1. Taxonomy (GTDB): domain Bacteria; phylum Bacteroidota; class Bacteroidia; order Cytophagales; family Cyclobacteriaceae; genus Imperialibacter. Next base: position 886,331 of record CAYGOF010000001.1, read on the forward strand.
AAATATTGATCTGGATGTGTTTCCAAATCCTTTTATTGATCATATCAGCTTTAAGAGAAACGGAGTTGCTGCTATTGAGCTTGTGAAGATATTTTCGTTCACAGGGCAGCTAGTGGCAACAGTTGGTAATGAGGGAAAATCCTCAGACACACTCATTTGGGACGGCCTAAACCTACATGGACTGGAGGCTCCTTCCGCCATTTATCTTTATCAAGTATTTACAAATGATGGAAAGGTATTAATCGGAAAGGTCATCAAATCAAGGAGTTAGGAAAAATGTGGATAACTTTCCAAAAAATGTGGATAATATTAACGGAAACACATAAGTCTCTACAAATCAATTAGATAACCTTTTTTAGTTATCTACATTCTTAAACTGAAATTCTTGGCTTTACTGTCTTTTCCCTGTTTTTGTAGCTGTAGCCTATTGATAAATTCAGAAAACATTCTATTACTCACCGCTATTTGGTTTTTAGTTTCAGCCCTAATAAGTTAATTTTCGAGACATCGAATAGAAACAATCATGTATATTAATTTATCGGGTCTGAATGTGCTCGTAACTGGAGCAAGCAGAGGTATTGGAAAGGCAATTGCTGCAAAGCTAGCCGAAGCGGGTGCTACAGTGGCAGTACATTATCATAAAAGCGGAAGAGAAGCGGAAAACCTTGCCCACGTATTAGGCAATGAGAGTAAGGCATTTCAGGCTGACCTTTCCCAACCCGATCAGGTTTCACAGCTATTTGACAAAGTGGTGGGGGAGTTTGGGTCTCTCGAATTACTTGTGAATAACGCAGGAATTGCCATTGCCTCAGACGTCAATTCAGCGGACAAACAGTGGTTAGAAGAATGGAACAAAACCATGATGGTCAATTTGAATGCTACCGCTATTTTATGCAAAAAGGCAGTAGACCATTGGATCAAAAGGAAAGCTACAGGGAGAATTGTTAATATCTCATCAAGGGCGGCTTTCAGAGGTGACACTGCCGAGTACATGGCGTATGCCGCCTCTAAAGGTGGCGTGGTGGCTTTGACCCGGTCTATTGCCAGGGCATACGGAAAGCAAGGCATCAAGGCATTCAATATCGCACCTGGATTTGTACGAACAGATATGGCCAAGGAGTTTGTGGAGCGTTACGGAGAGCAAGTTGTTCTGGGGGACCTCGCATTAGAAAGACTTACAGAGCCCAAAGATATTGCCCCAATGGTTACTTTTTTATGTAGTGGATTGGCCGACCACTCTACGGGCTGTACCATCGATATCAACGCCGGAAGCTACGTTCACTAAAACCGTGACCGTAAACTTCCTTTGTATTTAATTTCCCGCGCCTTCTTTAATGGGCAAATATTTGGGTCATGTCCTGGAAAGATTTGAATTCAAGCGCATTGCCACTTGGGTCAAGAAAAAACATAGTGGCTTGTTCACCCACTTCACCTTTGAAACGAACGTGCGGCTCAATGATAAATTCGGTTCCCAGTTTTGTAAGCCGATCAGCTAATTCATGCCATTCTTTCCAGGGTAGTATAGCTCCAAAGTGCCTTACCGGTACTTTATCGCCGTCTACTTCGTTGGTTTTTGCCTGGGCTACTTCTTCAGGCTTCAAATGGGCACTTATTTGATGCCCGAAAAAATCAAAATCGATCCATTTTTCTGCAGAACGGCCTACAGTACAGCCAATTACTTCTGTAAAGAATTTTCGGGTTGCTTCTATGTCACTAACGGGAAAGGCAAGGTGAAAAGGAGTCATCGTATTTAAGTTTAGATTAAGTTCGAAAATTTACATATTAAAGTGACTGCTAAAAACTATTTTTACATATGAGTAAAAAAGTAGCATTGGTTCTTTCAAGCGGCGGGGCAAGGGGGCTTGCTCATATCGGCGTGATAGAGGGCCTGATTGACCATGGATTTGAGATCAGTTCAATTGCTGGTTCGTCAATGGGCTCTGTGGTTGGGGCCTTCCATGCTTGTGGCAAGCTTGATGAATTCAAGGAGTGGATCTGTAACCTTGATCGACTCGAAGTTTTTAAGCTTATTGATTTCACTTTTAGTTCGCAGGGATTTGTGAAGGGAGAAAAGGTATTCAAGAACTTGCAAAAGATTATTCCTGACCGCCCAATTGAGGAAATGGCGATCCCTTTTGCAGCCATTTCAACTGATCTCAATTCCCAAAAAGAGAAAGTATTTGAGTCTGGGAGTATGTACCAGGCCATCAGGGCCTCAGTGGCAATACCGACTGTTTTGACCCCACTCAAAACAAGTGACAGCCTCTATGTTGATGGTGGTGTAACTAATCCGATACCAGCCGACAGAGTGAGGCGAACCAAGGGCGATGTTTTGGTAGTGTCCAATGTGAATGCATTCAAGCCTTATAAAAGCGCTGCAAAAGAAAAAGATAAGAAGGAGATCAACCAGTATGCCAAGCGCCTCGAGGAAATCATGACCCAGATTGGTAAAATGATTCCAGGTTCCAGTTCAGCAAAAAAGAAACTTGGCTTTTTTGACTTGTTGAACGATTCACTGGACCTTCTTCAGGACCGACTTACCTCTGAATTGCTCAAACAATACAAGCCAGGATTGACGGTAGAAGTCTCCAGGGAAGCCTGTACCACTTTTGAGTTTTACAAAGCCAGGGAAATCATACAGGCAGGCCGTGATGCTTTTGAAGAAGCACTCAAGAAGTCTGAACTTTCCTCAACATAGTCGGGATGGATTTTAAAGAACTAAATGCCCAGCTCGGCAATATTGATATTTATCTCCTTGACCAACTCTTAAAAGGTCGATTTGAGGGAAAATCTAAAGTACTCGATGTTGGTTGTGGCGAGGGAAGAAACCTTGTTTACTTTGCCAGAGAAGGTTTTGACGTCTACGGGTTTGATAAAAACCCTTCAGCACTTCAAATGCTTCAATATGTATTTAAAGGGATAAATCCAGCATTTGATGAACGAAAGCTGATTGAAGGTGATGCCACAAAACTTCCTTTGCCGACAGCATATTTTGATGTGGTTATCAGTAGCGCAGTGCTACACTTTTCGGAAAGTGAAGACACTTTTCGTTCTCAAATTGCAGAGCTATTCAGAGTACTTGCTCCTGAAGGTGTCCTTTTTATTAGGATGACCAGTCATATTGGCCTCCCAGAAGTTATCGAAGACCTTGGAAATGGCCGATTTTTGATTCCCGATGGTTCGCTTAGATTCTTACTTACGAGAGATCTGATTGCCGAGATAGAAGACAGCTATTCGTGGCAATTAATCGAGCCGGTTAAGACGACTGTGGTCGACGATATCAGGAGCATGACCACACTTGTTTTTCAAAAGCCGCCGTCACCATGATCCACTGGCACCACCGCCACCAAAACTACCACCACCAAAGCCTCCAAAACCACCGCCGCCACCAAAATTGCCCCGGCCGCTGTTAAAATCATTGAAGGTATTGCCACTCCCTCTGTTCATGCTTGACATAAGGAAGAGCATGGTCCAAAAGCTTGGTTTCCTGGATGCAAAATGTCCTCTACGTCCACGTAGCACAGAAATGAACGGCACAACGATAAAGAAGAACACAAGTATGAGACTTAAGACACCCGGCGTGCGCTTTTTGGATCTTGGGTCGGCTTTGAATTCTCCAGAAGCCATGCTCATTAAGATGCTTGTACCCTGGTCGAGCCCTTCGAAGTACTTTTGTTCCCTGAAGTTTGGGGCTATGTATCTTTCAATTACTCTTTTAGCGTAGGCATCTGGTATAACTCCCTCCATTCCATAACCAGTGCTAATACTCACTTTTCTATCATCAATGGCTATCAAAATTAGCAGACCATTTTCTTTCCCTCTTTGGCCGATCCCCCACTTTTGTGCAAGTTCTGCACCATATATATTTATATCATCCTGACCAATTGTGTTCAAAATAACTACGCCGATTTCGGTTGAGGTAGAGTCCCGATACTGCCTCAATTTGCTTTCGAGCATGTTATTTTCTTTTGAATTGAGAAGATTCGCAAAGTCATTAACAATCCTTGGCGGCGACATGGGTTGAGGAAAATCCTGAGCCACACCCTCCAAACTCGCCAATAGAAGTAAGCACAAAAGGAAAGGGAGTGCTTTAATTTTGGCCAAAAGAAATGTCATCGGGTAGTTCGTTTATGTCGTCTTGTTGATAAGGAAAATGTTCTTTTAGTTGCGCGCCTGCCATGCGAATTCCGTCGCTAAGCCCAAGGCTAAGTTGTCCGGAAACGAACCGATCCTTCATGTGATCTTTGATGTCACCCCAATAATGGTCGGGCACTACCTGGTTGATACCTGCATCGCCAATAATAGCAAACTGGTGATCTTCTACAGCCAGGTAGAAAAGCACCCCGTTTCTAAGCTTAGTCTTTTGCATGTTGAGCGTGCTAAATACTTCGGCAGCTCTGTCAAGCACATCTTTCTGGCAATGCCTTTCTATGTGGACCCGAATTTCTCCCGAAGTTGCCATTTCGGCATCTTTAATCGCCTGCACAATGCTGCGACGTTCATCTTCACTGAAATATTCCTTTGCCATATGCTAAAACTTTACTTCAGGAGCTTTTTCACTTCCCTCTGCGGCTTCAAAATAGCCTTTTCTATCAAACCCAAATAATGCAGCGGTTATGCTTGCTGGAAAGCGCCTTATAGTTGTGTTATATGATTGTACTACTTCATTAAATTTTTTTCTTTCAACAGCAATTCTGTTTTCGGTACCTTCCAATTGTGCCTGCAATTCGAGGAAATTTTGGTTGGCTTTCAATTCGGGATATCTTTCTGAAACGACCATTAAACGCGACAAAGCAGATCCTAAGCCATCCTGTGCTTGCTGAAACTGCTGCATACTTTCAGGAGATAAATTATCGGCACGAATGGTTGTGGAAGTTGCTTTCGCACGGGCTTCAATCACCTGGGTCAGTGTTTCTTTTTCAAAATCGGCATATCCTTTTACTGTATTGACCAAATTGGGAATTAAATCAGCCCTTCTTTGGTAAACGTTCTCCACCTGAGACCACTGCCCATCTACTCCTTCTTCAAGCGTGACCATGTTGTTGTAACCGCAAGAAGAAACAAGTCCTATTACTACGATCAGTAGTACAACCGAAATAACTATTTTTTTCATCTTTCGAACGTTAGAAACTGAAAACTATCAAAGCGATATTTGTATTCAAAGGAAGTATTAATCTTACCCAATGAAAAATATACTGAGTTTATTAGGAGCACTATTTATACTATTTGGATGTAACGTAGATAAAGGAAAAAAAGTTGATGTAGAGCAGTTAGACTTTGAGACATCCGACAGATCGGAGATCTTCTTCAAAAACATGCGCCAGTCAAGCTACATAACTGTGGAGAACACAGAAGCTGGCGTTTACCTTTACACTCATCAGGCTTGGGAGGAAGATACAACATCAATTGTTGTACCGACAATTGTTTTTAACTGGAGACAAGATAAGGCCTACATTATGTTGAATTGGTCAAGAAAGTTTGACCAGGCAGCTGAGGTTGACATTGTGGTGATGAATGATAGTCTTTCAACTACCCATATTGTTTATCAGAATGGCAATATGAAGGAGCAGCTTAAATTTGCGGCACAGCTTTATAACGGTATGGCCGATGGGTCCGATTTTCTGGTAGAAGACAGTGTTCTGCTATTCAACACCAACGAAAAAAAAGAAGCCTTTAGGGTAACTGTTTATGACTTTTTGCGGTTAACTGGGTGGTATTGAATTTCTCTCCGTTAAGGTATTGCTACTGCTGGGTGATCTTAAGCTGGAATTTTCCTGGGAATTGAGGAATCGGGGTGTTCAAACTATATGTATTGTGAATATATTCCCGTAATTGATCAGTTTTATGCTTTACTATCCTAACTAATTGGATATTTTTGTGCTGGAAAAAAGGAATATTTTTTTTGAGTTGTTAAAACGTATAAATGAATAAGCAATCGAAAAATGCAAGACTGAAGTACGCTTTTGACAACTTTATGTCAGCAGGCTCCACCAAGCTGATTTCCTACCTGGGCTTGGCAGCTCTAATGATGGTGCTGTTTATTGCCACGATATTGTATCTCGCCAATATCCACCCGGATGAGGTTACCAGACTTAACTATGTTGATACTTTCTGGACGAGCCTGATGCACGTGCTGGACCCCGGTACTATCGGTGAGCACGACGGCCATTGGGACTTCCGGATTTTCATGCTTATTGTCACGCTGATCGGTATTGTTGTACTTAGTATCCTGATTGGTTTGATTTCAAATGGTATCATGGACAAACTGGATCAGCTTAGGAAAGGTCGTTCGTTTGTGATGGAAGCAGACCATGTGCTGATTCTTGGCTGGTCATCAAAAATATTCACCATTATCCCTGAGCTGATAATCGCCAACGAAAATCAGAAAGACCCGAAGATCGTTATCCTGGCCGACAAGGATAAAGTGGAAATGGAAGACGAAATCAAAGATAAAATTGGCAGCACAAAAAACACCAAGATTATCTGCAGAACCGGAAACCCAATTGACCTTCATGATCTTGAAATCGGCAATCCGGTTGATTCTAAATCCATTATCATTTTGGATAAGGAAAATGAAAACTCAGATAGCCAAATTATCAAGGCTATTCTTGCGATTATTTCCAACCCACACAGAAGAAAAGCGCCTTATCATATTACAGCTGAAATCGAGAACAAAAGGAACTTCGAAGTGGCCAAAATGGTGGGTAAAGACGAAGTGGAGCTGATACTTTCAGATGACTTTGTATCTAAAATTATGGTACAAACCAGCCGTCAGTCAGGTTTGTCGGTTGTGTATATCGAGTTAATGGACTTCGGTGGTGACGAGATTTATTTTGTAGAGGAGCCAAAGTTGGTGGGCAAAACCTTTAGGGAGGCAATTTTTGCTTACGAAGACTCGGCGATTATCGGCATTCAGTTTGCCTCTGATAACCATGTGGAAGTAAATCCACCGATGAGCACGGTCATTCAACCAGGCGATCAGATGATTGGCGTAACGGAAGACGATGATACCATGATCATCTCAAACAAGACCAACTTTAACTTGACTGAAGAGTCAATTCTTTCAATTGGTGCACATGATTTATTTCCTGAATCAATCTTACTTATAGGTTGGAACAACAGAGCTAAAACCATTATACAGGAGCTCGATAATTATGTTCAGCCAGGGTCGGTCCTTAAGGTGATTTCAAAATTTGACGATGCTGAAGCGCCTCTCCAAAAACTGAAGAAGACAGTTACCAACCTGGATTTGCAGTTCGAAATGGTTGACACTACTGATCGTACGGTTCTTGAGGGACAGGACTGTCAGGACTACGATTATATCATGCTGCTCTGCTATCAGGAGTATTTTCCAATTCAGGAGGCTGACGCACAAACCTTGATTACTCTACTTCACCTTAGGAATATTTCTTCTAAATCTCCAAAGAAGATGAACATAGTGTCGGAAATGCTTGATATGAGAAACAGGCAACTAGCGGACATCACCAGCGCCGATGATTTCATTGTCAGTGACAAACTCCTCAGTTTACTGATGACTCAGGTAGCAGAGAACAAGTATTTGATGCGGGTGTTTGAAGATCTTTTTGATGCAGATGGATCAGAAATTTATATCAAGCCTGTTACCGATTACATCAATGTAGATAAGCCAGTGAATTTCTACACAATTCTAGAGTCGGCTGCAAGAAAGAATGAAGTAGCGATTGGCTACAGGATTATTTCTGAAGCAAAGAACGCCACTCAGGGTTACGGGGTAGTGGTCAACCCAAAGAAATCTAACCTGATCACCTTTACCGACAAGGATAAAGTAATCGTGTTGTCAGAAGATTAATTAGGCAAATACCTCGGTGTTCAGGGCAAGTCTGATTTCCCTGAGGGCCTCATTTTTAAAGTCTTCTTTGATACGTTGATCTTTCAGCTGCAATTCTGAGATGTACTCAAGGACATCTTTTTGTTGATCAGCCTTCAATTTCTCAACAGATAAAATAATTTCTGATTGTAAATTACTCAGTCGCATAATCGTAATTGTTTAGCTACTGTAAATAACGTAATTCAGCGTAACATGTTCATTACTATTATATTAAGCGATTGTTACACACGTAATATTTGCCTGCTTTTTCTATAAAACCAGCGCGCTTCTTACCAGTACCATTACGCTCAAATACCAGCGAAAATCAATTCTGTTGATTAAAAATCTTGTTAAGAATCGCTGTTGTGATCAGATAAGTGGGTTTCACCCCGACCAGACCAAGGCTTCCAGATGCTAGGGTATTACCGGAGACCAAAGGGTTATCAGAGGCGTAATAAGCATAGCGTAGAACAACATCTTTGCTGATGCTATTTCTGATAATAGCATGTGACTGTATAGCTTTCTGATAGTGAGCACCTTCCATCTCAAGACCTACCGCATTCCACGATGAACTTTTGAAGTATTCCAGCACTTCTTTGTTTTGAAGGGAGGTGCCCAGCACGGTAATCATCGGCCCCTCGCAGACAAAGAGTCCTTTGGCTGTAAGGTCCGAGGCTGAAAAGTCATTTGTGATGGGGTAATTGTCCGCGGTTCCTTCAAAAACGTGCGCCGTAGGAATCATGATGTCTCCTTTTCCCCCTTGCAGTATTCCTGCCTTGCCCATGATGTTGATGGAGGCTACCCGAATAGAAACTTGCTCATTTTCTTCAAGCGGTTTTAACAGCTCGTCCATGATTTCGTAGGCTTGCTCGCCAAAAGCATAGTCGAAAACTATCAAGACGGGTTTATTTGCTTTCACAATTGCGGGATCGATTACCAACTCGGCGGGCAAGCTTTTCAAGTCTATTTTTGCGGTATCGATCACCTGAGCGGAAATATTCGTTCCGTTACTATCTGTTATCAGGTGTAAGCCATTCCTGGAGGCAAATTCTTCGACCTTTTTGTTCAAACCAGCGTTTTTAGGGTCGCTAAGCATTAGCGCTACTTGTTCCAGGCTTTGCTTTTTTGTTTCAACATCCTTCAGTGCTCCGACACAGTAGAGCGCATTGACGAAACTGTGAAGGTTGGCGCTAACAACATGAATAGGTCTGTCGAGCAGTTTTGCCTTGGTCAGGTATTTGTTGATCTGCTGTGACCATCGCTCACCGTACATATGATGGCCTATACGTTGACGAAGCGTAGGCGAAAATGAGACTTCAATCGTTTTGTTATCCCTCCTTTCACGGTCGATCAATGTACCCATCCAATACACGATGTGGAAAAGCCCGTTATTGTTTGATTTGGAAGACTGAAGGCGCAAAACAGCTGTTTTCGTTTCTTCAAAAGTTCGGCCAAGCAAAGTGGAAAGGTAAGTGTATGCTAACTCCCTATTTTTCCCTTTTAATTCCTGGTCGTTTTGAACGAGTTTTTCCAGCGCTAGCCATTCTTTTCTAAGATGGCCGCCTCCATCATAGGCGTGAGCCGTTATTTTGGCTGCTTCATGATACATAAATGTAAGGTGTGTGAGGATGTCATAAATCTCACTGCGCCCTCTGGTCACCTCAATAAACATTTGCTCTTCATCTATGCGGTAGCAATTCCTCTTTCTCGCATGAGGAATCAGCACCTCAAACCCTGACTTATGATAGCCTTCCTCCGAAATCAAGCGGATAAAGCGACATTCCTCTATACCTTTTGGCAGCCGTTCAATTACGTATACCAGACCATCCAACTCGACCTTTGTTGGGTCGTTCATTGAGCCGTAGATTTCTGGTCGCAGTGTTAAAAGTGATTCAGTCAGTTGTTGGCCGGAGGAACCCGATGGTTTGTAGATACCACTGTTGAATAAGTGGCGCATTTCGATGTAAACTCTTTCAATTGCGGCCCGCGATTCCTGGGCTTTTGTTAGTTCAGTAGGCTGTTTGATCGACATTGTGGCAATTTCATACAAAAATAGCCATTTACTTTCAATTACAGGATGTGTCGGCTTTAAGCAAGGCCAGAAAAAACGTATTCAAGGGCAGTTTTTCCTCATCAGTTTACTAATATCCTTTAAAAATTTTATATTAATTTTTTATAAGCTTCATCCACTCAAAAAGATAGCGATATGAGCCATACCTCATTGGTGTCCGATTTTATGGAAAAAATAGCTGCGAAGAATCCTGGTGAAAAGGAGTTTCAGCAAGCAGTATTAGAATTCGCAGAAGTAATTGTGCCATTTGTAGAAGATCATCCGAAATACAAAAAAGCTAAAGTTCTGGAGAGAATGGTAGAGCCGGAGCGGGTGGTGATTTTTAGAGTGCCCTGGGTGGACGATAAAGGAGAGGTTCAGATAAATAGGGGATTCAGGATTCAAATGAATTCTGCGATAGGGCCTTACAAAGGGGGTTTGAGGTTTCATCCTTCTGTTAATTTAAGTATTCTGAAGTTTCTTGCCTTTGAGCAGGTTTTTAAAAACAGCCTGACCACACTGCCATTAGGTGGCGGTAAGGGCGGGTCAGATTTTGACCCAAAAGGAAAAAGTGACATTGAAGTGATGAATTTTTGCCAAAGTTTTATGACAGAGCTCTGTCGACATATTGGTCAATTCACGGATGTGCCTGCTGGTGATATCGGAGTAGGTGCCAGAGAAATTGGATTTCTTTTTGGTCAGTATAAACGTATTACCAATGAATTTACGGGGGTACTTACCGGAAAGTCGCTTAACTGGGGAGGTAGTTTGATCCGTCCGGAAGCTACCGGGTATGGTTGTGTATATTTTAGCGATGAAGCGTTGCGTCACCACGGACACGAAATTGCAGGCAAAAAAGCTGTTGTATCTGGCTCGGGCAATGTGGCACAGTTTACTACAGAAAAGCTAATTGAGCTCGGGGCAAAAGTGCTTACTGTTTCTGACTCCTCTGGGTTTGTGTATGATGCGGCAGGTATTGACGCCGAAAAGCTAGCCTTCATAAAGGAGCTTAAAAATGTAAAAAGAGGAAGAATAAAAGAGTATGCTGATAAGTTTAAAGCGGAGTTTCATGAAGGCAAAACCCCCTGGAGTGTTTCCTGCGATGTTGCTTATCCATGTGCCACACAAAATGAGTTACAGGAGGAAGATGCCAAAACATTGGTGAAAAATGGTGTCATTGGTGTATTTGAGGGAGCCAATATGCCTACTACGCCTGAGGCAATGCATTTTTTGAAAGAAAACAACATTCTTTTCTCTCCGGGCAAGGCTTCCAATGCCGGCGGTGTAGGCACCTCTGGTTTGGAAATGGCTCAGAACTCCCAGCGCATGTCGTGGAAAAGAGATGAGGTGGACTATCGACTAAAGATTATCATGAAAAGTATCCACGAAAACTGCGTAAGTCAGGGATCGGGAGGCAAAGTAGTGGATTATGTAAAAGGGGCCAATATTGCAGGTTTTATCAAAGTTGCCGATGCCATGTTGCAGCAGGGAGTCGTGTAATTCCAATAAATTCTTTTTTTAGAAGGGGAATTTGTATGTGGTCTAATTGTTGGCTGCAATACATGATTGTTCTATATTTGGGTCTACATTAAAATTTTAGAACTATGGCAATGTTGGTGATAATCCTTGTTTTGTTTGTGTTGGCGATCGTTTGCCCTATCATTCTGCCCAACAACAAGGTGAGCAGTCATAACAAAGACTTAGAGGTTTAGTCCACCAAGTCTTCATTTCTGTTATATATCCCGCTGTTTGCGGGATTTTTACTTTAGTCTATTCGTGCCTGAATAAAAAGCTTCATTTCTTTAAGCTCTAGGCAACATAAGTGCCCCATCCCCAATCGTTCGCCAGAGTAGACACAGCCATTGTCGATAGGAATCACGGGGTAATTCAGTTCAATTCTCTTTTTTATCAAGTCCAACTCTACGGGTAAGTGACCGTGGACAATCTGCTTATGCTTGGCCTTCCATGGGTCGTAGGTGAAAGACTTGGTGCTGACCATTGCCATTACGTCTTGAAAGGGGTTCGCAATCCCAAAATTGAAACCAGCGTGAACCAAAAGGTGTCGTTCAGTTTCGTAGTAAAAGGGTAAAGCTTTTATGAAAGTAATAAAGGCCTGCCTGGTAAGTTCTGTTAAATCATCAAACTCTCCTTTGGTGGCCATATTTCTGTAGACTGTCGACGACAGCCATTCGGCGTCGCTCCGGGTAAGGAAATCCAGCAAAAACAGGTCATGATTGCCAGGCAATGGATACACTGACGGGTATTTTTGTTTTAAGTCGATGATGAATATAAGGGATTCAACAGATGAAGGGCCCTTGTTGACGTAGTCGCCTAACAAAAAAAGAGGCGATTGCCCCTTGAAATTGATTTGCTGAAGCAGTGCCTTCAGTGTGTTGATACACCCATGTACATCCCCAATCACATATACCTTTTGCTCAGCTTCCACAGGGATAAATGAGCTGGAAGCCTGCATTATTAATAGAGAAAAGTTTACTCGTGGCTGTCGTCAGCTTTTGAATTAGTCTTTTTGGCGTCTACAAAAAGAAGGGCCGCAACAAGGCTGATGAGTCCAATTGTAATGTAAACGAATAAATCTACGCCAGAAGTAACTGCAGGATTAAACATAGTGCTTTAACTTTTTTGTAATGCGAATATAATGACTTTGACAAGTCAAAAAAACAGAGACAGCGTAAATAAGCATTTGAGCTTTAAAATAATCCTGAATAGGCCGTCAATAGCTGCTCCAATCAAAGCGCTTGTATGCAATTTACTGTCAAAAGCTACACAAGTGAGAGACACAGTATTGTGAATATCTTCCAGATAATACTTCACTCACTTTGTTTGGGTTGAATTCAGGCATATCGATAAAAAACGCTACATTTTCAAAAAGGAAAAGAAACCCGTAAAAGTGCTGCCGATGCGATTGACAAACCATTAGCTTGAAGGCTTTCTAAGTGATCTGAGGATTAGTACCCGGCGATGTGAAAAAGGCTGGCTACACTAGAGGCAGCCTTTTTTATAGTTTAGTTAGCCAATTCAATCCCACCAAAAATCACTGTGCCTTTGATCCTCAGCGTTTGGTCACCGGTGGTGGTTATATTGGTTCTTAGATCATTGAAACCCCCAAGTATTGGCGTAACCTCCGATTTTACTACCCAGCCCTCAGGAACGATCAGTTTGGTGCCGCCAAACATATTGAATACTTCAATTGATTGAACACCGGGAGCAAGCGTTACCTTTCGAAGGTCGATAGTGTGTCCTCCAAACATAGCAGTGACCTTTCCGCCCATGAAGTTTTGAGAGGATATAAAGCGCTCTCCGCCACCAAAAAAGCCAATTTCGTCAATTGTGTCCTTGTTTAATTCGACGCTGCCGTTAGCTTGATTTCGATTTCTGAAAAAAAAACTAATTCCAATGATGATCAGGATAATGGGCCAAAGCTCTCTGAAATTGAAATGTATGATATCTGGCATGAGAAAGACTGTGCCAATGCCAGCCAGGATAAAGCCTGCAGAGCGATTCCCGGTAAGGAAATTGAATGCACCTAAGCCAATCAATAGCATTTGCCAACTATAGAAATAGTGCGGCAAGTCAATGATGTCCAGGTTCCTCAGTAAAAAGAGAACGCCAATGCCAATAAGAAACACACCTAATACCAAACGTCTTTGTGATTGTTCCATTGTTCTTTATTTAAACCAGCCAAACAAAAATGATAATGTTAAGATCGGACTATTGAGGTCCGTATTTTTATAATATGAGTTGTTGACACCTCTCACTGTTCGATAGCCAATACCAGCATTTACTTTGAACCAGTTTGAAAAATTCATTTCTCCTTCTATCTGTGGTTGCCAAACAAACAGGTTATCAGAAATGGGAGCTATAGTTGGCAGCAGGGCATCCTCTGGGTTCAATCGCAGCACACCCCAACCGATTTTATTACTCAACCCAAAGTGTAGCAGTTTGTGGGGGAATAACACATACCCGACGATCAGGCCGCCATGGTTGGCACTCACATTTCTTCGGATACCTCCTACTTCTTTGTGAAGGCTGTTTGAAAGGCTAACACCATAGCCCCCCAGGTAAATGGATCGGTTAAACAGCACTGCTCCTTCGCCACCGTTTGTGATCGCTGCATTTCCTTCAATGCTCGAAAACTCGACGATAATGCCTCCAAAGCCTGAAATCGCAATATTTTCGCTTCCAAAGAGCACCTTTGGTTCCGCGTCTCTTGCCCGGTCTTGGGCGTGTAGCCTGGAAAATACAGTGATACTTAAAATACCTAACAGGCAGACAATCCCCCTCATTAGTTGAAGATCAAAAATAATCAATTGTTAAAAGTAGGCTTCCAAAGGATCAAAATGAACAAACTGCTCCTGGCCTGTTGAACTAATACGATGAACCGGGGAAAAAAGGTTCTCAAATGAAAAAGGCTCCCAACAGGAGCCTCGAAATGTAAGTCGGTTGCAAGCTATTCTGCCGTGCCCCGGGTTTTTCCGATTTCCCGGTCAATAAGAATCTTGCCAACGCCCTCTTCTCCTACCAGATCAAATATCTCAAGGCACCTTCTTGCCGTTGCCTCTTCTTCTACCTGCTCGTTGATAAACCAGTCGAGAAATGAAGCGGTGGTGTAATCTTTTGATTTATAGCATTTGTCAACAATGTTGTTGATCGAATGAGTAATGGCTATTTCCTGTTCCAGGGCAATTTCGAAGACAGACTTGAAGGAGTCAAACTCCTGAACAATGTTGGTGATTTCTGGCACAATGGCAGTGCCACCTACACTCGAGATATAATTGAAGATTTTCTTCATGTGAGCACGTTCCTCGTCGGATTGCAGCTCGAAGAAACGGGCACTGTGTATGTAGCCATTGCGCTCGCACCAGGAAGAGATGGCCATGTAGTTAAATGAACTTATGGCCTCGCGGCGCACTTGCTCGTTCAAAAGCTTCTCAATTTCTTCAGAAAGCGAGGTTTTCATTCTTATAATGTCCTTCATAACAAAATAGGGTTTCAGTAGGCTAAGGTAACAGGAACCAGACGCAAAAAATAGTGGTCAGTGGATGATTTGTAATTGATCTAAATAAGTACGTTGTAAACTCTCTTGTAAAGAATTGATGTAAGCTCAAGCATCGTTGCGGCGCCGGCAAAGAGCTCTTTCAAACCAATCATTTCCTGAACCCTCATGACAAGCAATACATCTATTGACGGGATATATACGACTTCCGTATCACAAAGTGAGTGACTTAACAGGAGGCTTTCAGGATTCACTCCTTCCAATTTTGACTTTAGCCGACTAAACTGGCTGGCGTTGAAAGGCTGCACCACACCTTGAAAAACAAGGTAAAACTTCTTGGTGGAAGCGCTTTGGTACAAAGCCCCTACCCCATTTTTAAAAAGTTCCTTAGCGTCGTCTGGCAGCATTTGATTTTAATTGCTTGCAAAGTAATCGCTATTTAAAATGAGTCCAAATAAAAAAAGCTGATTTTTAGCAGGTTTTGGCTTATATGGCCAATAAATGGGCATGACCCGAACCAATACAGCTATTTCATGTTTAGTTGGTACATCATAAACAAGAACCATGAAAGCGATTTGGAACGAACATGTAATTGCAGAAAGCAATGAGACAGTAGTAATTGAAAACAATCATTACTTTCCTGCAAGTGCCATTAAGAAGGAGTTTTTTAAGGAGAGCGACACGCACACAGTGTGCCCATGGAAAGGGACTGCATCGTACTATACGGTGGAAGTGGACGGAGAGAGAAACAAGGATGCTGCCTGGTATTACCCAAAAACCAGCGAGCTGGCAAAAAACATCGAGGGTTATGTGGCTTTTTGGAAGGGCGTGAAGGTGGAAAAGTAGCTTTTAAAAGCTAATAGAACCTAGCAAAAGGTTGAATGCATAGATTTTTTGCTCGGGTATGTACACCACACGCAAGCCTGTAGAAAATGTTGGGAGGTATCGCATGATATTGTAATCGACAAATAGATCAAGTCCTACAGAATTGAATGTAACAGACGAAGCTGGCAATGAGCCTATACCCACATCGTAAAACAGGTTGGTTCGGACTCTTTGAAAATACAAGAAAGGTCCGAGTGCCAGATCCGGGTAGAGGAGAGGCAGTGCATAGTTCGCTGAAAATGTGGTCAGGTCCCTGAACGACGTATATCCATAGCCCCGAACGTACTGTACCTGGCTGCGAAACCTGTAGTTGCTTATTTCTTCGTCCTGATAGGCGCCTCTCAGCCTGACCGAGTGATGCTTGAACAACCCAGGCAAGTATAAATAGGCTTCTGCTGACCAAAGAGAGGACAGGTAGTCGCTGTTTTTAAACGGCGTATCGAAATAACTCAGGGCAATGCTTTGTCCCCATCGCGGATAAATATCCCGTTTGCTTTGTTTTAACAAACGGCTATAGCTGGCAGTGTAGTTGGTAGCATAGAGAGAACCATCTCTTTGTTGACCAATATCTAATGAGGGATTGTTATAATTATCCACTGTTGTCGAAGAAATTCCAGCGCCAATTGTTGCCCTTTCATAATAGGCTGAATGAGTGAAATTGAAAGGAACTCTTATGCCACCGGTCAGTCCTTTTTCAGTCCAGGTATACAGGTTGTCTTCACCATCGGCATTGCTAATAACAGACCTGGTACCGTAAATAGCACCAGCGTCAAAAATAGCCGGAAGTCCCTGATAGGAAAGATTGGTACTCCAATAGCCTGTTCCCTCAAATAGGCTAATCGTATAGCCAGCGTCCACATGTGCGGTACTTAATATATTTTGAGAGTAGAAGCCTAATTCAATCTGCTGGTCGCTTAAGGTGTTCACCCAGCCCCATCCATTGGGCCTCAAAAGGTGCTTGTATTGTTTGTACTTTTTTACGTCAAAGCTAGTCTGTGGTACGGTGCTTAGGATATCAACTTCATTCTCTTGCTCGACAATTGGCTGAAAGTAGTTAACTGCCTCATTGGCAATGTTTTTTAGGGGGGTCCATTTCTCAGGGTCAAGAGGCACCTTCACAACATCCCATCCATTTTTCGTCATTTCATTGTAATAGACCCAATTGCTGTCATGGTTTACATGTGGGTTATATGCACCTAACCGGGCTGAAGTGACTTGAAAAATTTGCCTGCTGGATAGGTTCTGTGCATAAATATTGTCGATGCCAGATACATCAGAAGCATAAAAAAGCCACTCATTCTTCAATACCGGGTGACCCAGGTTTTCATCGCTCGACTTGATCCACTCGGTTTCGAGGCCCGTTTCAATATCAATGCTTACTATGCTTTTATGAGGAGGCGAGTGTTTGAGCGCCACAATCGCTTTTCCATCTGCCGAAAACTGAGGCATTGAATAGAAAAGGTTTCCGGGGTTTTCGAATATTTTTCGTGGTTCCCCGCTTTCTGCGTCAAGAAGTAGGACATTGAAAACGTTGTTTTTCGAGGAAGAGACCGTCACAATGGTATTGCCGTCAGGAGAAATGCCTGCTCCCTTATACCTTTCTCTTCTGCCAATGGTGGCGGTCTTACCCGAACTCAGATTAAGGACCTTGATAGCCGAAAAGGTGGTGTTGTCCCACCTGGGGTGAAATAATATTTCGTTCCAAACTACCTTGTTGCCTCCAGACGACAGATACCCATTGTCCTCCCATATTCCTAGCGTATGCAGTGCTTGCCATTCACCATTTTCTTTGCTACGAACTAGCTGCGAGATATCTCCGATGCCGTACCGAACCGCCAATAAGCTACCATCTTCCGTTGCTTGTGGGTAGGCATATTCTGTATACAACTTTCCTTTTCTAGGGGCCACTGGTTCGAAAGATGTGAACTGGAGCGCATTCACCTGATTGCTGTAGAGCATTTTCATTTCTTCGCTCATCAGGGTATAGTTTTTTGTAAGGTTGTTCCCTGTTTCTTTTTTGAGCGCTCTTGAAAAAGTGAAAGGCAAAATGGGCCATTTGAAAGACCGCTGCGTTACCCGATCAAGAATGTCGTCGCCGTAGGTGCGGCGCAGAAAGGTGGTCATGAGATACCCTGTGAGGTAGTGATTCGGGATCTGGTCTTTGAAGGATCTAAGGTATTGTTTTTGGTATTTGAAGCCTCCCCTGTCTAGCACATTGGCGCGGTGAAGGGCCTGAAAGTAGGGAATACGACCTCTACCAGAGCTTGAGAATGCCGTTTCGATACCTACGGCGTCGCCTTCCCAGAACCAAAGTGGCGTTGAAATAAACGCCAGGCCAGCCAGCACATCTTCACCAAAGAACCAATAGCCCAGCTTTGATATCCCGGTGATTGCCTTATCGAATTGCACAACATGCCTGAATTCATGTGTGGCTAGTGTGTTGAGCCAGTCGTTGTTACCCAGGAATTTATAGTCTTGAGGAGGCGATGTGTAAAATTCCGACCTTCTGGGCCCAAGTGTGACGAAACCATTGGAGATGACTCCCTGGTTTTGAAGAATAATAGGAATGGGCCTTGGTTTTTTCCCAAGGGATCGTGAGGCTGGTCCATGAAGGTGCTCCAGCGTATTCGCTATCCGTTGCCCCTCTATTTCGAAGCCCTCAGGGAAAAGGATATTGAAGTGGTCGGTGATGATCTCATTCCACTTCAAAGTTGCCGGGTTGTTTTCCATAACAGGGACCGGTAACTGTGCTTGCGCAAAGCAGGCAATCAAGAGAAGAAAAAAGGTCAGGCAGGTTGGTTTCAGCATAGGCTGAGAACAACTAAAATGAGGCATTACCTTAGTCATTCGAAACATTTAAGCAAAACTGACACATCATCCGGATTGTTGTAGACATTGGGAGAGATGCGCACTGAAGTACCGCGGATTGACACGCTTACCTTGTGTTGTTGCAATAGTTTTTGCGTTTTCTCAATAGATTGATTGTGCCCAAACCGAACGCCAAACAGGTGTGGCGATCGGAAGTCATCGTCTTCTATGATGTAGCCCCTGGACCGCATCGTTTTGATCGCATCCTTGGTCAGTCGGGCACAATAGTCACTTATTTCGGGCACTTTCCATTCGATGATCTGCTCGAGTGCAGTCTTCAGCATTGGCACCAAAATGAAGTTGCTATGTTCACCTACTTCGTACCGAAGTGCTCCGGGCTGATATTGTTCTTTGTAATTGATCAAGTTGGCGAAGTCTTCGCTTTGGAACCTATTGATCCAGTTTTCTTCTACCGGAGATCCTTGATCAAAGTAAGGCCCATAGTAACCTAGTCCAATTGAATAGGGCCCCATTAACCATTTGTAGCCTGCGCAGATCAAAGCGTCTGGTTCAATTTCTTTGATGCTGAATGGAAATGCCCCGACCGACTGAGTACCGTCGATCACTAACAATGCACCAACTTCCCGGGTTCTTTGGCGGATTTTTTTTATGTCAAATATTGTTCCATCGGCCCAATGGCAATGGCTGATGGCCACCATTTTTGTGTTGGGGTTGATTGCCTCCAGAATTACCTCATTCCACTTCTTTCCACGCCCCTCGGTCAGTTGTGGAGGAGCAATGATTTTTAAATTAGCACCCTTCTCAGCGCAGGTTTTCATCCATGGATATATATTGCTTGGAAACTGTTCGCCTGCAGCCACCACTTCGTCACCTTTAGATAGTTGTAAGTTATTGGTGACGTTGGCCATTCCATAAGACACTGAGGGAAGCACTACAATTCTATTGGGCTCATCGGTATCAATGATTTCAGCAAAAAGTCTCCTTAGTTGTTCTGTATCGGTAAAAAAGTCTGTTGCTGAGACCTGATAGGGCAGTCTCTTTTTTCGTATTCCTTCAATTCCTTTCTCTTCTACCTTGATTAGTAGAGGCGACATAAAAGCGCAATTGAGGTAGGGGACTCCTTCAGGAAGAAAAAACTTATCTCTTTGGCAATCGAGCATGGTTGTCTACTTTAGCTATTGTGGTGACAATAACCGTAATGCTTACAATACATGCAATGGTTTAAAGTATTTTCAAGTAAGGAGGCGATGGAGAAAAGCCTGGTCCTCAATAAACCAGTGAAAGTGACAGCTGGCAGTAAGAACCTATGTTTGGTGAACACTCCCGCGGGACCATACGCTTTTCATGACGCCTGCCCACATATGTCACATCCGTTGCATCAGGGAAGGGTAAACCCCTATGGGGAAATAGTATGTGCACTGCACAGCTACCGTTTCAACATGAAAACCGGAGAGGAATGTGAGCAAAGGGGAAAAGACCTGACTACTTGTCCGCTTGAGTGGCGAGAAGATGGGCTATATGTAGGGGTAGAATGACTACAGTGTTTTTCCAAAAGGAAGGTCTTCCAAATCGACATTACCACCAGTAAGAATGATCCCAATTTTTTGTCCTTTGAACTCTTCTTTTCGCTTAAGCAAGGCAGCAAAAGGCACGGCACATGAGGGCTCAATGATGATTTTCATTCGTTCCCAGATGATCCGCATGGCATCGACTATTTCGGATTCCGAAACCGTGATGATTTCTTTCACATGGTTCCTGATGATTTCGAATGTAAGCGGGCTGAGGCTGGTTCGGAGCCCGTCGGCTATGGTAACTGGGGGCTTAGCAGGCATCAGTTTACCTTTTTTTATTGACTGGTAGGCATCGTCGGCCAATTCAGGTTCGCCAGCTATCACCACAGTTTTTGGCGACAGATAATGGCAGGCAAGGGCGGTACCACTTAGCAGACCACCACCGCCTACAGGAGCCATCACTACATTTAAATCCACCACTTCTTCCATCAATTCCTTCGCTGCAGTAGCCTGGCCTGCAATAATATCTGGGTGGTCGTAAGGAGGGATAAAGGTAGCTCCCGTTTCTTTGATTAATTTTTTAAGGGTGTCCTCTCTTGACTTCAGTGTCGGTTCGCAAAAAATAACTTCTGCGCCGTATCCGATGGCCGCATTTTTCTTTACTTCTGCCGAATTGCTCGGCATAACGATGTATGCTGGAACCCCAGCGATTTTTGACGCTAATGCTACCGCCTGCGCATGATTCCCCGAGGAGTGCGTAGCGAAGCCTTTTGTACGGTTTTCAGGAATGATGGAGAAGATGGCGTTTACTGCCCCACGCATTTTGAACGCCCCGATTTTTTGGAAGTTTTCACATTTAAAGTACACTTTCGCCCCAACCATTTCGTCAATACTATGGGAGGTGAGCACAGGAGTTTGTATGATATGGCGAGCGATTCGGGTATGCGCCCGTTTAATGTCGCTCATAGAAGGGATGATGTATTCCATTCGTAATAGAATTTCTAGAATTTATTTTATTTCTTAAACCGTCTTTCCGCGTCCCCAGTTATTTTAACTTACCACATCAATTGTTGCTTTTAGTGAGCCTCAAGCCAGTTATTGCCTACACCGGTGCCGACTTCCAAAGGTACTTCAATGGCAATGGCATTTTCCATAAAATGCACCACTTTTTCTTTGACGATATCTAACTCGCTTTCGTGCACGTCGAAGACCAATTCATCATGTACCTGCATGATCATTTTAGTCTTCAGCTTTTCTTCTATTAGCCATTTGTGGATTTGGATCATGGCAATTTTGATAATATCAGCCGCACTACCTTGAATAGGAGCGTTAATGGCATTTCGCTCGGCGAAACCACGAATGGTAATGTTCCGTGAGTTGATGTCTCGCAAGTATCTTCGGCGTCCCAATATGGTGGTGACGTATTCCTGCTCCCTGGCAACATTTACAATATGGTCCATGTAGCGTTTTACGGCTGGGAACTCAGTGAAATAGGCGTCGATGATTTCTTTTGATTCCGTCCTTGAAATCCCCAGGTTTTCTGCCAACCCGAAAGCAGAGATGCCATAGATGATACCAAAGTTGGCCGACTTGGCAATTCGCCTCATATCGGAATCAACTTCCTCTAAAGGCTTCTTGAAAATTTTTGCTGCTGTGGTTGAGTGTATGTCGCGGCCATTTTTGAAGGCCTCAATCATGCTCTCATCTTTAGCAAAAGCAGCAATGATCCTCAGCTCTATTTGGGAGTAGTCCGCAGAAAATATCTTGTAATTGCTGTCCCTGGGTATAAAAGCCTTTCGGATTTCCCGGCCTTTTTCTGTTCGGATAGGTATGTTTTGAAGGTTGGGGTTATTGGACGCCAAGCGGCCCGTGGCTGCTACGGCCTGCCTGTAGTCGGTATGCACACGGCCATCAATTTTGCTGATCATTAGTGGCAGCGCATCTACATAGGTAGATTTCAGCTTTTGGTATTCCCTGAATTCCAGGATTTTGTTGGCAATAGGGTGCTCGTTGGCCATTTTTGAGAGGATATCCTCTCCTGTAGCATACTGGCCTGTCTTTGTTTTTTTTGGATTGTCAGACAGCTTTAGCTTGTCAAACAAAATATCACCCAACTGCTTTGGAGAAGCAATATTGAAGGTTTCTCCAGCAGCTTCGTAGATTTCTTTTTCTACTATTTTGCTTGCCTTTTCAAGCTCTCCCGACATTTCGCCAAGCGCATCGGTATCAATTTTGACCCCCTCATACTCCATGTATGAAAGTACATTGACCAAAGGACCTTCTACTTCATCAAGAAGTTTCTTCATGCCCAGCTTTTCCACTTCGGGGACTAGTTTTTCCTTTAACTGCAAGGTGATATCGGCATCTTCAGCCGCATATTCCGTGATGGCTTTCAAATCAGCGTCGCGCATGGTGCCCTGCTTGACTCCCTTTTTCCCAATCAGTGTCTCGATGGAGATGGGGCTATAGTTGAGGTAGTTTTCAGCCAGCACGTCCATACCATGGCGGGTGTCCGGATCAACAAGGTAGTGAGCCAGCATGGTGTCAAACAAAGGACCAGACACTTCAATTCCATACTTCTTAAGCACCGTCATATCATATTTGATATTCTGGCCTATTTTGGTAATTGTTTTACTTTCAAAAAGCTCCCTAAATTCTTCTGCTATTTTCTTTGCTTCTTCAAATGCCTCAGGCACCGGAATGTAGTAGGCCTCGCCTTTGATATAGGCGAAGGAAATGCCTACAAGTTCCGCTTCGAACGAGTCGATATTGGTCGTTTCGGTGTCAAAACATACTTCTTTTTGTAGCAGGAGGTATTTAAGCAAGCTTTTTCTTGACTCAGGAGTGTCGATGAGGTGATAATCGTGTACCTCGGTCAAAGCTGTTTTCTTTTCGGCAGGCTCTTCCTGCTCAAAGCTTTCGTCGCTTATGGCGACAGGAGCTGCCCCGCCAAATAAGTCCATTTGTGACCCGCCTTCAGCTTTCTTAGGCTCACCAAAAATGCGTTTCGCCAAAGTGCGGAATTCCAGTTCGTTGAAAATACCTCTGAGCTGCTCTTCATCAGGCCCTTTGTACCTTAGCTGTTCTTCATCGAATTCGATCGGCACTTCGCAATGAATCGTTGCCAGCTCTTTGCTTAGGATGCCCTGCTGCGCAAATTCGATCACGTTCTCCTGTAGTTTGCCTTTTAGTTTATCAGTGTTGGCTACAAGGTTTTCAACTGTCCCAAACTCCTTCAAAAGCTTTGCGGCTGTTTTTGCCCCTACGCCCGGTATGCCTGGAATATTGTCGACGGCATCGCCTTGCAGTCCTAGTAAATCCCGCACCTGGTCTACCTTATCAATATCAAACTTGGCTAATACTTCAGGGATGCCCAGTATTTCAACTGAGTTTCCCAGAAAAGCAGGCTTATAAAGGTACACGTGCTCCTGTACCAACTGTGCATAGTCCTTATCTGGTGTCATCATAAACACCTCAAAACCCTGACTTCCTGCCTTAGTGGCAAATGTTCCAACAATATCATCTGCCTCGAAACCATCCAATTGCAAAATAGGTATTCGGTAGGCTTCTGCTACCTTTTTTACCCAGGGGATTGCGATCGAAATGTCCTCTGGTTGTGCCTCACGGTGTGCTTTATATGGTTCGTATTGAATATGCCGGAATGTAGGTGCCGATGTATCAAAACAGATCGCAATATGAGTTGGTTTTTCTTTGTTTAGAATTTCAAGCAGTGAATTGGTAAAGCCCAGAATGGCGCCGGTACTCATCCCTTTTGAATTAATTCTGGGGTTTTTGCTAAAAGCAAAATGAGCCCGGTAGATCAGGGCCATTGCGTCAAGCAGAAAAAGTTTTTTATCTGGTTTGCTCATAATTGTAAAGGTAGAAAAATTGATGTTTTCTGTGCGGAAAAGTGCAAGTGTTAAACAAGCCAAAACTTTTGAGATGTAATGTCTACTTTTCTATTTCTCATATCTCAGGAGAAATCACTTAAACAGGTCACGGGTTTGATCAAGATTGTTCATTGCGTTTAGCGTTCGGACCTGCCACAAGGACATGTTCGCTTGTTTTTGATTGTTAAAAAACCTTAAAATAGGTACTAGTGGCACTTCTTTTGATTGTTATAGGGTAGAACAAAAACAATTTTAAGCTATGAAAAAGATGATGAATTTAACGGTGCTGGGATTGCTGATCCTTGCTGTACCGGCGTATAGTCAGCAGAGTGAAGGTGAGCAACTATCAAAGGCTGAAAAGAAGGAGCTCAGGAAACTTGAGAGAGTGAACGAAATACAAGAGTTGAAAAAAGTGGCTGAGCAAAGGTCATTTTTGTTGAATGCTGATTACCTCTTAGACAGGCAAAGCAGACAGTATATGGGTTCTGCTAATAATTTTGTATCCATCGAAGGAGACAAGCTTATCATGCAAACTTCTTCAACAGCGGGTGTTGGTTATAATGGAATAGGTGGAGTAACCTTTGTAGGCCGCATATTGGACTATAAAGTGACGGAAAGTAACAATGGCCACAGCCTTTTTGTAACTGTTCAAACCAGTTCGATCCCATATGGAAACGGCACCTTGTTTATTTCTATTAGGGGAAAAGAAAACGCTGTTGCCCGTTTTTATGGGCCTTGGGGAAGAAGCCTTGCGTTTTCCGGTGACATCGAGCAAAAAGGCGATTCTTTTAATTATCGAGGTCAAAGCATTCCCATGTAACAGTTAATTTAAGCATAGAAAGCCCGTTTTCACCTGACGGGCTTTTTTTGCGATTTTTCCACTTTTAAACCTTTGGTGTAAGCCAGCTTTCATAAATTCTCAAATAGCTCAAACTTGTAGGCTAAGCTTGAAAATTATGAAAAGAATCTACTTTTTTCTGTTCGCCTTTTACTTGTCTTCGGCAGTCAGTGCTCAGTCCACACTCACCATTCCCCAAATTATGGAGGGAAAGGATTTTACAGGGTACTGGCCTTCCAGCCCCTGGTGGTCTGAAGATGCGAAGACCATTTATTTTGACTGGAACCCTGAAAAGAACCCAAGCGATTCCCTTTATAAGTTTGTATTAGGCTCAAAAGCCCCGGTAAAAGTTTCTCCTGAAGAAAGAAGAGTGCTGCCTTCCCGAAGGGGTGTGTATAACAAGGCAAGAACGAAGAAGCTCTACGAGAAGGGTGGGGATCTCTTTTTGATGGATGTAAAAACAGGCACTATTCGTCAAGTCACCAACACTATCGATAGAGAATCAGGTGCTTATTTTGGTCCAGGTGAAAAATCAATACACTTTACTTCCGACAATAATTTACTTGCCTGGGATATATCCACTGGCGTGATCACTCAACTCACGAATTTCAAAGAGGGCTCTGATAGGAAACCCAAAAAGCTTTCAGCGCAAGATGAATGGCTAAAAGCAGATCAGCTGGGTCTTTCGCAAATAGTGAAGAAGAGAAGTGAGGAAGACGCCATGGAAAAGGAGCTTCGAAAAGCCGACCAGCCTCAAAGGCCTAAAGCTATCTATCTGGAGGGGAAGAGTGTTTCAAACATAGAAATGAGCCCCAACGGAAATGTTATTTCCTATGTACTTTACAAGGCGGCGGAGAATACGCATAATACGATGGTGCCACAGTTTGTCAGTGAGTCTGGTTATACCGAGCCCATCAACACCAGAACCAATGTGGGCACTGATCTGGCGACGAGAGAGGTGTGGTTATTTATGCCTGCTTCGGGCAAGGTGATGAAAGTAAAAACTGACGATTTGCCTGGTATCAAAGACAAGCCTGATTTTTATGCCGATTATCCGAAACTGGATACGATGAAGGCTTTTGAGAGGGACGTTTTCAGCTTTGGTCCTTTTTGGTCTGACGATGGTTCGAAGGCAATAATGGTCTACCGGTCGATGGACAACAAGGATCGTTGGATTACTTTACTAAACCCTGAAGATGGCAGCAACACCTTACTTGACAGACAGCGGGACGAAGCCTGGGTAGGTGGCCCAGGTGTGGGATGGTCCATGTACTCTCCAGGTGATTTGGGCTGGCTGCCGGGCAATAAAAGCATCTGGTTCCAATCAGAAGAGACTGGTTTTTCCCATCTGTATCTTTTGGATGTTGAAAGCAAAACGAAAAAAGCATTGACTTCGGGTAAATACGAAGTTTACGATGTGAGCCTTTCGAGGGACAAGAAGTTTTGGTATTACAGCAGCAATGAAGGGGACTTTGGACAGCGGCATTTTTACAAACTACCGCTTGAAGGTCGAAAAGCGGTCAAGTTGACATCACAAGTAGGTAGCAACGACGTGACTTTGTCGCCAGACGAGAAGAATATTGCCATGCTGTTTTCAACAGCAAACAAGCCATGGGAGCTTTATGTGATGCCTAATAAGACCGGCGCCTCCATGGAGAAAATAACAGCGTCTACCACGTCAGCGTTTGACTCATACAATTGGCGTACGCCTGAGTTTATCACATTCAAGGCCAGAGATGGCGCCGAAGTACCAGCCAGGCTTTACAAGCCTGCAAGTCCTACACCTAATGGGCCTGCCGTAGTTTTCGTGCATGGTGCTGGATATCTGCAAAACGCTCACAAATGGTGGAGCAGCTATTATCACGAATACATGTTCCACAATTTTCTGGTCGACAATGGCTATACGGTCCTGGATATCGACTACAGGGCCAGTGCGGGTTACGGGCGAGACTGGAGAACGGCCATCTACAGGTTTATGGGTGGCTGGGACCTTTCCGACAATGTAGATGGGGCTAAATTTCTTACTGAAAAGCATGGCGTGAGCAAAGACAAGATTGGTGTTTATGGTGGGTCGTATGGAGGCTTCATCACCCTTATGGCCTTGTTTACAGAGCCTGATGTGTTTGCAGCTGGTGCTGGACTTAGATCAGTTACCGATTGGGCACACTATAACCATGGCTACACATCTAACATTCTGAATACACCTGTGCTTGATAGCATCGCTTACCGCAAGTCGTCGCCGATCTATTATGCAGAGAATCTGAAAAAACCCTTGCTTATCGCTCATGGAATGGTGGACACCAACGTTCATTTTCAGGATGTGGTCAGGCTTTCTCAGCGATTGATTGAGCTGGGTAAGAAGGACTGGGAAATGGCTGTTTACCCAATGGAGAACCATGGTTTTGTGGAGGCATCAAGCTGGGCCGACGAGTACCGGAGGATCTATGAACTTTTTGAAAAGCACTTAAAAAAGTAACTTTTTAGAAAGGAAAAATTATCGGAATCAGTATGCTGGCGATGATCCAAAACATCAGGGATAGTGGCCAGCCTACTTTAAAGTAGTCGGTGAATTTGTAGCCGCCGGCACTGTATACCATGGTGTTGGTTTGGTAGCCTACCGGCGTCATAAAACTTGCAGATGCTGCGAAGGTCACGGCCATCAAAAAGGGAGTGGGGCTTAGTCCAAGTGATTGGGCTGTGACAATGGCAATTGGTGCCAACAGTGCGGCAGTGGCATTATTCGACATCATTTCGGTTAGAATTGCTGTCACCAGATAGAGGCCAGAAACAATGGCAATGGGTCCGAACTCCCCAAGGGAGTCGATAAGAGTGCCTGCTATAATGGCTGCAAGACCACTTTTCTGCATGGCCACGCCAAGACTCAAGGCACCTGCCAGCAGAAAAATTACTTTCCATTCAATGGCCTGGTACACTTCTTTCATGGATATCGACTTCGATACCACCAGCAGGGTTGTGCCGGCTATTGCTCCAATCATGATATTCACCACATTGAAAGCAGCCAGCATCACAATTGCGGCAATTACTGTCACAACAAATAGAAAACGATTCCTCTTAAAATCCATCATTCCTTCCTCCGAAAGTATGATGAAGGGGCTTTCGTGATGGGTCTCTTGCTTTTTTAGCTCAGTAAGATGGTGGGTTTTTATCTCTGCTAAAATTACGTCTCCAGCTTTCAAAGCTACCTCGTGCAGGTGTTCATGAAGCACTTCTTCACGATGTCGGATGGCTAGTGGAACGGCTCTGTAACTGCGACGAAAATCAATCTGGCGAAGTGTTTTTCCCTCAAATGAAGACTGCGAAGTGATGACCAACTCCACCAAAGACATCCCCTGACTTGCGAGTGTTTCCTGCCCAATACTGACTGCTGCTTCTGGGTGGATTTTAACCAGGTCTTTCAGACCCTTGATTTTTTCTACGTTGCAGCGGACTTTCAGCACGTCTCCTGCTAATAGCACCATGTCGCCTGGCGGCAGGTCGTAGTTTTGCCCATTTCTCCTTATTTCCAGGATGTCCATTTCCAATTCACGCACAATAGGGCTGTCCATGATGCGCTGACCTGTAAAAGCCCCGTTTTCCTTTAGCTCTATTTCTGTAAGAAAATCTCTGAAAGAAACATTGCCTTTGAATCCCTCAGCTACAGACCGATCGGGTAACAGTTTGATGCCAATGAATGCAATGTATATGGTACCAATGGCCAGGAAAACCAGGCCTAACGGAGACATTTCGAACATGCCTAGTGCAGGTAGTCCGTTTTTCATGGCCACCCCTGACACAACGATGTTAGTGGAGGTACCTATCAAAGAGCAAACGCCGCCAAAAATGGATGCAAAAGAAATCGGAATGAGTAGCTTCGAAGGGCTGATATTGTTTTTATGCGCAATCTGAACGGCCACTGGAATAAACACTGCCACCACAGGTGTATTGTTGACGAAGGCAGAAATGACGCCCACAAATAGCACCAGGCTAATGATACCCAGCAAATAATTGGTTTTAAAAAGGCGGGCTAGTTTGGGTGTCATGAGCTGAAGGGCACCTGTTTTTAGCAGTGCTGCGCTCAATACAAACATAAAAGCCACGGTGATAGTAGCTGGGTTCGCAAAGCCTGCTACACCTTCCTCGGGATTGATAATACCAAGCAAAACCAGCGTAGAGAGAATCAACAAGGCGACGACATCGATGGAGAAAAATTCAGTAATGAACAGCACTACTGCCACCACTATTACTCCCAAAACCAACCAAGCTTCTTGCCCCATATCACCTTAAATAAGCCGGCAAATATTATAAAATCTATAAACTATACCAAATTAGTAGACTTTATGTAAGTAAAAAGAGGCTATCTGCTGATTGCCTCTTTTTTAATGATGGTGGCCAAAGTGCTTTGTTTTAGTATTTGAACAGTCTCATTTCTTACAGCCATAAACACGTCCCTGATTCCACAAGTCTCTTCATCCTTGCATTCGTCGCACCGCTCGTAATATTTGTAAGTAACACAAGGTAAAAGTGCAATCGGGCCGTCTAGCAATCGCATGACGTCTGCTACATTGACTTCTGCAGGGGGTTTTATGAGGTAGTAACCTCCGCCTTTACCTTTTTTACTTGCAAGAATCCCAGCATTTTTTAGATCCAACAGAATGGCTTCCAGGAATTTTTGTGGGATGTTTTCTTTCTCGGAAATGTAACTAATGAGCACAGGGCCCTTTTCGTATTTTTTAGCCAGGTGAACCAGGGCATTCAGCGCATACTTAGTTTTTTTGGATATCATTCGGGCCCATTCAGCTTTCTGAATTCAAATATAGAAATATCGAATGAAGCTGGGGCATATTATTCGGACGAACCCACTCCTAGAATATACTTTGGTGGAACTACGCTACGGTATTACATTCTGAAAAATTTATGCGATGAATAGAAAAGTACTATTACTGCTGATCATTACCGCAAGTTTTGCCAGCGGTTTTTTTGTTGCCAGCAAGAAGCCTTTTTCAAAAAAGGACATTGTTTCCGCACAGAAACTTGTGGGTCTTCATTTTGAAAAAAGTGAAGTGGATACCATGCACAATTATCTGATACGGAATCTGACTGGTTATGAGGCAATGCGGACACACAAGCTCCCAGAGACGGTTGTTCCTCCATTACTATTCAAAACGAATTACCAATCTGGGTCAAGAAAACCCCATCAAAAAATTGATTGGGCGGTAACGCAAGGTGCTGGTTTGACAGCGAACGAAGACATGGCTTTTTATAGCGTAGAGCAGTTGGCTGGGCTTATCAAGTCTCAAAAAATAACGTCGCTTGCTCTCACACAGTTTTTTCTTGAACGAATCAAACGATATGACCCCCAGCTACTGGCGGTCATCACATTAACTGAAGAATTGGCTTTGGGGCAAGCCCGAAAAATGGATGAAGAAATCGCCGCTGGTCAATACCGGGGGCCGTTGCATGGCATACCCTATGGCATCAAGGACCTCTTTGCTGTAGAAGGTTACCGGACTACATGGGGATCGAAACCTTATGAAAACCAGGAGTTGAATTATGACGCCACGGTAGTAGAGAGACTGGACGAAGCCGGAGCTGTGTTGGTAGCTAAGTTAACTTCTGGTGCATTGGCCAGGGGTGATGTTTGGTTTGGCGGCCAGACAAAAAACCCCTGGGACACCACCCAGGGAGCCAGTGGTTCATCTGCTGGCGTTGGGTCTGCTGTGGCAGCAGGACTTGTGCCTTTTGGCATTGGCACCGAGACACTTGGATCTATCGTGAGCCCATCGTCGCGATGTGGCGCAACTGGACTTAGACCTACGTTTGGCAGGGTAAGCCGCGACGGTTGCATGAGCCTGAGCTGGAGCATGGATAAAGCTGGTCCAATAGGCAAAACAGCGATGGATTGTGCCATTGTGTTGGAGGCGATTATGGGACCTGACGGTCAGGACCTTACCGTGGAGGATGTTGAAATGTTGTCGCCAATGGCTATCGATCCAATGAAATTGAGGGTCGGCTATTTGAAAGGGATGATGGAAAATGACAGCACCGAAATAGGCACGAATGGGATCGCCGTTCTTAACCAGTTGAAGGAAAATGGTTTTGAACTCACCGAAATAGTGCTCCCTTCAGAAGATTCAATTCCCTATAGTTCTTTTGACATTATTTTGAGAGCTGAGGCAGGCGCCTTTTTCGACGAATTGGTGACCAGCCGCGAGGTGGACAGAATGGTAGAGCAAACAGCTGGCTCAAGGGCGAACTCACTCAGGCAGTCGAGGTTTATTCCAGCTGTTGAGTACCTGCAGGCTAACAGGCACAGGCAACTGTTAATGGATAAAATGGATGAGGTAATGGCTGACTATGATATTTTGATTGCACCCACATTTAGCCGTCAGTTGCTTATTACCAATCTCACAGGACATCCGGCAATCGCATTTCCGACTGGTTTTGATAATAAATCCCGGCCTACAAGCCTTACGCTCGTTGGGCACCTGTTTGAGGAAGAAAAAATAATATCTCTCGCTAACCGCATCCAGACGCTGACCGATCATCATTTGAAACATCCACCATTATTTAAATAAATAGGGCCCTTCTGTAACAAACAGAAGGGCCTAGTATAAAGTGGAATACCAGCTTATTCGCCTACCATGATAAAGGCGCCCCAAAAATAGGGCTCTGGATATTTTAACTTCAATGCTTTTTGCGCATTGATGAATGACATATGCTTATCACCAGTTTTTAGCCACTCTTCGTAGAAGTGAGTCATTAGTTCCTGCGTGGCATCATCATCTACCGTCCACATCGACATGATCATGCTTTTTGCCCCGGCCACTCTAAATGCCCGTTGAAGACCATAAACGCCCTCACCATTTTTTATTTCGCCGAGTCCTGTTTCGCAGGCTGAGAGCACAACAAGTTCCGTGCCTTCAAGGTTTAAATTCATTGCCTCATAGGCTGTGAGAATACCGTCATCATCTATTACCTCGCCTGTAGCGAGGAAGCTGTTGGCTCCGGCAAAAATAAGCCCGGATTTTAGCAGTGGGTTTCCAATGTATTTGGTGTCAATTGCCTCTTCTGGTTTAGGGTCCTCAAGAAAAAATCCGTGGGTGGCCACATGAAGGGTCCGCGGATATCTAACTTCCTTCAGGGAAGTTTCAATTGCATTATCGCCCAGGACTATTTCTGATTCAGTGTCACTCGAGGCATACAGCGCATTTATTTTCTCTACTTCTACCTTTGTACCAGGCAACAGGGCAAGCAAGTCGTTACTGGTCACATACCGATTGAGGTTACCTCTGATACCTCGGGGCAAACCTCTGGAAAGACCTCTTGTATTTCCTTCCTCGTCTGCTCCCCGAGAACCGCGAGTACCTCTAGTGCCACGGGTGCCTCTTACCTCGCGACTTTCGCCCCGACCTTCAGCAACAGCATTTACAACACTTGCAGCTACTGAATCCTGCGCCATGATATCTTCAAAAGACCCTTTGTTATAATTTGGATAGCCTATCAGCATCGCTTTTCCATCTTTGGTTTGAAGTGGAGAGCTCTTTTTTTCTTCCACCAGGTCCTTCGTGTTGGTGACGACCTGAATTTCCAGTTCGTCAAGTGTATAGTTGCCTGTGTCAGGATTTCTCAGGGTATAAATACTGATTTGATTGTAGGCCCCATCTGGTGAAAAGTAGACTTTTTTAATTCCTTCAAGTTTATTCGCAATTGGTTTCCAGAAAAGACTGTATGAAAAGTCTTCCTCGATTTTGTACCTGATGGCATTGCGGTAGTTGGCCAGGTAGCGATCTTCCATTTGGTTACCATTCCTGATGATGACCAGGTCAGGGTTGTCTTCCGTATCGCTACGTACAATCAAAGCGGCATAGTATACATTTTCTGTAAAGCTCCCGCTCAAATCCGGCTTAAACTCCTTGAAGCGAATTATTTCAATAGCTGCTTCTCCAGGTTTTAATTTTTCACGCACGTTTTGCCAGGTATAGTCTTTTTGGACAAAGGTATTTGAAAAGGCCACTGAAGCCTTACTCAGATCTCTTTCGAGCCCATCAGCCAAAGTCGACAAAGAATCGATTTTTGCGTCCCTTACTTCCAGTTCTTCATCGTTAGAGGAGTAAAGCTTCGCAATTCTTTCTTTCTGGCTAATCCATTCCTGGTATTTGTTGATTACCACGGTATCACCACTGTTGAGAATGCTTTCCCGCACTTTGCTGGTGGCATACAAGATCAACCCTTTAGTGGCTAATTGGATATTATACATGTCGCCAATAAGCGCAGGGTTATCGCTGCTCCGATCAATGGCGAAAGAATTAAACTCTTCGAAGGCGCTTCTTAGTTTGGTATAGTAGAAGGTCGATTTTTCATCTTCGCTTAGGATGGGGAAGTAGGCGTTGATTTGGGTAAAGAAATTGTCGAAGGTTTCCTTATAGAATGCTTCTGCACTTTTTGGGTCTTTTTGTGCCCATTTAAGAACGGCCAGCTTATTGGTTGTTTCTGCGTACTTGGGGTGATTAGTTCCAAGCGTCCGCTTTCTAATTCGTAGCGATTCGGTATAATACTTTTCTGCCTCCGAATAACTATCCCTTTTGAATTGGAGGTTGCCCATATTGTGAACACTATTCGCATAGTCGGGATGGTCATCACCAAGAATAGTTTTGTCCTTCGCTAACACCGAATTCATTGTGGCAAGTGCCTCGTCGAGCCTCCCTCCATTAATGTAAGCCAGCGCCAGGTTAGCCTGGGTATAGGAATAATCAAAGCTCTCCTCGCCAATTACTGCTCCAATAATGTCGAGTGCTTTGTCATATGTTTCGATGGCTTTTTCATAACTGCCCTGATAACTGTAGATGGTGGCCAGCAAATCAAGCGAATAAGCATAGCTGACTGATTCTTCGCCATAAAGTTCAGCGTCAAGTGCCAGTCCTTCATTCATATAGTCTACGGCATCATCGTACAGCCCCAACCTAAATTTCACTATCCCTGCATAATTGATTAAAAGGCTTCTTTGCATATTGTTCTCTCCCTGAAGCCGGTCCAGGATTGAAATTGCATTTTGAATGGTTTCGTCAGCTTCGGCGTACATTCCTTGCGATTGGTACAGAAAGCTTAAGCTTCCAAGGGCCGTTGCATAGTCTACCGACGCAGCTCCTACGGTGTTTTCCAGAAGTTCAAGGGCAGTGTCAAATGTTCTTTCAGACTTTGAAAACTCACCTGTTGTATAGTATAAAATCGCCAGATTGGTTACAATAGAAGGGTATTCGGGATTGTCCTTTCCAACATCTCTCATCAACTTACGAAGCGTTGCTTCGCTTTCGCTGTAACGCCCCATGCTTTTGTACAAGTCGGCCAGGTTTTTAACAGTCAGTGCAAACTCCCCACTTTTTACACCAAATGCTTTTTTATCTTCTTCTGCCAGCTCTAAGTACATCTTTTCTGATTCTTCATATTCCCCCATCATCATGGCAAGGGAAGCCAGATTGGACATTATGCTACTATAGTCGTAATCTGATTTTGGCTGAATAGCTTGCCTCAGAGCAAGCTCCTTATGGTAGTAGTCAAGCGCTACCATTGGGTCGCCCTGCGAATGATGAGCTTCACTAAGAAAGGAATAGATGAGCGCAGTGAGCGTGTCTTGCTTCGGCTCTGAAAATTTTATCAGGGCGTTTTCAAGCTCCATGATTCCTGCATAGTCATAGTCGTCATATGCTTTCTGAGCCTTTTCAAATGTTTTTTTGTCGCTCTTGTTATCGAATTTGTATTGAGCGCTGGCTGCCAAAAAACCAAAACAAAAAAGAGTAATTAGAATGAATCTGATAGACAAAATATTGGGTTTCATAAACCGGAGAATTTAGGTTGATCGCTTCAACTAACCAAGGTACAACATAGAAATATAATTATCTCAAAAAAAAATTGGATTTCTCCAACTCGTGCAAATGTAGACCGAGTTTTTTTAAATAGAAGGTTGTTACCGTTAAAAATATTTTTTTCCAAAGTTGAACGGCGGTATAGAAAAATATGGGTTTTGAGCTTATGTTTAGTGTTTGAAGCGGTAAAGACATTTTTTTTCTTAACCAATTCTAAATTTACTTTGCCGCCAGCTGTTGATCATTTCTATTGTATTGTGCTCATAAAGAGGGCCTTGCCAACTACAGTCTTTCATATTCATATCATTCCGTTCGGGGTTTACTATGCCTAAATTTAAGTTTCGCTTTTCATCAGTCAAGGTACTGTTAGTGGTGGGTTTCATTTTGCTGTCGTTTACACAGGCTTTTTCTCAGGCTTTCATCACCACATGGGTTACAACCGATGGTACTATTACCGTGCCTACTTTAGGCGGTGGCTACAATTATGATGTTTCCTGGACCAACCTTACAAATCCGGGCATATCGGAAGGTTCCCTTTTGGCCCAGACCGGAGACGCGGTTCTCACAAGCCTGGAAAATGGTAGTACTTATCAGGTGGCTATCACAGGCAATTTTCCAAGGATTTATTTTAATAATACGGGAGATGTTCAAAAGATAGTTGGTCTTTCGCAATGGGGTAGTATCTCCTGGACCTCTTTTCAATTGGCGTTTTATGGGGCTATTAATATGGAAATTACAGCTACAGATGCTCCTGATTTAAGCAATGTAACTGATTTGTCTTTTATGTTTTTCCAAACCACCTACCCTGAGGTTTTTGAAGGGGCTGATTTTAGTAATTGGAATACAGCCAACGTGACAAATATGTCCAGCATGTTTGAAAGCACATCTTTCAACTTAGATATAAGTGGCTGGAATACATCTAATGTTACTGACATGAGTTATATGTTTTCGTTTGCCTATTACTTCAATCAAGATATAGGTAATTGGGACGTGTCAAAAGTGACGGATATGTCATATATGTTCGAGAGTGCGGGATATTTTGACCAAAATCTTGGTGCGTGGGATGTGACCAGTTCTAGCAGGGCATCGTTAAATATGGAATTCATGTTCGACGACAGTGGTTTGTCTACATCGAACTATGATGCCACTCTCATAGGTTGGGCGGGGCAGTCGCCTCTTGAAACTTCAGTAATTCTTGGAGCATCAGGAGTTAACTTTTGCAACAGTTCCTCAGAACGAGCATTGCTTGTGGCAGGTTCAAGCTGGACGATTACTGATGCCGGCCAGCTTTGTAATCCCTTTGTCACCACCTGGGTAACGACTGACGGCACTATTACCATCCCAACATTTTCTGGCCCTACCTACAATTACGACATCACCTGGACCAACCTTACGAATGCTCTGCAGGGAGATGGCTCAATTGCTGGGCAAACTGGCGACTATCAAATCACAGGGCTGACAAATGGAGACACCTATCAGATTGAAATTTCCGGTGATTTTCCCAGAATTTACTTTAATAGCGGACCAGAAAAGGACAAAATCAGGACGATTGAGCAGTGGGGCGACGTCGTTTGGGTCAGCATGGAATCAGCTTTTCTTGGTTGCGGTCTCTTCCTCTACAATGCAACAGACACACCGAACCTGAACAATGTAACGAGTTTGAACAATATGTTCAGCGGGGCCACGTCGTTCGATGGAAATATTGGGAATTGGGACGTAAGTAACGTGACGGACATGGGCTATATGTTTTACTCGTCGTCCTTTAATCAAGATTTGAGTACCTGGGATGTTAGTAATGTGACAAATATGGCAGGCATGTTTTACGGCACGCCCTTCAATCAGGACATTAGTGCGTGGGACGTCAGCGGTGTCACAGCCATGGACTACATGTTTACTCAGACGACGTCTTTCAACCAGAGCCTTGCCAGCTGGAACGTTAGCAGTGTTACCATCATGGACAACATGTTCAATCAGGGACTCGCATTCAATCAGGATCTGTCGACCTGGAATGTAGCCAATGTCACCAGCATGAACTCCATGTTTGCCGGTGCCGAATCTTTTAATCAAAATGTAAGTACCTGGGATGTTAGTGGCGTCACCAGTATGATTGGCATGTTTAACAATAGCCTTGCTTTCAATCAGGATCTGAGTGCCTGGGATGTAACTAGTGTGACCAATATGAGCCTGATGTTCTTTAATGCTACTTCTTTTAATCAGGACTTGAGTAGCTGGGATGTCTCGGGTGTATTAAACATGAACTACATGTTTTCGGGAGCCTCATTTTTTAACAAATCATTAGCAGCGTGGGATGTTTCAGGTGTTATCAGTATGAATGGCATGCTTGAAAATTCGGGGTTGTCGGTTGCTAACTATGATGCTACTTTGAGTGGCTGGTCTGCATTGACCCTTCAAACTAATGTTACTCTGGGAGCGACTGGCCTTTACTACTGTGCATCAGCAACTGACAGGCAATTCATTGAAACGAACTTCACCTGGACCTTTGATGGTGACACTGAAAATTGCCCCACTGATTATTGCGCTTCTGGCGCAAGTGATTCTGCTGATTCAAAAATAGAGGCATTTTCGATGGGAGGAGTGAGCACTTCCGACTATTCTTCCTGCCAGTCATACACTGACTATAGTTCGGAGTTTATTTTGTTGACTCCAGCATCTGTCAACCCTTTTTCTCTTGACGTTGGCACTTGCAGTGGCGACTACGATAAGATTGCGAAGATTTTTGTG
The DNA here is from genome assembly GCA_964351395.1 of uncultured Roseivirgaceae bacterium. GTDB lineage: Bacteria > Bacteroidota > Bacteroidia > Cytophagales > Cyclobacteriaceae > Imperialibacter. Next base: position 923,796 of record CAYGOF010000001.1, read on the forward strand.
GACTGGGATAACGATTTTGTTTTTTCGCCCGGGGAATTGGCCTACACATCGGCGGTAAGCAATACACCCACCAGCTTCAATGATAACATTACTGCGCCAATAGATGCAGTGCTTAATACACTGCTGAGATTGCGCATAGTGGTGATGGAAACGACTATTGCCGAAGATGTGCAAGCCTGCGGTTCCTACAGCTATGGCGAGACAGAAGACTATTCTGTCTATGTTTCTGACGCCGCAATCAATGCTGGTGTTACTGCCATTACATCACCGCTTTCGACGATTGTTGGCGATTATCAGGTGAAGGCAAGGATCACCAACTTTGGCCAGGATCCGATTCAGAATTTTGACGTTAGCTATTCAATTGATGCAGGAGCGATAACGGCAACGGAAACCTTCACGGGAACCATCAACCCCCAACAAACACAAGAATATACGTTTACCAATCTGGCCAACCTAGCAGTTGTGGGGACGTATCAGCTTGCCGTAAGTGTAGCAGTTGCCGGAGATGAAGTTCCTGCGGACGATGTTATCAGTGCCGATATTCAAGTATCTACGCCCATCACCATCTTTCCCTATTTTGAAAGCTTTGAAAGTGGAGATGGAGGCTGGCAAGTGGGGGGGATAAATCCTTCATGGAATCATGGGTTCCCCAGCGGTACTGCTATCAATAGTGCAGCAGATGGAGATCAGATTTTTGCAACTAGTCTTGAATCACCGTATAATGCTAACGAAAACAGCTACATTGAAAGCCCATTTTTTGATGTTTCCGGACTGGTGAATCCTACCATCCGTTTTTCGCTGAACTATGATATGAATTTTAATGCTGGCGATGGATTTGAAACCTTTGACTTTGCAAATGATATTGCCTATGTAGAATACTCAACGTCCGAAGGTGTTTGGAATGTACTAGGCAATGCAAACGACAACAACTGGTACACAGTCAGCAGCAATTCTCCTTCCTCAACAGTATCAGGTACTGATGGCTGGTCCGACATCTCGGGTGGCTGGCAGCAGTATAGTTATGACTTGAGTTCTCTTAACCTTACCAGTGGCGTGCGGTTCCGGCTGCGTTTTGAAACGGATGAGACAAGTAGCCCATTTTATGATGGGGTAGGGTTCGACAAGATTCTTATTTACGACAACGTACCCGCTTCTTTAGTTGTAACTTCAACGGCTGATTCGGGCCCAGGCACTTTGCGACAGGCTATTTTAGATGCCAGCACGGTATCCGTTGACACCATCAGATTTAATCTACCAGCCAGCTCCGTAATCACAGTGCTTTCTACCCTGGATATTGGCACCAAGCAGCTCGTTATCAATGGCTATGAAGTAGACAACCTTGTCATCAATGGCTCAGGGGATATAGACCAGGGCAGCGGCGTGTTTGGCATCCAGGTTTTCTCTTCGCTGGCCCCGCTTACCCTCAGCCATCTTAACTTTACCAACGTTAACTATACCGACCCATTGGTGGACGGAAATGTGGGTTCCCTACTAACTATTCAAGGAGATCTGAATATTGAATATTGCAGCTTTTTTGGTAGCAATATGAATGGCCAACCTATGTTTCACCTGAAAAATGACTTTTTTGGATCTGGGCCACAGGTCCTCGTGAATGAGTCAACTTTTACAGGCAACAGTCTAATAAATGCCAGCGGTACTATTTTTAGCTTTATCGGCATTTGTGACGTGCTGATTACCAACAGCGTTTTTGACGGAAACGTGACCGACTTTGATGGTGGAGCGATTTATGCTGAAAAGGGTTCTATAGCAATAGAAAACACCACTTTTCAAGCAAACGAAGCTTATCTAGGAGGCGCTATAGCAGGCGGTGGTACTGGAGCTATTCTTACATTTAGTAATTCTACCTTTAGCAATAATATTGCCAACAGTGGCGGCGCAATCGACTACTCTTCAGGTTCGTTGCTGAGCATCAATAAAAGCACTATATCTGGCAATTCGGCGCTCAACTACGGTGGCGGCATTGAAGTTACCAGTGGATCACTCATTATTACCTCTTCTACCATCACCCTTAACCAAAGTAATAGTGACTTCGACGGAACTGGATGGGGAGGAGGCATTTACTTCAACTCGCTTGGGTCAGTTACTTTGAACAATACGATTTTAGCAGGTAACCTTGATGGCACCTACCCAGACGGCTTTGGCACATTCACATCTGCGGACTATAATTTTATTGGTGATAACACTGGCATGACATTTACTCCACTCACCAATGACTTAGTCGGAGACAATACTACCCCAATAGACCCCATACTTGAAACACTTGCTGATAACGGAGGTCCTACTTTAACACACCTGCCTGGTGTAGGTAGCCCGGTGATTGATGCTGGAGTGCCAACCGGTAACGGTGAAAATGACCAAAGAGGAGCCCCAAGGTTTGATGGTCTTCCTGATATCGGTTCGGTGGAAGCAGGGTCACGGGTACCAGCGGTCATATATGTAAAAGCCGATGCCGCTGGAACAAACGATGGCTCTTCATGGGCCGACGCATTTGTTGACTTGCAGGACGCCCTCTCCGTGGCGATAAGTGGAGACCAGATATGGCTAGCCAATGGTACCTACTTGCCAGATGCTGCTGATCCAGGTAACACGTCCCTATCTTTTGTTATCACTCAAAATGACCTGGAGATTTACGGTGGCTTTGATGGTACCGAAACAAACCTGGCGCAGCGATTTGCTGACCCGTCGCAAACTGTTTTGAGCGGTGACTTAAATGGTGACGATGATACAAACTTTAGTTTCATTGCTGACAATAGCAACAGCGTTGTAATCATAAGTAACGTCTCCGGAGTTTTCCTTGATGGCTTTACCATTAGTGGTGGCAGTGCTGCAACCGACGGTGGAGGTATTTATTCTTCATCTGCCGGTTTTAGCCTGAATAATATGGTGTTGGAATACAATCAGGCGGGCAGTAGTGGAGGTGGTGCTTATATAATAGCCGGTGATGTAACTTTTATCAAAACGCATTTTCAAAATAACTACGCCACCACGGGCGGAGGAGCCTACCTGGACATCACAGAGCCATTTATCTACAGGTGTATTTTCCAGTACAACGGCGGTGTGGCTGGTGCTGGCCTTTATATGAATGGGTCCAACCTGGTCGATGAGGCCCCAGGCTACTACAATAAGTTTATAGGCAATACACAAGCTGGAGTAACTGGGGGAGGACTTTACCTGAGTGAAAGTTATTATCAAGCATTCCAGAATTTGTTTGCTGATAACTTTGCCTATGACAATGGTGGTGCAGCGTATGTCGATGATCTTTCTACTTTCATCTCGGTTAACTCAACTTTTGCCAACAACGCATCGAATGACGCTACTGGCGGACTAAGCTTTATGCCCGGAGCTATTGTCGACATATATAATTCCATCTTCTGGGGTAATACGTCTGTGGCAGCATTGAATGGAAGCCTGCCCAGCATAAATGATGGCGGAGATTTTTATATTGCCAACTCCATTGTTGAAAACTGGGATCCAATAGAATATAGCAGCGTTACGGAGAACAATGTTTACACCACTGACCCTAATTTTTTTGATAGTGGAAGTGGCGACTATTCACTGCTAGTGGGGTCATCAGCTATTGATCTTGGAGATGATCTGGCCTTGGATGGATTCCTTTTTATTGACCTGTTGGATGAAGATGGTGATGGTAACTTTACAGAGCTCTTTCCTTTTGACCTGGGCAATAACCCAAGATACAGTGGCGTAAGTGTTGACATTGGTGCTTTTGAAAACCAGGGAGCGACCAATTCCGGACTTCCGCCCGTTATTTCATCCTTTTCACCTGTTTCGGGACCTGTAGGAACATCAGTTACGCTTACTGGAACCGGCTTTAGCCCATCTTTCGCCGATAACGTTATTTATTTCGGAGGTATGCCTGTAGTACCCATTGCGGGAAATACATCTTCTTTAACATTCAATATTCCGTCAGGCGCAGCCACAGTTTCCTCAATTGAGGTAGTCGACAAGCTATCCGGACAAGTAGCAAATTCGCTGCATACGATAACGTCGGGCGAAAGACAGTTTGTGGTCACAGTAACTCCAAATTATAATCCGTTCTTTTCTTCTGAATCCATAGCCCTGACATCGACATCAGCTCCAAGCAAAGTGTTGTCCGCTGATTTTAATGCCGATGGAAATGCTGATATCGTTTTAGCCAATCCTCTAGGGTCTCTAATAGGTGGGTCGTTAAAAGTAGCCTTAGGGACGGGAGCAGGTACGTTTGGTAGCTTTAACGACTATGTATTAACAAATGGTGATGACATCACTAGTATTGTCATAGGTGATTTTAACGGAGATGGGTTTTTTGATATTGCGGCATCTCATTTGAACCCGGGGCAAGAAATAGAAATCATGCATGGAGCTGGCGATGGAACTTTTACCAGTGGCGCTATTATTGACTTGACGACTGCATTAGTTAGCGCCTACCAAATGGATGTGGCTGATTTTGATAATGACGGGCATTTAGACTTGGTATTTAGTACTATTTCATCGCAAGATTTAGGCGTAATCCTTAGTAATGGAGATGGCACCTATTCGGATGTGGTGTTATATCCTGTGACTGGGGAGGCCCTGGATGTGGTTACCGGTGATTTCAATAATGATGGAAATGCTGACATTGTAAGTGCCAATCAATCATCTAATGGGATTCATGTATTGCTTGGAGATGGCATAGGTGGATTTGGTACGGCTACTTTTTTTAATGGCACTCCCGGTACACCTCAGGAGTTGGTGGCAGGGGATTTCAATAACGATGGTAATCTTGACATTTTAACCAGGAATTTTTCTTCCGTCAATTTATTTATAGGCCTGGGAAATGGAATTTTTACCCAGAATAACACTTCAGTGACTCTTGGGCAAGAGGCACTTGTTGTTGGCAATTTTAATGGGGATGGCATTTTAGATATTGCCCTTGCCAACTATAGCACCAGCGAAGTTGAAGTCTATTTAGGCGATGGTATATCCTCTTTTTCTCTAAGTACTGCTGTTGCTTCTGGAACGGACATCAGATCTCTGGCTACTGCTGATTTCAATTCAGATGATAAAGCAGACCTTATTGCACTCGATGTATCGGAGGAAGCAGTATATGTTCACTTGTGGTCCCCTCGACCTTTTGTGACTACGTGGGTGACGACGGATGGGCAGATTACTATTCCCACTACGGGAGTGGGCTATGACTATGACGTAACCTGGACTAACCTTACCAATTCAGGAGTCGGAGATGGATCTGCCACTGGTCTGACTAACAACTATACCATTTTTGGATTGACGAGTGGAGATACCTATCAGATAGAAATTGTTGGCGATTTTCCCGCGATCCTTTTCGATTATGGCACGGAAAGAAATAAGATCCAAACTGTCGAGCAATGGGGTGACATTGCCTGGACATCGATGGCTGATGCATTTTCGGGTTGTGAAAACCTTGAGATTACAGCGTTGGATGCGCCGGATTTGAGTGGTGTTACCAGCATGGACTATATGTTTTTCTTTGCACTTGCACTGAACAGCGACCTCAATAATTGGGATGTTAGCAATGTCACCACTATGGAGGGTCTGTTTTTCAATGCCACTTTGTTCAATGGAAATATTGGTGCGTGGGATGTTTCGAGCGTGACGAACATGTCCTTCATGTTTTATGATGCCCCTGCCTTCAATCAAAACATTGGTGCATGGAATACTGTGAGTGTGACGGATATGCAGCAGATGTTTTATGGAGCGAGTGCGTTTGATCAGCCCATCGGTTCCTGGAATACTGCTAACGTGACAGACATGAACCAAATGTTTTTCAACGCAACCTCCTTCAACCAGCCCATTGGCAATTGGAACATGGGTAGTGTTCAATTTACTTATTCCATGTTTCAAAATGCCACTTCTTTCAATCAGGATATTGGCAACTGGAATGTGGTTGCAGTCACCAATATGGGAGACATGTTCAATGCCGCCACGGCTTTTAATCAGGATATTGGTCTTTGGAATACGGGCAACGTCACCAGCATGTGGGGTATGTTTCAGGGTGCAACGGCCTTCAACCAGGACATCAGTGGCTGGAATGTGGCACAGGTCACGAACCTGAGAGATGTATTTAATGGCGCAACAAGCTTTAACCAAAACCTGGGTGCGTGGGACGTGACCAATGCCAGCCGAGCTTCATTGAACATGTCAAACATGCTTGACAATAGCGGCATGTCCAGAGCTAATTACGATGCTTCGTTGATCGGTTGGGCGGCTCAAACGCCGTTAGCTACTCCTGTTACGCTTGGTGCCCTCGGGGTAGAGTATTGCAACGCATCAGCTGCAAAAGGCATTCTCACTGCTGCTGGATGGACAATTACTGATGCTGGCCAAGTCTGCAATCCATTCATTACCACATGGTTAACTACAACACCAAGTGAAACCATTACAATACCTATTAATGGTACTGGGTTCAATTACACTCTTGATTGGGAGGAAGTAGGAAATGAGGGCGTTAACTTCGGTTCAGTTGGGCCATTTAATGATGGTAATGCTCCGCATAGTTTCGTTTTGCCTACTGCTGGTACATACAGAGTCTCAATATCTGGAGATTTCCCTTGGATTTATTTCAATAATGGGGTTGATAAAGACAAAATTCAAACCATCGAGCAATGGGGTGATATAGCGTGGGCCAGCATGGAAAGGTCATTTTTTGGTTGCACAAATCTGACTTACAATGCCATCGATGCTCCTAACTTATCAAATGTTACCAATATGGCTATCATGTTTGGTCAAGCCACAAGTTTTAATGGAGACCTCAGCAATTGGGATGTTAGTAACGTAGTAAATATGTTTTCAACGTTTGCAACTGCTTCCACCTTTAATGGCAATATCACTAATTGGGATGTAAGTGCTGTAAATGATTTGAGTGCCATGTTCGCTGATGCAACCTTGTTTAATCAAGACATAAGCAATTGGCAAATTAGTAGTGCAGTCACCACGCTGGCCATGTTTGAAAATGCTACTTCTTTTAATCAAGACCTAAGTGGATGGGATGCAAGCGCAATAACGGATATGTCTCGGATGTTCAACGGTGCAACTTCATTTAATAACGGAGATTCACCCGGTGTGTCAGCCACCCCTTTGAACTGGACGATGGGAACTGGCGTGACTGTAAGTATGAGTGAAATGTTCCAAAATACCTCTTCATTTAATCAGGACCTGAGTAGTTGGGACGTTAGCGGGGTAACTTCCACGGCCAACATGTTCTCAAATGCTTCTTCATTTAATCAATCGCTTGGAAACTGGGATATTACCAACGTCAACGACATGACCGGCATGCTTGATAACTCGGGGCTTTCTGTCACTAATTATGACAATACCCTTATTGGTTGGGCTGCTTTGCCAATTGCGAACATAATAGACCTTGGCGCTAACGGATTGATATACTGTACGGCGGCTTCAGCCAGAGCTTCCCTTATTGCCAGTTACACCTGGACGTTCACCGGCGATATTCAAAGTTGCCCCCCCACCATCGACACAAACACTGGAATTACGCTAATTGAGGGCGCCAATCATAT
>CAYGOF010000002.1:0-40904 GCA_964351395.1 uncultured Roseivirgaceae bacterium
CAACCCTTGAAACCACCGACGCCGGGGGAACCATTACAACGGATCTGTCTACTCTGGTGGATGATGCGGATGCTGATCCTGAAAATGAAATTCAGGATTTAAAGGTGCTTGGTGATACGCTCTTCCTTACCGGAAAAAGCACACCAACAAAAGTTCTGTTGGGGGGTAGAAACTCCTATGGCGACATCAAGCATAGCTTTCAGTTAGAAGACCATGATGGGTGGTATAAGCTTGATGGAAGGTTTTTGAGTGAGCTTGTTCCGGAAACCGCGGCAAAAGTAGCAGCAATATTTTTTGAGAATCGGCTCCCTGATGCAACGGATCGGTTCTTGAAAGGGAATAACGGGTCAGAAACAAATGGAGATGTTGGTGGTAGCACAAGTATCGCACAGGGGAACTTGCCTGCATACAATCTGAGCGGAGGTTCAACAAGTGCCGATGGGAGTCACGATCATGGCGGCAATACAAACCTTGCAGGATTCTTTTCTGATGGTCGAACCATAGTAACAAAAAACACCAATAGCAATTTTTCTCAGTTGGGTACTGCCAGTGCAATTTCATCAATTACTGTAAATACTTATAATATACCTTCCCATGACCACTCGATACCAACAGAGCCTGCACATTCGCACTCAATTGCAAGCCTTCCCAGCGGAGGAAATGGAGTTCCCTACTATCAACCCTATCTCACAACCAACATTTTTGTTTATCTAGGAAGTGCTACACTAGGTGATCTTCAAAATTTAGGCTTATCTAATCAAGAAATACTGACGTCTGGAGTTTCCCCGAAAACCCTATGGAACGATAACAATGCAATACTTGACGAGCTGATTGGGCTGGAGTATAACGGTAACCCCATTAACCTCCAGACATTTGTGGATCAAGGCATTGACTTGCCTTTTCTGTACACCAAGTATGGCCAGTCTTTGCTCGATGATACCAGCGTAACAACATTGGACCTTTTCAATGCCGGAGTTACCATTGCCACCCTGAATGGCAACAGCATCTCAGTTTCGACTATGAGAACGGATGGTATTGAAATAACTGCTATCCATGGTAGTGGGCTGTTCAGTTTTCAAAATTTGAGAGACGGAGGATTTGCCATTGAGGATATTGTCACACTAACGGACTATCAAACCATGGTTGACCAGGGTGTTGCTACTTATCAGGAATTTCTGGATGTTCCAACAACTCCCTTGATGCTATGGGAGGCGAACGATGCCGTATTGGATGATTTACTTGGTTTAACTTACTCCTCTAATCCAATTACTCTTCAAACGTTTGTAGATCAGGGGATTTCATTGTCATTTCTTTACGGACAATATGTAAATGATGTCCTTAGTCTTACCACCACCACTACCCTTGACTTATTCAATGACGGAGTTTCTATAGCAAGCATGAATACAAATGGGGTCAGTCTTGCAGTGATGGCTACTGATGGGATCGAAATAGGAAGTCTCAACGATGCTGGTATTTATTCGCTCCAGCAGCTGAAAAACAACTTTGATGCTGCCACTATGCTATCGATCTTCTCAGTGTCACAACTCCTTGATGAAAACGGAAATGGTACAGATATCACGGTTTTTGAATTACGAGCAGGAGGAGCCACTGCTGCAGAATTTCATGGCGTTCCCTATCAGGGCGGGTTGATCTTCTATACGCAGGCTGACGGCACAACCTACGTCGCTCAAGCCACAGATCAATCAACAGGAATCGGCTGGGCAGCCCCCGGAACAGGCGTTTCAACCAATTCCAATATTGGAAATGGGTCGACTAACACAGACAACATACTTACCTACGATGCTGGTCCAAATGCGGCTTCAGTCTGCCGGGATTTGGGGGCAGACTGGTACTTGCCGAATAGAAGCGAGATTAGAGAAATGTACGACAACCTTCACATAAAAGGCTTCGGAGACTTTACAACGTCTGCTGAATATTGGATGTCTGATGATGACGGTAACAACACTCGGGCGGGGTCTTTTTCTTTTAGCGACAGATCAAATAATCAAGTAGATCGTGGCACCCTTTTATATGTACGAGCCATAAAGTCATTCGTCTCTGCTCCCTGATAGCTAATTAATCTTCTGTTATTTTAAAAGCCACCCTGACAGGTGGCTTTTTAATTTCCAATAAGTCGATCCGTGTGCTTTCTCGAAAACGACAACAAACGTATCTAAGTTCTAAAACCCATCGACGGTGAACATTTAGCGTATACTAATTGCTGGATACGAAGCTTCTTGATGTTCTAAATATTATATCTAAATTAAACCAGCTTTTTACCAATAACGTCATCTGCAAAAACGAGCTTTCTCTCCGACTTCATAGCACCGAAAAATGAACCATCTGTCTGCAACAAGCCTACCCGTCCATCGCACGATTATAAATTCCTTTTCATTTATCCTTTTCTTGTCTTTGTTACAAACAGGCTGCATGTCTGACAAGAAATCGGGAGAAGATGTCGATACGTTTCAAAGCGTACCAGCTTTTAATCCCCTGCCATCGCCAGAATATTTATCACCCAAGGAAAGCCTGGAAACGATTTATTTACCAGATGGCTATCACATAGAGCTAGTGGCAAGTGAACCCATGATCAAAGAGCCTGTTGCCATCGCCTGGGATGGAAATGGCAGGATGTATGTAGCAGAAATGATTACCTATATGCAGGATGCCGACGCCAATGGTGAACAAGAGCCCCTCAGCAGGATCTCCTTATTGGAAGACACGGATAATGATGGTAAAATGGATCAACGAACCACTTTTGTCGACAGCCTCTTGCTTCCCAGAATGATCCAATCCGTGGGGAATGAGTTATTGGTCAACGAGACCAATACCATCAATATGTACAGCTATAAAGATACTGATGGTGATGGGAAAGCTGATGTGAAAAAACTGGTATACCAAAACGAAGCATACAAAGTAAATGATGCCAATATGGAACATCAGCGCAGTGGGCTCGACTGGAACCTCGACAATTGGATGTATATGACCTATGACCCCGTGCGTTTTCGATACACCAATGGCAGCATGCAGGTGGATACATTGGCCAGTGGGTCTAATGGTCAATGGGGCGTAACACATGATAATTACGGGCGAATTTTCTTCAGTCGAGCCGGAGGTGAAATTGCTGCGCTGGGCTTTCAGATTAACCCCAAATATGGTTCGCTGGATTTTCCTGATCAGTTCAATGCTGCTTTTACGGAGGTATGGCCAATCATTGCCACGCCCGATGTACAAGGTGGTGAAAAACGATTGCGTCCCGACAATACGCTCAATCATTTTACAGCTCCCTGCGGCCAAAGTATTTTTCGGGGCGACCGCCTGCCAGAAGACCTTGTCGGAGATTATATCGTTTGTGAGCCGGTCGCCAGAACCATCCGTCGGGCCGAATTAATCCATGAGGAAGGAAAGACAAAACTCAAAAACACGTACAACCGTCGTGAATTTATTTCATCCACAGATATGAACTTTCGGCCAGTGAATACTGCCACCGGCCCAGACGGCAATCTGTATATTGTGGATATGCACCGGGGTATCATCCAGCAGGGAAATTGGACCAAACCAGGCTCTTTCTTGCGGAATAAAATTGATAGCCTGGGGCTCGACAAAAATGTGGGACATGGACGTATCTATCGGGTCGTGCATGATGATTTTAAACGAGGTCCCAAGCCTAATATGCTGAATGAATCAACCGCTGATCTTTTGAAATACCTTGATCACCCTAACGGATGGTGGCGCGACAATGCACAAAAGGAGATCATCGTCAGAAGGGACAAATCGGTGGTGCCGGCATTGATCGACAAGGCAACTATCAAAAGCAAGGGTGGCTCTGCGCTAGGGAGAATACATGCCCTTTGGACGCTGGAAGGTTTGGAGGCTATCAATCAAACGGTATTGCAACAGACACTCAAAGACAAGGATCCACAAGTAAGAAGAACAGCGGTGTGGATCAGTGAATCTTACCTAAAAGCAAACGACAAGGAAATGATCAGCAGCGTGGCAAAGCTAAAAGAAGATCAAAATGACGACGTGAAGGTTCAAGTGCTGCTGTCGTTATATCAGAGCCAGGACGAACAGGCAAAGCAAACAATTGAAGAGCTGTTAGACCAACACAAAAACATGGAGATGCTTGTCGCCACTAAAGCTGCACTCGACAAAAATAAAGATGCAAAGGCTTATGGAATCAAACTAGGTAATCTATCAGAAACAGACCGGGGTTTGGTTCTTGAAGGCTCCAGAATATTCAAATCTTTATGCGCAAGTTGCCATGGTGAAGGCGGCGATGGTGTCGCAATTGGCGGAGGAAACATGCCTGCTCCACCATTAAGAGGTTCCCAACAAGTAAAATTTGTTAAAAAAGATGAAGTCATCAAAATTCTGTTACATGGCCTTACCGGACCTATCGACGGAAAAGAATACAGTAGCGTGATGCCTGCCATGGAAGCCAACAGCGATGAATGGATTTCTTCTGTGGTCAGTTATATTCGCTATGAGTTTGGTGGCACACCACCTCGCACTTCCAACGACATTCCTGGTATGGCTGCTGCTGCGGTAGACAGCGTCGCCGGATTTACCCTGCGGCCCAGGGCCTCACCAGCAATAAGTTCGGAAGACGTGAAACGAGTCAGAGAAGCCAGCAAAGGCAAGAATACACCCTGGACTTTAGAAGAGCTAACCAAACCTGGCCAATAGAGAAAACAGATGTACCATGCCTAACGACGCATTCATAGCAAAATTAAAAATGTGCGATATGGTGCGATGATGCTTTGATATGGTTTTCCAACTATAACAAAAAACATTTATGGCCAAGTCGCCGATATTCAGTATTATCAAAACAAAACTTCAAAGGCGTGCTTAAATTCATACTTAAAACTTCTGTTTTTGTACTATTACTGACGCCATTTTCGGCTGTTTATGCGCAAAAGGTAAAACAACCAATCGACTACGTTAACCCCTTCGTCGACACGCACAAATCACGGTGGTTTTTCTTTTCCTCAGCGTCAAGGCCTTTTGGCATGGTGAATCTTAGTCCTGATACCTGGGTAAAAGGCAGCTGGAACTCGGGCTACCTGTACGACAGCCTCTACGTGCGCTGTTTTTCTCATATTCACGCCTGGCAAATGTCAGGTATCCCGGTCATGCCCACAGTGGGTGAATTCAAAGGACATCTGGGAATGGAGGCGTACAAATCGGCCTTTAGTCACGACGATGAAAAAGCAACTCCGGGGTATCACAGCGTTTACTTGAAAGACTACGGCATCAGGGCAGAGCTAACATCTACCACGAGGGTCGGTTTTCACAAATACACCTACCCTGCCGACGAAGACAAATACATCATTTTTGATGTGGGAGCCTACTTAGGTCATGGCCCGATGGACTCAGCGATGGTCGAAAAAATAAGTGACACGGAGATTGCGGGCTACAGCATCATGGCGCCTACTAACCGCAGGCCAAAGCCGACTTATGTCTATTTCGTCGCCAGGTTCGACCAGCGCATATCGACTTTTGGCACCTGGGAAAAAGGCATACTCAATGGAGAAAATCTTGACAAAGTGCATGGCAAAGAGGTAGGCGCCTTCGTAAAGTTTACGAAGAACCAAAAAAACGTACTTCAAATGAAGGTGGCCATTTCCTATACCAGCGCAGAACAGGCCAGGCTTAACATGGATACCGAGTTACCACATTGGAGTTTTGAGCATGTTTTGTCCGATTCAAAAGAAGAATGGAACGGTTACCTCAGTAAGATCAAAGTAGAAGGCGGTAGCGAAAAACAAAAAATCAAGTTCTATACCGACCTCTGGCATTCTTTGCTGGGCCGTAGAATTGTGAGCGATGTGGATGGCAAGTACTGTGATATGACTGGCCCAAGGCCAGTGGTGAGGCAAGTCGCGCTTGATGACAACAAAAAGCCAAAACACAACCAGTATAATTTTGATGCCTGGTGGGGTAGCCACTGGACATTAAACGTGCTCTGGTCGATGGTGTACCCGGAAATCATGAACGAGTTCTGCGCCAGCATGGTAGAAATGTACAGACACGGAGGACTCATCCCCCGTGGCCCCTCTGGCGGCAACTACACCTATGTGATGATTGGCGATCCTGCGGCCTCCTTTTTCGCCACTGCCTACAACAAAGGCATTCGTAACTACGACGTCGAAAAAGCCTACGAGGGCCTTTATAAAAATGCCTTCCAAGGTGGTATTAGGGATAGGGCTGGCTATGAGCACCGCGACAATCCGCAAGGTGGCGGCATGAACTACTACGTAGAAAGAGGCTATGTGCCTGAAGGCATACCTGGCCCTGGGGGACACAAAGACGGCGCTGCCATGACAATGGAATACGCTTACCAGGATTGGTGCCTGGGGCAGTTGTCTACCGCACTAGGTAAGACGAAAGACTTTGAATTTTTCACTAAACGTTCTCAGAACTACAAAAACCTATGGAACCCTGAGACGCATTTTATCCATCCTAAAAACATCGATGGAACGTGGATCGAGAACTTCACGCCTATCGGTGAGGGATTCAACACCCTGGGATTTGTTGAGAGCAACTCCGCCATTTACACGAACTACGTGCCTCATGACCTGGCAGGGCTTTCCGAACTCTTCGGAGGACAGGAAAAATATGCGCAATATGTCGACAGCTGTTTCATCAAAGCAAAGCCTAACAAATTCATCACAGATCACGGTAAGCATGCAGAGAGCTGGGTCGACTATGAAAACCAGCCTTCCTGCCAAATGGCGCATTTGTTCAATCATACAGGAGCGCCCTGGCTTTCGCAAAAATGGGTGAGGGAAGTGAAAGAGATTACGTTTTCAGACATTACACCATATGGAGGCTACAACGGCGATGAGGACCAGGGACAGATGGGCGCCCTTGGCGTGCTAATGGCCATCGGTTTGTTTCAAATGGATGGTGGAGCAGCGGTCAGTTCTTCCTATGATATCACCTCTCCTATTTTTGACCGTATTGAGATGGCTTTGGATCAGAAGTATTACTCAGGGAAAACGTTTGTCATCACCACCAGCGAAAACTCAGCCGAAAACCTGTATATCCAAAAAGCTACTTTAAATGGAAAAAAATGGGACAGCAGTCACTTTTCCCATGATACTTTTTCTAAAGGTGGAGAACTAAAGCTTACCTTGGGTAAGGAGGCGAACTATACCTGGGGGTTAAAATAAAAAATGGAGATTTCAGCCGGCTTGCACTACCTTTTCAAAAGCTTAAACCCAATCTCTCTTCCCTGCCCCTGAACCATCGCCAGATTGATCCAAAAGAAAGCAAATTGTTCCATTAGCTGAAACTTATCATTACCGCCCACATCGTAGCACTCGGCAAATCCAGCATCCTTGCTCAACTGAACGGCTACAGCTTTGCCTTTTGAACTGTCCCCACAAGTAAACATGTCCAGATGATGCGGGCCATATTTTGGGTTTTCCATGTTATTGAAGCCTGTGGTATTGAAGCATTTCACTACATCTTTGGTCGCCGTATTAGCCAGAATGGCATCTGCTGTATTTCTAAAGCCTTCAGGCCCTCTTCCCATTACAACATTCATCGAGTCAATGATGATTTTTCCAGAGGTATCTCCCAAAGAATTGGCTACTTCAGCTGCCATCGGAGCAGGGGTTGCAAGCAAAATTGACTCAGAGGCTTTCACAGCTTCTTTGATAGGCATAACCCTGGTGTTAGGGTTACGCAACAAGTCCTGGCCTTTAAAATTGGCAGTATCTCTCACTCCCAATATAATTTCATGCCCCGAGTTAGCCCATTTTGCTGCCAATGTGCCTCCTACATTTCCTGTTCCTATAATTGCGATCTTCATATCTTATTTTTCTATTAACCATAAACGTGAAGGTTGAGTTTTGAAATGATAAACCAAACTCCAAATTCTCAATAGCTGTTACTTTCAACGCTCAAAAATCCAGTTACTTTTTGGTGAAACACCATTTCAGCAGCCGATCGTTTGATATACTCAAAACTGACTTTCCTTTTGACCATAATTCCTATTCAAATTAAGTAAAGACGAGTGCTTCCTCAATATCGATCTTAAAAAAAAGCCCCTTTATACCATGCCTCTTGGTCTAGGGGAAAACAACAAGATGTGTGAATATGAACATTAGTTTGCTACATATCCGTACGAAAAATGACCGATATTGAACACTTTTAGGGAGCCAAAAAATACAATAACCCCTCTCAGGCCTTGCAAAGGCAATTGGTATAATGCTTGGTTGAATAAAAGGACTAACGAAACTACCTACCATCATGATCAAGAACTATTTACTATTGGGTATCAGGAACCTACTGAGAGGCAAGTTGTATGTAGGCATCAACTTATTCGGTCTGTCTCTGGGAATTATGACCTCCCTACTCATCGGCGTTTATATTTATCAGGAGACTACCTACGACAAGTTTCATTCGCAACAAGACCGCATCTTCCGTGTAGGAATGCATCTTGAAATGGGAGAAAACCAGGCGGACCTCAATTCGACACACCCGGTGCTGGCCAAAACATTGGAGGAAGAAGTGCCAGAAGTGGAAAAAGCATTGGGATTTCACATATTCGCCCAAAAACCTGTAGGCTACGACAGCCTATCTGTCATGGTAAAAGACGTCGCATTTGCTGGTGACGCCTTCCTGAACGTTTTTGATTTTGAATTGCTGGCCGGCAATAGGGCAACCGCTCTGGCTGAACCGAATCAGGTGGTGATCACAGAAAATACCTCCGAAATACTTTTTGGCAAGATCAGCTTCGATCAGGTAATAGGTAAAACACTCGAGATCGATCGCAACAACTATACTATCACAGGCATTATCAAGGAAGCTCCATATAATGCCCATTTTCATTACTCGATGGTAGCCAATCTACAGTCTCTTCCCATGGGAAGAGAGACGGTTTGGGATAATATGAATGTGAGCACATATGTACTTGCCTCCAAAGGTACGACCGCCACACAATTGGAAAATGCTATTACCGGTGTCATCGATCGGCATATTGGACTTGACAACCTGTCCAACAATGGGATGGTGATGCTGCCAATTGTCGCTGCTTTGGGCGATATCCACCTCTATAGCAGCCTACAAGGCGAGTACGAGAACAATAGTAGCCCGCAATACCTCTATATGCTGGCATCCATTGCCTTTTTTATCTTGTTACTTGGCTGCTTCAACTTTGTCAACCTCTCAACTGCACGGTCAGTACACCGGGCAAAAGAAGTAGGCATACGAAAGGTATTGGGGTCAAATAAGTTACAACTTAGAGCACAATTTATTACCGAGTCAATCATCATGGTGGCACTGGGAACTGTAGTGGCTGTAATCCTGCTAGAATTACTTCGTCCCATCATTAGCACTTCTCTGAATCTTTTTCTGGATACGAGCGTCTTATTTGCTCCATCAGGACTAATAACAATCGCTCTTTTTGTGCTCTCTATAGGGATACTTGCAGGATTCTATCCTGCGTTTTACCTTTCCTCATTTATTCCTTCTAAAGTGCTCAAGACTGCTTCAAATGCCGGCGGCGCAAAGTCACTATTGAGAAGTTCGCTGGTGGTTTTTCAATTTAGTATCTCGATGGTGTTGGTATCTGTTACATGGGTCATCGTAGATCAAATATCCTATATGAAAAACAAGGAATTAGGCTTTGACAAGGAGCAGGTGATCACGATCGAAAACCTAAGGAATATAAAAAATCAAGAAGCTTTTCTAAATGCTTTGAAGGAAGAAGCTTTTGTAGAAGAAGCAAGTCATGCCGTGTTCAAGCCCATTGATGACTACGACGGGTGGACAATGTTTTCAGAAGATGATAGAGTAAACAGAAAGATCGTCAACGCAAACAGCGTAGGTGAGGACTACTTCGAGGTGATGGGAATGCCAATAGTCAAAGGCCGGGCCTTTTCAAGGTCGTATGGTGCTGATTCCATAGCGGTCGTCATCAACGAAACGGCAGCAAAATATCTTTTTACGGATGGCGACCTGAACAAGAAACTTTACCGGGGAGAAGGTCCCGAAGCAGCCTATTTTCAGGTGGTGGGAGTAGTCAAAGACTTCAACTTCGAAAGTTTCAAAAAGGAAATTTTTCCTCTCATTTTCGTCCTGCGCGAAAAAGGAAGCCTGGCCCAGGTACGATTGTCTCCTGGAAATAGGTCAGAACAAATAGCACGCATCAACGAACTGTGGACGGTAATGAACCCTAGCGTACCCTTTGAATTTTCCGCGCCCGACCAGGATTTTGAAAGATTATTTGCTGCTGAAGTTACCCTAAGCAAAACCCTGGGCGCTTTAACCATGCTGGCAGTGGTCATCGCCTGCCTTGGCCTTGTTGGACTTACTGCCTTCACCGTAGAGCAACGACAAAAAGAAATCGGCATTAGAAAGGTACTGGGGGCTGGAGTAAAAGAGATTATCTGGGTACTTGTGAAGTATTTTACCACATTGATTGGTATCGCAATCTTTATTGCAGTGCCTATCTCCTACTACCTGTCTCTGCAATGGTTGGACGACTTTGTTTTTAGAATACCCGTAAATGTCATCAGTTTTGTAGTAGTGGGTGGTGTGATGCTCTTCCTGGCATGGGCGACGATGAGCTTCCAGGCGTTGAAAGCAGCCACAATAAATCCTGTCGATGTACTGAAAAACGAATAGCATAGTTGACTCGCTAGTGATTAACTTTAGCCAGAATGGGTGTCTTCCATTCTGGCTAAATGAATGATACGACAAAGGCTGTCATAGCATTTATTTGAAATGATTGGCCCAACCCATCTAAACCTGAACATACAAGGAACCCAGACCGCTTCGTCAAAATGAAACAAGCATCAAAAATGACCGGCATCCGTTGCGTCCTTGCGGTAAAAAACCTCAGGGCTGCATCTGAATTTTACGAAATGAAGCTTGGATTCAAGTCTAGATGGGCTGATGAAGGATGGCACTGTCTAGCAAGGGAAAAGTTCGTCGTTATGTTAGGTGAATGTGTTGACGAAAAGCCAGCTAGAGACATCGGTGATCACTCCTATTTCGGTTATATCGAAGTAAAAAACATCAACGCACTTTATCAGGAGTATAAAGACAAAGGGGTGGAGATCATCAGCCAACTGCAGCATCAACCATGGGGTCAGAAGGAATTCGGCATTCGAACGATCGACGGACACCGGATCATGTTTGGCGAAACCATTCAAAATTGAATTTACATTAGCGCCATCTAGTATCTTCCAAAAAGTTTTGCGAATTCAACAGGTAACTTTCCTCCTGTTTAGCATATTGTAGCGACAAGAGCAGATGGATAAAGGCACTAACGAAAAAAAGGTTCTGGCAAGCGGAAAGCCATTTGAGGAATTTAAAGGCGAAAGCCGGCCAGGCGGGGTTTCCCTCGACAAATACCTATCCGCAGAAGACACGGAGGGGTCAAAAACCATTGTTGTGCTTGGTTCGCACCGGTACTACAACCTGTTCAGTGCCCAGCTGGTGCGGGGTGCTCTCACACAAAACCGAGAGCTCAAAAACCCTATTACGGTACTCAATCCACTGGAAAGTATGTGGCAGTCGCAAAAGCCGGAAGTATTGAGGTTTTATGCGGCCATCGCTCGTTTTCAGGCTTTTTACGAGCCTACCGTCACCGACCTGGAAGCGATTCGAGCCATTGTCCACAATCCCCTCAACTACTCCTTTTACCAACATGACGCCTCTGTTTCAGAGAAAGTGAGTGCCAAATCGCTTACAAAAATTTCGTTGAAGGAGACGGACGTCAAGGTGTTGATACGCATTTCGATGGATGGTTCTCACTACCATGTCAGGGCTGAAACCTACATAGAAGGAGCATTCACACCTTTAAGCAGAATACTTGTAAAATTTGACAGATTCATTGTACTGGATAAAAACTGGCTGGTGGTAGAAAATGGAGATGCACTTCGGGTGCTTTCCTACTTTAAAAAGTACGAAGACGGATTGCGTCTGACACACTCAGATTTCATCAAGTTCCAGCATGACGTACTCTCACACATGGAAAATCATGTGCAAGTGGAGCATGAATACATGGCATCTGGGAAGGTAAATCCTATAGAGAGGAACAGTGGGCCAGAAAAACTCATCTACTTATCCGACTTTGCTGATTATATCGTTATTGATCCAGTCGTACGGTACGGTACAGCAGAAATACCCGTACTCACCACCAAACAAGTCTATGTTGAAGACGACAAGGGCCAGCCTGTCATGCTAGAAAGAGACACTGTTTTAGAAGAAACGTTTATCTCAAGACTGATCAGGCAACACCCTCATTTCAAAGAACAAACACTAAACCCTCTCCTCTATTTTTATCTCCACAAAGCCAGATTTCTTGAGGGAGGATGGTTTCTAAATGCTTACCAGCAATGGAAGAACGAAGGAATTGAAGTGCTTGGATTCAACGACATCAAAGGGGTTGATATCAATCCTGAGAAAGCCAATATCACGGTTCAGGTGGCCAGTGGACTCAATTGGTTCAATGCAAAAGTAGAAGTGAAATTTGGCCGAAAGAAAGCCTCTCTCAAACAGATCCACAAGGCTGTTAAGAACAAAAATCGTTACGTCAACCTAGACGACGGCACGCTGGGCATCCTTCCTGATGAATGGCTAGCGAAATTTGAGGACTATTTTGCAGCAGGCACCATCGTAGAAGACGAGGTACAGGTACCAAAAATTAATTTCGAGTCGCTGGATCGCCTGTTCGAAACACACATGCTCGACGAGGAAACACGCCTGGAGCTTAACAACTATCAACAGAAACTCAACGACCAACGTGCGTTAAAGCCTACTAAGCCATCGCCCGAGCTAAAGGCAACACTGCGCCCCTACCAACTGCAGGGCCTCAGTTGGCTCAACTTCCTTGACGAACTCAATTTTGGCGGGTGCCTGGCCGATGACATGGGACTTGGCAAGACCGTGCAGATCATTGCTTTTATCCTTTCTCTAAAAGAAAAACATGGCCACACCACTCACTTGCTAGTGGCCCCCACTTCGGTCATACACAATTGGCAAAACGAAATCCAGCGCTTCGCTCCCACCCTGAAAACCATCACCTTTCATGGACCTCACCGTTTAAGAGCTATTCCAAAATTTGATGAACACGACATGGTCATCACCACCTACCACACGATGGTCAACGATATCAACTACCTGCGAAAAAGATCGTTCAATTATGTCTTTCTCGATGAGTCGCAGAACATCAAGAACCTGGCCTCGCAGAGAAACAAAGCTGCTAAAATGCTGAAGTCGAAAAACAGGATCATCCTTACTGGCACCCCACTTGAGAACCATAGTTTTGACCTGTATGCACAGCTGTCTTTTGCCTGCCCCGGCCTGCTGGGAAGTCGCACCTATTTTCGAAACACCTACGCCATGGCCATCGACAAATTTCAGCACAAACACAGTGCAGAGGATTTGCAGCGAAAGATCAGTCCATTCATTCTCAGGCGCACCAAAAAAGAAGTGGCTACTGAATTGCCGGAAAAAACAGAGATGGTTTTATACTGCGAAATGGAGGCTGAACAGCGAAAAATGTATGATGCCTACGAAAAAGAGTTGCGGGACCTGATCGAATCAACCAACCAGCAGCATGAGTTCAAGAAACCACTTTATGCTTTGAGAGGAATTACCCAGCTTCGCCAGATTTGTAACTCCCCTCTCCTGTTGGGGGAGGAAAAACTGTACGGCGACCGTTCTGCCAAAATAGATGTTTTGATGGAACAACTTCGGAACATCACTGGCGACCATAAAGTGTTGGTTTTTTCGCAGTTCGTCTCCATGCTTAGCCTGATCAGGAAAGAGCTGGAAAAAGAGAAGATCGGCTACACAATGCTCACCGGCAGCACCAATAACCGGGAAGAAGTAGTTGAACAGTTTCAGACGGACAAGCAAACGAGGGTATTCCTCATTAGCCTGAAAGCTGGCGGTACAGGCCTTAACCTCACCGAAGCCGATTATGTGTTTATTGTCGACCCATGGTGGAACCCTGCGGTAGAAGATCAGGCCATCGATCGGAGTTACCGGATAGGTCAGGAAAAGAAGGTCGTAGCTATTCGATTGATTTGCCCAAATACCATCGAGGAGAAAATTCAGGTTCTTCAGCAGAACAAAGCCAAACTCGCCACTGACCTCGTAAAAACAGGCAACAGCTTCCTCCAAACGGCCAGCCGCGCCGATTGGCTGAGTTTACTGCAAAAACCCTGACATTGCCTGCATACGACATGGTTCTAAGGGATTTTTCTGCCTTTTTTAGAAAAAAAACCATGCAAAAACTACTTCTGATATCCATCGTACTGGCTGGATTTCAACTACAAGCCCAAAACTACGCCTACTTACCTAACAGTAAAAATCCCTTCGGTAGCCTCAACCCAGCAGCCCCAGTCCAGTTAAGCGACTATAAAGAATTGATTGGCTCCTGTGATTGCAAATCAGTCAGCCGAATAGATCAAAACACCTGGGCTGACACGGTGGAAATGACCTGGATCTTCAAATACATCATGAATGGAACGGCTGTGCAAGACGAAACCTTTAAAGCCGACGGACTTCATTCTGGCAGTATCAGGCAATACAGCATCGATAGTGCACAATGGAATGTGCACTACTACTCTACAGTCGCCGTTCCTTCCTTGCGCACCTGGTACGGTAATAGAAAAGGCGATAAAATCATTCTATACAGTGACCAGCCTTCACCTCAAGGGATGCCCGGCTTCTTTAAAATTAGCTTTTCTGACATTACTTACAACAGCTACAACTGGATAGGTGAATGGGTGAATGAAGATGAAAGTATTCATTATGCTACCTGGAAGATCTTTTGTAAAAAGAAAAAAGTGTAGATTTCTCAACAGAAATCTACGCTTCAGATGTACACACAAAGCTTCCATTGCAAAGGCCGGCCCCTAACTTTTGTAATGTTCCTGCTCTTTGGTTTTGCGGAAGCGCAAACTAGCACCAGGCCGGAACCAATTAGACCAGTCAAACCACCAACCGACTGGTTACTTAACAACAAAGCTTACACAGCAGAAGTATTTAGTGGATCAAAGACCAACGAAATAGCACTTTCCAATGGTCTTATCCGTCGCACCTTTCGCCTGAAGCCCAACGCCGCTACCGTAGGGTTCGACAATCTCATGACTGGTGAATCTCTTCTTCGCGGCGTGAAGCCAGAAGCAGAACTGACCATCGACGGTATTGCCTATGCTGTTGGCGGGCTAAAAGGCCAACCCAACTACGCCTACTTGCGCAAAGAATGGATCGACCAACTGACCAACGAGCCTTCTGCCCTGCAATTTGTCGGGTACGAGGTCAGCGAGCCAAAAGCTCCATTTGAATGGAAACAAGTAAGGCACCATGCTGCTGATCTGGATTGGCCTCCAAAAGGTGTTCATCTTCGCATGGACTATCGGATGCCCACACCTGCCGAATTGACACAATCAGGTAAACCCCTTCCAAGCGACTATGGACGAATCCAACTGATGACGAGTGATTTCAAAACACTGGAAACAGGATGGAACGTGGTCGAATCCCCGACTCACAGCCGCAGCTCCTTTGTCAATGAAGGCAAAGTAGGAGAAATCTACACACCTCAAAACACCAGCGTTTTTGTGGAACGAGGTCTTACGAAAGATGTACACCTGGTGGAGGCGACCATTGATCCCGGAACAGACCGAAGTGGAGACTGGGCACCTGGGCTGGCCCTGGTTTACGCTGACCATGTCATCAAATTTTCTCTGACTCCTGATGGCCATGTGAATGACCAGGGAAGGTCGCTATTCTCAGTTTGGGATGGTGAGAAAGAAATAAAGATGGCCGGAGAAAGAGTGAATCCGGAGTTTAACGGGCCGGTCAGCTTGCGGATCAGGTGGGATGATGCCGGCGTCTATTGTGAAGCGAAACTTCCCAACGAAACGTGGCAGCTGGTAGAAAAGTTGATACCACAAAAAACAAAGCCAACAAGCGTTCGAGTTGGGAAAATGGATGCTAGAGGGGAAGTCACCGACAGTATAAACGGTGTAGGCGAACTAGTCAGGGTTCACGTGACCCATTTTGCTGCTTACAGCGAATTCGAAAAAGCTACTGTTATTGCAAGTTCATCAAAAGGTGCCAGCGACATCAGGGTATCGGTTCATTATGAACTTTACGACGGCATACCTGTGATGGCTAAATGGGTTACCATCGACAACCAATCGACTGTCTCCATCAATGTCGACCGCTTTACCAGTGAAATCATAGCCGCTGTAGAAGATGGCTCTGCGGTAGAAGCAAGAAAATACTTGCCTCACACGCCCAATATCCACCTGGAAACAGACATGGCATTTGCCAGCTTCGATGCAGAAGATGCCAATCATCATGTAGTACACTGGGGTTCCGACCCTGAATACAACACCCAGGTGAACTACTTAAAGCTGACGCCCTGTCTGCTCAAGGTAGGGCCTGATGTGGGGCCCGATCAGCTGGTAGAACCTGGAAAAAGCTTCTCCACTTTCCGTACGTTCGTCATGCCATTCGATAGCTACGATAGAGAACGAAAAGGGCTTGCACAGCGAAGAATGTACCGGACATTAGCTCCCTGGACCACCGAAAACCCATTGATGATGCATGCTCGCTTTGCAGATTGGGAAAGAGTAAAAACGGCCATTGACCAGGCGGCAGAAGTAGGCTTCGAAATGGTGATTCTCACCTTTGGCAGTGGCTTCAATATTGAAAACGATAGTGCTGCGTACCTTGCAGAAATGAAAAGGTACGCTGATTATGCTAAAAGTAGAGGGGTAGAAATTGGGGGTTACTCACTGTTAGCTTCCAGAAAGATTGGCGATGGACAGGACGTAGTGATGCCGGAGGGCATGACACCCACATTTGGCAACTCGCCCTGTATTGGCAGCGAATGGGGAGAAGCCTACTTTGAAAAACTTTACAACTTCTACAACAAGACTGGCTTCACCTTGCTGGAGCATGACGGTTCTTACCCTGGCGACGTTTGTACTTCTACCGACCATCCAGGCCACCGTGGCTATGGAGACTCACAATGGAACCAATATGCGGTCATCTCGAAATTTTATCAATGGTGCCGCAGCCAGGGCATTTACCTCAATGTGCCCGACTACTACTATCTGGCAGGTTCCAACAAATCCGGCATGGGTTACCGTGAGGTAAATTGGAGCTTACCACGCCCCCAACAGCTTATTCATACCAGGCAAAACATCTATGATGGCGCCTGGACGAAACAATCGTCCATGGGTTGGATGTTTGTGCCACTGACCGAATACCATGGCGGAGGCGCTGCTGCCACGATTGAGCCTTTGAATGAACACCTCGATCATTACGAGGGCATGATCACCAGCAACCTGGGCGGTGGCGTGCAGGCCTGTTACCGGGGCCCAAGGCTCTATGATTCTGATGAAACGAAGGCGATGGTCAAAAGCTGGGTAGACTGGTACAAAAAACACAGAAGTGTACTTGAAGGCGATATCATTCACCTTCGTCGGGCCGATGGGCGCGACATTGACTACTGGCTTAATGTGGACCCGACCGGGGAAGAAAAAGGACTGCTTTCTGTCTACAATCCACTAGACATCGCTGTTAAGAAAGAAATTTATGTGCCCCTTTATTACACAAGTTTACATCAAAAAGCCACGGTGCATGGTCAGGATGGTAAAATTGAAACTGTTCAGATCGACCGTGAGTATGGGATACGATTAGAAGTCAACGTACCAGCTTTTGGATACAATTGGTACGTAATCAACTGAAATGAGCAAATCGTTGCTAAAGTTGTGTTGCTAAATTGGATAGAAATGCGGCAACGAATTGAAGCTTAATCCTAAGTTTTGTATTATTACCGCTTTGATTTTCCCATTTCATATCACTTTTGATTTTCGGTGTGTTGGTCGACAAGTGGCTGCATTCAAATTATTGACAATTTGTGTCTGATGCTTCATAGCAAGACTGACACAAAAATTAAC
Source organism: uncultured Roseivirgaceae bacterium (assembly GCA_964351395.1). GTDB lineage: Bacteria > Bacteroidota > Bacteroidia > Cytophagales > Cyclobacteriaceae > Imperialibacter. Next base: position 17,949 of record CAYGOF010000002.1, read on the forward strand.
CGCTATTTGTGATTAAAGATGCAGGAAGATGGTGATGCTGACATTTGGTAGGCAAATGAAAAGTTTATTTTTTTTAGGTAGATAGCGTTCACATAAACCTTAGAAATAAATAAGTCACAAACTCGTTTGTTTTGATTAGTTATTAGGTGCAGAAGAATCGATGATAAGCAAAATAAAGAAATGGCTTTTTCACCTTACACGCCTGGGAGTTTCTCATGTAGGAGAAGGCCATGTCGATAGGGTATTGTTCGCTAACATCGTTTTTATTTGCCTGCCGATCGTCTATAGTATATTCATTGTCATAGATTACAAATCCTACCAAATCCCTGTTGAGGATTTACATTTCGATCAGTTCGTAGTACCAGTCGTTATTCTCATATGCTTCCTGGGGCTTTGGCTCAACCACTTAGGTAGAACCATTCTTAGTCGGGTACTATTCCTGACCCTCTGGCCACTTTTATTGCATATCATTCCGATCAAAATTCTGGAAGCCCCTTCTGACTATTACCTGGCCTTTCCATTTGGCATTGTGTTCCACTCTATGCTCATACAACTCGTCTTTTCGTACAAAAAAGAATTCGCGTTATATAGCTTCTTCCTATTTGGCAACCTCATATCGATGGTTTTTTCGGTCGACATACTAGCCTTCTATAATACCAATAATGAAATACCGGCTAGTATGCTAAATGATCCTTATTTCGTGCTAGATGGCATCCTTTATTGGTTACTTTTCAACTTGGTGACCTTCTATATCCTATTCGTAACCGACCAGGCGCTACTAAAATTAGGGGATTCCAAAAGGAAGATAGAAGAACAAAAAGAAGCACTCAACGCCATGAATCAAACACTCGAGCTTCAGGTGGAAACCCGGACACATGAGTTGAAAAAGAAAAATGAGCAATTAATGTCACACGCCTACTATAACGCTCATTTGCTGAGAGGACCGTTTTGCAGAATCCTGGGTTTAACCCCTTTACTGCATAAGGTAGAAGAAGGAGCGGAAAAAGAACAGATCAAAGAAATGCTCGACCGAAGCCTGAAGGAACTAGATGCCCGGATAATTGAAATTCAGGAGCTTGTAGAGATTGACGAGCCTGTATCAAAGGCAGAGCAATGATTCTTGACAATTATACAACAACTTTCCCCAGTTTATTCCTCCTTATTTTCACGCATTCATTACCTTTGATGCAGTAATCATTTTTAAGACCAAACATCCATGGCAGAAAAGAAGTCAATTGCTGAATTGAAAGGTATTGCGTCACAAGTGCGTCGTGACATAGTTCGTATGGTGCACTCGTGCCAGTCTGGCCACCCTGGTGGTTCTCTTGGTTGCACCGATTTCCTAGTAGCACTATTCTTCCATGAGATGAACCATGATCCGAAGTTCAACATGGATGCGAAAGGCGAAGACCTTTTCTTTCTGTCCAACGGTCATATTTCACCGGTTTTCTATAGCGTATTGGCGCACAGCGGTTATTTCCCGGTAAAAGAACTGGCTACCTTCCGTAAGATAAATTCCCGCCTGCAAGGGCACCCGGCCACCCATGAACACTTGCCTGGCGTAAGAATAGCCTCTGGATCTCTTGGACAAGGCATGTCAGTGGCAATTGGTGCAGCCGAGGCAAAGAAACTTAACAAAGACGATAGCTTCGTTTATGTGCTCATGGGTGATGGAGAGCAGCAGGAAGGCCAGGTTTGGGAAGCAGCTATGTATGCGCCTAACCACAAGCTGGATCACCTCATTGCTACCATCGACTGGAATGGTCAGCAGATTGACGGACCTACTGCCAAAATCAATGATTTGAGAGATCTTCGTGCTAAGTATGAAGCTTTCGGTTGGGAAGTGATTGAGTCGAACGGTAACGACATGGAAAGCATCATTGCTGCCCTTCAAAAAGCAAAAAGCTTTGCAGGCAAGGGCAAGCCAGTCATGAACCTCATGAGAACTGAAATGGGCTTCGGTGTCGATTTCATGATGGGCAGCCACAAATGGCACGGCGTGGCTCCTAACGACGAACAATTGGCACAGGCTTTGGGTCAACTCGAAGAAACACTAGGGGATTACTAAACCCACCTTATTTTGATACAAACCCTCAGAAAAGCTACCGTTATTGCGGGACTGATCAGTCTTTTCAGCTTTTCTGTGGTTGCTCAGGTATACAGGCAGAAGCCTCCGGAAAAAACCAGGATCCTTTTCTTGCTAGATGCCTCCGGAAGCATGATGGCGCCACTTGGTAGCGTGAAGCGTATTGACGTAGCCACCAAGCTTCTTTCAGACCTGGTGGACTCACTCAGCGTCAACCCGAACCTGGAGCTGGCACTTCGGGTGTATGGTCACCAGTATCCTCGCCAAATGAACAACTGCAAGGACACAAAACTTGAGGTTGGCTTTTCGAAGAACAACCACCGGGAAATAAGGGCCAAGCTTTTTCAACTAAAGCCGCAAGGCAATACCCCGATCGCCTACTCCCTGGAGCAAACGGCTAACGATTTCCCGACGGTGGACGGGTACCGAAACGTAGTGATCATCATCACAGACGGAATCGAAAGCTGCGATGGAGACCCCTGCGCCGTATCCAAGGCTCTACAGTCAAAAAACATCTTCCTGAAGCCATTCGTCATTGGCCTTGGGCTAGGCCTGGAGTATGAAAAAAACTTCGAGTGCCTCGGCAAGTACTTTGATGCCACCGATGTGCCCAAGTTTAGGAAATCTCTCAATGTAGTGTTAAGGCAGTCCCTGCTGGAGACGTCAGCAAGCGTTGAACTATTGAATGAAAACAACGCACCAATTGTCACCGACGTAAACGTAAGCTTCATCAATTCCGTCACCCGGCAGTCGGTTTACGACTTTGTCCACTACCGCGACAAGCTGGGGCGACCCGATTCGGTTATATTGGACGCTGTGCTTACCTATGATGTGGTTGCAAATACGGTTCCTCCAGTAGTAAAAAGGAATGTAGCCCTTGTGGGAGGTATTCATAATGTGATTGATATTCCAGCACCTCAAGGCAACCTTGTGTTTAAGATGCCCGGAGTTTCGGAATACGCCACTCCACCGCAGGTATCGATACGGCTGCCTGGCAAAACCCAAAGCCTCAATATCCAAAAACTCAGTGAACCATTTATGTACCTGGCAGGCACCTATGATATTGAAGTACAGACTTTTCCACGTACTTTTATCCGGGGCTTCACGATCAAACCTTCACAGGACAATTCAATAACCCTTCCAGGTCCGGGTGTGTTGAATCTTAGTATGGGTGTTCGGGGCATTGGAAGCTTGTACAAAATCGATGCTGACGGGTCGCAGGAATGGGTTTGCAACTTTCCTGCAAATATCACCTCATTTGTTAGCGCTATTCAGCCGGGAGAGTATAAATTTGTATTCCGGGCGCAAACTGCCAAGGGCAGCAAGTACACAGAAATAAAGAAATTCACGATACAAACTGGTTCAACGGAAACCATCAAACTATACGGTAGATGACGAAATTTGAAATTCTTGGTAAAAACGACACTCGCTCAGGCTTTGGAGTGGGACTATTGGAAGCAGGTCAGAAGAATCCAAATGTGGTAGCACTTTGTGCCGACCTTATTGGATCACTGAAAATGGATGCCTTTATCAAAGAATTCCCTGAAAGGTTCTTTCAAATTGGTATCGCCGAAGCCAATATGATGGGCATCGCGGCTGGTTTGACGATAGGCGGAAAAATCCCTTTCACTGGAACCTTCGCCAACTTTTCCACTGGACGAGTGTATGACCAAATTCGTCAGTCGATCGCCTATTCGGATAAGAATGTGAAAATATGTGCCTCTCATGCTGGCGTTACGCTGGGTGAAGATGGTGCTACCCACCAGATTCTCGAAGACATAGGAATGATGAAAATGCTTCCTGGCATGACAGTGATCAACCCTTGTGACTTCAACCAGACAAAGCAAGCCACAGTGGCCATTGCCGAATATAAGGGGCCTGTGTATCTTCGATTTGGAAGGCCTAAAGTGCCTATCTTCATCAAGGAGGACATGCCGTTTGTGATCGGCAAAGCATTGAAGCTGGTTGAAGGTACAGATGTTAGCATATTTGCTACGGGCCACCTGGTATGGGAAGCAGTATTAGCAGAAGAAATCTTAAGAGAAAAAGGCATTAGTGCTGAAATCATCAACGTACACACCATCAAGCCACTAGATCAGAAGGCGGTTCTTGACTCGGTAGCCAAAACAGGTTGTGCTGTGTCTGCCGAAGAACACCAGATGAATGGTGGCTTAGGCGACAGTATTGCACAAACACTGGCAACACATAATCCTCTGCCACAAGAGTATGTAGCCGTAAAAGATAGCTTTGGCGAAAGTGGTGTGCCGGAACAATTGATGGAAAAATATGGATTGAATGCTGCGCATATTGTAGCTGCAGCACTAAAAGCAATTGAAAGGAAACGTAAGAAATAGTCAATATTTTCACTTTTTCACTGTACCCAAAATATTTAGTTACTAAAAGGCTCCTTACGGAGCCTTTTTTGCGTCAATAACTTTCAATTGCAGCAAGCCTAGCCTGCCGGCACCAACACTTTGGCTGAACGAGGTAAAATACCTCCTACGGTACTAAACTTCCTTTTCTTAATTCATTCAGGCGTTACATAATTCAGACAGCGTATTTCGAAAAATCACGCCGGCCCGAAAACGACAAAATACCTATCCTAACGAACATGGGTAAGTAGTTGCTCATAAATGGCATTTTTTGGGTGATTTGGCAGCCTACTTTTGTGCCATGATTCAACGTCGGAAGACCTATGAGTCTTATCGACTTTATACAAAGTGATCAGACGCTGCTTTCCATTAGTCATTCGTACCGCAGGTACCCAGTAATGGAAAGAGAGTAGTTTACTGAAAAGGACCCCGATTTTGTTGGGGTTCTTTTTTATCGGGCCAGTCTCACAAGCGCCCCAGTGTCGGCACCGCCCCTTCGCGGTCAGACACGATGATTAAGCAGAGAACAAGTGTCGGCACCGCTCCTTCGCGGTCAGACACGGTGAGCATGCAGCAAAGTCAGGTATCTAGAAGTAGCGTAAAGGAAGGATTTCTGCCTGCAATCGGCGTCTGACGGCCCACGCAACTCCCACCGAACCGTACCGACGCATGCTCCAGCTGTTGATCGCACCTTCCCAGTGTCGGCACTGCCCCTTCGCGATCAGGCACGGTTTCCAAGCAGTACCCCTCTAAACTTTGTCTCAGAACCTTTAAGGTTCAATATACGAACATCTCTAAAAAATCAACTTCTGAATATCCTCACGGATTACAGAATATGACTCCTCAACAAATCCTTGTCTTTTCACATCGAGAATCCTTTCCGCCAACTGATAATTGCAAAGACTTCCATTACGCATCCCGGCATAGTCTCGAAAAGAAGAGAATTCCCAATCTTCCATTTGCTTGACAAGCTTGGCCTTCAAAGGATTTTGATGGATATACTGAAAACAAATGAATGGCAAACTCTGACCTTGTTCCGGGGAAGAAAGAATTTTAAACTTTGTCCGCTGCCGAAATAGCGAACCTGATCGACCATATTGTCTGTTGATATTGTTCGTGTAGCTACTAGAAAGTATTCTTATTGCATTGGTTAATTTCTGAATATTGATGTTGCCAGACTTTATTATCTCGCAAGAATGTCCTGATGTATAAATCAAAAAATGATAGTGATTTGGCATTAAACAATAAGCGATCAAATCGGCTTCTGGCAATAGGTGGGTTCTTATCTTTTTAATGAATAACAAATAATCATTTCGAGTGAAAAATATTCCTTGCCTGTCATTTCCCTGATTATAGACATGATAAATATTATTTTCTTCTAATTTCATATAGGTGAAAATAGCATTTTCAACCGAAATATTAATAAGAGGATCGACAATGTGGCCGAAACGAAACTGTATGTGAAAACCCGGCGTCTGACAGCCCACGCAGATGCCATCCCCACCGTACCGACGCCTGGCTCCACCTGTTCATCGCACCCACCAGTGTCGGCACCGCTCCTTCGCGGTCAGACACTGTGACTTAGCTGTGAAGAAGTGTCGGCACCGCCCCTTCGCGGTCAGACACGGCGAGCATGCAGCAAAGTCAGGTATCTAGAAGTAGCGTAAAGGAAGGCTTTCTGCCCTGCAATCGGCGTCTGACGGCCCACGCAGATGCCAGCTCCACCGTTTCGATGCCTTGCTCCACCTTGTCATCGCACCCACCAGTGTCGGCACCGCTCCTTCGCGGTCAGACACGGTGAAGGCATTTCTAAATTAAAAATTCCTTCATCCTTTTTTCTCCTTACCTTTGTTCTATGGTTTCGAACAGACAACTCTTTCTTCAGTATGTTGGTCAAACCTCAGAATTCCCTCTTTTAACCGAGGTGGACAGGGCAGAAGGCATTTACATTTATACACCTGATGGCAAGCGAATCATCGACCTGATATCGGGAATCGGCGTCAGCAATATTGGTCATCGCCACCCCAGGGTGGTGGAAGCCATTAAAGCTCAGGTAGACAAGTACCTACACGTTATGGTATACGGTGAATTTGTAGAAAGCCCTCAGGGACAACTAGCAAAAGCACTGGCCGATACCCTGCCTCCTTCTCTCAATAATGTATTTTTTGTTAACTCAGGCAGCGAGGCGGTGGAAGGGGCCCTAAAGTTAGCCAAGCGATATACGGGCAAACCGAACCTTGTCTCTTGTCGGGAATCATATCATGGAAGCAGCCAGGGAGCTTTATCAGTAAGTGGCGACGAAATATTCAAACAAAAATTCAGACCGCTACTTCCAGGCGTACGGCATATCCGTTATAATGAAATCGATGACCTGAGTATCATCAATGAACAAACAGCCGCTGTCATTATCGAAACAATTCAAGGCGAAGCGGGCGTACGAATTGCCTCCAAAGAATATTTCAGCGCCCTTCGGAAACGTTGTGATGAAACCGGCACCCTTATCATTCTGGACGAAATACAATGTGGATTTGGGCGTACAGGTAGTTTCTGGGCATTTGAGCAATTCGGCATTGTGCCTGACATTCTGTTAACGGCCAAAGGAATGGGTGGAGGCATGCCCATTGGCGCATTCATCTCGTCCAAAGAGATCATGCATGTGCTCACCAACAACCCAGTTTTAGGGCATATTTCAACCTTTGGAGGCCACCCTGTTTCTGCCGTTGCATCGCTTGCCACGTTGCAGGTCATCAGGGAGGGCCAACTTTTTGCTGAGGCTGAAAAGAAAGCAGCTGTTTTTAGGCGGCTTTTGGTACATCCTTCCATCCTCGAAATCAGAAATAAAGGGTTAATGATGGCAGTTCAGTTCGAAAATTTTGATATCCTGAAGCCAATTCTCAATCTTTGCCTTGAAAGAGGCGTACTTTCTGACTGGTTTCTGTTTAACGACAGCGCCATGCGTATCGCCCCGCCACTTACAATAGACACCGTGCAGATTGAGGAAGCCTGCGAAATAATTTTGGGTGCTATTAAGGACGCCTGACCCGGGTGTTGCAATCATCAAAACATTCACTAAAAATACCGGCCTTTTGGGTCATCTAAATCAATATGGAAGATATCGGAAAAGTAGAACTTCGCGCATTAAAAACATCTGATTATCAGGGCTTAAAGGACTCTATGATCGCTGCTTACCCTAATTGGCCTGGCGCTTTTTGGGGGGAGAAACATATCGAGACTTTACTCCGGATCTTTCCAGAAGGCCAAATCGCCATTTTTGCAGATGACGAGCTAGCCGGCTGTGCCCTTTCGCTGGTCGTGAAGTATGATCACTTTGGAGATGCACACACTTATACTGAAATTACAGGCAATCACACCTTCAATACCCATACACCCAAAGGAGATGTGTTGTATGGTATCGATCTGTTCATTAAACCAGAATACCGTGGCTTAAGACTAGGAAGAAGGCTCTACGATGCCCGAAAAGCCCTTTGTGAAGACCTCAATCTGAGGGCCATTATCTTTGGAGGAAGGATTCCCAAGTACCACGAGTATGCTAAGGAATATAGCCCCAAGGAGTACATTCAAAAAGTGAAGTTCAAGGAAATACATGACCCTACGTTGAGTTTCCAGCTTTCCAACGACTTCCATGTAAAAAAAGTACTAAAAGACTACCTGCCTGGCGACAAGGAATCTAAGGACTATGCGGTGTTGCTGCAATGGGACAACATCTACTACGAAAAGTCCAGCTCCAGAAAGCTTCTTGATAAATCAATTGTCCGCCTGGGATTGGTGCAATGGCAAATGAGGTTGTACAAAGACATCGACGACCTTTTTGAGCAGGTAGAGTTCTTCGTAGATGCCACATCCGCCTATAAAAGTGACTTCTGCTTATTTCCAGAATTCTTCAATGCCCCATTGATGGCTGCACATAACAACCTGAGTGAGGCAGCGGCCATCCGGAAATTGGCAGAATACACCGACGAAATTCGCGATAGATTTATCCAATTGGCCATCAGCTATAATGTCAACATCATCACTGGCAGTATGCCTTCTATGCGTGGAGACAAGCTTTACAATGTAGGCTTCGTTTGCCGCAGAAATGGCACCTACGATAGCTACGAAAAAATACACGTTACACCGGATGAGGCAAAGTTCTGGGGACTAACTGGCGGCAATAAAGTGGAAGTATTTGAAACAGACTGCGGCCCTATTGGCGTACTTATTTGTTACGATTCGGAGTTCCCTGAATTATCGAGAATATTAGCTAGTCAGGGAATGAAGATTCTGTTTGTTCCCTTCCTTACCGATACTCAGAATGGATACGGAAGGGTGCGCTATTGCTGTCGTGCCAGAGCCATTGAGAACGAATGCTACGTGGCTATTGCAGGCAGCGTAGGTAACCTGCCTAAAGTGTCCAATATGGACATTCAGTTTGCACAGTCGGCGGTGTTCACTCCAAGCGACTTCTCCTTTCCTACCAACGGCATCAAAGCAGAAGCAACACCTAACACAGAAATGATCCTGGTGGCAGACGTAGACCTTGACTTACTGAAGGAGCTGCACAACTTTGGTTCTGTGCGTAACCTGAAGGACAGGAGAACGGATATTTATGATGTGATTAAGAAATAGGAAGAACGACCTAGATTTTCCGCCTTCATTTACCTTTGACCCTAAACGGTGTGAAGGCGGAAAATCTGTCGGCTCCCTTTAGGGTCAGGGTAAAACGACTGATTTGGCGCCTTAGACAGATTGCCACGTCGCCAAGCGTCCTTTCTATGCGATGGACATTTGAGCATGGCTCCTCGCAATAACCAAACTAACTCAAACCGGATACTCGTACCCCTTCCTATACTCCCTTGATAGCAGCTTATTCGCTTCAGGATCGTTGATGACTTCCTGCTTGTCGCCATCCCATTCGATGCTGCGACCCGCCTTGGCTGATACCATGGCCAGCAAGCTGATATTGGTCGCCAGCTGCCCGTTGATCATCGGGTTGATCGTTTGTCCTTTGCTCTCAATGGTTTGGAGGAAATCAGTCCACAGCTCTTTGATATTTTGCTGATCAGGCTCATGCAAGACGGGATCTACATGAATAATTTCTTTGTTTTTATCCACGGGATAAAAAGTCCAACCGTCTGTCCAGCCAAGGTGCAAGACCCCCTCTGTACCATAGAAATAACAGCCTACTGCAGGTCCTTCCTGTCGGTTACCTGCATAGTTCCGGTTTTCCCAATGCAGGGTAAATGATTCAAAATCCCAAACCGCTATCTGTGTATCTGCAGCGTCTGTACTGTCTTGTTTGATACGCCGCTCTGCACTGGAATAGATCCTCTTAGGTGCCTTTTCGTCTGTCCACCATAGCACCTGGTCAAACCAGTGCACACCCCAATCGCTGATGGTACCATTGGCAAAGTTAAGATGCTGACGGAAGCCACGTGGATGGATCGTTTTGTTGAAAGGCACCAGCTGAGCAGGGCCACAGTACATCTCCCAGTCCATGCCTTCAGGCACTTCTGAATCAGGCGTGATCTTGCCTGGCCCGCCGCCATAATTAATAAAACATTTTACGCTGCCAATTTTACCTAGTTTGCCAGAGCGCAAAAACTCGTTGGCCGAAATATTGTGTGGGGAGGCTCTCCTGTGAAGTCCTATTTGTACCACTCTACCTGTTGCTTCGGCAGTTCTCACCATGGCCTTCCCTTCATTGATCGTGTGGCAAATGGGCTTTTCACAATAGACATGGGCCCCACTATTCATCGCATCGATGGCAGCCAGCGGATGCCAATGGTCTGGGGTGGCCACAATGACGATCTCTGGCTTCTCTTTCTGAAGCATCTCTTTGTAGTTGGTATAGGGCTTAGGCTTGTTACCTGTTAGTTTCTCAACTTTTTCAAGTGCAGGCATGAGTTGGTTCTTATCAACATCGGCAATGGCCACCACTTTACTACGACCAGAGGCCATGGCTTCTCCCAAAATATTCATACCCCACCATCCAGAGCCAATAAGGGCCACTTTATAAGTAGCTTGCTGCCTGGCAAGGCCCATCAATGGCAAGGCCGAAAAAGCGGCACTGGCAGCAATGCCAGCAGAAGTAGTTTTGATAAAGTAGCGTCTGTCCATAGTTTTATAGATAGGTAAAATCAGTAGTAAAAGCTACAAAAAATTGCTTCCCGACACCAGCGAATAATGATAAATGATACTGATGGCTGAAATTGCCAGATAAGCCTATGACAAAATTTCTTTTTCCATATGATCGAGCAACCAAGATTGGATAAGAACAATGTTTTACCACCGGTTTCATCTTTCCAGCCCCATTTTCCTATCTTAGAATCCAAACCAGCTAAAGCATGCCCAGCTACAACCTATACATTAACGGCGCTCAAAAAACAGTCGATACCGAGCCCGACACGCCTTTGTTGTACGTGCTTCGTGATTACCTGGAGCTCAATGGCCCCAAGTTTGGCTGTGGCCTTTCGCAATGTGGCTCCTGCATGGTGCTTTTAGATGGCCGAGCTACCACCAGTTGCATGTTGCCCATTTCAGCGGTGGGAGATGCCGCTATCACCACATTGGAAGGACTGGCAGAAAAAAACGGAAAGCTTCATACAATGCAAGAAGCGTTTGTGGCAGAACAAGCCGCCCAGTGTGGCTATTGTTTGAATGGAATGGTCATCGCTGCAGTAGATTTACTGAACAAAAATCCCCATCCGGATGAGGTCGCGATCAAAGAAGCGTTACAATTAAACCTGTGTCGATGCGGTACCCATACCCGTATTGTCAAAGCCATCAAACGTGCAGCCAAAACCCAATAACACAACGATTATGACTGAAACAGCCAACGCTTCAAGAAGAAAATTCCTTCAGCAAATCGGATACATCAGTGTAGGGTTTCCTTTGCTTACTTCCTGCCTTACCGAAACTGACCCAATCATAGCGGGAAGAGTAGATTACGAAGGTGGCCTTCCGGGCAGCATGCGCCGGTCGAATACTGTGAATGCATGGCTGCAGGTGCTGGAGGACGGGCGTATCAGGGTGCTTTCAGGCAAAGTGGAACTAGGCCAAGGCATTCGCACAGCCATCCGGCAAGTAGCCGCCGAGGAGCTGGACATGGAATTGGACATGGTGGAGGTACACCTCGCCGAAACAGGCCTCACTCCTGATGAAGGATATACCGCCGGCAGTGGTTCCGTGCCCAACAGCGCCATGTCGGTGCGCTATGCGGCAGCTACAGCGAGGCAAAAACTATTAGAACTGGCTAGTGCCAAACTCAACACAAAAGCTGACGATCTTTTGCTATACAATGGAACAGTCAAAGCCAAAAAAAGTAAGCAGTCGTTGACCTTCGCTGAGCTACTGGACGGCACGCAAATAGACATGGAAGTGACCACCCCGGTCAAGATCAAAAGCAAAGCCGACCACAGGTATGTAGGCAAGGCTGTTCCTCGTACAGACATAGAAAAAATGGTGAGAGGCGAACAGGTCTACGTCCAGGATCTTCGTTTTCCGGGCATGGTACATGCCCGGGTAATAAGACCCAACGGTTACAAAGCGCAATTGGTGAAAGTAGACGAATCTGGATTGGTGGCCGCTGTGCCGGGCGTGATCAAAACTGTAGTGAACGGAAGCTTTTTAGGTGTGATCACAGAAAGGGAATACCAGGCAGTAAAAGCTGAACGATACTTAAGAGAAAATACCCAATGGAATGACGCCACGTCATTTCCTGAGCAAACCGAACTATATAATCATATCAGGGCCATCGCAGAGGCACCTCAACAGATCAGAAATGACGGAGATATAGACTCGGCTTTCAAAAACACCACCACACTCAAAGCCACCTACCGCAAACCCTACGTTAAGCACGCCTCCATGGGACCGGCCACTGGTGTAGCGATGTACGACGGTGAGATGCTCCATATCTGGTCGCACAGCCAGGGCATTTACCCCATGCGAAACGGTATCGCGGCCATGCTGGGCATGGAAGTAGATAAAATCCACATCATTGGCATCCCTGGCGCAGGTTGTTACGGCCATAGTACGGCCGATGATGCCGCCGCCGATGCAGCCTTGCTGGCGCTGGAGATGCCCGGCAAACATGTGCGGGTGCAATGGTCGAGAGCCGACGAACATACCTGGGATCCTTATGGCTCGGCCATGATCATGGAAGTAGAAGCCAGTTTGGATGCGGAAGGTAAGATCACTGCCTGGAAATCTGATGTTTGGACCGACAGCCATAGTTGCCGCCCCAACGGCGATGCAGGCACCCTGCTCGACGCCCGGTACATCAGCGATCCCATGCCCATGAAGTCGAGAGGCTATTTGGCGGGAGGCCACCGCAACGCCGATCCCTACTACGCCATTTCTAACATGCAGGTCAACGCCCATTATTTTGATGGCCCCCTGCGGGTATCTTCGTTGAGGAGCCTGGGGGCCTATGCCACCATTTTTTCCATTGAGTCGTTCATGGATGAGTTGGCAGAAAAGGCAGGCAAAGATCCCCTCGACTTTCGGATTGCCCACCTGGAAGATGAACGAGGCATAGCCGTGATCCGAAAACTCAAGGAATTGACTACAGGGGTAAACGTTGGGGAGGGCGAAGGCATCGGTTACGCTTTTAGCCGTTACAAAAACACGGCGGCCTATGCCGCAGTAGCCGCCAAAGTGAAGGTAGATGCCAACACCGGTAAAGTGCAGGTAAAAAAAATGTGGGCGGCCGTTGATGTGGGTGAAGTGATCAACGTGGATGGCCTTACCAACCAGCTGGAAGGCGGTATGATACAGGCAGCCAGCTGGACCACCATGGAAGAAGTGACCTTCAATACCCATGAGATCACCAGCAAAGACTGGAGCTCCTACCCTATTTTCCGATACCCAGACATCCCGGAAATAGAAGTGGCCTTGATCGACCGACCCAATGAAGCAGCCGAAGGTGGCGGGGAAGTATCCATGCCACCTTCAGGTGCAGCCATTGCCAATGCGGTGTACAGAGCCAGTGGCAAGAGGGTGTATGAGTTGCCAATAAGGAGCGCAAAAGGGTAGCCTTAATTGCATAAATCGTAGTTAAAAGAAAGTCTTGATCGGTTGATCTTATGTGACACAGTAAACAAACCCATCAGTTCGAAATTCTTCTTTTTTTACCCCAACCCTAAAGGGAAAAGAAGAATTTCAAAGCGATTTCGCTGGTAGTAACATCCTGATCTTGATGGCTTCGATAGGATCCGGGGCTTCAATGGGGTAATGCTTCTTTTCGTACTCGTCCACCAAAAGACCAAGGATATCAGCTTCATCACTCTCAGGCGTTCCAATTTTTGCATCAAAGATTTCATCAAGCCTCTCAAGTGCTTGCTGATAATCCTGCTGAGTTTTAATAAGCTTAAGTTCCATGCCTATTGATGAAATACTCTTGGCGTCAATGGCGCCGAAAAGGGTGACATAAATATACGGAAAGTGGACTGATTCACCATAGCTGCAATCCAATTCACCCTACTCTTTGCAGCAGGCCGATGTACTCAATAAGCCCTTAGCTTAGCCTTTCTTATCGAGTCTTTCTGCTGGCTGGTCCAATCGTATTTTCCGCTATAAATCTCATTGGTTTCCCAATCGCCATACATCGGGTTCGGCAAGAGAATGAACTCAAACCCAAATTTTGATTGCAGACTATCGAGGGAGGCTCCCCTGTCAGCACCATCGAATACTTCTGAAAAGTCGGACAAATTATCTCCCAGGTACATGATCACTTCGTGACTTTCCAGGACCACATTTCTCCTTGCTTGCTTTTTGCTGGTATTGTCTTTCAGTAAAAAGTGCGCTTCATCTAAGTAGGGAAAACCTAACTTCTGTAAGTTGGCAATGGTCTCCATTTGCTGCGCTACGCTTCTATTGGAGATGTAAAAGATCTCTACATTTTTCGAGGCTACATAGTTAAAAAATTCCACTGCACCGGGAATGGCCGTCGCCTGTTCCAACTTCACCCAATCCGCCCATCTATCTGATGAATAGTCCTCATCGATTTGGATCATTTTCGCATTGAAAAAACTGTTATCCATTACCGTTTCATCAAGATCGGTAATGATGGCTAATGGCTTGGAGGAGTCGGTTGGCTTGCTCAGCTGATGATCAAGGTACCACCTGGCCATATTGAACGACTGATAGCACAAGGCTTTGTACTCACTAGATTGCTGCTGCCAAAGCACCGATTGCACGGAATGCTCTTTTTTCGGTATTGAAATGGCTTGTTGATTGGCCTGTGGCTGACAGGCAACAAGCACTACTCCGAATAGGAGAGCGTAAGACTTCATGGGATTGAGAGACATTTTCATTGAATTCATGGTGTGCTGCCGCGAAATTAGTACAGTTTTAGCCGGTATAGAAGGTAATACCATGTAAACTGTCAGCCATTCAAAAAAGGCACATGACCAAAAGCCATGTTGCCTATCGCAGGAGCTTTACCACCACCTTACTTATCCCATTTTCTGGCACTCACAGCATTTTCTGTGGGGAAGTCTGCCGGTACTTCTTGTGTTACGGCACCAGTCGCTACCCACTCCGCTCCCCGTAGAAAGGTAGTCATAAATCCGACGCATTCCATGGAATAGTCCATATGCCCCATAGCCGTGTGAAAGACACGTCCTTTGCCATAGTTTGTGACCAGCAGCAGGGGTTCATGCCTACCCGTTCCAGTCACAGATTTATTCCATGGAGGCGAATTTTTTACTGAATCAGAATAGGCCGTTGCTAAAATCGTCATGTTCTCAGCTGGTCCTCTGAACCGATCGTACAGTTCGTCTCTGGTGTGGAGCCATTTGGCAGGCAATCCCTTCATGATGGGATGTTCAGGGGCTCTTGTTTGCAGCACAAATTCCAGCTGCGCTCCATGCGAACCAGCAGAGCCGGCAGTGGTATCTCTTTGAATATTCCCGTCATTATCATAGAAGACATAAGGCCCACTTTTTTCATTTCTGCCACCCCAGCCGCCTAGGCCAATCATTTTATTGAACTCATCCCAGTCGCCCCAGGAATTAGTGGCAGCGTGTACCACTACCAGTCCGCCGCCGTTGGCCATATAGGCTTCGAAATTTTCCTTAGTCTTCTCCTGCCACTCCCCTGCCAGCCAGCCAAAATTAGAAATGACTACATCGTACTGGTCAAACGGGGGATTGTAATTAGGGTCGGCTTTGACGGTGTCAACCGCCATGGTGCTTGGATGATCTTCCAGGGGATACATGGTGAGCAACTCTTTGATGTCCTCCAGGCCAATACTTGGATCAAAATGAGGCCCTTGCCAGGTATAGGCCGTGCGGGCAATGTCTACGTCGAACAAGCCTGATTGCTCCAGGTACTCCTTCATCATCATGGTGGTCTTTGGCCAAACACCATGGTTGCTTTGGCCGTCGATAATCAGTGCTTTTAGTTTTACTGCTTCCTTGGTGCCTTCTTTTTTAGACTCACACTGCATCAAAAAGCAGGAAAAGGCAATTAGGCTTATAAAAATCAGTTTTTTCATCTCCGGTTAGGTTAGTGGCGAAAAGCAATTTAAGGATTTTTATGAGGAATAGGAGATTTTGGGATTGGTTGGGCGGATAACCTAAGAAAGCGCTGCACTCAATACCTTCTTGTCCATGGTGTTTTATTTATTGTGTGTTCTTAAAAGTGTCTTCAAAAGTTTTTACCCATTCACCATTGATCAATTGTTCGCCATATTCCCGAAAGCCTCCTTCAGGAGTACTTCCGAAAAAGAATCTGGTCTTTTCATCTTTCCACACAATGAGTTGCCCATCCTTAAATTCCGCAGGATACCTGGCTGCACCCGCTTTAGAAAACCGGTGGTAGTAATACTTTTGGTTTTCTTCATCGTAAAGAATCACCGTATGAAGTTGCAAAAACTCGGTGTTCAATTCAACGACTAAGATGCTCTTGTCTAAATCGTAGGAAATTTTTTCATAGGCCGAACCTTGCTTGGTGACAACCCCATTTTCATAAATCTTTGATGTGCCCACCCATTCTCCAATAAGGAAGCTTAGTTGCTCCATCTTTTTTCGCTTTAGATCCTGTGCCAAAATTGAATCACTCATAAAAAACAGGACAATAAAACAAAAGTATCTTGATGCTTTTTGATAACACATCTTTATGGGTTTAATATTAAGCACAAAGCTAGAGGTATGAATCGTAGCTTAGGGCTGAGCGTTTGCCTGGAGCGGCTAGAATTGCATACATATTGTTATGTACTGTTTATACTTTAAATAGTTTATCCGATTGAGATAATGATAGTGTAATATATTGCTCAACTTCGATATCGCTGGGCAATTTGTCTTGCAATATTGGCAGTATATATTGACAATTTATGCTGCTAACAATTTCAGTAAGTAAACTGGTAATCTGATTATCATGAACGTTTTCGATTTGATCATGCATTATGAAGTGTAAATAATCGATTCCTATTTCTTGCGCAAACAGTATATAAGCTAGATCAAAAGCTGCAATTTGACCTTTCTTTTTACCAGTACCTAGATTGCCACTAATAGATGAAATATTAAGTTCGTAACCTCTGTCATTTTTATCAGGACTCAGAATGAATTGCTCATTATAGAGTCGAGAAGATATGTCTGAGAAGTATCTATTAAAAATAGTAATTCGTTCGTTTATAAGTTCATCCTTAGAGTCAATCCCTAGATTTATAGAATCAAGTTCACTGGACAAGCTTTCTTGAGTCGAAATACTAGAATCCCACATTCTTTTTTGCTCCTCTAAATTCCCTCTTTTCTCATATGTGAGATTAAGGTCTTCAATTATTTTTTGAAGTTCTTCCAATGCTCCAGCTTTCTGAAGAACACTTGTATATGATTTTTCTTTTTCTCTAAACGTGTCGAGGAGTCGTTTTAATTCCTTAATATTTTCCTCTATTGTGGGAAGTTCTTTCAAAATAAATTCGAGCTTCTGCTGAATCATTTTATTGTGGAATGAAAGAGTATCCACAAATGTCTTTTGTAAGTCAGGGATTAAGACTTTTGCTTCATTGTAGAGCGATTGAATCTGATCGGTGTTAACTTCAACTATTTCCTTTTCTAGCTCCAATTTACTTTCGAGAACTAGCTCTTTCCTCAGCTGAAGTTGACTAATTTGAGTGGAAAGTTTGTTGATTTCTTTCTTTGCTACATTTAGTTCTTCAAGATCTTTTTCAAAATTCTCATTTAAATTGAAGCTGTTTTTTTTCTCTTCTAATTCTGAAATGTTCCTATTGATTATTATTAGAGCTTGTTCAATTCTTGAGTAATTACTCTCCTTTCTCAATCTTTTTTGGAGATTCTCTTCAATTTTTATTTGTGACAATATTTTCTGCTTCCTATCCGAGTTATCTGAAGGAATTCCTAACCAAAATAGATATAAGGCTTCATACTCCTCCATTGTTGTTGTTGGATGAAGAACCTTAACGGTGTTCTGAAGTCTATTTTTTTCGTCACGTATGTTTTTAGAAATAATCTGTCTAAATGTGGGTTTTAGATTGCGTGAATTAAAGATGATTTCTTTCAATTTCTTTGGAAATTCATCAATACCAAATTCCTCACCATCTATTTCTATAATTTTCTGTTTTCTAGATAGAAAGTTTCTTCTTATTGTTATTTCCTTTGAGGAGGTTATGTCCAAATCCTCTTTAAGGATGAGTGTAATTATAATATTGTTCTCTTTGAGGAATTTTTCAATTATGTCGTTGTTAGACTTGTCTTTAAATTCACTGTCTTTATAAATGTTTTCACCTTTTCCTGCCAAGCAAAAATCGATTAGCCTTAAAACAGTAGTTTTACCCACGTTATTCCCGGACTCTTTTTTATCAGATGTATGGGTATCATCAACAATTAGATTAATTCCTGTATGAAAAGAAATCTCTCTGATTAATGAATCACCATTTTCTATTTTGAGTATCTTTAAAAACATTTTTCTAATTGCCCGTCATTATTGTCCACTACGCCGAGAAGGTAAAGCCAATCTAACCCTAATGAAAACAGGTTAAATGATACTTTTTCTAATTTGTTTAAATCATTAAAAACCTCAAAATAGTCAATTGATGGTCCATCATAAGAATTTAAAACTTGAATTATTTTAGCACCAATGTGATAAACATTGTTTTGCGGATTGATGTCTTTTCCAATGATCATTTGCTGTCAGGTTTTTCAAGTATTTTACATCTCATAAAAGCATCAACCATGACAATTGGTATTGCAAAAGCTATATCGTCCTTTTGAGAATGCTTATTATCAACAAATCCTAAGAGTTTATTTTCAATGTCTTCGATAATATTGTCTGCATTATCTTGAATGGTTTGTAGCTCATTTGAGCTATCAAGAACGTACTGCCCCTTAATCCTGATATATAATTGTTTAATGTTTCTGAGAAGCTTTTCCTTTTTAAAAGAACCCTGTTTTTCCAATTCCCTGTAAAGGGAATTTATCTTAGGATAATATTTTCCATATTCCTCAATTAACGATTTATTTCTTTTTATGGCATTGTGAGAAATTTTGTCTGAGATATTAAACGGAATTAAACTGTCAAGATCTTGATTCATTTCTTCAAACTCAAGATCAGCTATACCGTTAATTGCTTGATTGATAAGTCCAGGGTTTTTTACTAGAATTCTTTGTTGTGAATTATTCTCGTGCATTTTTTTCCAGGACTGCACCAGAGAAACAGGATATTTATCTTCATTTTCTGGATTATCAATTATGCTATGACATTCATCACATAGTAGAATTAAATTATCAAAATGTCTTCGATCGTCATCATTCATTTTAGAGTTGAATCTTGGCCCATTCTTGCTGGCTGCTTCAATATGGCATATTTTGCTCACAATCGTTTCACCATCTCTTGCTACTAACTTTCTATCACATTCGGGGTTAGCACATTCGTTTGCTGAAAGAGTATCTAATCGCCTTACTGTCGATTGTTTATATTGTCTTGCTTTATCAGCCATATTATTTTACAAATGTACAATTTTCACTTCTTTTTTTTTGAACGTGCCTCAATGGTACACAACAATTCTGTATGACCATAAGCCATACTTCAATTTTTCTTACTTTCTAAAGTATTCATCAAAATAGGTTAACATAACTTATAAAGCTATATTTTTCATTTTGTAAAAATTTATTTTATGTATAATATCTTTCAAAGCTTCCTTAACGCCTCAGACAATTAATCCAAACCAATTTCCATATCACTGAAAAGATTCATTTTTAGAAGGTGCTATTATTTGTATTCCATGTTTGAAAGTCACCTCCAATAAAATCACCTCCCCTAACACCAAGAATATTCCCAACTTCCTTTCCCCCATCCTACCTAAAAAATGAAGAACTTGCGTGCTTCATTCAGCGGGTGGCTTTCACGGGAGTTACCTTAGCGTTTAACTAAGCATATCAATCTTTTGGAAAACTTCTTTCGCGATCAACGTTGGACAAGTGCAGGGGAACCCGAATTGGGGGTGGGTGTGGTGACCGAAACCGGCAAAGGCCGGGTCAAGCTCCATTTCCCCACGGCGGGTGAAGACCGCCAGTATATGGCAGACAATGCGCCCCTTCGCAGGGTCGTTTTCAAAGTGGGAGACACGATTATCGATAAGGACAATCAACCCCTGGTGATAGAAAGCGTGGAAGCCTTCGGGCATTTTTTCATTTATAACGGGCAGGGCAAGCAGCGACATGAGGCAGATCTTGGCGATGTAACGGTCAAGCATGGCGTGGATGACCGCCTGCTAATGGGCGAAGTGGATACGCCTGAACTCTTTGCTTTGCGAAGAAAGACCCTGTACTTCGATCACAACAGACGAATTTCCCCTATCAATGGCTTTGTGGGTGGCCGGATCGACCTCATCCCCCACCAGTTGTATATCGCCCACGAGGTAAGCGCCCGCTATGCACCCAGAGTGCTGCTGTCGGACCAGGTAGGCCTCGGTAAAACCATTGAAGCCTGCCTGATTTTGCACCGCCTCCTGATGACGGGCCAGATTTCCCGAGTATTGATCCTCGTGCCCGACTCGCTGGTGCACCAGTGGTTTGTGGAAGTGCTGAGGCGCTTCAACCTGTGGTTCCATATCTACGATGAGGAGCGCTGCCTGTCCTTGGATGCTAACGCCCCGGAGGGCAACCCTTTCCTGGATGATCAGCTGATTATTTGCAGTACCTCATTTGTCGCAGGTTCTCAGCTACGGGCCCGCCAGGCCCTTTCAGCCGGCTGGGACATGCTGGTAGTAGATGAAGCCCATCACCTGGAATGGTCGGTCAACAAGGTAAGTCCTGAGTACAGCATCGTGGAGCTGCTGAGCAAAGCCGCAAAGGGCCTTCTCCTGCTTACTGCCACCCCAGAACAATTGGGCGTGGAAAGTCATTTTGCCCGCCTGCGTTTGTTGGACCCAGACCGATACGCTGATTACGAGGCCTTTAAAAACGAATCACACGACTACTCTGCCACGGCCAATATGGTAGAAGCGCTGTCGGCAGACAAGGCGCTGAAAGCCGCTGACACGAAGCTACTGGAGTCGATGTTTGGCAAAGAAAGACTGACTTCATTGACCAAAGGCGGAGAAGCGGCAAGGAACAACCTGATTGAAGACTTGCTGGACCAGCATGGTCCGGGGCGGGTGGTGTTTAGAAATACCCGATCGGCCATGAGTGGGTTTCCGAAACGAAAAGCCCACCTGGTTCTGCTTGAAGCTGAAAATGAAAAAGAACTTTGGATCAACCGAATTACTCAAGAATACACAAATGATAACAGCATAGCCGCACCTGAAGACGCTGCCCCTACATTTTGGTTTAAAGAAGACCCCAGGGTGTTGTGGCTGGTCAAGCTGATGAAGAAGCTGAAGACCGGCAAGGCGGTGCTCATTTGCCGAAGCAAAGAAAAAGTATTGGCCCTGGAAGCTGCATTGGAGCAGCTCAGCGGCATTAAAGTGGGTGTTTTCCATGAAGAGCTTACCATTGTGCAGCGAGACAGGAATGCGGCCTGGTTTGCAGAGCCTGATGGCGCCAGACTACTCCTCTGTTCGGAAATAGGCAGCGAAGGAAGGAATTTCCAGTTTGCCCACCACCTCATCCTGTTCGATCTACCCGCCCATCCGGAATTACTGGAGCAAAGAATCGGTCGCCTGGACCGAATCGGCCAAACCGAAGATATTCAGATCCACGTGCCCTACCTGACGGGCAGTCCGCAGGAAGTGCTGGTGAGGTGGTTTCACGAAGGACTCAATGCCTTTGAAGAAAACATAGAAGGTGGTGACCAGCTGGCCCAATTGTTTGGCGCACGGCTGAAAGAAGCAACGCTGGCCATTGGCTCAGCCACCGCAGAAAGTCAGCTTAACAAACTATTAGTGGACACCTCCAGCTTTCAAAAAGAGCTGAAAGAAAAACTGGCCAAGGGCCGCGACCGACTGCTGGAAATGAATTCGTTTCGCCCCGCTGTGGCCCAAAAGCTGGTGGAACAAATTGGCGAGGCTGACAGAGACATGAGCCTGGAGAAGTACATGACCCAGGTGTTTCACCATTTCTCGATCGACATGGAAGACCTGGCTTCCCGTACTTATATGCTTCGACCTTCGCAAGCCAACAACTACCAATTTCCGTCACTGCCGGATGAAGGGCAGTCGGTGACTTTCGACCGGAAAAGGGCCCTTGCCAGGGAAGATATCAGCTTTATCAGCTGGGACCACCCGATGGCTACCGGCGCCATGGACATGGTGCTGAGCCTGGGCACAGGCGCTGCCAGTTATGGTGTCATGCGGGGCACTGGCGAATCGGCCATCCTGCTGGAAGTCATCTTTGTGCTGGAAACTTCGGGCGGACAAGGCATTCATGTGGACCGCTTTCTGCCTACCAAGCCTTTGCGGGTGGTGGTAGACCATAGCGGGGAGGATGTAACCGAAGACTATCCTATTGAAAAATTCGATCAGCATTTGAGGCCAGGCCCCATCGACGACATGCTGGAGAACGAGACACTGGTAGACGTTGTGTTACCCAATATGTTGAGCGCTGCCACCAAAGTAGCAGAAGAGATGAAAGCTGACGAAGTGCTGAATGGCTTGCAGGAAATGATCCTTACCATAGACCATGAAATTGAACGGCTTCGGGCGCTGCATAAGAAAAATAACCATATCAGGCCTGAAGAAATTCAACTGGCCCAGCAAGAAAAAGCCAAACTGGCGCAACTGATTAGAAATGCCCAAATCAGAATGGATGCCGTGCAGTTGGTGAGGGAGGGGGAGTGATGACGCTTTCCCTCAGTGTCTCTGAAAGGGATGCTCCCGTTAAAGCTTGTGTCTTCACAAGCTTTTATGCCATTCACTTGCAATAGGACGCAAAAATGGTCCATGAGACACGAACCATTGCTTTGGGGCATCCTCAATGGGACACTTCTGTTCTTGCTTGTGTCTTCACAAGCTTTTATGCCTTTAACTTGTAATGAGATGCAAAAATGGTCCGTGAGACACGAACCATTGCTTTGGGGCATCTTCAAAGGAACACTTCCGTT
>CAYGOF010000002.1:41004-148205 GCA_964351395.1 uncultured Roseivirgaceae bacterium
GGTCCGTGAGACACGAACCATTGCTTTGGGGCATCTTCAAAGGAACACTTCCGTTCTTGCTTGTGTCTTCACATGCTTTTATGTCTTTAACTTATAATGAGATGCCAAAATGGTCCGTGGGACACGAACCATGGCTTTGGGGTATCTTCACAAGGACACCTCTGTTCTTGCTTGTGTCTTCACAAGCTTTTATGTCCTTAACTTGTAATGAGATGCAAAAATGGTCCGTGAGACACGAACCATTGCTTTTGCCGCTACTTCCTCTGCGCCTTAATAAACACGTCAATATTATCCGGTCGGTCGTTGATAAACCGGAGTGTGGTCAGGCCTTCTGGGTTTTGGCTGATCATGGCGGGAATGGAGCTGGTCGTTAAAAACCAGCCTGAAGGTAACACCACCGTATTTCGGTTACGTCCAAAGCTGCGATCCCATACCAGCTGGTCCTTGTACACCACATAGCGGGCCGGGTCGGTATAGGTTTCGCTGATGCGCAAACGTTTCGATTCTCCTTCTTTGACGGGCTCGTACCAAATCACCACCACTTCAGTTTCCGATGTTACCTCCTCGCCAATCGAGATGCCACGCTTCGTGATGTCTTCCCCTTTCAGTGTTTCTACCTTCAGCTCTTCTCCCGTATCCAGAATGATCGCCGATGGTTTCGAGGCTTTGCTTCCCGCCCGCACCACATTCAGGTAGCGGTCCATTCCGGGGCGGCTCTCGGTGTAGTCGTGGTAAAGAAAAAACGAATGGCTTTCTGGCTGCTGGAGAAAGTAAACAATGTCTCTGTCCTGGAAGGCCCTTTCAGAAAATTTCCAGCCCAGCCGAGCTTTGGATAAGTCAGGCCCCGTACCCCTCGCACTGACATAGGGATCTTCTTTAGGAATTTTAACCTGCACGCCTTGTGGCAGCGGTGTAGCTTTCACCACCAAATTGACCGCATCCGATCCTCGGTTCATAAAGCTAACTTTGATGCGGGCATCGTCGGTAAGTTGCACCTGCACCGGATAGTTGCATTCGGTGAGCTGGTAGCCTGCAGGGAGTACTAGGCTATTGCGCTGTATGCCCAGCGACCTGGAAAAAACGATGGTGTTTCCTTCTTTGAAATAGCTAGCCGGGTCTTTATAGGTCTTGTCGATTCGAACTCTGGCCTGCCCTCCTTTTGGCACAGGACGGGCCAGCTTCACCTGCAGGTATTCTTCATCGGCTCCGGCATCGGTCAGCCCGTTTTTTAACGCTGTCTTCCCGTCTACCACCGTCCATTCGAGGCTTTTACCAGAGTAAAGGTCAGTGACTTCGTGAATGAGATGCTCGCTGCCTTTCCTGAGTGTGTTCCAATAATACGGCGAACCTTCAGTCGTGCTGGCCACATCAAAGATAATCCTGAACGACTGTGTGGTCGGATCCAGCAACTCGTATTGCGTATAGGGCTCCAGGCCTATTTCCTGAGCATTTGTGTTAAATGTGCAACAGAAAACGAGGAGAGAAAGCGAGAGTGATTGGCGGAAGGTTTTCATAATGAACGACGTTGGTGGGAGAAAAAAAGTAAATAGAAACGAGTTTATTGTCGATTGCTAAAATATCCATTGGAGAATTAAAGTGAGCTTCCTTTAATCAATATTCTTGCTGCCAGGGTTTCTGCGATTTAGGAAGAAGGACACTATCTCAATTTGATCGCCATTTATTCGGTAGTAGATGCTGTTGAGTCGTGAGACAACTGCCCTTCTTACCTGGTTCCCTTCATCTGATGCCTGAAAAAGGAATGGGTTTTGCGAGATTAATTTTACTTTCTGCTCAATGGCTACTGATAAATTATGAAGCTCTTTTTCTGTCCACAATTCCTCAATTTGTTTAAAGGTCTCCTCAAGTTCTAAGAGGGCGTGCGTGGTCCACCTTATCTCAAAGCCACTTTTCATAAATTTTCCGGGCTTCTGAGTGGGGCTTCAAATTACCTTTGTCCGCATCCTCAATTCCCTTGGCTATCGATTGTCTTTCGTCCTGTGATATTTTCGACCACCAACCGGTTACTTCGCTTTTACGAATCTCCATCAGTTTGTCCAAAATAACATCGTCCTCAAGGGTTGATAGCCATTGAATGAGATTCAGCTTTTTGTCTTCTATTTGAGTTGCCATAAGCTAAAGTTACCTGATTTTTAGATTTTCAAGCTTGCTCAACTTGAAAATATTGCTCAATTAAAGTTAACGGTCGATTCAAATCCATTAATAAAACGGATATATTATTCCCGAAGAATCCCCTACTCCTCCGAATCAAGTACCAGCACCCAGTCCATGTTCTCGCCTCGTGAAGGGGGTGCAAAGGACATTTCCGTTCGCTTTTCCATTTTCACAGCATCGGTTTGTTCACCTGTGCGGGGATTGAACCAACTGACATTAAGTGACGGCCCATTCAAGTTTCCTGTATTGATGTTCAATACCTTTCCGAACGGTGTGTACACAAACGCCCAGGCCCCTTTATCCGACCGTGTGGCGGCAACATAGTAGCCGTCGATTTTGTTGTCTCCTATCACCATCGATTGGTCGGGAATGCGTTCCAGCATCGACCGTGACTCCATCAGTTTCCGCACATAACCCATTTGCCTGCCGCCCGTCAGCTCCAGCGACTCCTTCCATGTGTGCTGGGGAGAATTAATGGGCTCACGACCTTCATCATACATCTGCCAAACACCATGACATCCATACGTATGACCAGCTGCACCAGCAAATACCTGCCAATAGGCCAGCTTCCTCACATTGTCGGCATTCGACACGCCGTGTTCTTTGATATTGAAACAAAGCGGGTGCTCTTCGTAGAGTGGCTCGCCATCCAGAGTAGGTTTAGTCGGTGTTAGGTTATAATCCCAGGTAATCTTGGTGTGCCGATCGTTTTCATAGCAATGGCCTGTTTGATGCATATTGAAGTCGAGCCATTGCTCGCGGTGAAACCAGGTGGAAGAGCCTCCATTCTGATGTGGTTGCGGGTGATAAGTCATCAACGCTTTATCATAGCCACCTACTCCAGTCACGATCCCTTCGGCCATGGCATTCCAAACAGCCACATCACTTTCGTTCCTGGGGTTTCTATCGCCGCCCACAACCCAAATGATATTCCATTGGTCTTTATACCTTTTGCCTATGTACTCTCCATAAACGGCTGCATTCTTCTCGTTGAATATCTCTGGACCAGTACCCCAGTTATTTTTGAACAGCTTATCACCCCAGGTAGGCAAAAGAGCAATATACAGGCCCTTTTCAGCCGCCTTTTTGACTGTCCAGTCCACATCTTTAAAGTAGGCTTCGTTGGGCCTGGTGGGATCGTTGTTGAGCAAAGGCTTGTTCCCCTGCATATTGGGCGTATTCAGTCCATCCAACTCGGCCAAAACCACTGCCTGAATCACCGTATAGCCCTGCTGTTTTCTTTTCTCCAAATAGTAGTCGGTATCCTCTTTGTTGAGTCGATGAAAAAGCTCCCAGGCGGTGTCGCCAAGGTAAAAAAACGGGCTGCCATCGGAATAAACCAGAAAACGCTGATTGTCGGATACTTTTAATGGTAGTTGTTTGATTTGACCTTTTGCTGTAAATGCCAAACAAAGTAATAGAATGATCAGGAGGCGCATAAATGGAATTGTTTAGCCCTGAATTTACGAATTCCTGCCAATTAAGGACTACCGGGGCGCAAGCATTGTATGAACTTTAAAACACCAACAGTGGGACATTGGTATGATAGGCCATGTCCTCTGTATGGCTTTTTCTGAACAGGTCCTTGATGGTCGATCTTGCACTTCTGCGCATCACCAGCAAACTGCCAGGATTTTTACCAAGATAATGTTCAATGCCCTCAAAATAGTCGTCGTAGTTACTGGAATAGTAGCTAACATCAGCCTGGAATATCTTTTCCTCCGCGAAATCTTTCATTCCCCGCCACTTCAATTCAAAGTCTTTGGTTTCATCTTCTTTGATATGTGCAATCACTATGCCCAGGCCCAGTTTGCCAGCAAGGTCATCCACACTTTCCAATAGGGCTATATCTTTGTCTTTCAGGCTGGTAGCAAAGACAAGGTTTTTCAATTTTGTAAAGTCGGCTTTCGGCGGAATTACCAGCACAGGCTTTACCGACTTGTGAATGACATCTGCTGTTCGACTTCCAAGGAAAAACCGTTTAAGCCCGCTGGCCCCCATGGTGGGCATCAACACCATGTCAGCAGAATACTCTTTGGTTGCTCTCAATATCCCTTCCGACAATTCACCTTCCAAAATATGCATGTCGAGGTTCAGATCGTCCGCTGACGCATCAGCCTTATAAAGCTCCTCAATGAGGGCTTTCAGCTGAGTCCTCGCCTGTTTCTCCATGGCCTTCTTATTTTCCTCTTGCCTCGAAGTAAAATCGTAGGGCACCTCAAGTGTATGAATTAGGCTCATGTGCGCCTTCAGTTGATGCTGAAGTGAGAGTGCAAAATGCAACCCTGCTTTTGAGTTGCTCGAAAAATCGAAGGGTAAAAGGAGCTCCTTGATCATAGTAAAAAGTTAATTCCAAAAGTTAGATATTCCGTAGTCAATAAACATTCTTCGGCTATCAATAATTCATTAATTTTCGACATCTGACAGTAAGTGGATTGGTTTTTTCTTCCGGCAAGCCTAAATTTATCATATGAAGTAATCGGATTCGAAAGTTGCACTAAAGGTGAGCCGTCTCGAACCGAAATGTGTGTGGGACCATGGGCGAGAAAGAAATAAAAGAGCTGGTCAAAAAGGCCGTTGAAGATGGCCTATCCATTCTCCGGTACCAGGAAGAAAGGATAGAGCAGGAAGAAATTACTGATCCATTTTCTTTTTATGAGCAATTTCCATTTTTGCAATGGACCCGCCATGGGCTTCCAGACTTGACCTACTCATCTGTCTCAAAAATCAAATACAGCAACCTTTTTGTTAAAACTTCTCGGTACAACAATATCCATTCCTGGAAAAACCTCCAATATGCGCTACTCAACGAAAAAGACTACGTAGCTTTTTACAACATTTCGGAGCAAGAAGAAGTGGCCAAAAACTACCACACTTACTTCTTTATCGCAGAACTGACCGATCGGTATGCCCATGTTCATGGTAAGCTTGAGATGAATGAAAAAGCATTCGATACAGTTTTTCAGTCATGGTACACCGCCTGGAGCAATAAAGAACTAAAAGTTGATGTTTGGATTCCGATCTTGTTTCTCCATTTCCCTATTGGGGAAGTCACACTTGGTCCGGGAGTTGCCCTAAAACAAATAGATGACAGTCGTCAGTTAAGCAAAGCATTCTACGGTCGTCATTTGAACACTAAACTGCAGCAGGTATTTTCCTCTGCGACCCATGCGCTGGTGTTCGAAGATTGGGGGGTCGACAATTCTTCTTTAAGTGCAAGAAATGACTTTCTGAATGATTCCAATGCCTTTTATGACATTATTGAGCATGTCGATCAACTGATTGGATCGATCAGGGTGGTAACAGGTGAAGAAACTGGCTACGGACAATTACTGGTGTTTCCGAATAATTGGAGTGATCAATGGACAGCAGAACTCCCACTTTGTTTTCCCATTGAGCGGCACAGTTTTCCAAACTCCTTTCTCAATCAAAAATGGAAGGTCCATCCACCTAAGGTCAAAGAGAAAGACATACAGGATGTGGCAAATGTTTACAAATCCCTGGCAAAGGGTGGAAGAAAAAGCCTGGAAATAGGTGTGCAAAAACTTAACAGTATTTACCTGTCTGATCAATCACCGGAAAGTATCATTGACATACTTACCGGCCTGGAAGCGCTCATGCTGGACGAAGTACATGGCGACCCTGTCTATAAAATTGCTATGCGCACCGGGTCTCTTTTGCAAATCGCTCCATTTCCGATAAAAGAAGGTGCTGATATTTTCAAAGTCTTCGAAAGCTTCTATAAGTACAAGCTGACTATTTTAAAGGGAGATAGCCACCTCAACGGAAAGGAAAAAAAGATCAACTTTTACCCAAAAAAGAAAATTGAGCTCATCAGTTTTGGCACTGATCTATTGCGCCATATTTTGCTCAGCTTCTTCAAAAACCAACAAATGCAAGATCCATCCTACCTGGACAGGCAGCTGATGAAGGGGAGGTGATAAGTTCAGTAGCTCGTATTAGCAAGATTGTATTGAATTGATTAGTAATCTGCATCTTGTCTCAAAGGGACTTTTGCTCTGTGTTCCTCTATTTTCTCTGTGGTTGTTTTTTCTCACGCTAAGCCGCTAGCCTGATTAATCAGGTCCATAAGTTCCCAGTCCAGAGAGATGCTTTCTTTCTGACTTGGCTTCGTTGCGTGAAATATATTTTTCAAATCACCCTACCATCTTTTTAATTGTCAATACTACACTTATAAAAAAGAATCTACTATCTTCGAGTTCTTAACTTATTTTGAATCTACCTATAATAAAAGTTATGAGAGCGACACTACTAGTTTTCAGCCTGCTGTGCTTCCAGCTTGCAACAGCCCAAAGCCCTAATGTATTGGTGCTTAACCCAGATCAGAAGGGTCCGGTCATTAGCAAACATATCTATGGCCATTTTGCCGAACATTTAGGCCGCTGTATTTACGGTGGCTTTTACGTGGGTGAAAACGGCAGCCCTATTCCAAACACCAATGGCGTTCGTAACGACGTGGTAGCTGCGCTTAAAAACCTGCAAATACCTAACCTTCGCTGGCCGGGTGGTTGCTTTGCCGATACCTACCACTGGATGGATGGCATTGGCCCAAAAGACCTGCGCCCAACCATCGTCAACCGCTGGTGGGGTGGCGTCACGGAAGACAATAGCTTCGGTACCCACGACTTCCTGAACATGTGCGAACTTTTGGAGACAGAACCCTACTTATCTGGGAATGTAGGCAGCGGCACCGTCAAAGAATTTGCCGATTGGATGCAATACACTAACCATGACGGCGTGAGTCCTATGGCGAAGCTTCGTCAGGAAAATGGCAGAGAAAAGCCATGGAACGTGAAGTACTGGGGAGTAGGAAACGAAGCCTGGGGTTGTGGTGGCAATATGACGCCTGAATATTATGCCAACGTTTACAAGCAATTTGCTACCTATATGAGTGGCTGGACCAACGACGGAGGGGTTTGGAGAATAGCCTCTGGCGCCAGTGACGGTGATTACCACTGGACAGAGGTGCTCATGAAAAATATCCCAAAAAACCTGGTGGATGCTGTGGCTCTACACCATTACTCCGTGATTGACTGGAATAAAAAAAGCTCAGCGACAGGCTTTACAGAAGCAGAATATTTCACCACCATGCAGCGGGCCACTCAAATGGAAGAGTTGATCCAAAAGCATGTAGAGATCATGGACAAATATGATCCTGAGAATAAAATTGCATTGGTAGTCGACGAATGGGGAGGCTGGTACGACGTGGAGCCTGGTACGAACCCTGGCTTCCTTTTTCAGCAAAACACCATCCGTGACGCTATGATTGCCGGGGTTACGCTCAATATTTTCAACAACCACGCCGATCGGGTAAAAATGGCCAACCTGGCTCAAACAATAAACGTGCTACAAGCAGTGATCCTGACTGACGAAGAGAAGATGATCCTGACTCCAACTTATCATGTGATGGAGATGTACAAGGTGCATCAGGATGCTACCCTGATCCCTGTTAGTGTCATTAGTGGTGATTACGTATCCGGAGGCAAAAAGCTTCAAGCCATCTATGCTTCCGCCTCAGTCGATAAAAATGGAGCGACTCACCTGTCATTGGTGAATATCGATGCTTCTAAGGAGCAGGAAATTACAGTAAGAATAGGAGGCTCTAAAGGTTTCAAGTCTGTAGGTGGTAGAATCTTAACTTCGGCTAAACTTCAGGACCACAACACGTTCGACAAGCCTGATGCAGTAAAACCTGTCAACTTTACTGGCGCTAAATTGTCGGGAGGTACCCTTACAGTAAAACTACCAGCGCATTCTGTGGTCATGCTCGAACTAAAATAATCATCAATATTAAACAACTTTGAAAACACGTTAACCTTCAAGCAATGCGCAGTCATTCCCCTTTAGTTATTGGCATTGATTATGGTACGGATTCTGTCAGAGCTCTGCTGGTCAATGCCTTGAATGGTGAGGAAATAGCTACCTCTGTCTTTCAATATCCCCGCTGGAAAAAGGGGCTTTACTGTGAGCCGGCAAAAAACCAATTCCGCCAACATCCACTCGACTACATTGAAGGCCTGGAAGCAACTGTAAAAGAGTGCCTGAGGCAAGCGGGCTCCGATGCCGCCAGCAGAGTGAAAGGAATTGCCATTGATACAACAGGCTCTTCTCCTGTGGCGGTTGATGCTTCGGGCACTCCTCTTGCCTTATTACCTGGGTTTGAAGAAAACCCCCATGCCATGTTTGTGCTTTGGAAGGACCACACAGCCACACATGAAGCGGCCGAGATAAATGCTCACGCCTTAAATTTTGTAACCAACTATCTACAATATGTAGGAGGTATTTACTCCTCTGAATGGTTTTGGGCGAAATTGCTACGCACCTTGCGAGCCGACGAAAAAGTCCGGTCAGCCTGCTACTCCTGGGTGGAGCATTGCGATTGGATCCCCTTTCTGCTCACTGGCGGTACCGATGTTTTAGCTATGAAAAGAGGTGTTTGCTCAGCTGGTCACAAAGCACTTTGGGCTGCAGAGTTTGGTGGACTACCTCCGGAAGAATTCTTTACCCAACTAGATCCTCTACTTGCTGGATTCAGAAGCAGGCTATTTACCGACACCTACACCTCCGACAAGGCGGCCGGAAATCTTTCAGCCGAATGGGCTGCTAAGCTTGGGCTTTCAACTGATGTGGTAATAGCCGTGGGGGCCTTCGACGCCCACATGGGAGCTGTAGGCGGTGAAATTGAGCCTTACTACCTCAGCAAAGTGATGGGCACCTCTACCTGCGACATGCTGGTAGCTCCTAAAACACAAATGGATGGAAAGCTGGTGGCAGGTATATGCGGCCAGGTGGATGGATCCATTATACCCGGCATGTATGGATTGGAGGCCGGGCAATCAGCCTTTGGTGATACCTATGCCTGGTTCAAAAGCCTGCTAAGCTGGCCGTTGGAAAACTTACTGAACCAGTCAAAAATCATCGATAAGGCAACTGCCGCTCGATTAAAAGAAGAATTGGAGGGGAAATTGATCGAAACCCTTAGTGCGGAAGCAGCCAAGCTGCCAGTGGAAGAATCGGACGAAATAGCCATCGACTGGCTGAATGGGCGACGCACGCCGGATGCTAATCAATTGTTGAAGGCAGGGATCACGGGACTCAATCTAGCCACCGATGCACCACGAATTTTTAAGAGCTTGGTTGAAGCCACTTGCTTTGGAGCCAAAGCCATCGTAGACCGGTTTGTGGCACAGGGTGTGCCTGTGAAAGGCCTCATTGGACTAGGTGGTGTGGCTAAAAAATCACCCTACATCATGCAAACCATGGCCGACGTGATGGGAATGCCCATTAAAATTCATCAATCGGAACAGACTTGTGCCAGAGGAGCTGCTATGTTTGCAGCAACTGCTGCCGGGCTTTATCCTATGGTGGAAGAAGCGATGGAAGTGATGGGCCAGGGCTTTGATGCTGAATACCACCCTGACCATAAAAAGCATGCGATCCACCAAAAACGTTACCATAAGTTCAAAGCGCTGGGTCATTTTATTGAAACCAAAATGACGGCTACCATATCATGAGCAAGTTCGATCATATCAGAGAAGAAGCCTTCGCTGCTAATATGCAGCTACCAAAATTAGGTCTGGTGCTATTCACCTTTGGAAATGTGAGTGCGGCAGATCGGTCATTGGGGGTGTTTGCTATTAAACCAAGTGGCGTGCCTTATGAGCAACTCAGCCCTGAGAAAATGGTGATCGTAGATTTTGAAGGGAAAACGATTGAAGGCAAGCTCCGTCCTTCGTCAGATACACTTACCCATGTAGTGCTTTATAAATACTGGGAGGAAATAGGTGGCATCACCCATACCCATTCTACCTATGCCACTTCATGGGCACAATCTCAACGGGACATACCAATTTTTGGTACAACACACGCAGATCATAATACCGTAGACATTCCGTGTGCGCCACCGATGAGCGACGAGATGATCCAGGGTGATTACGAATACCAAACCGGCTTTCAAATCATGAACTGCTTCACAGAAAGGCAACTGGATTATAGGGAAGTAGAAATGGTGCTTGTCGGCAATCACGCTCCTTTTACCTGGGGAAAAGATGCCGCAAAGGCAGTATACAACAGCGCAGTGTTGGAATCAGTCGCTCAAATGGCGCTGCTGACAGAACAAATCAATCCAAAAGCGCCTCGCCTTAAAGATGCCTTGATCAAAAAGCATTTTGAGCGGAAGCATGGGCCAAATTCCTATTACGGACAATAAGAAACTATTGATAGATGATTGATCTAAAAAAATATGAAGCCTGGTTTCTCACAGGAAGCCAGCATTTGTACGGAGAAGAAACCCTCAAAACAGTAGCTGCCCATTCGAAGGAGATCGCTGGTGCAATGGATGCTGCTGGAGGCGTGCCCGTCCATATCGTTTACAAATCAGTAGCAACAACACCAGAAGAAATTTACAAAGTATGTAAGGAGGCTAACGAAGCCGATAACTGCATAGCTGTAGTGGCATGGATGCATACCTTCTCCCCTGCCAAGATGTGGATCCATGGGCTGAAGACGCTCAAGAAACCGATGCTTCACCTCCACACACAATTTAACAGAGACATACCTTGGTCCAGCATCGACATGGACTTTATGAACCTAAATCAGAGTGCCCACGGCGACAGAGAATTTGGTTTCATCATGAGCAGGATGCGCCTCAACCGTAAAGTGGTGGTAGGTCACTGGCTAGACTCTAAAGTGGTGAAGCAAATAAGTGACTGGCTGAGGGTGGCTTGTGGCTGGCACGATTGGCAGGGTGCTAAATTCTGCCGTATTGGCGACAATATGCGTCAAGTAGCTGTCACTGAAGGCGACAAAGTAGAAGCTGAAATCAAATTTGGTTACTCTGTCAATGGTTACGGAGTGGGTGATGTAGTGGCTGTCGTCAACCAGGTATCAGACAGTGAAATTGATGCGCTTTGTGCCGACTATGAACAACAATATGCTTTAGCTGCTACTTTGAAAAAAAGCGGAGCTCAACACAGCTCGTTGAGAGAAGCTGCCAGAATTGAAATTGGGCTCAGGCAATTTTTGGAGGCAGGTTCATTCAAAGGCTTTACCGATACTTTCGAAGACTTACACGGACTGGTTCAACTCCCCGGAATCGCAGTACAGCGGCTAATGGCGGATGGATATGGCTTTGGCGCTGAGGGCGACTGGAAAACAGCGGCTTTGGTGCGAGCTATGAAAGTAATGGGTAGCGGGCTGAAAGGCGGCAATTCTTTCATGGAAGACTACACCTACCACTTCGACCCTTCCAACCCGATGGTATTGGGCTCTCACATGTTGGAAATATGCCCTTCGATAGCTGATGGAAAACCTTCCTGCGAAGTTCATCCGCTTGGTATAGGTGGCAAAGCTGATCCTGTGAGATTGGTGTTTAATTCGGCTGGCGGACCAGCACTGAATGCGTCAATGGTTGACATGGGCAACCGCTTCAGGCTATTGGTGAACGAGGTGGAAGCTGTCGCTCCAAAAGAGGCTCTGCCCAAGCTACCGGTGGCCAGGGTATTGTGGAAACCACTACCCGACATGGCAACTGGCTGCGCTGCCTGGATCTACGCCGGAGGTGCTCACCATACCTGCTACAGCCAAAACCTAAGCGCAGAACAGTTAGGAGACTTTGCGGATATGGCTGGAATTGAATTTACTTTGATCAATAAAAACACCGAGTTAAGACAATTTAGAAACGAATTGCGCTGGAATGAGCAGTGCTTTTAGTAGATTTTACACCTAAATATTTATTATACATAAACCTTTACCTACTAACATATGAATGGTTTTGCAACGCTGGATTGGATAGTCATCGTAGGCTATTTTTTAGTGATCGCCGGACTCGCTATCTGGGTCATTTTACAAAAACAAAATAACACGGAGGACTACTTCCTGGCAGGGCGCAATATTGGCTGGTTCATTGTAGGTGCCTCTATATTTGCTTCCAATATTGGCTCGGAACACGTAGTTGGATTAGCAGGTGCTGGTGCCGGTGGCAAAATGCCCATGCTGATTTACGAACTGCATGCCTGGCTGGTCATCACCATGGGTTGGGTCTTTTTACCTTTCTATATCCGAAGTGGTGTTTTCACTATGCCGGAGTTCCTGGAGCGGCGCTTTAACTCAAGCACCCGCTGGTTTCTCAGTGTATTTTCACTTTTGGCGTATGTGCTCACCAAAGTGTCGGTAACCGTTTATGCCGGTGGCATTGTGATCTCTTCTATTTTGCAAATCGACTTTTGGTTTGGTGCGTTGGCTACTGTCATCCTAACAGGTATTTATACTATTCTGGGTGGTATGAAGGCTGTTGTATATACAGAAGCACTACAAACTATTGTGCTAATCATCGGGGCAGGTACGCTCACTTTCATTGGACTCGACGCCGTAGGTGGTTGGAGCGGCATGCGGGAATCGCTGGAGCCTGGCTACCTCAATATGTGGCGCCCACCATCCGATCCGGATTTCCCATGGCCAAGTTTGGTGATTGCCAGTACCATTGTTGGAATCTGGTACTGGTGTACCGATCAGTACATCGTGCAAAGGGTTTTGGCAGCGAAAAACATCAAGGAGGGACGTAGAGGCACTATCTTTGGGGGCCTTTTGAAGTTGCTTCCGGTCTTCCTTTTCCTGATTCCGGGCGTGGTCGCTTTGGCACTAAAAAACAGAGGAGAGCTTTCGTGGGATACCCCCGATCAGGCATTTGCGGCCCTGCTAATGAACAGAATGCCGACCGGCTTGAAGGGACTTGTAGCCGCTGGTTTGCTGGCAGCGCTCATGAGTTCATTGGCGTCAGTTTTCAACTCTTGTTCCACTCTTTTCACGGTTGATATTTACAAAAAGTTAAGGCCGGAAGCTTCTGAGAAAAAGCTGCTGAGAACCGGCCGTATCGCCACCGGATTTGTGGTCGTGCTTGGCATTATTTGGATTCCCATCATGCAAAACATTTCGGGTGTGCTGTATGAGTACCTGCAATCGGTGCAGTCATACATTGCACCACCTATCGCCGCTGTGTTCTTGTTGGGCATTTCTTATAAACGAATCAACAGCCGGGGAGCGATGACTACGCTGGTAGTAGGCTTGGCAGTGGTATTTTTGCGCCTTGGCCTGGAATTAGGCAGAGACTCGCTAGATCCGGGCACTCTGCTCCATACTTTTGGCACGATGAACTTCCTGACATTCTCGTCCTGGTTCTTCTTGTTTTCTATCCTGCTGTGCATTGGCTCCAGTTTGTTAAGCCCTGCACCTTCGGAGGCACAACTTCAGGGACTCACCTTCTCTACATTATCCGAAGAGCAGAAAACAGCCAACCGTGCAAGTTACAATATTTGGGACATTGTTTTTTCTCTCCTTGTCATCGCTATCGTAGCGTTTGTAATGATTACCTTCGCTGAATAGTTAGCACATCATTGGAGCCCATTAAATATAGCGCCGAAGACCGGATTCATGTGGCCGTAGATTGCATCATTTTTGGCTTCGATGGACTGGAATTGAAAGCACTTTTGATCCACAGGAAAATGGACCCAGGACTTGGGGTGTGGTCGCTGATGGGTGGCTTTGTGAGAATTGATGAAAGTCTCGATGAGGCGGCAGTCCGGATTCTTCACTCCCTTACCGGGCTCAATAATATTTATATGGAGCAGCTCCATAGTTATGGAGAAGTGCACCGGGACATAGGCGGCAGAGTGATTTCTGTCGCCTACTTTGCCCTGATCAACATTGATGACTATGAAGAGCAGGTAATGGACGAACATGACGCCCTTTGGCTACCGCTCAATGAGTTACCTGACTTGATTTTTGACCACAGCCTGATGGTGAAGGACGCCCACCAGCGCCTTCGACAAAAAGCAGCAAACCACCCGATAGGTTTTGCCTTACTGCCAGAAAAATTTACACTTCCGCAGCTCCTGAGTTTGTACGAGGCAATATTTGATTCTCCTATCGATAAGCGAAACTTCAGTCGGAAAATGCTCTCATTGGGCATACTGAAAAGGCTTGATGAAAAGGAAAAAAGCAGCTCGAGAAAGGGTGCCTTCTTCTACGTGTTTGATCAGGAGAAGTATAAAAAATTGTCTAAAGAGGGCGTTAGTTTTATCTGATAAATGCCTTATTCAGCTCGAAGACTATCTACTGGATTAGCCAAAGCGGCTCTGGCCGACTGGGAACTGATCGTCAAAAAAGCGATGGCAACTGCAGCTAAGCCTGGCAGTGCCAGCATCCACCACTGCACTGTGACCCTGTAAGCAAATTCTTGCAACCATTGATTCACCAGCCACCATCCTATTGGTAGCGCCAATAGGTAGCCGATCGCTACCATTTTGATGAACCGCGAAGCGAATAAAGTAACAATGTGGGCGACAGAAGCCCCCAGCACCTTTCGAATACCGACTTCTTTAGCCCGTTGCTGCGTGCTGAATGCTGCCAAGCCAAACAGTCCAAGGCAGGCGATCAACAAAGCAATGACAGTAAAAAATCCAAAAATCTCACCCTGCCGCTGATCAGCCCTGTAAAGCTGATCAAACTTGTCATCCAAAAACTGGTACTCGAATGGATAGGGAGAATACTTTTGAAACGACTCTTCCAAATTGGCAAGTGTACCTGGCAAATCCTCAGGCTGAACTTTCACTGAAATATATCGGAAGCTGGAATTCAGCTCAACCATTAAGGGGGCAATGGCCATGCGCATTGAATACATGTGAAAGTCTTTGATCACCCCCACGATCATTTTTCGTCCATTCCATCCTGTATTAATAACCTTTCCCATCACTTCCTCTAATGGCCAGCCAAAAGCTTTACAAGCAGCCTCGTTGACCAGGATATTACCACCCGATTTATCGTCAGCATATTCGGCTGACAGTGACCGACCTGCCACCACTTC
Source organism: uncultured Roseivirgaceae bacterium (assembly GCA_964351395.1). Lineage (GTDB taxonomy): Bacteria > Bacteroidota > Bacteroidia > Cytophagales > Cyclobacteriaceae > Imperialibacter. Next base: position 56,057 of record CAYGOF010000002.1, read on the forward strand.
CATTTCAAAAACGTCCAAAAAGTGCTCATCGGTCCTTAGCTGATAAATTGAATTTGAGAAGTCAGGATCTTCCCCTTCTCCATTCAAACTGAGTACCGTATTTTGTTCGATGTTGATGGGTAGATTTTGTGAGGTCCCGACCGCGAGGATATTGGCATTGGCAAGCCATTCATTTCTGATCACTTCGAAGTTGTCTCTGACGGAATTATCATAAACCCTCATGGTAACAATATGTTCCTTTTCAAACCCCAGCTCCTTTTGCCCTATGAACCTGAATTGCCAATATACGACCAGACTGCAAATGATCAGTGTAGTAGAAACTGCATACTGACCAATGATCAACCATTTCTGAAGTTGAAGGCCAGACCCGAATGTATCAAACCTTGCCTTCAACACCTTTATAGGTCGCAAAGACGCCATAAAAATAGCTGGGTAGCAACCAGAAAAGAGACCTACAAGAACAACCAGTGCCAAGAGTCCTGGAAGCAAAAAAATAAAATCTTCGAATTGAAAAACCAGCGTACGGTCCACCAAATAACCAAAATAGGGCAGCAATATCGGTAAAAGTACCAAGGCAAAAATCAGAGATGTTAAAGTCATGAAAACCGACTCACCAAGAAACTGTGAAGCCAGCTGCCACTGTTGTGCGCCAATTACCTTTCTGAGTCCGACTTCCTTTGCCCGGCCAATGGAGCGTGCTATGGCCAGATTCATGTAGTTAACACATGCTAGTAGCAAAATGAGTGTTGCGACCAGAGAAAAAAGCACAAGTAAAGCGTTGCTTCCTTTTGACCCAAGATCAAAATTGAGGTTGGAATGAAGGTGCATATCGGCCATTGGCTCCACAAAATAGGTGGGGTAGTCATCATAAGCCCAATACTTTTTCAAAAGGGTTGGTAACTTATTTTGCAAATTTCCAGGGTCACTTCCTTCCGCCAAAGTGAAAAAGGTATAGAAAGCATTTCCCTCCCACTTGTCCAGTTTAACTTCATCACTATAAAATTGATCTGCTTCCAGGCTTGAAATGTGGGAGAAGACTAGCGAAGAATTATTCGGAGGGTCAGCGATTACGCCGGTAACCACTACAAGGCGCTCTCCAAATGAAAGAGTTTTGCCCATCGGGTTTTCGTCTCCACACATCTTAAGCGCCAATGACTCGGTCAATACAATACTTTCAGCGTTTTCAAGTGCTGTCTTAGAATCCCCCTGAAGAAAATTATAAGGAAATACCTGAAAAAAACTTGGCTCCGCTGATATACCTTTTTCAAGATAGTATGACTCACCGTACCCAATTAAAGTCGTGGGAGTTTGAAGGGTGGTAGCGGCAACTACTTCTGGATAATCTCTCACCAACGTACCGGCTAACGCTGCGGGCATGACCGCAAAATAATCAGACCCCATAAACGGATTGAAGGTCTGCTGTTGGTAGGCTCTATAGATTTTGTCCGCATTGGGATAAAACTTGTCGTAAGAAAGTTCGTGCCTGATATACAGGAAAATGAGAATGAAAGCTGTAAGGCCGAGTGTTAGCCCACCCATGTTGATAGCAGTGTAGAGTTTTTGGCGCAGCATGCTACGCCAGCCAACCTTCACATAGTTTTTGAACATCCCGAACTGATTCATGCGGTAACTCCCTCCTATCGGTTTAATAATTGCTGGCCTGAAAAGCTTGATTACGTCAAGTGTAAAGAGCCACCTGCCCTTTGTTGGACCTTTGTCAACGACCCGGCTGTCAAACCGTTCCAGCAAGTCACCCTCAATATCTTCCCGGTACTCCGGGTGGCAGAACCAGCGGAAGAAGCGAAGGGGGAGCTTTGGTGGATTGTGCTTATTCATCTCGCAGTGATTCTACAGGGTTGACCATCGCCGCCTTCATCGACCGGAAAATGGTCGTTAGCATGGCAATCACAATAGCAAGTACAGTGGCCAGCGCAAACGGTCCCGCTCCGATGGATGTCCTGTAAATGAAGTCGTCAATCCACCCGCTGATAAAGTAATAGGTGACAGGCCAGGCGATGAAGCTGGCAATCAGCAGCAGAATGATGAATTCCTTCGTCAGCAGGAAGGTGACATTGCCAATAGACGCTCCCAGCACTTTTCTAATCCCAATCTCTTTTGATTTTCGCTCGGCAGTGAAAGAGATGAGCCCGAAAGTGCCCAGCCCCGCAATCACTATGGCCAGCACGGTGAACATTTCGAAGATCTGCGTAAATTTTGCCTCTCCTTCGTATTGTTGCTGGATATCGTCCTCCACAAAGGAATAGCTGAACTCACGGTTGGTGACAAATTTGCCATATACCTTCTCCAAATGCGCCAGTGTGGCGGGAATATTGTTTCCGTCAATCTTGACATAGGACCAGGCATAGTAAACCGGCGACATCAGGAAAACAGTTGGTGGAATTTTCCGGTGGAGAGATTCGAAATGGAAGTCCTTCACAAGACCGATGCAGTTGTACCTGTCACCATTGATTTCGATCCACTTGCCAATGGGCTCCTCCCAGCCCAGCTGCGCTGCCGCTGCCTCATTCAATACCACAGATGCCGCAACATCGGAGGGGAAATCCTTCGAGAACTCCCTTCCTTCTAAAATTTCAGCCTCCACCAGATCGAGAAAATCTGCATCCACCCGAATGATTTTCATCGTTTTTCCCTGTTCCTCATCGGCCTCTGCATCCTGCGCTTTGTAAGGTGCGCTGTTTGAAATCCAGCCAGGCATTTTCATGTTAGCATAGCCTACCTCTTTGACAGAGGCATCGCTCAGCAGCTCATTTTTATAAGCTCCCAGCTGACTGCGGTCCATGGTTTGCAGTCGTACCGCCACTACCAGGTCCTCGTTGATGCCAAGCTCCTTGTTCTGCATAAACTTCAGCTGTTTAAATACCACTGCTGTGGCTGCAATAAGGCCGATAGAAATCACGAACTGCACCACTACCAGCCCTCTGCGCAACAAATGACTCCTGCCACCTGCAGATCGTCCCGATTTGATGGTATTGATAGGTCGGAAAGCCGACAGCACAAATGATGGGTAAGCACCGGCAAGTAAACCGATGAACAGGAAGGAGGCGAAAAGCGTGAACAACACCCTCCCCTCAAACAGTACACTGCGGCTGATCTCTTTACCTGCAAATTCATTGAAAGGGGACAGTAAAAGATGGGCAAACCCGTAGGCAAGCAGCACTGCGAGCAGCGTCATGGTAAACGACTCGAACAAAAACTGGCTGATCAAATTGCCCCGTCTGGCACCCAATACTTTTCGCATGCCAACTTCCCGGGCCCGCCTCAGCGACCGGGCCGTGGTCAGGTTCATGTAGTTCACGCAAGCAATCAGCAGAATGAATATGGCCACCACCGAGAATATGTATATGTGAGTCATATTGCCGTTGTCTTCCAATTCAAGTCCGAGGTTGGAGGTAAGGTGGATGTCCGGAAGCGGTTGTAGGAAAAGCTTGAAATTGTCTTTGTTAAAAAAGCCCAAGTTGGCGTCAATAAACTCAGGGAACCGGGATTCCATCACCTGCGGGTCGGCACCATCTGCGAGCTTCACATATACCCGCTGGGAATCCCAGCCGATATTCGTAAATAGCTGGGCTGGTGCTATTTGTTTGGCTGTCTCGGCCGACACAAGAAAATCGAAATGGAAATGCGAATTGGGCGGCATGTCTTCCATGACAGCCGACACCTGCAGTTGGTAAGTACGGTCATCAACCTCAAACACTTTACCAACAGCTTCTTCGTTTCCAAAATACCTCTGGGCTGTAGTTTGGGAGATCACCACCTTGTTGGCACCCTGCAGCGCTGAAGTTTTGTTTCCTGCAACCACTGGAAAAGAAAAGACATTGAAGAAATTCTCGTCAACGACGGCCATTTTCTCTTCATAAATCCTTGTATCGCCATATTCGACGATATCCTCCGACTTCATGATGCGCACCAGCTCTTCCACTTCCCCAAAGTTAGTCTCAATTAGCTCAGCTGTGCGCCACGAATTGGAGGCATAAGGTTCCCATCTTCCCTCCCGCATATAGGCTGATGCTACTCTGTAAGTGCGGTCGCCGTCAGCATGAAACTTGTCGTAGCTAAGCTCATCGCTGATGAACAGGTAAATCATCAGGCAGCAGACGAAACCCAGCACAAGACCGAAAGTATTAATCAGACTGTAAGACTTTTCCTTCCTGAAAACCCTTACAGCAATCTTCAGATAATTGCGAAACATACCGTAATTATTTATTTGAGTTTGACCTATAAAATTCTTCATCAGCGAGGGCCTGAAAAGCTTCAGTACCTGAATGGCAAAAAACCAACTGGCTCTTTTAGCTCCCTTTTCTTTCTTTTTTTCCTCAAACCTCTCCAGCAAATCACCCTCAATATCTTCCCGGTAATCCGGATGGCAGAACCAACGGAAGAAGCGAAGGGGGAGTCGGGGTGGTTTAAAATCAATCATGGTTCGGAACTACTTAAATGCCACCTCAGGTATAGCTTTCCACAAACCCAGTCGCTGCTCCTTGATCTCTTCCATCACCTTGCGTCCATATTGCGTCACGGTGAAATACCTTTTCCTCTTCCCTCCTCTTACCTGAGTGGCTTCACCAAACTCTGATGTCAAAAAGCCTTTCTTCTCCAGTCGGCGAAGCACTGTCTGCAAAGACCCTATGCTTACCGACCGGTTTAGCCGCTTTTCCATCTCCTCGATAATGGCGATTCCATAGGCCTCTCCGTATAGTATGGCCACTGTAAGAAGCACTACTTCTTCGAATTCCCCTAGTTGATACTTTCCCATAATTGCAATATTTACCTTAAACGTAGTTAATATATTTTTCCAGCGCAAGAGCCACCTAAAAATATTTACCTATTTTGTAGTTTATATATAATAAAACAAAAAAAGGATGACCGTATGGTCAATCCTTTTACAAGCGAGAAAGCAAACTTCTTATCCCCTCATTCTTTTCCTGATCACTTCCCGCCTTGCTCTTACGTCGAGCTCGATGGTTTTTGTTTCGCCATTGATAGTCACATCGGCAAGGTTATCGCATTCTCCATCGCCATAATCAATCACGATGATCATCCCCGGATTTGTCGACTCAATCACACCTGACACAGGAAAATAATATCCCTGCGCTCCACACCGTCTTTTGAAAACCAAGGGCTCAGAAATGGTACTCGCGTAGGCTTCTCCCTCTCTGTTCAAACCTTCTGAAGAACCTTCTACCACTGTTTCATCGTCGACAGGATTAGCTGCCCTCATCCAGGAGCGGGTATGAACTGAGTTCCTTGTCACAAAGGTCCCATCGTTCCAGATGAGCTTCCCCCCTTCTAATTCGGTTTTAAACTTCGGCTCACTGGCTTCGTCTGCGCTGATATTCGTGATCGTCCGTACGCCCTCCACCTTCACACTGTCAAGGTAGAAATCTTCGAAGGTTACGCTTCTTGTCGCGCCGGGCACAAACCACCTGACATCGCTATAGGTCACAAGGATCTTACCCCGTCTGGTTCTGCCGCCTTCCCCTTCACAACCCTCTCCATAATCGATAATGACAGTATCGTTTGCTTCGTCTTTGGTAATGACCGCGCATTCGATCATTGGATCACGCAGGACTTTTCCACCGCTGGCCGCATCGAAATTGATGCCAGCCTCCACCACATTGTCCACATCTTCGAAGGCCACATCCATCGACGCCTCTGTGTCGACAGCCACACTCTCAAAATCCGATAATGTTGTATTGTCCAACCCATCATCTTCTTTGTTACAGGAAGTCAAGCATATCATAGCGCCTCCCACCATTGTCATCGTCATCAATCTCTTTAGCAAATTCATAGTTAATAGAAGTTTGTTTGCTGCTTTGATGCAACCCGATCGCAAAGGTTTAATCGGGTATTCAAGAAAATATTGAAAAAGCCTAAACAAAGTCATCATACGCAGCAAGGATTAAAACAACATCGTCGATGAGGAAATTCAATGCTATTAAAGCTTCGTTTTTGATATCATAAGTTGGCTTTGTAGCTTCCCGGAAAAACTCAGGAATGCCTCCATTCAAAGCCATCATTTTCGATTTCGACGGAACCCTATCGGATACCGAAACCTTCCACTTCCATATTTGGAATGAAATTCTCGCTGAGTACAATATTGTTGTCAGCTATGAAGAATACCTGGAAGTATTTGCAGGAGTGCCCACGCCTGTGAACACAGAAATGCTTGTCGCAAAGCACAATTTGCCTATTTCTAAACAAGCCCTTCTCGAAAAGAGGGAAAACCTGGCATTGGCTCGCATGGCCACAGCTGAGTTTAACATGATGCCGCATGCCAGGGAAACACTTGATTTTTTCTTTAAAAAAGGGATACCAATGGCATTGGCAACTGGCAGCCCCAGACCCGACGTAGATTTGCTCATGAAGAGAATGGACTTGGCTAAATATTTCGAAATCACCATTACCCGAGATGATGTTGCCATCAGCAAACCAGACCCGGAAAGCTATCAGAAATGTGTCGACTTTATGGGCTTACCAAAACACGAATACCTCGTTTTTGAGGACACTCCCAACGGATCTCTATCTGCCAAAAATGCTGGGCTTACTTGTTTTGCGGTTCAGCATGATTTACGAGAACACCCCAGGTTGCAACACGCAGATAAGATTTTTCTGACACTTGAAGAAGCGCTTGTTTACCTACAGGAAAACAAGATGATTTAAGTGCTTAAAACAAAGCCCCACAAAAACACTTTCGCAGGTGATTTATTATATATTTTACAGTAAATTAATGGGATCACAGATTTCGATTGTTACGTAATAAGCATCAGACATTTTTTTAAATGATAAGACCATACCTAACAGATGATATCGAAAAGGTCTTAGCGGTATTCAGACTTAACGTACCTCAGTTTTTTGCACAAGAAGAAGAAGCCGATCTTATCGATTATCTCAATGAACATGGAGAGACCTACTTTGTGATAGAAGTAAAAGGAGAAATCATCGGAGCTGGTGGACATCATTATCCGCTTCCAGGCGTAGGGCGACTTTCATGGGATTTTTTCAAGCCGGATGTTCAGGGCAAAGGTTGGGGGCGAAAATTGATCAACTATTCGCTGGATGAAATAAGAAGTAAAAAACACGTAAAACGCCTGGAGGTTTGGACATCCCAGCAATCGTACCAATTCTATTCGAAGTTTGGGTTTAATGTACACAGGGTGGAGAAAGACTTTTGGGCGAAAGGCTTTGACCTCTATCACATGGAAATGATCGCTGATAAAATTAAACGGCCAGCCTATTTCTAAACCTTCAGAAATGCTGGGTAGTTTTTATCGAATTTTGTAAACTGTAATAAAAATACAGATGCAGAATCTCCTGTGGATGCATGTTTTTGTCGGGCCGCTGTTTCTGGTCATTGCTGTTCTTTTTAAATCATTTCCACCAGGTAGCATCAATTTTCTTTATGGCTACCGAACCAAACGCTCTATGAAAACAGACGCCACCTGGCAAGCTGCCAACAAGCTAAGCACTAGCCTTATGCTGAGCGTAGGTTTAGCCACATGCCTTGCACAGCTCATTTTTTTCTACACTGGCATGTCCTACGAAATTCAAATAGGATGTTCCAGCGCCGTGCTGGTTGTTCTTTTACTGGCCACCATTCCTGCCGTTGAAATATATCTCAAAAAGAATTTTGACGAGCAGGGCAACCCCATAGCAAAATAAGATGAGGAATTACCTGACCACTTTCATTCTGCTCAGCTTTTTGTTTGCCAGTTGCGAGCAAAAAACTAAAAAACAACCCAATATCCTGTTCATTTTAGTTGACGATCTGGGACACAAAGACCTAAGCGTCACGGGCAGTAGCTTTTATGAAACACCCAATATTGACCGAATAGCTAAGCAAGGAATGATGTTTACTCAAGGGTACGCAGCCAGTAGAGTTTGCAGCCCCTCACGTGCCAGCATTGTCTCGGGGAAGTTTACGGCCCGCCATGGCATTACTGATTGGATAGGTGCGGCCTATGGAGAACAGTGGCGTGCGCTCAACCGCCATGATAAGCTGTTACCAGCAGACTATACCGAACGACTACCTCTTGAATATATGACCCTGCCTGAGACGCTCAGAGAAAATGGGTACAAAACCTTTTTTGCTGGCAAGTGGCACCTGGGTAATGAGGGCTCTTATCCTGAAGACCATGGCTTCGATATCAATGTGGCTGGTTGGGATAAAGGAAGTCCTATGGGTGGCTATTTTGCTCCGTACAAAAACCCTAAAATTCAAGACGGTCCTAATGGCGAGAACTTGTCTAGTCGGCTAGCACAGGAAACGGCTAATTTCATCGAAGCCCACAAAGACTCCACTTTCTTTGCCTTCCTTTCCTTTTATGCCGTACATGGCCCCATACAAACCAATGAGGTGAAATGGGCAAAATACCGTCAAAAAGCAGAAAAAGCCGGCATAGCCGAACAGGGCTTTGAGATGGAACGTGTTCTGCCCATCAGAACAACTCAGGACAACCCGGTGTATGGAGGCTTGGTTGAAACAATGGATGACGCCGTAGGCATAGTACTGAACAAATTGAAGGAATTGGGCATTGAAGAGAATACTATTGTGGTTTTCACGTCAGACAACGGAGGCGTTTCCTCCGGCGACAATTTTTCTACCTCCAACCTTCCTCTTCGCGGGGGCAAAGGCTACCAATGGGAAGGGGGCACCAGAGAGCCTTTCTTTATCAAAGTGCCCTGGCTCCTGAGTAAGGGGACAAAAAACAATACGCCAGTGATCAATACCGACTTCTACCCTACCCTCCTTGAATTAGCCGGGATAGCATTAAAACCAACCGAACATATGGATGGCGTCAGCCTGGTGCCCCTGCTCAAAGGAGCAACGATACCAGAGCGGCCATTGTATTGGCACTACCCACACTACGGCAACCAGGGTGGCAACCCGTCGTCAGTTATTCGGCTGGGCGATTGGAAACTAATTCACTATTGGGAAGATGGCCATGAGGAGCTTTACAACCTAAAACACGATGAAGTAGAGCGAAACGATGTAGCTTCACAGGAAATTGAAACAAAAGAAAAACTTAGCAAACAACTACTTGGATGGTTGAAAGAGGTGAACGCCAGAATTCCCCTACCTGATCCGGCATACGACTCTGCAATGGCAAGACAACGGCATGAAGATATTGTGAACAATCTCTGGCCAAGATTAGAACAGCAGCGAAAGGACATGTTGACGCCGGGTTGGTCTCCAAACGACAATTGGTGGGGTAGTAAGACAATTGATTAACGGCATACCTCAAAGTAGCAGGTTGAGTACCCAGGCACTATTGGTCGGCACTCTTCTTAAAACACTTACTTATAATTTATGAGACTATTTCTTCTTGCCCTGATTGTACTCGCAGCTTGTGCCCCTAAGGGTGAACCTGGGAGCATTACCCCTACTCGATTAACGACCGAGTACCTGGCAAACCCAGCGGTGGTAGACGTGGCTAAACCCAGATTTGCCTGGGTCAATATCGCTTCAGATGCTGAACGAGGGCAAAAACAAACCGCCTGGCAGATTCGGGTGGCAAGCTCAGAGAACGGACTGGAGAAAGCGGACCTTTGGGACAGCCGAAAAGTAGATTCAAACCAGTCTGATCGGGTGGAGTATCAGGGACAAACGCTGAAAAGCCGACTTGAGTGCTGGTGGCAGGTAAGGGTATGGGATAAAGATGGAAATGCTTCCAACTGGAGTGAGCCCGGCAAATGGCGAATGGGGCTACTAGCAGCCTCCGACTGGAAGGCGCAGTGGATTGGAGCGCCCTGGCAGGGTGAGGAGGCACTCCCCAAACCTGATGGCGGCCCCGACGGTAGACCGAAGGAGTTTGCTGGCCCCGCCCCTATGCTTCGCAAAGAATTTGAGGTCAACAAAAAGATAGAAAAGGCAGTAGCATACGTCACTGGACTAGGCTATTTTGAATTCTATGCCAATGGTGAAAAAGTAGGCGACGATGTATTGGTACCCAATCAAACCAACTATGGCAAGCGACCGGGGCTTAATACCTCCTACATCAACGTGCAGGATGAATTCAGAAGGTACAAAGTCATGTACCTGGCCTACGATATCAAAGACTATTTGCAACAGGGAAAGAATGTCATAGGCAGTATGCTTGGCAATGGCTTTTACAACCCTGCCAAGTTCTGGGCAGAAGGATATGGCACTCCCCGGTTTTTGGGCCAGGTGCATATTACCTATACCGATGGCTCAGAAGAGGTGATTGTGAGCGACGAAAGTTGGAAAGTAGCGCAAAGTCCTATCCTGATGGACATGGTCTATTATGGCGAAACCTATGATGCCAGAAAGGAACAAACAGGCTGGAACAAAGCTGGTTTTGATGATTCGTCATGGGAGAAAGTAGTTAAAAGGAAAGCCCCGGAGGGCGAACTGGTGGCCCACACCGCCTACCCTGATAAAGTTACAGAGCGGATAGAGCCCGTTTCCATTGAAAAGCTCGAAAACGGCAACTACAAAGTCGACTTTGGTGTGGAAATATCTGGCTGGGTCAGGTTCAACAACATCGAAGGTCCGGCGGGACATCAAATCGATATGTCATTCAATGGCAACCTCTATTCCGGCGACAATGTTTACATCTTCGACGGGAAGGGCCCTACCTCCTACGCTCCCAGGTTCAATTGGTTTGTCTTCAGTGGAATTGAAATCAAAAACTGGCCTGGAGAACTACTGAAAGAGCATTTGACCGCAGAAGCCGTCAATACCTATGTGGAAGAATCGGCCGTTTTTGAAACATCAAATAAGCTGTTCAATGACATCAACAAGATTTGGAGACGAAGTCAGACCGATAACATGCATGGAGGCATCGCCAGCGACTGCCCACATAGGGAACGTTCAGGATATACAGGTGATGGGCAGGTAGCCTGCGTCACTGTAATGCATAATTTCGATACCCGCAACTTCTACTACAAATGGATTAAGGACATGTACGAGGCACAAAACGTTGCAACAGGTTATGTGCCCAATGGTGCTCCCTGGCAACCTGGATGTGGTGGTGGCGTGGCCTGGGGAGCTGCGATTTGCATCATGCCCTGGGAGTTTTACACACAATACGGGGCGCTTGATATGCTCGAAGACAATTACGATGGCATGAAAGGCTATATCCGCTACATGCAAACATGGGTCAACGAAGACGGCATCATGTTGTCTCAAAGGCGCAACGGATCCGGTGAAATACTAAAATGGTTCAACCTCGGCGAGTGGGTGTCGCCGGGAGAACTGATTCCAGACGACATGGTGCATACATTCTACTTTTGGCGTTGCGTAGAAATTGCTTCAAAAACAGCTCGGATACTGGGTAAAAAAGGCGAAGCGGAGTCCTATGAATCTTTGGCAGAAACAACCAAACAAGCATTCTATAAGAAATTTTACGATACTGAAACGGGCTCCTATGGAAAAGGTGGGGGCAATATACTGGCACTCAGAATGGGCGTGCCTGCAGCACAATATGAGGCAGTCAGGAATGCACTGATTGCCGATATCAAAGCAGATAACGGCCATCTCGACACAGGCATTTTTGGGACCAGGTTCTTCTTTGAAATCCTGGCCAACAATGGACTCAACAACATGGCCTATGAGGCGTTGAATAAAACGACCGAGCCTGGCTTTGGACATTGGCTTGAACTTGGCTCTACAACGTCACGTGAGAAATGGAGCGCCGATGGCTCCTTTAACCACCCGATGTTTGGTGGCGGCCTGGTATGGCTTTATAAGAACCTGGCAGGCATGCAGCCCGACATCAGCGAGCCAGGCTACAAGCACATTATTTTCCGGCCTCAGCCTGTTGATCAACTAAGCTTCGTCACTTACTCCAACAATACCATCTACGGCGTGGCCGGTATTGCGTGGAAAAACAACCCGAATGATTTCGAGATGGACATTACTGTTCCCGTAGGAAGTACTGCAACGGTTTATGTACCCGCCGCTGACAAAAGTGATGTCAGCGAAAGCGGTAAGAACTTCGAAAATTCAATTGGTGTCAATTTTAAAGGAATGGACGACGGGTATGCAGTTTTTGAGGTGGAAAGCGGCCGATACAATTTCGTTACGAAGAGATTGTAGCCAGAACCCACTCTTTTTCTCATTAACCGTTTGCTTTGCTTCGTCCTGATTCAAAAAAAAAAGCAATTGGCAGATTGAACAAGAAAATTGCTTGATCAAATTACCTAAAGCAACAATTCATTTCCGGGGCTATGAAATTATGTTGCTTTTCTAGCCTTTGCTTGAAAAAAGGCAACACTAATTAATTCTCTCACCTGGTTAAACGCTTTTAACGAAACTTTTTCATCTACCTTCGTCGCAGCTATGCAAGTCGTCACCCTATCAGCAAAAGAAAAATGGGCAGCATTAGGCCTTGCGGCACTCGGTGCCACAATGTTTAGTGCCAAAGCTGTTTTTATCAAGCTCGCCTACCAATACGATATTTCTTCGATCGATCTAATGTCGCTTCGGATGTTAATGGCCCTCCCTTTCTATGCTGGCATCTTGTGGTGGACCAATCGCAAAAAGGAAAAGATGGTCATCGGCCGTCGCGACATTTGGAGAATTATTCTGTATGGTACGATGGGCTACTACATTGCCAGTTACTTCGACTTCTGGGGCCTTGAATACCTAAGCGCCAGTATGGAGCGCCTGATCCTATTTATATATCCTACGCTGGTGGTAATACTTTCGGCTATTTTCATCCAAAAAAAAGTGACGAAACTGGAAATATTGGCCATCGCTATTACCTACTCCGGAATGCTGCTTGCCTTTTTTGACAAAATTAAGGTTGGGGGTTTACACGAAACACTGATCGGAGGTAGTCTTATTTTTGTGAGTGCATTTACCTATGCTATTTATTTAATTGGCAGCGGCCGCCTCATTCCAAAATTTGGTACAGTCCGTTTCACTTCATTGTCGATGATTGTGGCTTGTATCATGGTTATCATCCACAACCTTGTCGCCAACGGGCAGCTAGCTTTGCTGGACTTTCCCTGGCAGATCTATATGTTTGGGTTTATGATCGCCATCATTTCCACCGTGATACCGTCTTTTCTTATCTCAGAGGCCATCAAGCGAATCGGCTCTTCAGAGGTAGCCATCACGGGCAATATTGGCCCCATTTCAACGATCATTCTCTCCATGATATTTCTCGATGAAATCATTGGCTTCTGGCAATGGGCAGGGACCGCTATTGTCCTGTTTGGTGTAAGTCTGCTGTCGAGGAAAAAAGGGTGACCTAACAGTAGCTAGTCTAAAACGTCTATTTAGCCCACGCAGGCACCGCTCCGCCCATATCAAACACTGGCACCGCCACGAGATAAAGAACAATGGTTAGTAAAACGATACTGATCAGGTTCAGCCAAAAACCTGCCCTGGCCATTTGCGGAATGGTCACCAGCTCGCTGCCGAAAATCACCGTGTTTGTACCTGTTCCTGAAGGGAGCATGAAAGCAAATGAGCAGGCAACGGTTGCCGGAATCATCAGCATATAGGGATGCGTGCCGCTACTCACGGCCATTGTAGCCAGTACAGGCAAGAAAATATTCGCCGTAGCTGTATTGGAGTTGATCTCTGTTAGAAAGGTCATCAAAGCTATGACCGCCAAAAGCACCAAAAGAGGCGACCAGTTGGCAATAAACTGAAGCTCATTTCCCAACCAGGCAGCAAGTCCAGTGCTTCCAAAGCTCTCTGCAATGGCATAACCACCTCCCACAATCATTACCGTGCCCCATGGAATGGCTTCTGCTTGTTTCCATGTAATTAGTCGTTTGCCTGGCTCTGAACGATCTGGCAAAAAGAATAGCAGCAAACAAGCAAAAACAGCCACAGTGGAGTCGTGTACCCAGTCTGATACACCTAAAAGACTGGCCCAGCCATGAAGAAAGAAGTCGTCGACAACAATGTCTCTCCGAAAAACCCAGCCCATGGCTGTAAGGATAAAAACCCCTAGCACAAGCTTCTCACCGGGTTTCATTTTACCCAGGCTTCGGAGCTCCGTTTCCACAATTTCCTTACCGCCTTCAAATTTTCCGTTGATCCTGAAGTACTTTACCAGGTACCACCAAATCAATGGCAGAAAGATGATGATCAGTGGAACTCCCAACAACATCCATTGAAAAAAGGGAATCTCAGGTGCATCAGGATATAGTTTAGACACCATGCCTGCAAATACCATATTAGGCGGGGTGCCTATCAAGGTTCCTGTGCCTCCGATGCTACAGGCATAGGCAATTGCGAGCATCAAAGCAATACCAAAATCCTTATTGTGACCCGAAGCGCCACTTTCTCGCGAAATGATGGCCATGGCAATAGGAAGCATGAGCAATGCTACAGCCACATTGGCAATCCACATCGAAAGCAAGGCCGACGCCACCATAAAACTGAGTAGCAGCATCCGTCGGCTACTTCCTATAAGGTTCATGATGGAAAGTGCTATGCGCCGATGCAAATGATGCACTTCAATCGCCTTCGAGATAATGAAGCCAGCAAGCAACATCAGCACATAATTGTGGCCATAGTTAGCAGCTGTAGTTTCAGCGTCAAGTATTCCAAGTAAGGGAAATAAAGCAAGTGGCAAGAGCGCAGTCGCTGCAATAGGAATAGCTTCCGAAATCCATAAAGAAGTCATTAGTAAGGCTACCGCCGCAGCCCTCATGGCTTCATGTGAAAGCCCTTCAGGTGCTGGAAGAAAAAGCAATGACAAAAAAATAACAAGCCCTACAAGGAGCCCGATCCGCTTACCACTTATTTTCACTAGGTCAGGTGTTGATTAGCCAAACAATATGGTAAAAAAAACAAATGATTACATCTCACCAGCTTTGATTTTCGGCATCACCTGCGGAGGGTCACACCGATGGATAGCTCGACCCCTGAGAGATTGACCCGCGCATCTGGAAAATCTATCGTTCTCGTTTCGAGTTGTCCCTGGCTTCCACCAATATAAGTTCCGGTAAGATTGGCAGATGCAGGAACAGACAAGTAACTCAGCTCGGTGGAAATAGAGAACTGCCTGGCTATATGCCATTCAAACGAAGTGCCGGCAATCCAACCCAGGCCCAAAGACGTCTTTATTTCGGCATCAGCGTTGGCCACATCCCATCCCTCATAGGTCCTAAGGGCCCTGTCAAAATTACCCTCATTCAATCGGGGGTTGATATGCCAAATGCCTGCTCCACCTCCCCTAATGCGCCAGGTGACCACTTTAGTGTCAATTTTAAAGGCCAACTCAAGCGGAACCAGCATCGAGAAGTGAGGACCAGTCAGCGGCTTGTTTGTTTCAAATGGAAGGCCATCGATCGCTAATCCTGACATAGAATAAATAGATCCACCTGTTTCGATGCCTACCGGCCCAAAATAGTAGCCTAGTCCTCTGATGGAAAATGGACTAACTGGGGCCGATACATAACCGTTTTTCGGAATCAGGTAGGAGAAGGAAATACCCTGGCAAAATGAATCAGTGAATACAATAAGCATCAACGAAAAACTGGCAATGAGCCGACAAACAAACTTAAGCCTCATTCTAAATGCAATTACCTTCATTGTACTTTTTGATTCACTTTAGTCAATGCCTTTCTACAAAAACGTAAGTTAGAGGATATACATCTTTAGAAAGACTTTTTACTGGAAATATCAGCCTTTGCACTCGATGCGCAGTGTGGCAATGGATCACAAGAATCCATATCCTATTTGATGCCAAGTATGCCCGACACGTTCCTGTTTGAGGCTTTGTTCGTCTCATTCGTCCCCATCTTTACAAGTGATCAACGGTGTCCATATTATTATTGAGATAATATTACGGTAGTTCAATTTCATTTATCACATTTGCGGAAAATTAGGCCAGTGCGAAAAGTCAGCACACGGCCAAAATTATTAGCTTACTAATATAACTAAACAAATAATTAATTGAATATTTACACGTTTAAGCAGTTAAATAACTTACTCTTTATGAAAAAACTGATTTTAGTCTTTGCAACCAGCTTACTACTTATTTTCACAGCAAACGCTCAGAACACCGACTACAAAACTGCGGTCGGTTTAAGAGCGGGACTTTCAGCAGGGCTTACTGCTAAGCACTTTCTGAGCAAACAAGGAGCGATTGAAGGATTAGTGTCGTCCAGATGGGGAGGACTTAATATCACCGGACTTTATGAAGTGCACAACCCTGCTTTTGACGAGCCTGGTCTTCGTTGGTACTACGGTGCAGGTGGACACATTGGTTTTTGGGATGGAAATAAGAATCCCTGGTTCAACGATAACGACAACCATGCTGTCATTGGGGTAGACTTGATACTTGGTATGGAGTACACCATTCCTGGTTCGCCTGTCAACCTTAGTTTGGACTGGAAGCCAGGATTCAATATCGTGGGCTACAGCGGATTTTGGGGTGATGAATTTGCCCTTTCTCTGCGTTTTGCCTTTCAATAAACGGCATTAAATATCAGGTGGTGGCTTAATCGTCACCACCTTTCAAAATTTTGCCACCAGGCGAGCAAGCACCTCTCTTGGCACCTCATGCTTACCATCAAATACAAACTGGCTGGTATTCTTACCAAAAAGCTCCTTCAGCCTCATTTTTTCTTGCGCCAGCAGCTGCTCACTATAGTAAATATCCTGCTTGCCAATACAACCAATCACCTCAGCTTTTGCTTCGATAAAGTCGAAATCGGCAGGTGTAAGCTCTTTCGGAAAGCCTCCTGCCCATAAGATCATTTTATGAAAAGGCCACTTTTTATGGGCTGCCAAGCGGGCAACTGCTGATACGCCCTGAGAAAAGCCGAACAGAATGAGCTTGTAGTGGTCAAAGTCAATGTTCTCAAAAATAGGATCGAACACTGCATCAAAATAGGAGCGCTGGTTAGTCAATTCTGTTTCCTTATCTTCCTTGGTCATCCAGCTAGCTCCTACCCTGCCGTAAGTCTGATCGAGGTAAAGTCTGCTGAGCCCCTGAGGTGCAATAATGAAATGTTTGTTAGCATCCAGAAAATCAAACTTTCTGATAAAATACTCGGCCAATTGTGCGTAACCATGGCATACTACCCACACGTATTTTGTGGCTGGAGTAACCTGATTGAGTGTATAATAAGGCGCCGAAAAAGAAAAGGAAACATGTCGTTGCAAAACCTGAATATTTTTGAAAGTTGAAAGTAAAATGAAACTCCGGCTTGAGAAAGGACTGCCCCAAATATACTTGATGCTTTTTACGGTATTTACCCTACAGTGTTCACAAACAAAATTTCTTACATTTGAAAAAACTGAGACAAGTCCGAAAGAAAACCCACTGAAATAACTATTGCAAAATGAATAAATACTGCCTGTTCTTCGCCCTCGCACTAATAGCCTGCCTGACCAATCAATTGTATGCACAAAATGAAGCACAAGAGCCACTTCAGGAATTTGTTGCGGTGTATTCCAATGGCGAAAAATGGGAAGCAGGTAAGTCCCCCGCAGATCAACCCTACTTCATGGATCACTCTGCATTTCTTTTTCGTTTGAAGCAGTCTGGCGTTATTAATGCAGGCATCAAAATGGGTGATAAGAGTATTATTTTATTCAAAGCCAAAAACCTGGAGGAGGCAAAAAAGATGTTTGCGTCGGATGTGTCGGTCAGCGAAAAAACATACAAAATAGAGCTTTTGGCGGCTACGGTATTTTATAAAGGGTGTATTTGAGATCCGATTTACTGTAAATTTCTATAACTTTCGGTATAAAATTTTGCTACAAAAGTCATAAAACCATGAAAGTACTTTTTCCTATTCTTATAGCCCTTTTCACGTTTTCTTCTTGTGATGAACAAGGGAAAGTCGAACAACAAAAACCGGAACCAATTCCTGTAGATGAGCCGGTGGTTGAAGTCAATTGGGACGAAGCCACTTTGGTGTGGTCAGACGAATTTGATGGCGACGAAGTTGATCTTGCTAAATGGAGATTTGAAACTGGGGCCAACGGTTGGGGCAATAATGAATGGCAGAATTATACCAGTGGCCCAAATTCAACGGTTTCTGATGGCATGCTAAAGATAACGGCCAAAAAAGAGGGAACTGGTCAGAAAGTGGGAGATTACACATCGTCGAGAATGTTAAGCAAAGAGCTGTTTACCTATGGGCGAATGGAAATAAGAGCGAAAATACCCGAATGGAAAGGCAAGGGAATTTGGCCAGCTATTTGGATGCTGGGTGAAAACATTTCTACTGTCGGATGGCCTGATTGCGGAGAAATAGATATTATGGAGTATGTGAGCTATGCGCCGGACGAGGTGCATTTCTCTATCCATAGTAAAGCCAACAACCATGTACAGGGCACTCAAGTCACAAGTGGGGCGATACAACTAGAAACGATCGAGGAGGAATTTCATAATTATGGCCTTCTATGGACTGAAAATTCGCTCAAATTCTACATCGATGATATAGACAATATCAAACTTACTTTTAACAAGCCCTTTGCTTCCAATCAGGACAACTGGCCGTTCGACAAGCCTTTCTTCTTTTTACTCAACATAGCTGTAGGTGGAAACTGGGGAGGTCTAGAAGGAGTCAATGATGCTATTTTTCCATCTACGATGGAGGTGGACTATGTAAGGGTTTACCAATTCAAATAGTTGATTGGCCGGTCATAGAGTTACCCTAGCGAATGCTACTTTGCCCAATCAGGAATAGCTGTTTCCGGGTTAAATAACTCGTCGAGATAATACTTTCGTTTGAACAAATTATTGCAGTCGTTTTCTCCACTAAGGTCAAAAATACAGGCGTATTGATCAATGAACTCCCCGTTCATCAGGCTTTTGGCGTCGCCATTCGGAAGAAGTGCATCGTCATGGTCGATCCGTCTTAATGCACAATGCCCTAACATGTGAAGCATAAGTGCTTCCTTGGTGATTTCGTCGCTCCAGCACTGCCTTTCCCTATTGATTTCTATTTTAAGTTGCTCCCCTACAAAAACACAGGAGCCACATAGTATTCCTTCAGAGTTGAGTCCATATTCTATGATGAGATTATCAGACAAGTCAAGTTTAACACCCCGTAGTGCGGCCTCGGCAACCAGCGTATCGACATAAGATTGCAACTCATCGGGCACACTGTAAACTGTTTCCTGTTCCTTATTGCAAGCCCCACAAAGCACCGTAAACAACAATAGCACCATTGCCGCCGCCGACCAATTATTTCTACCCATGAACTTAAAATTTAAGCTTTGTAAATACTCAAGTTAATAAATACTAACTTGGATGTAAGCAGCAAATCATGGATTTGCAGGAAAAATAAATATTCAATTAAAACCAAATGTAGATGAAACGATCAGCTACTGCCGTTTGGCAAGGAAGTGGTAAAGACGGTAAAGGTCACCTGACTACTCAAAGCACTGTTCTGAATAAAACTCAATATTCATTCCTGTCAAGGTTTGAACAGGGAGTTGGCACTAACCCTGAGGAACTTGTAGCAGCTGCTCACTCGGGCTGTTTTGCTATGAAACTTAGTTTCAATTTGACTGAAGCCGGATTTGTTCCAGAAAATCTTGATGTGACTTGCCAAATCACTTTCGAGAATGGCTCTATTACCAAATCACATTTGATACTCAAAGCAACGGTGAAAGACATTCCTGAGGACAAGTTTGTGGAATGCGTCAAAGATGCAGAGAAAAACTGCCCCATTTCACAACTACTAAAGACTGACATCTCGGTAGAGCATACTTTGAATGGCTAGGGGACTAGACTACAAAAGTTTGCTACGAATAGGCGACCACAGTACTTCGGTTGATATGTACCAAGCCCAAACTGGCTGCCCGTAATAAACTTTTGTCGTCTGCTTTTTACTTGGTTTCTTCGAGCTCGTACCACTCTACTTCTGCAAGATTGGGCCTTCGGCCTTTGTCTTCGGGGGCATAGTTTTTGGCCAGATAATCGAGGATTGCTGCTTCATTTTCCCCGAGGTCCCATAGCTTTTGCGTCTTTTGCATCCAGCGAATCATGCCTTCCCAGCCTTCCCTTGTCGCACGGTTTTGCGTAACAAGAGTGGCGGCATGACAATTTGTGCAATTGGTTTTAGCCAGTTCCCAACCAGTATCAATAAAAAATCCGGTGGACTCGTCTATTGCACCTGTTGCGCCTGTAATAACTGGTTCTTCTTTGACGACAGGCACTGCTGTTGGCTGGGCTTTCTCTGCTACCAAAGGCTCAGGGCTGGGCTCATAAAAGAAGAACAAATAGGCAGCAGCAAAAGCCAGTAGCATTGTTAGGCTAAGTACTCCAATAAGGGCACCTGTGGCCTTCCGAAGCGCTTCTAAAAGATCTGTTTTTTTCTCCATTAGCTTACTTTCACAGCAATCCGATGACATGCATTGTTAAGGTAACCCTTTGGGTTCCATCCTGGCACAACCATTGGCTGGCTCTTGCCATCGCTATCAGTAGCTTTCGCCCAAACTTCGTAATAGCCAGTGGCAGGCAATTTCAATTCAGTAGTCCAGTGCTGCCAGGCCAATCGGTTCGCTGGCGCCTCCAGGTTAGCTCGCTGCCAGGTAGCACCAAAATCTGCCGATACATGAACTTCCTTCACACTTTTATCGCCAGCCCAGGCATGCCCCCTTATAGGTAGCGTTTGTCCCGGCTTGAGCATGGCTCCTGTTTTCGGATAGGTAATCAGTGACTTCACTGGCATCCCTTCAATGATGCACATGTTTTCGTCGGGCACCACTTCACCGGGAGCCACTGCTTCACATGGTAGTCTGTATGCATCGCCACCCATTTTCTCGCCGTCATGAACCACGTTCCGAACAGCAATGGTGCTGAGCCATTTGCCCGACACTGATCCCGGCCATCCGCCAATTACCAGCCTGAGCGGGTGGCCATTGGCTATCGGTATATCCTTTCCATTCATTGCCCAGGCCACAAGGGTTTCATCCTCCAGGGCCTTACTGATGGGCACTCCTCTTGAAATAACTACTTTATTAGGATCCTGGCTCAAATGAACATCCTTCCCATAATAGCCAATGTAGACAGCATCATCCTTTATGCCTACATCCTGCAGAATATCCTTTAACCGTACCCCTGTCCATTTTGCACAACCTACGGCACCTACTTCCCATTGGTTACCTTTTGCAGGAGGGTTGAACTCAGCCCGTCCATTACCTCCGCACTCAATGGTAAGTTGATAAGTGTACTCCATGAATTTACTTTTAAGCTCGGCCAATGTGTAGGTCTTTGTCGATTTTACCGACTCACCGTTTATAGTCAGCGTCCACTGTGCTACATCGATGGCCTCCGGAATGAGGCCGTTGTTACGGACAAACATCTTATCGGCGGGTGTCACTTTGTCGTCAAGCAGATGGGCTGGTGTTTCTAGGTTCCATGGCTTAGCCCCTCGTAAGATCAAGTCAGCATGTTTTCCGGGAAGCATCTCAGGATCTGCCGGCCATTTACCAAGGAATGGATATTTTTCTGGAAGCGAATGCCCATAAACGACGGGGAGACCCCACACCAATGCTTGGCTGCTCAATAAAGTCTTTTTAATAAAATTACGCCGGGTGTTCATGATTTACCTTCAAGTGAGATCAAAATATAGACCTTCCTACAGATAAAATGAAACGGAATTACACAGAGCGCCCCTATTCTACTACATTTCTTTGATCTGATCCTTTAATCTGGCAAGTTCCTGCTTGAGCACCTGTTTAGGCCCCCCCTTGCGGAGCACTACTCCTTCCTCAAGCCAAACCACATGCTCAGCCAGGATAGTAGCTTCTAAGATGTCGTGTGTGGCCATCACTACAGTGGTATTAAGCAAACTGAGCATTTGCTTTAATTCGTTCCGTATTTCGTTTCTAAGGCTGAAATCCAGCGCAGCCATTGGCTCATCCAGGAGCAATAATGCAGGTTTGGCTGCCAATGCCCTGGCCAGGGCCACTCGTTGCTGCTGCCCACCTGAAAGGGAACTTGGTCGATCGTTAACCAGGTTCGCTATTTTAAAAACAGCTAATATCTTTTCCAGCCAGTCCTCGTCTACGCTCCCCCTAAAACCATACCTTATGTTTTCTCTCACACTTAGATGGGGGAACAAGGCGTAATCCTGAAAAACATACCCAATTTGGCGGTATTGAGGAGCTAAATAAACTTTCCCTGATGCCCAGCTTGACGTTCCTTCAGTAATTGATCCAGCATCTGGCTTTTCGAGTCCAGCCAAAAGACGCAACAGGGTTGTTTTACCAGCACCACTCGGCCCCATAAGTGCGGTGAAAGAACCTTTGGCAAATGAAAGTTTCGCTTGTAGCAAGAAAGTCCGCCCACTGTCAGTGTAACTCTTTTTACAATCAATTGTGTAGGATGCCTCTACCATAATGCTATCCTTTTTTGAAACCACTGTACAAGGAAAATAATGACCAGCGAAAAGGCCAGCAACACAAGTGCATACCTGTTGGCAGCGTCATAGTTCATTGCTTCCATTTCATGAAAAATGGCGATAGAAGCGACCCGCGTTTCACCAGGGATATTGCCTCCTATCATAAGGACTACGCCAAACTCTCCGATTGTATGAGCAAAAGTCATGATAAAAGCAGCAAACAAGGAGGCACGAATATTGGGTAACAATACTTTAAAGTAGGTTTGGAGTTTTGATTTACCCAATGTGAAGGATGCTTCTCTAAGTGATTTGGGTAGGGAGTCTAGTCCGGAAAGAATAGGGCTAACCATAAATGGCAAACTAAAAACCACACTTCCGACCAAGATACCGTAGAATGAGAAGACCATTCTAATCCCAAACAGTTGCTCGAATAAGCTGCCGGCAGCACCATTTGGCTGCATAGCCACGAGCAAATAATAGCCTAAAACTGTTGGAGGTAGCACCAGTGGTAAAGAAAACATGGCCCTGATCAAGCTTTTGCCCCTGAAGGCAAACATATGAAGTACGTAGCCCGATACAACACCAATCACCCCCAAAATAACAGTGGTGAAAACGGCAAGCTTTAAGCTCAACCATAGCGGGGCCATAAATTGATCCATGATTATTCGGTCACAGGTAGTTCATAACCAAAATCTTCAAACACCTCCTGGGCATCTTTGCTGATAAGAAAGTCCTTAAAAAGCGTGGCAATAAATAAACTCGACCCATCTGTTTTGAGGATAATCATCGATTGAGGTACAGGTTCCATCCATATCTCTTCTATTCGTATGAACCTTCCGTCGCCTTTTTTTTGACTGAACTTGAGAGAATTTGAAGTAAAAGCCACATCAACTGATCCCGCGGCTATATATTGATTGACCTGACCTATGCTTGAACCAAATACGATTTTATTGTGGACCAATACCCCCAGCTGCTTCACTTCCAGCCAGTCTCTGGATAGCTTGCCATAGGGAGCTAAATCCGGATGAGCCAGCCCAATTGACTTTACCTCGTCTTTCTTCAGTAGTGCTTCAGGGTCAAGTCCATCTATCCCTTCTCTCACCCATAAATATACTGTACCAAAACAAATGGTTTGTGGGCCTCCATAGGCTCGATCCTTATTAACTACTTCGTCGATGTACTTATCATCTGCAGAAACAAAAATGTGATAGGGTGCTCCGTTAACTATTTGCGAAGTCAGGGTGCCAGAGGCACCTGGAATAATGTCAATATCATAGGGGAATTTCCCTTCAAACCTTTTTTCTATTTCCTGAAATGGTAGGAGTAAATTGGACGCCACAGCAACTTTGATCGACTGTGCTTTTGCCGAGCTACTAAGTATTATTAAGAGGAATGCTATTCGGAACATTCCAACTGAAAATTCATTCTTCATCTCCCAATTCGATTCTTCCTGTAACAAATTATTCAACGCTTACATTAGAAAACTACTGCCAGGGGTCGGAGGCATGTCATCCACCAATTGTGGACATGCTCTCAGTGATAGCCTGGCCTCCTGCTCGTTTCGCTTCCGCCTCAAAGCCATCCTTAGCCCTTTGTCCGAAGGTATGCCTAAGTACCTGCGACAACTCGTCGTCGCTAGCGCCCTGACGCATCAGTGTCCTCAAATCCAGCACACCGTTGTCGTACAAACAAGTTTTCAGTGTACCTTGGGCAGTTACCCTGATTCTGTTGCAGGTACCGCAAAAACTTCTGGTAAAGGCGGCAATGATACCCACCGATCCTTTAAACCCGTCAATGCTATAAGTGTTTGAAGTGGAGGATGGCTCGTCTATTCTTCTATTTAGCGACGGAAAAGCTTTCACCAGCTCCTGATGTATTTTGGCATGGGTCCAAACCAGCACCGGGTAATGCGAACCTTCGCCATTGAACGGCATTTCTTCAATAAACCGAACGTCTACCGGATGGGTCCTTGCCAATTCAGCCAGTGGAACAATATCCTCCGTATTTTGGCCTTCCATCACCACCGCATTGATCTTTGTTTCAATCCCCTGAGCAAGCAGCGCATGAAAGGTCTCCATTACAGCTGGCAATTCATCTCTTCTGGTAATGGCATGAAAACGCTGGCGATCGAGCGTATCAAGACTAAGATTCACAGATTTAATACCTGCCCGCTTGAATTCCTCCAAATAGGGAAGCGTCAAGACACCATTGGTCGTAATGTGTATTCCTTCGATCCCAGGAATATCATTCAATTTTTTGATGAAATACATGAGGTCTTTCCGAACAAATGGCTCCCCACCTGTCAGTCGTACTTTTTTCACTCCAAAACCAGTCATCACCTCCACAAGGCGAAGCATTTCCTCATAAGTAAGTAACTCCTTCTTGGGTAGGTATTTGATCCCCTCTTCGGGCATACAATAGAAACAACGGAGGTTGCACCTGTCGGTAACAGCCAGCCTCACGTATTCAATTGGCCTTCCATGGTTATCAAAAAATTGCTTTTGGCTCATAATTAAGGTTACAACACGAATCCAAGTTGCTAAAGTTTGTGCTGAATTAGAAATTGTTTGATGGAAAGAGGAGATTATTCCCCATAATTGGTTGTTTGGTTGAGAAGAGCTGACAAATTGATTTACTTTACCTGATGGAATTGACAATACAAGCTTTCGGAATTGCTAAGGATATTTTGGGAGAAAGGAAGACCTTGCTGAGCATAAAAGACGGCGCAACCGTGGCTGATCTTTTGGAACAGCTCAATAGCCAGTATCCTGCTTTTCAAAAGCTTACGTCGCTGGCTGTGGCTTTGAATGAAGAATATGCAGAAAAAGAAGCGGTGCTAAATCCATCTGACACAATTGTACTGGTACCTCCGGTGAGCGGGGGATAAGCATCTGATGATTGAAGGATTTGGGGATTTGAAATTGCAGACTTGAGATGTAGGGCCTTCGATTGGTACAACTGATTCCTACCTTCTCAACGCTCGCACTTCTAACTTTCACACAAACTAAAATGATTAAAATAACGGGCCAACCAATCAATATCAACGAAGCGATTGTCGCGGCAGAAGCAGACGGCGCCGGTGCGGTCAACGTATTCATTGGCACGGTGCGCAATAAAACGCAAGAAAAGCAGGTGACCTCGCTGGACTTTGAAGCCTACGACCCAATGGCGGAAAAAGAAATCAGAAAAATTGTGGATCAGGCCAAAGCCAAATGGCCGGTAATTAAAGCAGTGGTAGTGCACCGCAAAGGGCATTTAAAGATTGGCGAGGCAGCAGTGGTGATAGCCGTTTCAACCCCCCACAGAAAAGCCTCATTCGAAGCTTGTGAGTTTATCATTGATACCCTGAAGCAAACAGTTCCCATTTGGAAAAAAGAGATTTTTGAAGGTGGCGAAGAATGGGTGAGCGCACATCCATAATAGTCTGACCTGAGCAACGCTTTTCACTTCATCAAATCTTCAAAAGCATAATCAACCAGCATTTCGTGGCCCCCTTCGAATAGGGTCAACTTAATATTATTGGTTTGCTTCACCAATACCACCTTTCTTCCCCCAATTTCGCCAAAATCGGCCAGTGGCTTTCTAAATTCCAGCAGTGCGAGCTTCTCAGCAGGTGAAACGTATTTGCTGCTATCTGTTACCTGTAGATCAGCAAGTAACTTATTGTAGAAATTGATGGAATGTGTGATGGGGATCACGCCATTGCCCAACATGCCGTCATACACTCCTGCGTAAATCTCTACCTGAGAATTGTTCAGTTTTTCGAGAGGCGTTTCCCAATAGATTGGAGATTTAGCGATGGCTACTTCCCTGTTCAGGACACCAGATTCCGACAAAGTGCAGGCTAAAATCTCATCAGCGTACTTCAGTTTTCTGACCTTCGTTTCCTCATGCCAGCGTACCAAGTCCACTAAGGGCACCCACGACGAAAACTTCTTGATGGTATGCCTCGATTTCATAAACATAGCCAGCGTGGCATACCCTCCCCCGCTCACCCCCATCATATAAATCTGGGTAGTATCAACGTTGGCATTTGCCACCGCGTAGTCGATAGCAGCATCGATATCGGAGGTCGCCAGTGGACTGCAGCAAGCATCTTTGGTGTTGTTTTGACCCCGGAAATTTGGGTGGATATAGTTGTAGTTCTTCTGGTAGGCCAGGTCGTTGATCGAATCATATTGAGTGTAATCATTGCTCCAGGTATGCAGGCTAACTATCAACGGCTGTGGATCCGATGAGGTGCTTGGGTAAAAATAAGCCGGCTGCATGGCGCCATCAATTGGTGATTTGATTTCTACCAATTGAAATTGTTCCCCCCAAGCAGGAGTTTTAGGTGTCTGTTGAGGCTCTGGTGCCAAAGCCTCAGGTATGAGATCAAAGTTAGACTCAATAAAAAGGCCAGCGCCTAGCGCAGCAATAAACAATAAAGAGATGCTTAACTTATTCATATTTGAGAAGATTAGTCAACGTAATTTGCACTTATTTAATTTGTTTCAACCTTCATTTCAAAAAATCTTCATATGCATTGGACGTAAATGGCTGAATTAAAGATCATTTTTCACATCCCGGTTGATAGGTGAAAAATCAGCTTTTTCGATCAATTTCCACTATTTTTGTCCCGAAACGCAAGAATTGATTCATTAGGTACATATTGGATTTAGTCATTCTGTTAAAATAGTATCAAATAATAACTATTGTTTTTTTAATTATTTAGAAATAGATTTGATTAAACCACTTTAGCCTAAGCATATGGAAATTACTGTGAAAGATGTTAGAATTTTTCTTTTTGGGATGCTTTTTATGCTTCTTATAGTACTTGCTTATGATTGGACCGACTTCAAAAGAGGGCTTTCCGGACAAGCTCAGCGTAACTCTCAGTCTAACAGTCAGCCTACTGAAACGAGGTAATTTACTGCATGAAAATAACAAAAAGGGATATTAAGTTCTTCCTACTGGGACTACTAACGATGTTGATAATAGAATCGATAGTCGATTGGGAAGACACTAAGCGGGCCGCCATACAAGGCTGGGAAGATGGATCGAGTGCAGCAAAGAAGTAATCATTTCCAGGAAAAACCTATTGGCGAGACACCGCAGAAGTAACTCCTACCTTTGCGACTTAGCATCGTTGCGTGAAATAAGTCAATTAAGAAATCATTAGGGTGCCACTGCCTGCATCATCAACCCACACAAGTACGCTCCATAGGTACCTGCGGCATACCCCAGCACTGCCAGCAACACGCCAACCGGTGCTAGGGAAGGATTAAACGCCGAAGCCACAATAGGCGCAGAAGCAGCACCGCCCACATTGGCCTGACTACCCACCGCCACAAAAAAGAAAGGTGCTTTGATCAACTTGGCTACAACCAACATGATACCGATATGAAACAGGATCCAAACAAAGCCTACCAGAAACAGGCCTGGATTCTCGAAAATGGCCAGCAAGTTCATTTCCATCCCAATAGTAGCTACGAGAATATACAAAAACACACTACCTAAGCGGGAAGCTCCCGCTCCCTCAAGATCCCTGGCTTTTGTGAACGACAGCAGTAATCCCAGCGTGGTCGCAATCACTACAATCCAGAAGAAGCCTGAGGTAAGACTGTACTCCTCGAGCCCCGGGAAGTTCTCCCCTATCCAGGGAGCAATGATATCGGCCCCAAAATGTGAAACGCCAGTTACCCCAAAGCCAACCGCCAAAATCAGCAGTGTGTCCGACATATTAGGGACTCGCATGATACTAAGCCTATAGCTTTCTATTTTGTTCTTTACTTCCTCAATCGCAGAAGTATCAGATTTCAGGAACTTGTCTATTTTTTCAGCTCGCCCGGTGCCATACAGCAAAAATGCCAGCCATAGATTTCCGATGAGTATATCGACAGTCACCATGGTAGAGAACAGCTCCCCTCCTACACCGAAAACCTCTCTCATAGCTGTTTGATTAGCACCACCGCCAATCCAGCTTCCGGCAATAGCGGTCATGCCACGCCATACCTCCTGACCGGGTGTTCCAGTTACGACACTTGGCGCAATTACTTTAAAGAGCAAAATAGCCAAAGGGCCACCCAACATGATCCCTACCGTTCCTGCAAAAAACATGATCAGTGCCTTAGGCCCCAGCTTCATAATCTCCTTAAGGTCGACCGACACCGTGAGCAACACTAAGCTTGCTGGAAGGAGGTACCGGGAAGCAACAAAGTAGAGCTTACTGTGGGCACCTGAGATAATGCCCATGGAATTGAGCAATGAAGGAATAAAGTAACAGAGCAGCACGGTGGGAACCACCGAATAGAACTTCTGCCAGCCAGTACGCTTGCTTGCCGCTGTTCCAAATACCGCAGCAAGTATCACGATTAAAATACCGAATACAACGGCATCGTTTGTAATCAGAGGTCCGGTTGTTTCTTCCATTTTGAATTCTTTGAGTGGCAATATGTTCAAATACAGACAATGACACAACCAAGAAAGTAACCATTGATGGCCGTTCAGTGGCACCAACTAACTGGTTTTTTTCGTTTATTTACAAAAAAGGACAGGTCATGAACGAAATTGTCATCACTCCAAAAACCGACAAGGACACCACATTTCTGGTCAAACTTCTCAAAAGCCTAAAAAATGTAGGCTCAATAGAGGTAAAGCAAAAAGAAACAAGTCTGACTTCAAAAGAGACACATTCTGTTTCTGAAGCTTCTTTAGCCAAAGATTGGCTAAGCGAAGAAGACAATAGATGGGATGAATTGCTTAAAAAATGATCTCCATAAGAAAAGGAGATATTGTAAGAATTGACTTTCCGTTTTCTGACGGAATTGGAATCAAAGCCCGCCCAGCATTGGTCATATCAAATGAGGACATCCATAAAACGGGTGACGTCCTGGTCGTGCAAATAAGTAGCAAAGAAAAAAGTGATTCATTAACGGTTCCTATCAGTGACTCTGATTTAACTAAGCCTTTGCCCCTGAAAAGCTATATCAGGGTTCATAAGATTTTCGTAGTCGAATTGGCTATGATTAGTGATGTTCTCTCGAAACTAAATCCGGAAAAATACCGTGAAGTTGCAGAAAGAATAACCCAATTGATAAACTAACTATCAAATTACCTTATATCCTCCAAAATTTGCAGCAATTCGCCCAGCATCATGGCGGTGGCACCCCACACAACCCTGTCTTCAACAGTATAGAAGGGCGACCTGATTTTAATATTCGGCCCCACAATCATGTCTTGCACAGATATCTCCTGTTCCAATAGCCCATGCACATCAGCCGATAGTATTTGGGCTACCTCTTTTTCTTCCGGCACAAACTGTGGTATCCTGTGAGTAATACCAATCACAGGCAATACCCTGAAATTACTGGCCGGAATATACAATTCCGACATGGTGCCAAGCACGGTAATATCGCTTGGATTGGCTCCTACTTCTTCTTCGGCTTCCCTCAGCGCCGTATGCAAAAGGTCCCGGTCGCTTTGTTCGTGTTTACCTCCAGGAAAACTCACCTGACCACTATGAGCACCCGGGTATTCCGGCCGCTGGATAAGTGGAAAATGGATGCCATTTACGCCTGGATGAAAAAGGACAAGCACCGCGCCTAACCTGGCGTCGGGTCGTTCCTGAAAGGCAAATCGTTCGTGATTAACAGGCGTTGGCGACATCCTTATCTGTGCATCTACACCGGGTAAAGGCTCCTTCAGTCGTTCCTTTAGTCTACGCTCAAATACTTCATTCAACTCCCACATACCCAAAGATAATCGTTCATTCAATTTTGCTTTAACAGGAATTTGTTAAATTCGTTTGTCACCATCAAACGATGTAATGGGCCCCGACCTTCCCCTGAGGATTTACATAGTCTTTTTTCTAACTACTTTTTCTCTTTTTCTGTTCATCCTTTTCGCTATTGGGTTTAGCCGACACTCCAAAAGAGTACGTCTTCAATGGCTCACTGGCACGGTGATGGTCATCTGGCTTGGTTTAACAGGGTACCTAGCCAAAAGCGGCTTTTTCCTGGCAACAGAAGCACTGCCACCCCGCATGCTATTCGGTATTTTACCGCCGCTCATTACCGTTATTGCTTTGGTAGCTTTTGGGTCCTCCCGAAAGTTCCTTTTCCGGATCCCATTGTTTACCCTTACTTATCTCCATATCGTGAGGATTCCTGTGGAGATTGTACTCTGGTGGTTACACCGGCAAGGATTCGTTCCTGAAATGATGACTTTCGAAGGAGCTAACTGGGACATTCTTTCTGGCATTACCGCTCCCTTTATAGCGCACTTTCTCAACCCGTCTATTGGCCGGCATCGGTTTGTTATTTTTATTTGGAACCTGGCTGCACTCTGCTTATTGTTCAATGTCGTCATCAGGGGGCTTCTCTCAGCTCCCTATGTAACGCAACTATTGTCCTTTGACCAGCCTAATGTCGGTGTGCTGCAGTTTCCATTTATCTGGCTGCCTGTATTCATCGTACCAGCGGTGCTATTTAGTCACCTGATAGCAATGAATAAGCTGGTGAGAAAATTGAAAGAATAATGGTGACCTAACAGTTCTCGCTCGATAGTTTCACCACTTCATCAGTTGATGTTGCGACGGACAACTCCTCGCAAGCTTTTTGTTTCTCACCAGTCGCCAAGTAAACTTTGGCCAACCAAAGGTGTATCTCTGCCATTTGCGCATCCATTGCCTTACTTTGATTGAGGAGTCGAAGTGCCTCTTCATAATTGCCCATTTTGAACAAGTAAATCCCTTTATTCCTATAGGCCCAGGCGTTCTGCGGATCACGAAGCAAGCTGGCATCAATATCCTCCACGGCCCTGGTCAGGCTATCAAGCTGCAGATAGATAAACCCACGATTATTGAGAAAATACGCTTCATTCGGAGAAATACCGATCGCCGTACCGATAAGCTCCAACGCCCGTTCATTGCGCCCATTTGCTGCCTCAACCATTGCAAGTGTATTCCATGCATTACCCTCATTTGGATATATCAGTAAGCCTTTCTCTAAATCGGTTTGAGCAGCCTCCAATTTATCGAGGTAATATCGCACGGTGCCTCTATTGATATAAGCTTCCCCATTGGTGTCGTCCCGCATCAGCGACTCTGTGAAGGAGGCCTCTGCTTGTGCATATTCCTTGAATTGGAAATGAATAAGCCCCTCCGAAAAATAGACCTTAGCAGAATCAGGATAGGCTTTGCGAACTGTTGTAATATCAGTGATTGCTTTTTCGTACCGGTTGGCGCCTGCATATGCCTCTGCTCTGTTCCATACAAATGATAAGTTTTCGGGGTTTATCAGTATGGCCTGGTTAAAATCCAGTAAGGCTGAAGCCGCATCGCCCCTCCTCATATGCACAATACCCCGGTTGTTGAAAGCATCTGCATAATCATTGTCTAAAGTCAATGCCTCGGTATAAAGTCGAATGGCTTCTTTAAAATCATTGCCTTTTAATGCTTCGTTGCCAAGTAAAAAGAAACGGTCACGGTCGTTTTTCTTTTTTTCAGCCCCGCAAGATGAGACTAATAGAATGATCGATAAAAAGAGTATCGATTTTAAGATTTTACCAGAAAAAGGAAGTAGAAATGAAAATTTGTTAACAATCATAATTTATAGCGCCTTCAATTTTGAAATTTTCTGCGATTCAAACCAAACTAACAATGGGCTTTACCCTCTGCGGAAAAACAAAATTCTTCTTTTTTGTTGCCAGATAAAATTTTCTGCCATAGGTTTGTGGCATTAGTAACAGAAAGAAGATATTTATGTTATCCTTGCTTATCATTAACGTCCGTGTCATTGTCGTCATCATTGGATGTCGGTCGTGAGAATGGAGCGTTAAATTTAAGCACAAAAAGGGCCATTCTCACTAGCGAGAATGGCCCTTTTTTAATTGTTTCAGCGGATGTCAACAGAATTAAACAAGTACAGCAAAGTAATCACACAGGATCCCAGCCAACCGGGCTCTCAGGCTCAGCTTTATGCATTGGGGCTTACCGAGGAAGAACTCAAAAAAGCGCAAGTAGGCATTGTGAGCACTGGGTTCGAAGGAAATCCGTGTAATATGCACCTTAATATCCTGGCTCATCAGGTGAAGAAAAGTGTGAAAGAAGCAGACCTGGTAGGTTTGATCTTCCATACGATCGGTGTAAGTGACGGTATGTCGAACGGCACAACCGGCATGAGGTTTTCGCTTATTTCCAGAGACATCATTGCAGACTCCATCGAAACAGTGGCTCAGGCCCAGTTTTACGACGCCATTGTGGCGGTCGTAGGCTGCGACAAAAATATGCCCGGCTCCATCATGGGCATGTCGCGCCTGAACAGACCGAGTATCATGGTATACGGCGGCAGTGTTCGCCCCGGAAAGTGGAAAGGTGAAGACCTAAATATCGTTTCGGCTTTTGAAGCCTATGGGCAACGCCTTGGCGGCAATATTTCCGACGAAGACTATAAAGGCATTATACAAAACTCAATTCCAGGCCCCGGCGCATGTGGTGGCATGTACACCGCCAATACCATGGCATCGGCTATTGAGGCCATGGGCATGAGCTTACCATTTAGCTCATCCAACCCAGCTGAGGGCAATCCAAAGGTAAATGAGATTTCGAATGTAGGTAAAGCCATCAGAAACCTGTTGGAAAAGAATATCCTGCCAAGTGACATCATGACCAAAAAGGCATTTGAAAATGCCATAACTACAGTAATGGTACTAGGAGGTTCAACCAATGCTGTGCTTCACCTATTGGCCATGGCCAAAGCAGCAGATGTTGATCTTAGCCTGGATGACTTCCAACGGATAAGTGACAAAACACCTTTCCTTGCAGATTTAAAGCCAAGTGGAAAATACCTGATGGAGGACCTCCATAATATAGGAGGCGTGCCAGGCGTGTTGAAGATCTTGTTAAGAGAAGGATACCTTCACGGCGATTGCTTGACCGTGACAGGAAAGACACTCGCCGACAACCTTGAAGAAATCGATGATTTGAAATTGGGACAGGATATCATCTATTCTTTTGATAAACCTATCAAGAAAACAGGACACCTCCAGATCCTTTACGGCAACCTCGCTCCTGAAGGCGCTGTAGCAAAAATCACTGGTAAAGAAGGTGAAATCTTTGAAGGCCCTGCAAGGATCTATGAAGACGAGTATGCAGCCATTGAAGGTATCGGTAAGGAGGTGCAAAAGGGCGAAGTAATCGTCATTCGCCAATCAGGGCCAAAAGGGGCACCTGGCATGCCTGAAATGCTTAAACCTACAGGCGCAGTAATGGGAGCGGGCTTGGGTAAAGACGTGGCATTGATCACCGATGGCAGGTTCTCAGGTGGCTCTCACGGCTTTGTGGTTGGGCATATCACACCTGAGTCGCAAGAAGGCGGGCCATTGGCATTTATCAAAAATGGAGACATTATCAGGATCGATGCGGAAAACAACCTGCTCGATGTTAAACTATCCGACGCAGAATTAGCAGAACGAAAAAAGGCATGGGTAAAACCTGCCTATAAAGCCACAAAAGGCATTTTAAAGAAATACATTAACTCAGTAAGCTCAGCCTCTGAAGGCTGTGTGACGGATCTTTAATGATTGTAGTATGAACACCCCAGTATTAGTGGTTGAAAAAAAGCAACCAAAAAAAACCATCAGTATTTCCGGCTCTGAAGCTTTGCTTAAGTGCCTCGTGGAAGAGGGCGTTGATTCCATCTTCGGATACCCGGGAGGAGCCATCATGCCTATCTACGATGCTTTGTATGGTTACAAAGACCAACTCACACACTACCTGACCCGCCATGAGCAGGGAGCTGCCCATGCCGCCCAGGGTTATGCCAGGGTCACTGGCAGAACGGGCGTCTGTTTTGCTACTTCAGGCCCAGGAGCAACGAACCTCATTACTGGTATCGCCGATGCCCAGATTGATTCTACCCCGATGGTATGTATCACTGGCCAGGTACCTTCCCACCTACTGGGAACTGATGCCTTCCAGGAAACAGACGTAATTGGTATTTCGATGCCAGTAACGAAATGGAACTATCAGGTAACCAAAGCGGAGGAGATTCCTGGTGCCATCGCACGAGCTTTTTACATTGCCAACACAGGCCGACCAGGCCCGGTGTTGATCGACATCACAAAGGACGCACAAATCAGCATGGTGGACTTTTCTTATGAGAAGTGTACCAAAATTCGCAGCTATCACCCATACCCGGTATTGGACGAAAGCAAAGTAGAAGAAGCCGCAGAGATTATAAACAATGCGAAGAAGCCTTTCTGTCTGGTAGGCCACGGTGTATTAATATCGAATGCCCAGAAAGTCCTTAGCGAGCTATTGATCAAAGGAGATATCCCTGCTGCCTCCACCCTATTGGGGTTGTCGGCCTTGCCAACAGACCACCCTCAGTATGTTGGCTACTTAGGCATGCACGGAAACTATGGCCCTAATATTAAAACCAACGAGTGCGATGTGCTTATAGCCATCGGCATGAGGTTTGACGACCGGGTTACAGGTGATTTAAAAAGATATGCCAGACAGGCAAAAGTGATTCATATAGAAATTGATCCCTCAGAGATCGACAAAAATGTGAAGACGACCGTTGCAATCAATGCCGATGCAAAAGCAGCTATTAAGTCGCTCCTGCCAAAAATCAACAAAGCAGAGCATAAGGCCTGGATGGCCGAGTTCAGGGAATGCGAAAAAATAGAGCTTGAAAAAGTCATTCAAAAAGACCTTTACCCAACCAAAGGAGAAGTGAAAATGGGTGAAGTAATCAGGCTTTTTAACGAAAAAACAAAAGGAAAAGCGATTTTGGTTACCGACGTAGGCCAACATCAGATGGTGGCTACCCGGTATTACGGTTTCAACGAAACCGACAGCAATGTTACCTCTGGCGGACTGGGTACAATGGGTTTTGCTCTTCCAGCAGCAATTGGCGCCAAGCTGGGTAAGCCTGACAGACCGGTAATTGCTGTAATTGGCGATGGTGGTTTCCAAATGACCATTCAGGAACTCGGAACTATCTTCCAATACAATATTGGTGTGAAAATCCTGATTCTGAACAACAGTTTTCTTGGGATGGTGCGCCAGTGGCAACAGCTATTCCACGACAAAAGATATTCGTCGACTGAAATGGTCAATCCAGACTTTCAGTTGATTTCACAGGGTTACGGTATCCCCTGCCAAAAAGTTGAAGCCAGGGAGGACCTTTCTGCTGCCATCGACAAAATGCTTGCGACCGATGGTCCTTGCTTACTGGAAGTAGTGGTAGAACAGGAGGAGAACGTGTTTCCAATGGTGCCGTCAGGTGATTCAGTATCAAATATTCGCTTAGAGTAAAAGAGAACTATTATGTCGCAGTCATTATATAATGAACAAGATGGTGAAGATCCGGTGAGGCTTTTTACCATGTCAGTCCTGACAGAAGATAAATCAGGGCTTCTGAACCATATTACTATTATATTTTCCCGAAGGAAAATAAATATTAGCAGTCTCAATGTGTCTACTACCGAAGTCGCTGGTGTAAGCCGGTTCACTATTGTGGTGGAAAGTACAAGGGTTCAAGCGGAAAAAGTGGTAAAGCAGATCAGGAAGCTGGTCGACGTATTGGGTGCGTTTCTTTACGAAGAAGAGCAGGTCCACTACCAGGAAATCGCACTTTATAAGGTGCCTACCAAAATATTTATGGGTGGCAGCAAAATAGAAAAATTGGTGCGAGACAACGGAGCCAGAATACTTATCATTGAAGAAGACTATATTGTGCTCGAGAAAACTGGTCACAAGGAAGAAACATCAGATCTTTTCAAAAAACTAGAGCCTTACGGTGTACTGGAATTTGTCAGATCAGGTCGTGTGGCTATCTCAATGAGCAAAAGAAAAACCGAAACCTTTATCAAGGAATTGGAAGAAATAAAAACCAACCTATTGTTACAATAGGGTTCATAAAGTAAATCCTAATTTTTAATAAGAAAACAAAACAAGATGGCAAAGATCAACTTTGGAGGCGTAGAAGAGGAAGTTGTAACCAGAGAAGAATTTCCTTTAGAAAAAGCCAGAGAAGTACTTAAAAACGAAACCATAGCCGTACTGGGATATGGAGTACAAGGTCCTGGACAGGCACTCAACCTGAGAGACAATGGTTTCAACGTAATCGTTGGCCAGCGTAAAGACTCAAAGACCTGGGACAAAGCTGTGAAAGACGGCTGGGTACCTGGAAAAACGCTTTTTGAACTGGAAGAAGCATGTGAAAAAGGAACTATCCTACAATTCCTTCTTTCTGATGCAGGGCAAATCGCTTTATGGCCAACCGTAAAGAAGCACCTAAGCAAAGGCAAAACGCTTTATTTCTCTCATGGCTTCGGCATCACTTACAAAGAGCAGACTGGTATTGTGCCTGACGCTGATACTGATGTGATCCTTGTGGCTCCTAAGGGCTCAGGTACTAGCTTGCGTCGTTTGTTCCTTGAAGGAAAAGGTTTGAACTCTAGCTTTGCGGTTCACCAAAATGCTTCAGGTAAGGCAAGAGAAAACGCCATTGCCCTTGGTATTGGCGTTGGATCTGGCTACCTGTTCGAAACAGATTTCAGAAAAGAAGTATTCTCTGACCTTACAGGTGAAAGAGGTACCTTGATGGGTGCTCTGGCTGGAATTCTTGAGGCCCAATACACATTGCTTCGCAAAAAAGGACACTCACCTTCAGAGTCTTTCAATGAGACAGTCGAAGAGCTGACTGAGTCCCTTATTAAGCTTGTAGCTGAAAACGGCATGGACTGGATGTATGCCAACTGCTCAACGACTGCGCAACGTGGTGCCCTTGACTGGAAAAACAGGTTCCGCGATGCAGTAGCTCCTGTATTCGACGATTTATACGAAAGCGTTGCTTCAGGTAACGAAGCCCGTATTACGATTGAAGCAAACCGCCAGCCAGACTACCGTGCGAAACTTGAAGTTGAACTTGCTGAACTGCATGATTCAGAAATGTGGCAAGCAGGCGCACAAGTGCGCAAGTTACGTCCAAAACAGTAAATGGTAAATGGTAATCAGTAAACGGCTAACACCGATTACTGGTTACCTATTACTTGTTACATTTACCTCCCCAAATGTCCTCCACAATATCCCCACTGGCTGCAGTCGATAAAATTCTTCAAGCCAAAATTACCCTCAAAGACGTAGTACCGCCGACTCCCCTGCAATACAATCAGCAGCTTTCGGAAAAATACCAGGCAAAGATTTACTTGAAGCGGGAAGACCTCAATATTGTGCGTTCGTACAAAATCAGAGGGGCCTTCAATAAGATTGCTTCCCTGAATGACCAACAAAGAGCTGGCGGAATCTTCTGTGCCAGTGCCGGCAATCATGCACAGGGCGTGGCTTATGCCTGCTTTCATCAGAAAATCCATGGCAAAATCTACATGCCTACTCCCACCACGAGTCAAAAAATTGACCGTGTGCGGATGTTTGGGAAAGAGTTCATAGAAGTCATTCTGGTTGGCGACACCTTTGACGACGCCAATTCACAGGCAGTGAAAGACTGCGAAGCAGCCGCTGGCACCTTTGTACCGCCCTTCGACGATGAAAAGGTAATTGAAGGACAGGCCACAGTTGGTGTGGAAATTCTCGATGAAATAACTGAACCTATAGATATTCTACTAACCCCGATTGGCGGCGGTGGACTCTCTGCTGGCATAGGCAGCTATTTCAAAGTATTGAGTCCTAAAACAAAAATTATTGGTGTGGAACCAGCAGGAGCTCCTGCCATGAAGGAATCGTTGGCCGCTGGCAAGGTGGTGACGTTAGAAAATATCGACAAGTTTGTAGATGGCGCTGCTGTCCAAAGTGTGGGCAAGCGAACATTTGAGATTTGTAAGCAAATACTGAGTGATGTGGTGCTCGTCCCGGAGGGTAAGGTTTGTACCACCCTACTCGAGCTGTACAACAACGAAGGAATTATTGTTGAACCCGCTGGGGCTTTAACAACGGCTGCCCTCGACCTGGTCGCCGACCAGATCAGGGGAAAAACGGTGGTAGCTATTCTCAGTGGCGGCAACAACGATATTGTGCGAATGGCTGAGATCAAAGAACGGTCGATGCTATTTGAAGGCCTTCGACATTACTTTATTGTAAAATTCCCCCAACGTGCCGGTGCGCTCAGGGAGTTTCTGGTCAATGTACTTGGACCGAACGACGACATCATTTTCTTTGAATACACCAAAAAGACCAATCGGGAAAACGGACCGGCCATGATCGGAATCGAATTGAAAGACAAAAATGACTTCCAGGGCCTATTGGACAGAATGAGATCCTATCAAATCAACTACCAGCTCCTGAATAATAAGCCAGAGTTGTTTGGGATGCTGGTTTGACCAACTTCCAATTGATTATTTTAGGCATCTACAGTGCTCACCAACCATTCTGGCTTAGTAGTTTTCACCTCCGCTCCAAGGTCATGCAGTAAATTATAGAGGCCAAAATACGTGCGGTTGATATACAAGCCATGACGGGATCCACGGGGATGCTTGGAGTTCTTAAACTCCTTGCGCTTGGAAATGTATTCACCCAGGTCAAATATCTTTTTGAAATAGCTCTCATCGGCAAAGTCAAACGAGTCTTTGTGAAAAGGTGCTCCCAGGAGCTGCATCATTTGCTTAAACACTTCAATGTAAAGCACTTTGTAGTCAGCAGGGTCGTCTTCATAAAGGAACATTAGCTCATGAAAGGCTTCTACCAACTCCTCCTCTTTGAACAAAAGATCTTCCCGCATCAGTTTGAAATATGACTTGTAAAAGTCCTCAGGGATTACTTTCACACAGCCAAAATCGATTACACCAAGGCTGCCATTTTCCATCATGAGGAAGTTGCCCGGATGAGGATCAGCATGTACTTGCAGCAGGTTGTGCACCTGAAAATTATAGAAATCCCACATGGCCTGGCCTATCTGGTTTCTTAGCTCCTGTGATGGATTGGTCTTTAAAAACTCCTTGAGATGCATACCATCCAACCAGTCCATAGTCAGAATTCTATCAGAAGACATCTCTTTGTAATACTTCGGAAAAACCAAATTTGGAATGTGCCCACACGCCTCGGATATCTGCTTCGACCTTACCAACTCCAACTTGTAGTCCGTTTCCTCCAGCAATCGCTCTTCCACTTCTTCAATATAATGGTCAAGCTCCTGCTCATTTAGTTTCACCAGTCTTAATGCAAATGGCTTCACCAGCTTCAAATCTGATTTCACACTCCCAGCTACGCCCGGATACTGCACCTTCACGGCCAATTCTTTATCACCTACAGATGCCTTGTGCACCTGACCTATAGAAGCGGCATTTACAGCACTTTTGGTAAATGTTTCAAAAAGATCTGAGGGGGATTTCCCCAGCTGCTCTTTGAACGTTTTTACTACCAGCGGGTATGACAGCGGTGGGGCGCTATACTGCGCCATAGAAAACTGATTTTGATAGGCTGTGGGCAACACATTCTTGTCCATAGCAAGCATTTGCGCCACCTTCAATGCACTGCCCTTGAGTTCGCTCAACGAATCGTATATATCCTCAGCGTTGGCCTGGTCCAGGTCTTCTCTTGAGGCTTCACCAGTCATGAACTTTTTAGCATAATGCTTCACATAGTTGCCACCTACTTTAGCTCCCGTTTTAACAAACCTG
Source organism: uncultured Roseivirgaceae bacterium (assembly GCA_964351395.1). Taxonomy (GTDB): domain Bacteria; phylum Bacteroidota; class Bacteroidia; order Cytophagales; family Cyclobacteriaceae; genus Imperialibacter. The sequence goes on from CAYGOF010000002.1 coordinate 95,999, forward strand.
GAGGCTCTTTGTACTTTAGAGGTGGGGATACTTGATTGTTCTTTCATCAGCTCAGGCGTCTTTTCTTGATTGATATACAAATTTGGCCAGGTCCAGGATCGTATCTACAGCCCCTCTTCCCATTAAATCAAAAGCAACATTCACTGTTTTTTCAATGGCAGCATCGGTTTGCTCAAATCCCTTGCTTTCGTCTTTGTGCCAGAAATTGAGTATGAACAATGTTTGAACCCACATCGCTTCTCCATATCGGTCGCTTATGAATGGACGGTTGGCAATTTCATCCGTATCCTTCCCTTCAATCACCAGGTTGTTGACCCAGCTAAGAAACTCTGCCTTGAATGGCTTTAGGAAATAGGGCGTCATAGCAGCATGTTTTACTGCCTTCATTTGCCATAGCACATAACTTCGGTTGTTTTTCAACGACTCGATAAGGGTGAAATAAAAAGCAAGGAGTTTCTCTCTGACTGAGTACTCTTCGTACACTTTTTCCGATTCAATGGTTTTCACGGTCGAAGTGATCAAGTCACGCCAAATATCTTTCTCTATTGACTCAAATGAATTGTAGAATTCATAGAGTTCAGCCTCTTTCATTTTAAGTGTCTTGGCAAACAAGAAGAAGGATCCCGGCGGATGGCCATTTTCTAACACAGAATTGATATAGTGCGCTCTGATGTCCTTACTTTGTGGCTTGCTGCTCGCAGATTTGCCCTTCGATGCTTTGGGTTCTTTTTCCATGGTGCTATAACCACGGTTTCACTGAAATGGTTAAGAATATTGTTAGAATTTTTATCACTTAATTATGTTCGACGATAAATACAGGGTCAGTTTCCTCTTCAATTCTTCCGGTTCAAAGGGTTTGATAATATGATCGTTGATGCCATAACGCTTTAACTTGTCTCTGTCTTCCATTAAAGTGGAAGCAGTGAGAGCGATGATCGGTGTAGCAATGCCCATGTCCCGAATTTGTTTTGAAGCTTCGTACCCATCCAGGACAGGCATCTGCAAATCCATGAGAATAAGGTCATATTTTGTATTTAGCACCTTTTCGACTGCTTCCTTTCCATTGAATGCCAAATCAATCCTAAACCCCCATTTGTTGAGAAACTTCTGAGCGACGAGCACATTGATCTTATTGTCTTCAACAAGCAATATGCTGATACCTTTACTCTTTGTGGGAACAATGGGTTGTATGTCAGCAGGTGTTTCGATCGTTGCATCAGCAAGCTCAAATTTTTGAATAAAATAGAATTCGGACCCTTTGCCCTTTTCACTATTAAGGCCTAATTCGACTCCCTGCAAATTCAGCAACCTTCTGGTTATAGTGAGCCCTAGCCCTGTGCCGCCGTACTCCCGTGTTACAGATGTGCTGGCTTGGGTGAAGCTGTCGAAAATCTTTCGTTGATCGGATATAGAAATGCCAATCCCAGTGTCTTTAATGGCAAACCTAAGTGTAACATGTTGCTCGGTCCGCTCCAATTCGTTAACGGAAAGTTCAATGCCTCCTTCCTGGGTAAACTTAATAGCATTACTGATGAGGTTGCTCAACACCTGACTCGTTCTTGTCGAATCGCAAAAAATAGGGCGGTCGATCGTGGCATCAACATTCACTTTTATATAGAGCCCCTTTTCGTCGGCCAATCGTTCAAAAACCTGCCTAAGATTGGTAGTCAGTTTGACGATACTCACTGGCATTTTTTCAAACTCAATCCTATTCGCCTCAATCTTGTTGAGGTCAAGGATATCATTCAAAATAACCAGTAGGTTTTCCGCAGAAAACTTCAGCGTGTTAAGCACTTCTTTATGCTCCTTCTTGGGTTTATCAGCAATGATGTAATTAGTGAGGCCAATCACCGCATTCATGGGTGTTCTGATTTCATGCGACATCATCGAAAGAAAGTCAGATTTGGTTCGGGATGCTTCCTCTGCTTCCTCTTTGGCGTTCTTTAATGAGCGGGTAACTCTGAAGAACATATTGAGCGACTGAAGAAAGAAGAAAATAATAAAGCCAATAAAGGTGATCAGCCTATTCTCCTGATCCAGTGTGAGGTAGATATAGATTTTGTAAATAAAAATGAAAAACACCACCATGGTACTCAGCAAAGCGAACTTTGCACCCTCTCGCTTGTGTCTGGCCGCAGAAAAATACACATAGGAGACGTAAACGATGGTGGCAACTAGAAAGAACAAATAGGGCTCTACAAATAATGTAAATATCGTTGTAGGAAGAACAATAGTTGATAGGCCTAGTAGTCCTGAGATAATTGCAAAGCCTCCTAAAATTTTAAAACTTGCATCCTTAGGGAAAAGAGCATAGCTGTAGATGGCAAACAAGCTTGGAGCCAGGAACAGAGACAAATACTCGAAATGCAGGGTCACTGTCCAGGGGATAGCCGGGTACAGCAAATGTAATGCATAGTTATCGGCTCCGAAAAAACGATAACTGAACACCAAACAAAAAAGAGCAAAAGCAAAGACGTAGTTCTCTTTTTGACCGAATAGAAACAGACCAAAAAAGAACAGCCCAGACATAATCAGGCAACCGGAAAGCAACAGGTCGTAGCTGATTTCAAAAAGGCTATGGTGCACAATCTCCTCACTTGAACCAATATAGACAGAGGACCTTGTGCCTCCCTTAGCGTGTCGAAAATTGGAGATTTGGATCACTAATTCAAGGGTGTCTGACCCGGAAAGTATCGGCAATGTTTTTGGTATCCAATGTGGTTCTGAAGACTCCTTGGTTGTGCCTACTACCCCATTTTCTGCTACCAGCACTCCGTTCTGATATAAGCGGTATTCGCTGTAGAAATGGTTTACTGCCAATGAAAGCGAAGGCCTTTCCTCAGGCAGTATTACACGTAGCCTGTAGGTAGCATACCCCTGACTCGACAATTGCATTCCGTTGGCAGTAGTGCCATTGTTCCACAAACGGGGGAAAGGGAAATAGTCCGGATTTTGCCTTCCCGTTTTGAACGATGCAGGAGAAATCAATTGTTGCCAATAAAACTCCCACTCACCATCAAGGGCAACCCGACTTTCAGAAAGGTCTTGCGCGCTAAGATCGAGAATGCCTTTTACGGCCCTATCGGCAAAGGCCTGATGAGAGACAATTAGTAAAAAAAATAGTAGCAGTCTTCGGGCTTTCATAGGTCTTAGAAACAACGCAATTTAGGCATTTCTAGTCTATGCTCTCCTTCATCAGGCCTTTTCTTGGCTATTGTATCTGACAAAAAAAGATGGTTTGATCGACCTTTTCACACCACATGCTGAAAGCAGGTTACATTCAACGATGGTCAACTAAACTAATGGCAGCTCCATGTATAAAATTTCTTTAATCCAGTGTCTTCAAAAAAAGTGCACCGATTCTTTTATAACGAGGCGATGAATAAAATAGCTAGCATTTATCCTCCGCAAGCTATCACTTGAGAAGGAAAGCACATGAATGGGCGCTATGCACAATGGCATTCGTCGCAGTCATGCCATCATGTCCAACCGCACTGTTCATGACACGCTTGTTTACAGCATCCTCAATTCAGAGTGGCTAGTGGCTAAGTGCGGCCTGGCGTTCAAGCTCCGGCGATAAATCTATTTGGGTGACAGTTGATACGTTTCTTCGGCCACTTTCACAATCATCTCTTTTGAGTAGTATACCGGAAAGTATTTGTCGTTGGCCCACAAATCGAACAGGTTATTATAATACTTGCTGTTCGGGTCGCCGGATTGCCCAGGCGAGTTGATGCCAAGCGTTCTATCCCAGCTTTGCGTATCCATGATCATCCGGAAAGTGGCGCCGTGTGTTTGGTTATTCCCCGAGCCTGTGACACCAGGAGTTAAATGATACCCTCCTCTGGGCGCTGGGCCTACATCCAGCTTTTTCCGTACATCTGGTGCTACCGCCGCACTCATAGGGTGTTTGATGATAACATGGTGATTTTTCTCCTGACCATACTGCCATTTCCGTTGATCTTTGCCAAGCCTTTGTTCCAAATCTGCAATGGCCGCTGCAAGTGAAGCAATCAACAGGTCGTCGCGGCCCTTCAGCGGATCCTTACCAAAAGCTGGCGTTGGCGACTGAAGCCATCCAATTACTTTGAACATCGACAGACCAGAAATATGTGCTTTTGCTTCGGCGGGAATCATAAGCTCGTCCATTCGATTATTGATCTGCTTTTCCCATGCAACATAAATGGCTGCTGTAGTAGAGTTCTTGTCTAAAACAAAATCCCAAGCAAGTAGCTTCTCTCTGGCTGCTGCAATCTTAGGGTCTGCGATAACAAGATCATTTAGCATGGGCACTATTTCTCTGGCTGGCAATGCAAGATAATCCGTTTGCATGGCTGCCATGTCTCCGAGGCCAAGCACTTTCCCAGAAGCCACAATCTCCTTTAATCGGTCGCCACGGTACCCGTCAGACCACTCGAAGCCGATAGCATCCGGAAACGCATAGTCCATTTTGGTAAGGTTTTCATTGGCAGTGATGATATAGCCATCTGCGGGATTGTATGCATGAGGTTTAGCTTGAATTGGCAAGTAGCCGCTCCACTCATATCGGCCGTCGCCTGGTACTGGCACCAGCCCGCTAAAGTTTTTTCTGATGGGAGCAATACCCACCGACTGCCAGCCAATATTACCCTTCTTATCCGCCCAAATCATGTTTTCTCCAGGAATATGACTGTACTCGCAGGCTTTTCTAAATTCCTCCCAGGTTTGTGCCTGGTCCATGCGTAAGCTGGCTAAGTAGGGCGCACCACCTACTTCCTGCCATGCACAACGGACTGCATAAGCCACCTGGCTATCTTGCTTTTCGAACACCACAGGGCCATGTCGGGTGTACTTCAACTCGACAGTGACATCAGGTCGGTCTTTTACCTTAATCGTTTCAGTCACAATGGTCATATTTTCCCATTGTCCCATGTACTTGTACTGGTTGGGGTTATCCGGATTGGTCTCATAAACCATGAGGTCCTCTCCATCAGTACTAAATACCGTTAAGCCCCAGGCACCATATTCGTTATGCCCAATCGAAATACCGGGGATTTCCGGTTCCCCGGCCCCTATTACGTTCCAGCCTGGGGCCACCAGGTGCGACCAGTAGCGAAGCGAGGGAGCGGCTAATCCTCTGTGGGGGTCGTTGGCCAGCATGGGATAGCCACTTTGTGTGCGGTCACCATTTACGACCCAGTTGTTACTGCCAATGGCGTTTCTTAACTCCTGTCGGTCCAGTTCCATGTCTTTGTCCCAATTGGCCGCCAGGTCCCGGTATTTCTCCTCACTTTCCCTTACGCTTGCTTGCAGGTCGGAAGGTTGAAACTTCACTGAGGTTCTGTAAGCGTTATAGAGCTCCAGTATATCTTCCATCAGCAACGATTGATCAATTACCGGGTCAATAGTCAGATCAGGATCAAATGGATGATAGTACTCAATTTCTTTCAACCTCTCTGCCCCTATGGCCGCCACTGCCCTAGCTGTATTTAGCTCACTCTTTATATTACCCAATAGCCCCTGATGCCTGGATATCACCACTTCGGGAGTCCAGGGCTGGGGCTTTGTTTTGAGCAACTGGAATTCTAAGGGTAGCTTTTCTGGTGTTGCATTGATCTCAGCGATGTAGGCATTTACTCCATCCACAAAAGCGGTGATGATCAGCTCCCCCCTTTCATGGTAGTAATTCATTTCCGCTTTTATATCACCCCGGAACTTGAATAGTCGGGTGCCAATATCCCGTTTTAGCTCACGCTCCCCCAAAAGCTCAGCAACAGTTCCCGTCGCTTGCCGACGCCAGATTTCAAACTGAAACAAGCGGTCTTTCGCCGCCATATAGCCCTGTGTAAAAAAAAGGTCATGTTCATTTTCGGCGTAAATATGGTTAATACCCCATGGGTCACGGTATACTTCTACTTTGTCCTTTAAGCCTGGCACCTGCAAAGGCTGAGCGAAACAGGAAACAATCGTAAAAAGTATAGAAAAAGACGAAAGCGTTACTTTTTTAAGCATCAATTCAGAGGTTTACAATTGGTTGTATAGATTTGAGAAGATATAAAATTTACAGCTGCAACGAGATGGTATTTTTTTTCTAACGTCGAAAATAATGAGTAAAGAGGCAATTAAAGTTATAGACGGGCACCAGCACGTTCGCTACCAGGCCAGAAAATACACCGAAGAGGAAACGCTCAAAAAAAGCGATGCGTTTTTCAACGAAATGGATTTGAGAAGAACTGTCAGGGATTTTTCTGATCGAACGGTAGATCGTTTGGTGATAGAAAATATCATCAAGACAGCATCCACAGCCCCATCAGGTGCTCACAAGCAACCTTGGACCTTCTGTGCGATCTCCAATCGGGACATCAAAAAGGAGATCAGAAAGGCGGCCGAACAGGAAGAGTACGACAGCTACCATGGGCGCATGAGCGAGCGCTGGCTCAAAGACCTCGAACCGATTGGCACCAATTGGGAGAAACCCTTTTTGGAAACCGCTCCATGGATTGTGGTAGTGTTCAAGAAAGTATACGACAAAGGCGAAGAAGGTGACAAGATCAATAATTACTATGTGAATGAGTCGGTAGGCATTGCCTGCGGCATGTTCATCACAGCAGTGCACCTGGCTGGACTAGTCACCCTGACACATACCCCAAGTCCCATGAACTTCCTGTCTAAAATACTGGGGCGACCTGAGAATGAAAGGCCCTATTTGTTACTGCCAGTAGGATATCCAACAGATGAGACCTATGTACCGAAGTTGTCGAGAAAACCTTTGAAAGACGTGGCTAAGTTCTATTGAACGGGCTCTGACCGCAACACTTCCTTAAATTCTAGGCCGTATCTCATCTTATCGTAGATGTTTCTCATGATCCTCCTCGGGCCAACCACTGTCATGTGTTGGTTTTTGAACTTGACAGTAATCGTTAAGTTCTCCATCCATTGATTGAGCGAAGTGATGCTGCTGTTTTCCGGATCAAATACCATCACTCTGTCTTTGTCCTTCTTGAGATAGTAGCCTTCTTTTTCTATCGTTTCCTGCATCAGTTTACCGAGCTTCCTCTTACCCACATGTGTAATCTTGAGCGTCGAGTGTCGGGTGAGGTAGGCGATGCCGCCAGCCAGAAAAAAGGGAAGTAAAATAAACCTGTAAACTCCCTGGCTCCTAATGATTTCCGCAAAGGACTGATCCATCAAGTACTTGCCAAGAAACGACAGACCAGCAACAATAATCAAAAGGAGAGAAAAGACTTTGATAAATACCTGGGGCTCAAATTTTCCGACGACGTAGGTGCTTACTGGTTTCTTATCCATCCTTTGGGGTGTGATTATATTGCCACAATATTAACTTTTGAAAACGATTTTAGTTAATCTGACTAACGATAATTATTCTTTTGATCAATTACCATCAACAACATGCCTTTACGGATGACCAGATTGAATCACTATATTTACTTGTTATGAGGCTCTTTCTGGCTCTTTGCACAATTTCAAGTATGCTGGCTTGCAAACAAGGTGGTCCGGGACTCGACACTCCTAAATCCTCCACTCCTGCTGAACAAAATCCTGCCTCTACAGCCACAAAGAAGGGCCCTTTGTCACTCAACACTTACAGAGATCTAATTGACCTTACTGGCTATGAAGACCTGGGAAGCTTCCACTTCCGCCGCCTGCATTTTTACACCAAAACAAATCCTGGCATTTCTATTGGTCCGGCAGAGGTAGAAGAGGTAACTGCTTATTTTATAGACAGATATGTAGTAAAAATCAGGTACAAACTTTCAGAAGATGTAGCTGCCTACCTGGTAGACTCTCTGACGACCGATAGAGAGCGAGTAAAGGACCTCAACCGTAACTGGTCGAAGCAAAGAAAGATCACCTGGAACTACTTTAGTAAAATTATTACCTATCAAAACAAATGCCCGGAAGATGACCTGGCACTCAACCTTACCAATGGCATTTGCGATAGCCCTTACTGGCTTTATGTAGAATTACCTGGATACAAGAAAAAAGTGAAAGAACTCAAGGTCGTCGAGAGCGCGGTGCGCGAGTACCTGATCGACCCTGCTTCGGCAAAGGCTGCTTCTCCTGACTGAATCCAATTTCGTAATGCGCTAAAACTCCCTGCACGATGAGTGCCTGAGCAGCGATATAGGTCACCATCACCCAAAAAGAGGCCATCGGGAATGGCCCGACAAATTTCGCCACTGCCAGCATACTGTCTGAAAGCAGAAAAGCGATGGCTCCAAAAAACAACAAGGAAAAACTGGTTTCGTTAGTACGGTTTTTCCTAACAACGGCCATCAACAACATGCCTACAAGGCATGCCCCGTAAATGATCACTGGGATCTTCAGACCACCCAGAAAGTTCCACAGGGTATAGATCATGAAGAAGTAGAATATAACCAGCAAACCCACGCTGAATTTCGTCCTCCACTCCATTTTCTTTTTGGAAGGAAACCTCATCTGCGAAAAATACATGACATAAATGATCTGCGCTACCAGAAAGGAGCCAAGACCTAACAAGAAATACATCTCAGCCTTTTGCTGATACATCAACAAAGAATCGCCCAGCCAACTGAATACCAGCGCAGCCATTATTCCCAAGCGAACATGCCGCACTACCACTTTGCTGCTCAACCAAAAGTACAAGGCCAGAAATGGCATCAAGAGTGGCTTTGTCCAATGGATCAGCTGTGCATTGTCAACGCCGATGGCCCACAGGTGAACACCAATCAAAAGAATAAACAAAACGGAGATCAGATTTCTGGTAGTCATTTCTGGATTTTGAACAAAGTAAATAAATCTAAGGGCTCACTTGGGAAGGAACAACATCTTTTTTCTTCCCTATCAGCTCTACAAAAACATAACCCATAAAAGCCACAAAGCCCATAAAAGAGAATACATAGGGCATCCTGGAGAAGTCATTGGCATATAGCCATCCGGATAGTAGTGCACCTAAACCTATTCCCACTTCCAAGGCAATATACATAGTAGCGATACCCCTGCCTCGGTGTTGCTCGTCACTCAGATCGATTGTCCATGCGTAGATGGTGGGTGAGTTCATGCCAATGCCAATGCCGAACAAGATCGAACCAAATAGAAACTGCCATAGGGTAGATGAAAAACCAGTGACCAAGGTAGAAATCACCAGAAAGAAAATGGCTACCCGAAGTACTGCCACACGGCCATATTTGTCTGACGCTTTGCCAGCAATAAAGCGGGTGCTAAGCGAGGCTACTGTAAATGTGGTGAAGTAAACACCCTTGTTGGCTACACCCAGATAATCACTAAAGTCTGGGGCCAAAGTAAGAACAGCCCCAAATGGGAGCATCGTCAGCAACAAAGTAACCGATGGGTAGAGCACTCTGGGCTCATAAACGTCCGACCAGTCGATTTTCAAATGATCGGGTCGCAGCTTCTCTTTGCCGACCAATGTCTCCTTCATCCCCGCCAGTATGATCACCGACAGCAAGGCCATGACCGAAGACGTATAAAACATGGCATTTAATGAGAATGTTGAGGCAATATAGGGGCCGATTGCCGGGCCAATGGCCATACCCATACTTCCAAATAAGCCGAAAAGTCCCATCGCCTCCCCTCTTCGAAGTACTGGAGCAATATCACCTACATAGGCGGCTGTGCCAGTGGGTTTGAATCCAGTGGAAAAACCGTGAAAGAAACGAAGGAGCAGGAAAGCCCATACAACAGTTACGTGTGGATAGACTAGGGCAGCCAAACCACTCACCGCAGCGCCAAACACCATCACTGGCACCCTGCCCACCTTGTCGGCTAGCTTTCCGCTGAATGGACGGCTAAGACCGGCCGTTAAAGTAAAGACGGAGATGATCAGGCCCTTATAGTCTCCCCCTCCTATCGATGTTAGAAAGGCAGGCAACTCCGGGATAATCATATTGAAGCTGCTAAAAAAAAGAAGACTGCTAAAACACAATAGCATAAACTGCCACGTGTATATTTTTTTCTCGATCATAGAAAATGGAACGCTTAAAGGTAGAACCTTCGGGAGGGTTAGTCAAAAAAATGGGGAGGGTATTAGCAATCGTTATCTCTAAAATGAAAGCTGTGCAACGAAACAAACTCCGAAGCAGCCTCACCTCGTGGAAGGTAATTGCGAGCGAGCCGAAAAGTCAAAATCACTAAACGGTAACGCTTGTGAGCGTGGCAATCTGCTTATTAGAATTCGTAACAAAACTAACTGATTGCCTCGGAACGGATTTAAATTAACGAGGTCACTCTCTGCTTGATGGCAAAAGTGGCCTCTATAATAACGTTCAGAAATTGACAGATTGCCACAGTCGTACTAAATTCAGCAATATCGACAACCAGTAGTTTACTCCTTCGCAATTACCGTCCGGGATGGGCCGCCAGCCATTAAACAACCTTTTTCTACCCCTCCTGTCCCATCAAAAACGCTTTGATGTAGTCATCAAGATCGCCATCCAGCACGTTCTGCACATCTGTACGCTCCACACCAGTACGGGCATCTTTGATCAGCTTATAGGGGTGCAACACGTAGTTCCTGATCTGAGAGCCGAAATCGACCCGCATCTTGCCTGCCTCTACCTTGTCTCTCACAGCATTGCGCTTTTCTACTTCCATCTGATACAATCTCGACTTCAGCATTTGCATGGCCAATTCCCGGTTAGCCAACTGTGAGCGTTCCACTTGACAAACCACTACAATACCAGTGGGTTTGTGTGTCAGCTGCACTTTGGTTTCTACCTTGTTCACATTTTGTCCACCTGCACCACCTGAACGGGACGTATGCAGTTCCACATCCGCAGGGTTGATCTCAATCTGAATACTATCGTCGGCAACCGGATATACGTAGATAGAAGCAAATGAGGTATGCCTTCTACCACCGGAGTCGAATGGTGAAATACGTACCAGGCGATGCACGCCAGTTTCTGCTTTCAGGTAACCGTAGGCAAACTGCCCTTCGAACTCCAGGGTGGCCGACTTCAGTCCGGCAGTATCACCTGGCGTATAATCTACTTGTCTTACTTTGTATCCGTGCTTCTCTCCCCACATGATATACATCCTCATGAGGATTTCAGCCCAATCGTTACTTTCGGTTCCACCTGCTCCCGGGTTGATTTCCAGCATGGCACTGAGCTGGTCTTCTTCACCACTGAGCATCTTCTTCAGCTCCACTTCTTCCAGTTGAGCAGATACTTTTTTGTATTCGGCATCTACGTCCTCCATTTCTGCTTCGTCGGCATTGTAGAATTCGTAAATCGTCTCCAGGTCTTCCAAAGAAGTACTTGCTTCTTCGTAGGCATCTGTCCATACCTTTTGTAGCCTGATTTCCTTCAGCAGCTTTTCAGCTTCGCTGGGAACATCCCAAAAGCCGGGCAAAACTGTCAGGGCTTCTTTGTCTTCTACTTCACGCTTTCGGTTATCGTAGTCAAAGATACCCCCTCAAAGCCGCTACCCTGGCTTTCACGTCTTTCAACTGTTCTATTGTCATTGTTTTAAGTTATTCGTTAATAGATATTGGATTATTCGTTAGTGGCAATTGGTTAGGTTAAGTCTGCGACTACCGCAGGAACTTAAAGGCTAAATGAGGTAATCCCCTAATAACAAATGACCTTTAGCGATTAACCTCCCCCCAATAAAAAATCCACCCCCTTCGAAAAGCAGATGGATTCGTCTATATGTTACTCAGGTCAGATTCTGTAAATCCAGCCGTGCGTATCTTCTATTCTACCATATTTAATATCATCAAGGGTAGTCAACACCCTGTTAGAAAATATTCTTGACTCCTCGCCAGGCAACTCAAGATCGCCGTCTTCAAAACCAATGTGGCTGATTTTAGCAATGGTCGCAGCTGTGCCTACACCGAAGGCTTCATTTACCCTGCCCTCCAATATTGCTTGTTTTAGTTCGTTCACATATACTTTGCGCTCCTCTACGTGATAGCCCCACTCTTTGGCAAGCGTAATCACGCTGTCTCTGGTTACGCCGTCAAGGATAGTCTCGCCTGCCGGAGCTGTGCAAAGCACTCCGTCGATCATGAAGAAAACATTCATGGTACCTGATTCTTCAAAGTACTCATGCGAACCGGAATTGGTCCATAAAAGTTGGTCATACCCAGCCTTTTGGCCCTGCACCATGGGGTATAAAGCCGCTGCATAATTACCAGCAGTTTTAGCACTTCCAGTTCCTCCCGGCGCTGCCCTGGTATACTTTGTTTCCACCTTCACCTTCACTGGTCTTGAGTAATAAGCACCGGCAGGACTCGTGAAAATAATGAACTGGTAGGTCAACGATGACCTGATGCCTACAAAGGGATCGTTGCCAAACACAAACGGACGAAGGTACAGTGAGGTGCCCGGTTTATTAGGTACCCAGGCTCTGTCGAGCTTGAGCAGCTCAGTGAGTGCACTCATAAACATTTCCTCAGGAATCTCAGGAATGCACATTCTAACCGCGCTTTTATTTAAGCGAGCTGCATTCTTATCAGGACGGAAAATCAACACGTCGCCATTCTCTGCCTTATACGCTTTCATGCCTTCAAAAATCGACTGGCCATAGTGCAGTGTGGTGTTGGCAGGGCTCATCGAAAGGTTACCAAAAGGCACAATTCTCAGGTCTTTCCACTGACCATCCTCGTATTCTGCCAAAAACATATGGTCAGAGTACATCTTGCCAAACTGAATATTGTCCATGTCCAGCTCATTGATTCTGGACTGCGCCACCTTTGTGATGGGAAATTGAAGGGTATCTATCATGGCCTCAACCTATTATTGAAAAAGTAAAATTAGAAATTTAATCTCTAAACGATGGCATAAGGGATAGGAAGAATCTTTGGTTTTTTCAAAAAAATCAGAGACGGGTACAAATTGGACCTACTTATCGCCCAGCAATCGTTATGCCCCCAGGATCCGTAAGATTGCCTCTGGTTGTGGGTACATTAATCAGGGGCCTTTTAATAGATAGAAATCAGAGATTCCCATTCACCTAAGATTCAACCTTCCCTTCGGAACACATCGAATAGCTGAATCAGGGAATTTCGGGTTCATTTGTAGTGCCTAAAAAAGAAAGATAATTCCTGATCAAAGCTTCAACGAATAACAGCAATACGCAGTCGAGCCGGTTTGTACATTTATTTTTGATGCGGAACTTAGTTTTTACGCCCCCCGATTGAAATGCTGTATGAATAGATCGACCAAAAATGACTTTCAAGAGACTTCCACTGATCGGTGTTTTTCATCCAGATACTGTTGTAACTGGGCTATGAGCAATTTTAAAGTTACAAGAGTTGGCAATGAAACACATCTTGTTGGCTTCTTCATGCAATTCATTGGCTTTGTCAACCATAACCACGTGTGCCACTTTTACCTGAGGCTGCAATGTTACAGCAATGAAGCGACCACTTCCGGTTTCATCTTCTTCCATGGTTCCAATGGCATGGTCTACATAATCAGTGACGATGACTTTATGTGTAGAACACAAATGCAAATACCAAAGCATATGGCAGGCGGACAAGGATGAAAGGAAAAGCTCCTCGGGATTGTATCTAGCCTTATCCCCTAAAAAAGAAGGATCAGACGACCCCAATATTTCATGTTGTTTGCCCGCTACGCTGACCAAATGATTTCTGTTGTACGAACGATAGCTTTCTGTGCCACTACCTTCGTTTCCTGTCCATTCAAGGAACGTTTTATAATGATGCTTTTTCATTGGTTGTGTTTCTTTAATTCATCGGCAATACGTTGGCCAAAAGAGGCGTAATCAAGGCTGGATTCAAGTTGCTCCAAATGGTACATGATCTCCGTATTTTCGTTGAGAAGTTCCAGCGTCACCTTTTTTCCTATTTCCCATATTTGGGTGAATAAAGGAAGCTTCACTACCGCTTTTTGGGTGAGTCTGAAGATGGTTTTTCTTTTATCAACAAGGTCTTTTTCACTTAGTAGATACCCCCTATCAATCATCTTAGTGGTCATGGTCATAACAGACTGATGAGTGAATTTCAACCTTGATGCAATTTCCATCACCGATACATTGGGTTGCTCGTTGACAATCCAAAGCACCAGGTACCAATTAGGCTCGGTATCGAGGTCCAACTCCCGATACATAGCCCTTAAACTGTGAGATATTTTATCGCTGATGCGTTTCAACCTCGTGTCGAGGTTGGCATAACCTAATTGTTTGATAAAATCATCATCCATTTTGCTGATGTTTGTTTCAAAGATAACATATTACGCAGTTGACTGCGAATTATTCAGACTAAAGCTTAAAGTCCAATGTCACTAGCTGACTATTGACTTCCAATAAAATCATCGGAGTAAGCGCACTAACCAGCAACGCCGTAATTCATAGCCTTATGACCTCAAAGTGTATTGATTAGGTATCCTGCGTGTTCATGTCATTATTCAGCGTCTTCGTTGGGAGACTCTGAGAGGGTGTTCAAATGAATGAGTCAGCCTTACTTCGCCAACGGCACTGTGAAAAAAAACGTTGAGCCTAGCCCTTCTTTAGAGTCGACGCCAATTTTACCGCCATTTCTTTCAACAAAGTCTTTACAAAGAATAAGGCCAAGCCCTGTGCCTTTTTCATTGGCAGTACCAGGTGTGGTATACTTGCGATCGATGCGAAAAAGTTGCTGCATCTCATCAGAATTGATACCCACACCCGTGTCCTTTATACTAACTGTGCACCGTTTGCCTTCTACTTTAGCGCTGATTGTAATACTGCCTCCCTCAGGGGTAAACTTAATGGCATTGGAAAGTAGGTTAAGAATGACTGTGTTAATCGACTGCCTGTGCAGCTTCACAATAAGCGGATGGTCGATGTGGTTAACAATCGCTATTTTTTTGTTCAGAGCCTGCAAATGAAGAATAGATACGCTTTCAGCCACTAACCCAGACAGGCTGAATTCCTCAGGTACAAAACTGACAGCTCCTGCTTGAGAGCTCGACCACTCGAGAAGATTGTCCATCATCGCATATAAGTTCTTAAGAGATTTATCAAGCTGCGATGCTACCACCCTAATTTCCTCTCTGGATATACTATCGTTCTCATTCATAAGCAACTTGGAGAACGAAGAAAATGAATGTAAGGGCCCTCTTAGGTCGTGGCTGATGATGGAGAAGAGTTTATTCTTCATCTTGTTCATCTCACTGAGTTTACGACTATTTCTGAAGATAATAATAGCTGCCAGCACAATGATTGCCAGCATGGCTGCTACCAGCCAAATAATGTTTTGCTGGTAACGGATCTGACCAAGGTTGGACGTAATTTCAGCTTGTTTGTTCCCCAGTTCGTAGCGCAGTTGGTATTCTTTGGCTTTTGCTCTTGTATTAATACTATTCAATGAATCACTGAGACGAGTTACCTCTCTTTGCGTAATCATTGCATGCTCAAAGTCTCCCAGTTTTTCGAAAAAAGTCGCCTTTCTCCTGGCGATGTATAAGTTGACTCGGTGGCTAAATTGGTGCTTTTCTAAAATCGAGTCGGCACTGTTCATGATTTTTTTTGCCAACGCTGGCTTACCCCTGTCGACGAATACATTTGCCAGCAAAGTCAAATCAAAAACATGGTTTGCCCAATCACCAATTTTAGCACTTTCAGAAATTTCAGCATAGAGAAAGTCAATAGCCTGATCGATTTTAATACCCTGTTGAATATAAACCTGGGCCTTATTCCCGTTAGCAAGGGTTTTCCAATAGTTGTTTCCTTGAGCAACAGCCAGTTCGTAGGCCTTTTCATAGGAGCTGATTGCACTATCGTACTCGCTAATTGCATAGTAAGCGAGCCCCATCGTGTTATAGGTGTTCATCAGATCGAAAGAACTATTGTTGGAGGCGCCATGCAACAGGGTGAAATAATTGATTGCAAGTCGCGCATTTTTCACACTCTCGTTATACTGCCTCAGGTTGTAACGAGCCAGCATAAGTTGATAATAGGTGACAAATAGCTGGCCATAATCCTTATCCTCTTTGAAAAACTGTTCAGCTTGTTGATAGTTCTCACAAGCTCCTTCCAAAAACTCTTCTTTCAGATAAAAATTTCCTTTGCGCATGGCCATAAGCGCTGTTTCCTTTCGCCAATTGTTGATGACACTTAATTCATAGCCATGGTAGATTTGTGAAAAAGCGTCCAGGGGTTGATCCACTTCATGGTATATATCTGCCATCAAACGGTGCGCATAAACCATCAATTTTGGATTGTTTAAGGCTTCTATTTGCTTAAATAGCTCGAGTGCACTAACTATAATCTGCTCACTGGGAAGGCCTCTAATGGCAGTGGAAAGCGAGTCAAAAAGTTGAAGATATTGTGATTCGTTGGCAGCAACGATTTTTTGAAAGCTTTGAACATTTTGATCAGTAACTGAAGCAGCCTGACTATAGCCCAATTGTGCTATGACTGAACAAACGATCAATAACAAATAATTTTTCATAACTAGCCTACCAACTGGCAATCTGCTAAACATCGATGCAATGAAAAATTGAATTGCTTTCGAAAACTTACATCACCTCAAATTATTGACTCATAACTTTTTCATTGCTTTTCAGGCAGGAAAAAATGTTTTTTTGGGTGATTTTATCAAAAAGTGGCTACAAAAACTTCAATAAGTTTATTTACTCATAAAATTCCACATCAAATCTTCATATCCAAAATAAGCACCCTGAGCGATAACGGGCATTAATTGTCGCTTTTTGGCTGGATCAGCACTCAACTCAGTGAAAGAATAGTTGCCATTTTCATAATCAAACGTCTCGCCATCATCATCGTACAAAAGGAAGTTGCCAGCTACTTCTCCGTAATGACGAACTTCCAGCGACAGCCGTTCCCCCGGCTTTGGGGCATGCAGCCGAGGCGCTATCATTGGAATGATGCCGCCGTCTTTCACAAACAAAGGGATTGTTGCCAACTCCGTTTTGATATTAATGAGCTCATTTTCACCAACATAATCGCCAGTGTAAAAGTCGAACCACTTACCGGAAGGCAAAATGACTTCCCTCGAGGTTTCACCGGTAAAAACTGGCGCCACCAGCAGGTTGTCTCCAAAAATAAATTGGTCTTTAATGTCTTGTCTAAGGGCGAGTTGGTAAGGGTTTTTTGTGTCGTCAAGTTCTCCAGCTTTAAGCTCCTCTTTTGCACCGAAACCCTCTACAAGCTGCATCGGCCTTACCGGCGGTGTACCGTTAAAATAGTAGTCGGCAAACGTTGAATAAATATAGGGTAGTAGTTGCATCCGCAATAAAGCAACCTGTTTTACCTCCTCATAAACCTCCGGATACGACCATGGCTTGGTGCCGCTAGACCACGCATTGACCATGGCCATAGGCGAAAAACACACCGACTGCATGCGCCTTAGCCACTCTTCGCCGGTATCGGACTGCCGAACCTCCGGCGTCCAGAGTAAACCCGAGAAGCCCGAGTTAATCAGCGCTGTGATAAAATCACGATGATTATAATAGTCGTTGTAAAGCACGAAGGGGAGCCTCGCTGCGCCTGCGTTGGAAGCCCGCACAAGGCCATAAGTCCTTTTGTTGTTTTCGTGATAGAGGCTTGCGATCATTTCCTGTATGATCAGGCCATAAGTTTGGCGCATTTGCACAGCACTTACACCCGAAGGAAAGGTAGCAGCGTCGGGCCAGACCCAGTTATCGTACCCATCTACTTCATCAATTTTGAGGCCCGACACACCTATATCGAGCTGATTCTTTTTGTAGAAATCGAGAAACAACTTTCTTGGTGCTTCCATCGTGTAATCAGGTACAATACCGTTCCACACAGCATGGCTACCTGCGAACGGAAGCATGGCCTCGTACAACTTAGCTTTGGGAGCGATGTAGGGGTTCATCCACAAATTTGTTCTCACGCCCCTTTTAAGCAGCGAATCCACAAACTCGCCAGGTGTTGGAAACCGTCCATCGTCCCACTCGTAAGAGCATGGATACGATGCATTCATCCACCCAGGTTCGAGACCGATAAAGTCAAGAGGGAAGCCATTGTCTTGAAATTCCTGCACCTCTTCTAATACTTCCTTGTCCGAATGCTTTGTATGACTGCGGTATGTAAACCCAAGGCCCCACTTCGGTGGCAGCACACCGCCTCCTTGGTACAAGTTATATTTCCTCACCGTATTGAGCGGCGTTTCACCATTAAAGACGACTAATTCTGCATTTTCATCATGGATCACTATTTCGATGACGTCGGATTTGGGCTGGGCCTCCCAGTCGTTATCAGTGTTACGATCGTACACTTTGGGCTTGTTGTCACTATCGATCCTCACATTACTGCCAACATAGATGCTCATGTAGCTGGCTGAGTTAACAAGCACGCCATAACCCTTACTCGAAACATAAAAAGGTACTGGCGCATGCGTTCTTCCATTGTCACGACCACCATAGTGATCTACCTGCAGGTGATACACTCTCCCTCTCCTATTCACGCTTTTGAACTGCAGACCTAAGCCATAAATCTCTTCATCATCCTCCAAAGGAAGCTGGATGACCACCTTATGGTCCAATTTTGTAATTCGAACCCGTTCTTTCTCAAACGGAAAAGCTGAGACTGCCCCTTCATTCAGCTTCTTGAAATTGGGGCTAGCGCCCGCTGCAGCAAGCAAGTTGATAGCTTGTCTTTCTCCTATTGTATACGTCCAAACGCCATTGGCTTCAGACCGCCACCCATTGGATGTTGACCGCTCGCAGGAGAAAAAAAGGAAGATCAGAATCCCAAATAAAAAATAGTTTTTGAAGTTCATGCCTGAGGAATAATGTAAACAAGCAAACACTCCTTCAAAACAAATCCAAAAAAGGCAGCATGCAAATTGTGTAGTGTTGGGTGGTACCTGAACTGTTCGAAGGAGAAAATAGCAACAAATGTGTAGCCTCTTCTTTTTAATCCTTTACCAAGGGTCGGCGAACTTGAAAGCCAAGGAAAAAACCTGAGCCGACTGCCCCGAAACCTGACGCATCTGCATACTCCACGAATGGTCCCGACAGGTACTTATATCCGCACCGCAACCCTAGTTCTGCGTTACCAATGCGCCTGCTTACAACAAACAAAGCACCGAGAATGGCTCCGGGAGAAGAGGGCTTACCACGTGTGTCACCTTTTTTGTAGACGATGGTTGCACCTGATCCGCCATCTATGTACTGGCCATCCTGCGTATAGGTGTCCCTTCCAAACATCATATGCAGTCCCACGAAAGGACTCAGTTCCATGGCATAGACTCCTTTCTCAAACCGTTTGAAGACGCTAAACGCTACGGGAATGGAATAGTATTTACCTTCACTGGTGCTGAAATTCACTTTATTGAATGAATAAAAGCCGACGGCAGCACCCATTCCCACTGAACCGGATGCAAACAATTTAGAATAGCCGAGCTCGATATTCCCGCTGAAATCCGGCATAAAATCCGGTGGAAAACTCTTATTCACATCGACTGCCAGATGTATCCTGCTTTGGGCGTAGTTCAAGTGAGGGAGGCTGCTAAGAAATAGCAACACGATTAGAACTGATCTTATGTTACTCATAAGCGCGGCCTTACTGTTTTCAGTTTTGATCAGACGATGTCATGCCTTCACCGATCCTTCGTGCTAAGTGCTTCTCGAGAAACTCTCAAGCAAAGTAAAGGCCCCAAAAGTGTTCCCATCAGCTAATGTTTGGGCCTCACTTTCAGGGCAATCAGTGTTAGACGTTAATAAAGTCACTTTGTCGTAGCCATTTCCATGGCTTTGATATTGGTGAAGTATTTAGTTTTCATAAACGCCTTTTCCCACTCCGGCATCGAGCCAGCCTGGAAATACTCCAAAAACTTCTCAGTCACCTGGGCAAAGTGGGCTTCATGCCCATTATGATACAAATCAGGAATATCGACAATATACTCGCCTCCTTCTAATTTGGTTAGTCCAATGCCCGGGTATTTTGCCTGTAGGGTTTCGTTGATGGCTTTTGATAATGCATCATCCTGGCCATCCAAAAGCTTCACATACAACGTGGCCTTGTAGCTTTCATCTGCTCCCTGACGGATCATCAGGTTGGCTTTGGTACCGCGCATCATGCTGTAATGTGTGTCAGCAGCCCCTTCTGGTGCCTGATAGTTCCAAATCACACTCACTTTGGCATGCTTGCCTCTTAAAGTGTAGGTCATTTCACCGTTACTAAGTACTTCCAGTTTGCCATCTTTGATATAGTCGCTAAGGAATGCCGGAAACTCTGCAGCACCTGTGACTCCCTTAAAGTCATCGAGCGTTAGCACAGTTGGCCATAGTCTTGCCGACAACATGGTCACGTCAGTAGTATCAAGTAGCTGCTCTGGAAAGGTCTCCCATTGCACGAGGTCTACCAGGTGAGTGGTAACATCCACAATGCCTGTCCCCTCTACTTTCACATCAAAAAACCAGTCGGGACGTACCAGCGGCTTGCCTGATACATACTTGAAGAAATGGTGCACACTCTCTTTGGTGATGGCGGGGTTATCTGGTGTTCCATCTTCCAACTCACCAAATACGTCCGGCTGCATGGAAAGCTCACGCTGGAGAATCGTCGAAATTTCGAACCGCTCAGTCATGATGTCGTACAGCAGCAAGTCCTGCGCTTCGGCAACCTCAAAGGCCTCTAGCAACTTGTCATACCCAGCTTTGTTGATCACAAGAGGTTTATCAGCATAAACGTTAATCCCATTCTGGATGGCCTCAAGCACATAGTCTACTTTTTGATTATTTTTGCCAGCTACAACCATCACATTCCCTGGCTTTTGAGCAATCATCTTATCAAGAAAATCATCTCCCTGCTGAATATTTAACTTCCAGGCTGTTGGATCTGTCTCTCTCACATTGTAACCAGTAATTCGGGCAACGTAATCATCGAGCTCAGGTCCAACCGGGGCAAACACATAAATGGTAGAGTCCACGATCGGATACATTGACTTATGAATAAGTCCGGCATGAAAATGACCTGGTTCCAGCGTCATGATCCTGATTTTCTCATCCTCCGCCGGTGGTTCCTTACTTTCCTTCATCGTTCCTGATTGACAGCCTGCAAGAAAAAGGGCTGCAAGAGCCCCTGATAATAGTTGGTTGAATTTCATTGATTTTTAGCCTTTCATTTTAACATTGTCGGTTCCATAGGGCGCTCTTTGCGGCCTGCTCAAGTAGGTATTTGCTATGTCGCTATTTACAAACATTTCTTTCTCAGGACTCCATTCGAGTCTTCCACCTACTTTCATAGCAATATGACTCACCAAACACACGGTGCAAGCACGGTGGCCCTCCTCAATGGGGGAAATGGGCTTTTTACCTGATTGTATGCATTCCAGCCAATTGCCATGGTGCTCTTCACTTTCATATAGGTGAATCTCATTGGGTTGAATGACCGATTGCAGTATTTTGGGATCAGAAGCATCCAGTGCTTTAGCGCTCTGGCTCGCGGCAACCGGATCAGACGCCGACGCCACATAGTCTCCTCTGGAAACCCAAATCCAGCCATCTTCACCCTCATAGCGAATACCGTTAGGGTAACCTCCAGAAGTAAACACGTTTATTCCATTGTCATATTCCTGCTTCACCATGAAGTCGCCATGTACATTCCAAAGGCCTGATCTTGGAAACTCGGCCACAGCCTCAACAAACCTTGGACCAGTAAGCTCTGTGTCCATGCCCCAGGCAGCAGAATCGTAATGATGCTGTCCCCAGCCCGTGATCATACCTGCACCAAATTGTTCGCAACGCAACCATCCCGGACGGTCATATCCTTCAACAGGGTGCACACCAATTTCGGTATAGGGCACCTCAGGTGTGGAACCCAACCACATGTCGTAATTCAGTTGTGCAGGCACGGGCATAGCTGGCGCCTCAGGCCCAGCCGGATCACCCGGAAGTCCAATTCTGACTGTATGAAGTTTTCCTATTCTTCCGTTGCGAACCAGCTCAGCTGCCACTTTAAACTGCTTCATAGAGCGCTGCTGAGTGCCCATCTGGAAGGTCACGTTCGACTTCTTAACAAGGTCGGCTAGCTGCCGTCCTTCCTTTATCGTAAGTGAAGTGGGCTTTTGCATGTACACATGCTTTCCTGCCAAAACTGCCTCCATCGCTGGTTGAGAATGCCAGTGGTCCGGTGTGCTAATAATAACCGCATCAATGTCTTTGTTGCGAAGCATTTCCTTGTAGTCGCGGTACTGCTTTACGTCGACATAGGGTTTCCCCATTTTTTCGGTGTAGTATTTTTCAATATGTTCCTTCCCTTCTTTCATGCGCTTGCTATCCAGGTCCGAAACCGCCACAAAGCGAGCGACGTCATGCTGCCATGTACCTGGCATATCGTGACCGCGGGCAATACGTCCGCAACCAATTTGTCCTATATTGATTTTATTGGAAGGGGCATTCTTTCCAAAAACGGAAGAAGGCACGATGGTTGGGAAACCAAGCACGCCGGCAGCCATGGTTGTGTTTCTCACAAATTCTCTTCTTTTCATAGGTGTAAAATGTAGTCTAAGGTAAGTATTCGATCATTTTCTGATGAATGCTTTCCAGTAAGCTTCCGCTTCGTCGGCGGTAAGCGTTCCGTCAAACACCACCATTCTGTATTTCAACGTATATTTATTTTCAGGTTCAATTTCCCATGGCTCATACCTGATGGGGCAAAATTCTATATAAACATTTTCCTTTCCTCCATTGGCATCTATTGGCCACACCCTCATCGGTTCGGGGTGGGACTGATTTTCAGGGTGACTTAGAAATAGAATACCGCTCGTTCCTGACTTATCGCCTGTGGCGCCATGCACCATCACCCATTTGCCTCCCGTTCCGTCAGCATTGGTTCTGTCGTATCCTTCTGACGTAAGAATCGTACTGTTACCCTGATCCCATGCTTCGGTAGCTCTGTAACCAATACCTCCTCCGTAACGGTAAGCCTCCAACATAATGGAAGACTTCAGTGGTGTTGAAATAGTGGTGGTGTAGTCGACCATGTACCTCCTTTTATCTGCACTTTGCACCCGTATGCCTAAATCTTCTTCAATAGCCACTTGAGGTCCATTGGGTGCCAGCAGATCGGTATGGTTCTGTCGCACAACCAGCTCTGCATAATTGCCTTTGTTTACCTGTGATATCACATGGTCAAAATCAACCCTTCCCTTTCCATCGCCAAGGTTCCAAAAGTCCACTTCTCTTCCTTCCACTTTCGTTTTGGTCCATGGCCCCCAAATGCCCAGGTGGTGGTAATGATCAGGTGGTTGTATGCGTGTTAATACTTCGCCAGATGGAGATTTTAAAGGGTGAATAAAGCCCGACTTGCGAAACTCTTTCTTCACCCCTTCGGGCACGTCGAGCATTGCCGTTTGGTAGCTGAGCACATGATTTTGTCCTATCAAAAAATCAATGCCTGTCGAAGTTTCTATTATCGCTACCTTCTGTGCCACAGCGGGCGCAAAAAGTATCAACAAAGCAGCGAACAACAGAAAAATGCTCTTCATAATCATCCTAAATACAGTATCAGGGCTAGAAACGAATGAAGATACTAAATTTTTGAACAGACTTGTCCCGGTACAAGCTTATTACATCAGCGGATGGGAAAAAAATATGAGGCATGGGTTGTGCCATGCTCGTCAGAATTGGTAATTCCGAAGATGGTATCCAAGGATTTGCCATCCGGATCAAACAAACCTGGAAAAGCAAAAGACCACAAAAAAAAGAGGTTTATTGAGAGGCTCTCGGCTTCCAGGGCGTTTCCTCCACACCTAGCTCCTGCCCCATCATCCGGCAGAGCACGAAAAGGTAGTCTGACAGGCGGTTAAGAAACTGAACGATTGCTTCTTCTATGGGCTCCTGCTCTTGTAAGGAGATTACCAGGCGCTCTGCCCTGCGGCAAACGCAACGAGCTATGTGGCCAAAGGAAATAGAAGGGTGCCCACCTGGGAGAACAAAGTTTTTCATAGCGGGCAACTTTCCATCCATTTCATCCATTGCTTCTTCGAGCCTGGTTGTCAAGTTCACGTCAACTTTTGGAATTGGAAATTTTGTACCCCCTGCCTCCATGGCCAAATGAGACCCGATGGTGAACAATTGTTCCTGAATTTCAATTAGAAAATCCATCCTAATTGAATTGACTTCCTGGTCCCGAAGTAATCCGATATAGGAATTGAGCTCATCTACAGTTCCGTAGGTCTCAATCCTCAAATGTGCTTTAGAAACCCTGGTGCCACCTAAAAGTGAGGTAGTACCTTTGTCCCCGGTTTTAGTATAGATTTTCATCAATGATCAAGCGGGTTCAGATACGTGGCGGGTGATGTTTTGGTTCAAATTATCCGATTCAATCAGCCCATCTCTTAGTCGGATTACCCTATGAGCATATTCAGCAATGTCTTCTTCGTGGGTCACCATAATAATCGTATTGCCTTTGTCGTGCAGTTCCTGGAACAGCTCCATGATGCTGTATGAAGTCTTGGAGTCGAGGTTACCCGTGGGCTCATCTGCCAAAATAATCGATGGGTTGTTGACAAGTGCCCTGGCAATCGCTACTCTCTGACGTTGTCCACCGGAAAGCTCATTAGGCTTGTGTTTCGCCCTTTCAGCGAGACCTACACCGGCTAGTGCTGCCAGTGCCTGCTCTTCCCTTTCTTCCCTCCCCATGCCGGCATAAATCAACGGCAAAGCAACATTCTCTAAAGAAGACTGCCTGGGCAGAAGGTTGAATGTCTGAAAAACGAAGCCAATTTCTTTGTTTCTGATCTCGGCCAGCTCATTCTCCGTCAGGTCGCTCACGTCGTGATCATTGAGAATGTATTGACCTCCTGACGGAGTATCGAGACATCCAACAATATTCATCAAAGTAGACTTTCCAGAACCAGACGGCCCCATAAAAGCCACGTACTCACCCTTGTTAATATTGATGGAGATGGATTTAAGCGCATGAATGGTCTCACTTCCCATTACATATTTTTTGGAAACATCTTTGGTTTGAATGACTGCACTCATGAGCAAAAGGGGGCTTTTAAAATTGTTTCTATTTTCAATAATACCTTAAAGCAATGGGAAATCCACTACCCGTTCGTTAAATCATATACTAATAAACGCATCAATGGTTTCGTCCACAGCTCATTTATAACGATCTATGTTACTTAATTTGTCTGGTTTATGGTCAATGAATTACAGTATTGGTCTGTATTTTTTTCCTCGCCCAATTATATTGCCATCTAATGTTGAAGTTCTATACTATTCCGGGGTCTTCAACCACCCCATGTATTCTTTTTTCTTAAACCTCTGAAAGCAAAAAAATGAAGTTGACACGCATTGGCCTCCTCTTATTTTCCTGTCTGGTTGTTGGCCACCTTACCGCACAAAAAGTAAAAACTGACGACCAGGACGTCGAAATGATTCGCAAAATTTACGACGAGGCCTTGGGCAGAGGAGAGTCTTATCAGATGCTGGAATTCCTCACCACTCAGATTGGTGGCCGGCTAGCAGGTTCACCTGGTGCCGCTGCTGCTGTAGACTGGAGCAAAGAGACCATGGAAGGTTTCGGGTTCGACAAAGTCTTTCTACAAGAAGTAATGGTGCCCCATTGGGTTCGTGGCCAAAAGGAAATTGGCAAAATTGTCAATTCCAAAATGGGCTCTCTTGAAGTAAATGTGGTGGCATTGGGCAATTCTGTTGGCTCTGGTCCAAATGGTGTGGCTGGTAAAGTCGTGGAAGTTCAGGATTTTGAAGAGTTAGCAGCACTGGGCGAGGCTGGCGTAAAAGGCAAAATAGTTTTCTTCAACCGCCGCATGGATCCTACTATCATTGAAACTTTTGCTGCCTACGGTGGTGCTGGCAATCAAAGAGGAGCTGGCCCGTCAGAAGCAGCAAAATACGGTGCTGTTGGGGTAGTTGTTCGTTCATTGACCAATGCACTTGACGACTTTCCTCATACTGGGAGCACCAATTATACGCCTAACCTTCACAAATTGCCGGCAGTTGCTATAAGCACCAATGATGCTGACAAGCTAAGCAGGATGTTGAAGGATGATGCAAATCTTGAATTCTACTTCGAAACGCATGCCCAAATGCTACCTGAAAAACTATCGCACAATGTGATAGGTGAACTAAAAGGAAGCAGTAAGGCCGATGAATACATTGTAGTGGGTGGCCACCTCGACTCCTGGGACCTGTCGCAAGGAGCTCACGACGATGGAACTGGCTGCGTTCAATCAATTGAAGTGCTTAGAATTCTAAAAAGTATCGGTTACCAACCAAAGAGAACGCTCAGAGCGGTGATGTTCATGAACGAAGAAAACGGTCTGAGGGGCGGCCGAAAGTATGGAGAGCTGGCGGCAGCAAATAAAGAAAAACATATAGCAGCCATGGAATCGGACAGAGGTGGTTTTAAGCCGCTCGGTTTCACTTTTACCGCTAAAGACAATCAGGTAGAAAGGTTAAAGGGTTGGGCTCCCCTTTTTGAGCCTTACCAGATCTTTAAGTTTGACACTGGAGGAGGGGGCGCAGATATTAGCCCATTGGCCACGCAAGGTGTGCCTATGATTGGTTTCTATCCAGATCCGCAGCGCTATTTCGATTACCATCACACGGCAATTGACACCTTTGACAAAGTAAGCAGAAGAGAACTGGAATTGGGTGCTGCTACCATGGCAGCTTTGACTTATTTGATTGATAAGTACGGGCTTTGAGGTCTATGATTACAGATTGGCTGGCTGCTTGCATGAGGAAGATTCTTTCTTTCACAGCGGTCTTGTTGACAATCGGAACTGCCAATGCGCAGTTCCAGATCGAGGTAAAAAAGCATAGCAACTCAATTTACATTTACGAGTCGTACGGTGCTTACGAGGGAGCTAAAGTGGGAGCCAATGCGATGATCGTTGTGGGCCAAGACAGTGTGATCGTGATAGACACGCCCTGGGGAAATGACCAAACTATTCAACTCCTTGACTGGATAGACCGTGAAATTAAAAAGCCAGTTGCCAGCTTTGTGATTACGCACTTCCATGAAGATCGGATAGGCGGAATAGATGTACTAAAGGAAAGAGGTATTCCTGCCCTTAGCTCAGCGCTAACAGCCAAACTAGCGGTAGAAAATGGTATTACTAAACCTGACATCCTATTCAAAACCGACACCACTATCGCCTTGGCGGGCGGGAAAATTGAGGTTTTCTATCCGGGAGCAGGCCACAGCCCCGACAATGTCGTCGTTTACTTTCCTTCAGAAAGGTTTTTGTATGGCGGCTGCTTTCTAAAAAGCAGCACAACAACCTCACTTGGCAACCTGGGCGACGCAGATTTGGAAGCCTGGCCTGCCAGCCTTGAAAAGATGAAACAACGGTTTCCCAAAGCTAAGACAGTCATCCCTGGTCATGGAGGACTGGAGCCAGGCGCCATTGAGAACACGGCTAAACTTTTAAAAGCATCGAACAAATAATTTATAAGCCTTCAAAATTGACTATAATTTGAATTAAATGAGCGCTATCAACCTACTAGGCATTCCTTTCGATGCCAACTCATCTTTTATGCGGGGCCCTGCCCAGGCACCTCCCCTGATCCGAAAGGCACTGGAGTCGGACTCAGGCAACTACTACAATGAAGCTGGGCAGCAAGTGGCCAATCTCTTGAAAGACAAAGGCGATATTCCAGCAATAGTACCCTATCGTGACCTTGCTGCTGAAATCTCAAAAATCTACACACCCTCGGAAAAATGGATTTTTCTGGGCGGTGATCATTCTGTCACCTACCCTATCCTTCAGGCATTGGCGCCGCATCATAGCAAGCTTTCAATTCTTCACCTCGATGCCCATTCAGATCTCTATGACGAACTGGATGGCAACAGGTATTCCCATGCCTGTCCATTTGCCAGGATCATGGAAAACGGCCTTGCACAACACCTCACACAAGTAGGAATAAGGACACTCAACGCCCACCAGAAAGAACAGGCATCAAAGTTTCAAGTAGAGATCATTCCGATGAGTAAATGGACCGAGGAACTTACTGTAACCATCGACGGCCCGGTATACCTGTCGCTAGACATCGACGTGCTGGACCCGGCTTTTGCACCTGGCATCTCCCATTATGAGCCGGGCGGCGCCAGCACAAGGCAGGTGATCAGCTTTATTCAGCGTCACCAACACCTGAACATCATCGCCGCTGATATTGTGGAATATAACCCACTCCGCGATCTGAACGAGATGACTGCCTTTGTTGCTGCAAAATTCCTGAAAGAATTAGTGGGAGCTTTGACAGTTAGCTAGCTGTTTCAATAGCCGGATAAAATAATCACCCAGGTTTGTCCACAACGACGGTGCATTGTTGTCTATCATTCAAAAACACTTAAATTATCATGATGAAAAAGTTTTTGATTCTCCTACGGGAAGACCTCGCAGCCGTCGACAAAATGACTCCGGAACAAATGGAAGCTGATATCGCTGAATACATTCAGTGGAAAGAAGGACTGGAAAAAGAGCATCGCCATGTGATGAGTGACCCACTCGAAACTGCTGGAGCAATGGTTTTTAAAAACAAAATTGAAACAGACGGGCCATTTATTGAGTCGAAAGAAGCCATCAGCGGTTTTTTCGTTTTTTTAGCGAAAGACATCGAAGAAGCGATTCAGATCGCTCAGAGCTGCCCGATTTTCAAGAACGAAGGTTGCGTAGAACTGAGACCCATCATGGATTTTTGATGCAGCAAGCTCCTTTTCATTTTGAAACAGAAAAACTGGTCAACCATCTTTACCGGCAATGGTGTGGTAAGATGGTGACCTCTCTCGCCAGGTACTTCGGGCTACAGCAAGTGGAATTGGCAGAAGACATCGTGCAGGAAACCTTTGAATCGGCGCTCAGCCATTGGGAACAGAAGGGTGTTCCGGATCAGCCTGTAAGCTGGCTTTTCAGGGTGTGTAAAAACAAAACCATCAACTACCTGAGGAAAAAGCGTTTCGAGCCACTCAGCAACGATTCCTTTCTTAATTTAAGGGAAGAGGTCAGCCTCGACACCCTTTTTCTGGACAATCAAGTGGAAGACAGTCAGCTGAGAATGATTGTGGCCTGTTGTCATCCAGCTTTTTCTATTAAGAATCAGCTCATTTTCGTGCTGCGACATGTGGCAGGCTTAACCGTCAGGCAAATTGCCCGTGGTTTGTTGATGACTGAAGAAGCAGTTGCCAAATCGATTGTTCGCTCAAAACAAATCATTCGTGAAAAAAACCTGACCTTTCCGGAGCCCGATCACCAAAAAGTGAAAGACAAGATTCACGAACTACATCTCATTATTTACCTGATTTTTAACGAGGGATACGCTTCCACCGACAGTAGCTCGATCTTGCAGGAGGAGTTATGCTTTGTAGCCATCAGATTGATCAAGTTGGTGGTAAACAACGAAAAGCTAAAAACGGCTGACTCAATGGCACTGCTTTCATTGTTCCTCTTCCATACTTCGAGGTTTCCCGCGAGAGAGGACATCGAAAAAAAACTCATCGACCTTGAAAGTCAGGACAGGTCCCTGTGGGACCAGGACATGATACAACTGGGGCAACAATACTTCAGGGCGTCTGTCGCAGAAAAAAACTATAGCAAGTATCAGGTGGAAGCGGCGATCGCTTATGAAC
Organism: uncultured Roseivirgaceae bacterium; assembly: GCA_964351395.1. Classification (GTDB taxonomy): domain Bacteria; phylum Bacteroidota; class Bacteroidia; order Cytophagales; family Cyclobacteriaceae; genus Imperialibacter. The sequence continues at coordinate 125,543 of CAYGOF010000002.1, forward strand.
ATGCGCAAGCCCTTTCGTTTGAGCAAACCGATTGGGCTACTATTTGTGGACTGTATGAGCACCTCCTTCGGAGCGACCCAGGGCCAGTCGTTTATTTGAATTGGCTTATTGCGGTTTTCTACAGCCAGGGGCCATTCATCGCCTACCAAAAACTTCAGGAGTTAGATGCAAGAGGTACCCTGGTTCATAACCAATACTACTTTTCGCTCCTTGGTAAAATCTACATGTCGATGGAGGACACACATCTGGCAGCCAGCTGCTTTCGCCAGGCCATCGAACTAACAACCAGCTTGCATGAGAAGCAGTACATCGAAAAACTGTTGGCTGCGCTTTAGGTTCTTTGCACTACCAGCGACCTCCGCCGTCCGCCAGCGCACAACTATCTTTCTCACCTTTGATCTGATGCTATAATTAAGCCCTGATATTCAAGCAATTGACATTGCCTTCACTTCTCTCGGTAAAAGGTATTATTATTGTTTATAATGAAGCGGAAAAGCAGTGTGTAAATGAAAAAGAGCAACCAAGCTGGCAGAATTCTGATAGTTGATGATAACCCAGATGTTTTAAGCGCTGCCAAAATATTTTTGAAAAGGCATTTTCTGGAAGTGGTGACAGAGAAAAACCCCGAATCGCTGCCCAATATCCTTATGAATGAAACATTCGATGTCATTCTTCTCGATATGAATTTCACCAAAGATGTGAGCTCGGGACACGAAGGGTTCTATTGGCTCGATAAGATTCTTGAAATTGACCCATCAGCCGTGGTCATACTAATTACCGCCTATGGGGATGTGGAGGTAGCTGTGAAAGCCATCAAAGAAGGTGCGACAGATTTCGTGCTAAAGCCCTGGGAAAATGAAAAACTCCTTGCTACAGTTTCGTCCTGTATGAGATTGCGTGAGTCGAGATTGGAAACAAACAAACTAAAAGACAGACAAAAACAAATCAACGAAGACCTCGACACCAAGTATCAGGAGATTATTGGACGAAGCGATGCGATCATGAAGGTGTTCGATACCATAGAAATGGTAGCGGAAACAGATGCAAATGTGTTGATCCTTGGTGAAAATGGCACTGGAAAGGAGCTGGTAGCAAGGGCCATTCACCGGCATTCGAAACGGGCTTCCGAAGTATTCTTAAGCGTAGATTTAGGTGCTGTGAGCGAAACACTTTTCGAAAGCGAACTCTTTGGGCATACGAAAGGCTCTTTTACCGATGCCAAAGAAAACCGGGCAGGACGCTTCGAAATAGCTTCCGGCGGCACCCTGTTTCTGGATGAAATTGGCAACCTATCAACACCCCTTCAAGCCAAGCTGCTCTCTGTTCTGCAGTCGAGGGAAGTAACCAGGGTAGGCTCAAACAAAGCCACGCCAATTGACATCCGGCTGATTTGTGCCACCAACATGCACCTGTACGATATGGTGAAAAAAAGTGAATTCAGGCAAGATTTGCTTTACCGGATCAACACTATCGAGATCAACATCCCACCATTGAGAGAACGCCTTGACGACATTCCATTATTAGCCGATCATTATCTCAATCAGTTTACCAAAAAGTATAATAAGCCGATTCGCTCACTAAGCCCGTCGCTACTAAAGAGAATGCAGAAGTACGCCTGGCCAGGAAATGTACGTGAGCTTGAGCATGCAGTGGAGCGTGCTGTTATCATGAGCAGAAATATGGTCCTGGAAGCTGATGACTTTTTTCTTCATCAGCAAGGAAAAGAAAGTGAAGAAAGCGCTGTCAATTTGGATGCCTACAATATTGAGGAAATGGAGCGCATTTTGATCCGCAAAGCCCTAAAGCGCCACAATGGCAACATTACTCAAGCTGCCCAGGAACTAGGACTCACCCGGTCCTCCTTGTACCGTCGAATGGAGAAATATGATTTTTAACGGTTTCCGTTTTCAGATTTTTATCAGGGTAGTCCTGCTGGGGCTTATCGCTGCAGCCTTTATTTGGTTGATTGAAAGCGATAAATACGTAAGTGCAACCATCACTTTAAGCATCGGCATCTACTCACTCTTTAGCTTGTTTCATTTTGTTGAAAACACCAACAGAAAGCTGACTCGCTTCATTGAATCGATCAAATACAATGATTTTATCATCGGTTTTGATGCAGATAACAATCTTGGGAATTCATTCAAACAGCTTAATGAATCAATGAAGGAAGTGCTTGACGCTTTCAGGGTAACCAGGAAGGAAAATGAAGAGACCCTCCAGTTTTTAGACACTTTGGTCAAGAATGTGCAGGTCGGTATACTCTCTTACGATGATGAGCAAAAGGTGGGGCTAATTAACCAAATGGGTAAAAAACTGCTTGGTGTTGAAGACCTGGCACATCTTAAAGAACTTTCAGTAATTGACCCGGCGCTGTACACACTCCTGAAATCGATCCCCAAAGGAGCTAACACACTCTTTCGTCAAAATGAATTAGTGCACCTTTCCATTCATACCTCGCAGCTCCGGATTCGTGGCAAAGAGCTTACACTGGTTTCTTTGCAAAACATACGTTCTGAGCTACAACAAAATGAACTAGAAGCCTGGCAAAACTTAACCAAAGTGCTTAGGCATGAGATCATGAACTCCGTGACCCCCATCTCGTCACTTGTATCTACTTTAAAGGATATGTTTGAAGAGGAGACACATGAAGACAATAAAGAGCAGATGTCGAAAGAAACCATCGGTGATATCAGCGAAGCGTTACAGGCAATTGACAACCGCAGCCAGGCCTTAAAAAAATTCGTGAACGCCTATCGGGACTTTACGCAGATTCCAAAACCAACACTCAAGCCAATCAAGGTCAGCTCTGTTTTTGCCAGGATCGAAAGTCTTTACTCAGTAGAATTGAAGGAAAGTAAAGTGAGCCTTTCAGTAGAGTTGGAAGATCGGGATATGTTGCTCTTGGTGGATGAAGAACTATTGGAAATGGTATTGATCAACCTGATCAAAAATGCGATCGAGGTACTAAATGACCATGAAAATGCCCGAATTACCTTGCGAGCATTTATTAACGACAAGCTTCGACCGATACTCGAAGTGGAAGACAACGGTCCGGGGATCATTCCAGAAGCAGTTGACAATATTTTCATTCCCTTTTACACCACCAAACCGACTGGTTCAGGTATTGGCCTTAGCCTTTCAAGGCAAATCATTCATTTGCATGGCGGTAACCTGGGCGTGGAATCGGAAGTTGGGAAGAAGACAGTCTTTAGAATAGTTTTGTGAGCAAGGGGTCAATAATTAGCAAATCGCTCACAGGCTATCCTGGCGATGAATCAAGCTCGTGACTCTGCTGCAACAATTTGACGTAAGTGGGATGCTCCTCACCCATGACTTCTTTAGCCAATGAAACAGCTTTTGATTTATAAAACCTCGCTCTTTTCAAGTCATGTAACTCGCTATATAAGTCGCCAAGGTTAGAATAAACAGCAATCACCTTTCTGCTTTTCTCGCCCAGTTTTTCCATGTAGATGTCTAAAGCCTTCATAAAGCTTTCTTCAGCCTTGTCATATTTCCCTACAGCTTGCCATGCCATACCCATGCTCATATAATCACCCGCAACATACGGATGATCGGCTCCAAAGTTTTCAATGTCAGCTTCAAGCACTCTTTCGAAGTATATTAAGGCATTTTCAAAATCACGTTGACCAAATTTTGAATTGCCGAGGTTGTACAACACGCTGACAGTATAATTATGATGAGGGCCAAACTTGCGATTGTAGGCCTCATAGGCCAGCAACTGCAAAGAGTCCGACTTTTGATAATCCTTAAGCTTATAATAGGCGGAACCCAGGTTGGCGTATGAACTGATAGTGTTTGGGTTTTCCGACCCATAAATTTCTTGGTTTTCTTCCAACAGCGCCTGCAGTATCTCCGTTTGCTTTTCAAAGTTATCGAGCCTTTCATAGACCAACGACAGGTTATTCAAAGCAATAAGTTTCAAGCTAATATCGTCCTCCGCAAATTTCTCACCCAGTTCGACGGCCATCAAACTGGCTTCAAGTGCCTCATCATACTTAGACTGTTCCCGAAGGTTGCTACTAAGATAATTGTAGCAAAAACCAAGTCGAATTTCTTTATTTACCTTGTGACCTTCTTCAGTATGGCCAGTGGCTATTGCCTCCTTAATAAGGCCTATTGCCTTTCTAATCTCACTCTCACCTTCTACGTATTCCCCTTTCAAGTATAGCACATACCCATGGTCTTTATACGAAGCTGCTAAAGCCAACGGATTGTCTTTTTTTTCAGGCTCAAGGTGGCTAATGGCCAGTTTTACAGTTGAGTCTGCTTTTTGGTATTCTGAAATATCCCGGTAGTAGCCAGATATCTCATTGTAGACATTTCCTAGTTCCAGGGCACTGCCACCATACTCCTGATAGTAGCTCAGCACAGCAAAGAATAGTGGCCCCGATTCTTTCCACAAGCCCATCGCTTTATACAAAGCGCCCAACTGCAGCTGGGCATAAGCTTTGATCTGCGGACTTTTGATGCGATTGATCTCCTTTTCACTGTTCCGTAGCAAAGTGGCTGCCGTTACCTCCTCCCCCTGAACAAGGTTAGGATCATTTGCCTCAAAAATTTTAGTTAGGAATTCATTGGATGCCAACACCTTTTGCTGCTCTCTTTCCAGCGCCCTTTTTTGAACTTGCGTTACAATTGCCGCTCCAATCGATAACAGAACAATTGTCATTGTTAACGAGGAGCTGATCGTATTACGATGAAAAAACAACCTGGCCGATCGACTCCAGCTGGCCTTCCTCGCCGAAACTGGAAAATGCTCAAGGTAATTTTGAAGATCAGTGAACAAATCGGTTACGGTTTGATACCGCTGCTCCGCTGCTAGCTTCATGCACTTCAAAATAATAGCCTCAAGATCTGGATTGATATGCGGGTTGAGCGCTCCAGGGGAGACAAAATCTCCCTTTAATATCTTTGATCTGATTTCTTCCTTTTCCGTTCCGTCGAAAGGCAGTTGACCAGTGAGCAGCTCGTAGAACAATACCCCCAATTGAAAGACATCGGATTGTATCGAGAGTGGCTTATGTAATAACTGTTCGGGTGATGCATATTTCAATGTGCCTCCAAAGGCACCCTCGTCTTCTTTTGAATCATCAAAAAGTTTTCCAATGCCAAAGTCCAGCAGTTTCACCTGGCCATCAGATGTAATGAGCACATTAGAAGGCTTGATATCGCGGTGAAGGATGAAATTATTGTGAGCATGGATCACTGCACGGCAAACTGGCAGCATTGCCGAGCGAATTATTTGAACGACGCTTAACCGTCGCTCCTGGCAATATTCATCGATCGGCACTCCAGCGACAAACTCCATGACCAGGTAAGGTGACTGATCGACGGTAAGGCCTCCATCAAAAATTCTGGCAATGTTTGGATGGTTGAGGGCAGCGAGTAGTTGCCTTTCTTTGTTGAAATATTGCTCGTATTTGTCAGTTGCAAGCAATGGGGAAAGTACTTTGATGGCTACCTCTTGTTCAAAAAGCTTATCAGCACGTTTCGCCTTGTAAACTGCCGCCATACCACCTACGCCGACCCGCGCCTCCACTTCGTACTTTCCTATAACGTATCCTTTGGGCAGCCTGACATCCAGGCTCTCAGAAAGCTCGCTACTGAGCTTGCCCTGTAAGGTCTCGAAAAATGCTTCAGCCTCGTTCTGATGCCTCAGTAAATCAGGCAATGCTTCCTTACTGAGATCCATCTTGGTCAAAAAATCGATCCATTCCTCCTGGGAATATTGCTCCATAACGAAATTTAAAATTTAGGCAGCTGAAGGCGACAATTGCATGTGAAGCCAGGTCTTGGCCATGCTCCACGATCGCTTGACAGTGGATGGGCTCTTACCCATAATTTTGGCGGTTTCCTCAATCGAAAGTCCGGCAAAAAATCTGCATTCCACAATTTTGCCATAGATGGGCTCCTTTTTCTCCAACACCTCCAGTGCTTCGTGAATCTTCAAAATGGCTGATCCTGTTTCTTCTGAAAAGCGAAGTTGTTCCTCCAGATCATCAATTTTTAGGTGACTGGGTTGATTACCTCTTTTATCGGTTTGCTTTCTAAGACAAGCATTCACCAGTATCTGCCTGATGGCTTTGGACGCCAGGTTGTAAAAATGGTCTTTGTTCTGAAGTTTGCTAAGGTCCGCTTTTGATAGCTTTAAATAAGCCTCATGGACAAGAGCAGTGGTATTCAAAGTTTCCTGTTGGCGGAACTTGAACCTTAAATGGTGGGCATTTTTTCTAAGCTCATCGTATACAACCGGGAATAGCTCATCAAGAGCCTTTTGATCCCCTTCATTGATCCTGTGTATCAATGCTTCTAGTTCTAGGTCACCCATTTGATACAATATAAATATGTTCCGGCAGCTGAATTAATATATAAAATTATAAAGAATAAATAGAATATTCTGCACTTATTCCAATGAAGGCAGCTAAAAAAATCCCGATCCAAAAAGACCGGGATTTATATAAAAAACTAACTGCCTGTGTATCCAAGAAACGTACAAGCGCTTACTCCTTATTGTTTCCGCTTGCATTGGCTGTGAATGTGTTTCCAGCTGCCGCACCAGCAAAATCATTGGCTGTACCTTTGGAATAAATTCCATAGGCGCTGCTATTAGAAATGGTTGAGTTGGATATTGTCACCCTGCCATCTGTGTTCACACCAATATTGGCCGCAAAATCAGCGCCTGTGAAGTCATGCGGAGAGTTGCCACCATAGGCAATGTTGCAGAAATCAAACTCATTGCTGGCATCTGTCGAAGAAAAGTAAAATCCTTTCCAGTGTAATCCACCATCGATATTTGACGATGTGAAAGTGATCATGTTAGAAGAAGTTCCTTTTGCTGTAAAGGCGCCATCAACCAGAATCTGTACATCTTCGTCCATTTTAAAGGAAGCTCCTGCTTCCACTGTAACTTTGCCAAACACCCTAATATTTCCGGTAATTCTGTAGGAAGCACCGGTGGTCAACGACTTCCAGGTAACTACTTTATCCAGGGCTAGGTCGCTTCCAAACACTTCCACATCCGCGAATGAGTTGTTGGTAAAAGTGCTTGCACCGTCAATAGCATCCAGCTCATCAACAGGAATGCCGACGCCCCTTTTGTTGCCCGAAAAGCTATTGAGTCCGAAGTTTTCTATCTGCCCCCCAGACTCATCAACATAAATACCATAATCTTTGTTGTTGCTGAAAGTTGAGTTTTTGACAGACACCTTGCCTGCAATATCAACACCAATGGCTGCTGCAAAGTCAGCACCTGCAAAGTCGATGGGAGAATTGCCTGCAAAGGAGAAGTCGGTAAAATCAAAGTTATTGAGACTACTGGCGGAGCTGATGTAAATGCCCTTCCAATAAAGTTGACCACTGGGGTTTGACGTGGTAAACACGATGCGGTCTGTAGCAGTACCAACAGCGGTAAGCGACCCATAAACCCTGATCAAAACATTTTCATCGAAGTTAATAATGGCTCCCGCAGCAACTGTCAGCTTGCCCCTAACATCCATGTCTCCGGAAATCCGATAGCTGGCACCCCCGCTAAGCTTATTCCAGGTCGACGTTTTGGATTCCGGGAAATCCGACTCAAAAATTTCAACATCAGCATTGGTGTTATCGGTGAATACCGAAGCTCCGTCAATCATCTCGGCCTGGTCAGCTGGAAGCCCAACGGCCCGATCATTCGAAACGAAGGTATTGCTTTCAAAGGCTCCAATCTGGCCGCCGGCGTCATCAGCATAAACACCATAGCCTTTGTTGTTGGAGAAGGTGCTATTCTTAAAAGCCATTTTAGCACCTAACTCAATACCAACACCCGCTGAAAAGTCCTCTCCTGAGAAATTCATCACCGAATTTCCGGCATAGGACAGTGCGACATGATTCAGTATGTTTCTGCCGTCGGCAGAGTTAACGTAAATGCCTTTCCAACGAAGGGCCGAAGCACCATCCGATGTTGTAAATTCAATGGAACTTTCAGCTGTACCGGCAGCAATGAACGCACCTCTCACGTTAATGATGACATCCTCATCCAAACCGAATTTAGCTCCCGGAGCAATAGTAAGTACGCCATTGACATCGATATCGCCAGAAACTTTATACCTGGCACCATTGCTTAAAGCATTCCAGGTAATTTCTGTGGCATCGGAAATTGCGGAAGCAAATATCTCCACATCTGCGTTTGTGCTATTGGTAAATAAAGTTGTGTTATCAACACTCCCTGCCGACTCAGCCCAAACAGCCATGCCATTGTCATTGTCAACAAAAAGATTGTTTGTGAAGGTGTTGAGCTTTCCGCCATCATCATCAAGATAAACTCCATATCCCATGTTGTCGGCGAACAGACTGTTCTCAATCTTAATACTTCCACCGGCATTTACACCCACGCCAGCCTTAAAGTCAGCGCCATTAAAGTCCATCGCCGAGTTGCCAGCAAAAGATACTTCCACATATTTGAGTATATTCTGGGCGCTGGCCGACTGTATATAAAGACCCTTCCAAAGAAGTCCAGCGGCTTCGTTGGCAGTTGTAAATATGATGGAGTCTGTTTCCGTACCTGCTGCCAGCAAAGTACCACCTTGTTCAATTTTCATCATTTTATCTTCTTGAAAATGAACTACAACCCCTGGTTCCACCGTAAGAACGGCAAGCACAGAAACGTCGCCGGTAACGAGATAGTCGACGAGTGTAGGGTCAAGATTAATATTCTCGAGCGTCATATCAGTGTCGATAGCTCCGCTGAGTTCGATATACCCAGGTGCTAATGCGCTGATTGTGATTGTCTCAGTATCGCTCACCCCCTCGGTAGTGTTGGTGATTTTTAGCTGAATTTCATAATCGCCCTCCACATCCGGAATCAGGCTGGCAGCGACGGCACCTCCATTAGAGATAACGGTTGTACTACCGTCCGGTTGAGAAAGCAAGGTCCATTCGGCCTCGAAACCAATCCCATCGGCGTCGACCGAGCCGCTGGCATCTAGCGTTATTTCTTCATTTACAGCGGGATTCTCCGGACTAAATTTAATTTTGGCTTCTAATGTAAATTTTGGCGGTTCCGGCTCGTCATCGCCACAACTTGATATAAATACTAGCACCATCAAACAGGTGAGCAATTTGGCAAACTGGTTTACTTTCATATTACATGGTCTTTTTAATGTGATCAAATTCCCTTTTACCCTTATTACAGGAAAGTGATTCAAATCGGGTCACCATGTGAAAAAAAAAATAGAAGAATGAAGTCTAAGTACTGAAAACCAGGGCATTAGAAGTGAATCAGATGATGCAGCAACAAATACCTGATAGCTATTGATGAAGTTGAAGTTGAATAAATTAGATCATATCGCCTCTGACTTAAGCTGTAGAAAAGGCCTCCATTCTTCAAAAACACTGCCATTGGTAGATTTCAAAAACATGATGTAGGAGGGCTTGAAAGGTGCTCTTTTAAGCTTCATCCCTATCTCTTCAGGAGAGTAGTCGCCTTTCTTTGCATTACAATGCTTGCAGGCTGTTACAAGGTTTTTCCAATTGGAAGTACCACCTTTAGAGCGGGGAATCAAGTGATCAAGTGTTAGATCAGTATCAGTGCCACAGTACTGGCACTCATGATTATCGCGGCGGAATATATTTTGTCTGGAAAGGATAACACCCTTGTAGGGAACGCTGATATATCTAGAGACTTTGATAACAGAAGGTGCTTGATAGGAGGCGTTGACTGTATGCAAAAAACTGTTGGGCCCCGCCGATATCATTTCTGCTTTATGGAGGAACACGAGTAGAAAAGCCCTTTCTACCGAACACACGGTAAGGGGGGAATAGTCCTGATTAAGAACTAAAACATTTCTTTTCAAACTCATCTCTTTTATTACATTTTAAGGATCCTCCTAATCGCCACAAGTTGTGCCTCCTTCATTCCCTCACCAGATCCGTTTTCATCAATATCAATAACCTTCACTGAATCAGTGACCACTACCGCTTGATGGTCGCCAATGCCAATTCCTGCTTTCGTTTCCCCTTTAACATCCCACACAATAAGATCCCCAGGTTTAGAGTCTGATAAAGCGGCTACTTTGTCTCCAGTGTTAGCCAACAGTTTCAAGCTTCTTGGTACCGGATAGCCGGCCATTCGATAAGCCTGCTGAACCAGGCCAATGTCATCAATGCCGTAGGGCGTTCGTGCACCAGATCTAAACGGAGAATACATGTATTTCTGAAGAATTTCACGAAGAAACGCATAGTCTCTTCTTTGCCCCAGACTCTTAGAATTACCATTGAACGCCAATTGCTCTTCAATTTTGAACAGCTCGTTTGTTGAAATTGGCAAAACACTCCCGATAAGGATATTAAGGTAGTGCTTCTTAAAAAAAATATTGGCAGTAAGATCAGTACATACTTTGTAGTCAGAATGGTTAATCTGCTCAAAATATTCACTTGTTATGCCATAAAAATGGTCTTTAAGTATCCAACCTTCAACCGAATCGAAGTGAATTTTAATTCTGATCCATTTATTGTCTTTTCCAAGCTCAAGCACCTCATAGTGTTCGCCAAAAAGGAGTTCGCTCAATTGAAGGGAGTGAAACGTTGGCTCGGACATTACCGGCACAAGGCATAGTCGACAAATTCCCTTTTCGGTCTCAGTCATAAGGTTTACAGTCTAAGTCGATCCAGCTCTCGCTTGGTATCCCTTTCTTTAATATTTTCTCTTTTGTCGTAAATTTTCTTGCCCTTGGCCAGGGCTATTTCCATTTTAGCTAGTCCTCTATCATTCATAAAAAGCCTTACCGGCACAATGGTCAAGCCTTTTTCTTCCAATTTTGTCTGCCACTTTTCAATTTCTCTTTTGTTTAGCAGCAGCTTTCTTTCACGCACCGGATCATGGTTAAAGTAAGTGGCCTCAGCATACTGGGTAATGTTCATGCCCTTAATAAAAAGCTCCTCCCCTTTAAAGTAACAATAAGCTTCCTGCAAGCTGGCCTTCCCCTCCCTGATCGATTTAATCTCTGTCCCTCTAAGCATGATGCCAGCCACCAGTGTATCAATAAACTCAAACTCATACCGAGCTTTCTTGTTTTTGATGTTCACTGTGTTTGAAAACCGCTTATTTTCTGCCGCCATCCGATCAACGATATTGTAAAAGTTTAAACACTAAAATAGCATAAAATTAAAACTTCATCCTAGGCATTGCCGCAACATCCATGGGAGAAAAATCCTTTTCAAGATATTTGAAATGAGCAGTCATGGCAATCATTGCAGCGTTGTCGGTACAATACTCGAATTTGGGGATGTATACTTTCCAACCAAGTTCCGATTGTAAGCTTTCCAACGTTTGACGCAGACCAGAATTTGCTGCAACTCCACCAGCGATGGCTATTTCAGTAATCCCTGTTTGTTTTGATGCTTTCTTTAATTTCTGTAAAAGCATGTGGATCAGCGTGTTTTGTACACTGGCACATATATCATTCATTCGGTTCGTAACAAAATCTGAGTCCGCTTTTGTCTGGTCTCTTAAGAAATAAAGCACGGCCGTTTTGATCCCACTAAACGAATAATTCAATCCTTGCATCTCAGAAAGCGGAAAGCTGAAGGCGTCCGGGTTACCTGTCTGGGCTAGCCTATCTACATGTGGCCCTCCGGGGTAAGGTAGGTCTAACATTTTTGCGGTTTTGTCAAATGCCTCACCCACAGCATCATCTTGTGTTTCTCCGATAACCTGCATCTTCATGGGAGATTCTACAAGAACAATTTGCGTATGACCTCCGCTGACAGTGAGGCACAGAAATGGAAATGAAGGTTTCGGGTTCTCAATAAAATGGGCCAAAATGTGAGCCTGCATATGATTGACAGCAATAAGCGGCACACCCAGGCCCCAGGCCATTGCCTTAGCAAAAGAACTTCCTACCAGCAAAGCACCCAACAAACCAGGTCCCTGAGTGAACGCAATAGCCTGCAATTCATGTTTAGCTATACCTGCTTCTTGCAAAGCCTGATCAACTACTGGTACAATATGCTTCTGGTGGGCTCTGGAAGCCAATTCAGGAACTACTCCACCATAACGTTGGTGAACAGATTGCGTAGCAATAATATTATTAAGAATTTTACCGTTCCTGATTACAGCGGCTGAAGTCTCATCACACGAAGATTCGATCGCTAAAATAGTTGGGGACATATTGCTGATTTGAGCGAAAACACAAAAACGTCTGTCATTTTCTATGGTGTAGGGAAAATCCTTTATTGGATTTCGCTGGGCTTACTGATTTTGCTGATTGGCCTGTTTATTACCTTACAGTCCTCTAAAGTACAAACCTGGCTGGTTTCCTATGTATCCACATCATTCTATGAGCAAACCGGCCACAAAGTTAGTATTGCAAAGGTGGATGTCAACTGGTTTGATGAAATTACACTTGACAGCGTCAGGATTATTGACCCTCAGGACACAAGCCTGATTGCGATCGACAGGCTATTAGTGGATTTTAGCATCATTGATCTTCTCAGACCCAGTCAGCTTCATTTTGATGCGGCAAGAATTACTGGAGCCGATGTACGATTGGTAAAGTTCGCCGATGGGCAACTCGACAATATGTCTTATCTGATTTCGCAGTTACGACCCAAAAACCCAAAAGAGAAAACCTCAGTACCCCGGCCAATCACCGTGAGCAGAATCAAGCTGGAAAGAAGTCGATTTTCTATCAACGATATGAGAAAAGACAGCATCAAAGTAGGATTCAACTATAACCATTTTGTTATCGACAGCATTTACTCAGATCTCAGTAGTTTTTACCAAAGGCTAGATACAGTTCAATTTGAAGTGGATAAGCTCGTAGCACGAGACAAGAGCGGGAAGTTGCAAGTCAACAGCCTGCAAACAAACTTTCAATTGACGTACCAGACAATGGAGCTTTCAGACCTCAAGCTCCAAACAGCATATAGCCACCTGACCAATTACGTTAAATTCGAGTTTAGCAATCCTTCCAATCTTAGCTACTTTGTAGACAGCGTCAACATTGTTGCCCATTTTGACAGTACCATCGTCAGCAATAAAGACTTGCGGCATTTCGCACCCTACCTAGAAAGATACAATGACACCTATACCCTTTCCGGAGACTTCAATGGCAACGTCACCAATTTCCAACTCACAGGCTTCAAACTCTTTTTTGGCGCCAATAGCAAGTTGTTCGGCACAGCCAATTTCAACGGCTTGCCTAACTTCTCAGAGACTTTCATTGACCTTAGTCTAAAGAATTCGAGCCTCTTTGCCTCCGACCTTGGTATTTACCTGACAGATGAAGAATCTGATATTTTGGATAGACTAGGCTTTATCAGCTTCAGCGGTCGATTTATTGGATTCCCCACTGACTTCGTAACAAATGGCAGTTTTAACTCACGCCTTGGAAGCGTTAGGTCTGACCTTAACCTCAAACTTCCTGGCAAGCACCAGAACGCAGTGTACAAAGGCTCATTGACTGTAGCCAATCTGGATATAGGCAAGCTGACTGAAAATTCGGACCTGATTCAAAAGGTCAGTTTTACAGGGAGTGTTCAGGGCACAGGACTTACTCCCGCCTCTGCCGATTTATACCTAAAAGGCAATATTCAAAAACTGGGGCTAAAGGGATATGAATATCAAAAGATAACGACAGACGCCCGACTAGCCAAGAGTTTCTTTGAAGGCAAACTGAGTGTCGATGATCCTAACATAAAGCTAAATATCGATGGCTCATTAGACTTTCGAAATGACATCAACATATTCAAAGCATCGCTATCGCTTGACACACTTTTCCTTTTTCCTCTCCAACTGTCACCCAGGGATATTTTTGTTAGCGGTCAGGTAGACCTTGACTTTCAAGGACTGCAGATTGACAGTATCAAAGGAACAGCAGGCATACACAACCTATTACTCGATGTAGAAGGCAAAACATTTCATGCTGATAGCATTCTGGCAAGTTCGCAAAAGAATGGACGTCAAAGAACTTTCGAACTAACATCGGAGCAGGTTAAACTCAATGCCACTGGAGATTTTAATTACACCACGCTTATAAAAGATTTGAAGGAATCATACAATGAATATGAGCTCGCTTTCAAAAACAACCGGGAGAATATTGAATCCTACTATGCCGAAAAGGAAAAAAAGGCGATCAGTCCTTACAAAATAAACCTTAACGTTGCCCTTACCGACATCAACCCATTGACGGACTTGTTTGTAAAAAACTTCTATATATCAAAAGGAGCCAAAATAGAGGCCGGCTTCACACGGAATTTAACTTCAGTGGCTTCATTCTATTCAAAATTCGACACGCTCACCTATGGCGATTTCTCCTTTTTAGAAAATGAAATTGATATCAATACAAGCAAAATAGCGGACAGTACTGATGTTCTTTCTATGCTATATGTTTCCTCCGCACATCAATTGTACAATGAACGAGACGTGACGCAAAACAACTACCTGGAAGCTATTTGGAGCAACAATACAATTGACTTTCAGACCAATATTGAGCAAATCAACACCACCAACTACGCCAAAGTATACGGAGACCTCGAGTTCCTTTCTGACCAAACCATCATCACTGTTTACCCCTCCGACCTTCGGGTACTGGAAGGTAAATGGCTTTTTTCTAACAACAACCGTATCATTATTACCGACGAGGCCGTCGCATTTGAAAACCTAAGGCTGTCAAATGGTGAACAAGAAATAGAAGTCACAGGCTACTTAAGTGACTCGACAAATATCCCGCTAAGGGGTCGCGTCAGGAATTTCGCCCTCGATAACCTGAATCCACTTTTAACTGTCCCTCTTGATGGTACGATCAATGGAAATGCTACCCTCACAAATTATGGGGAAGAATTCATTGTGGAGAGCGATCTTAAAATAGATAACTTCTTTGTTGCCGAGTTTCTGGTAGGAAATGTTGCCGGAAAATCATCATGGAATGATGCTTCGAAACAGGTATTGTCTAAACTAACTGTTAACAGACAAGGGAAAGACATTATCGCACTCAATGGTTATTATGCCCCCAGAGATAGCGTGAACTCACTTAATTTCACTGCAGATTTCGACAATGCAAACCTCAACATTCTCGAACCCTTTATACAAGGTAATTTCACTCAAATTACGGGCACCGCCAACGGACGATTTAGGGTAAGGGGCAATCCAACTTATCCAATATTACGAGGCACAGGTACACTCGCTAATGGTGGGGGGAAAATCAACTACCTGAACACAAAATACGCTTACTCAGGCGACATCTTTTTCGATGACAATGAAATTGGTGTTCGTAATCTCGACGTCCGTGATGAGCAGGGCCACAGAGCCACACTAAATGGCGGTATATTCCACGACGGCTTCCGCAACTTCGTACTCGATCTGGAGGGGCAGATCAACAACTTTCAGGTGCTAAATACGTCTGCGGCTGACAATTCTCTCTACTATGGCACCGCTTATGCCACAGGTACTATCAACTTCCTGGGAGCCATTGATAACTTGAATATCAGCGCCAACGCAACAACGAATAAAAATACACGGATTTTTATTCCTCTGGAAGAATCTTCAGACGTTCAGTTAGAAGATTTTATCTCATTCGTAAACCTAACCGATACGACAAAAATAGCTGGAGATAATGGTACTGAAGAGGAGCAAAAGTTCTCCAATATAAGACTCGATTTTGACCTCGACATTACTCCAGATGCTTATTGCGAGCTGATTTTCGACATTAAATCTGGAGATATCATACGAGGAAGAGGCAATGGTAAACTCAACCTCCAAATTGATACGAATGGAGACTTCTACATGTTTGGTGACCTGGAAATAGAACAAGGTGGTTACAATTTCACCCTCTACAACATCATAAATAAGGAATTTGAAATTCAAAAGGGCAGCACCATTTCGTGGTCAGGCGACCCCTACAAAGGACAAATGGGCATAATTGCCAACTATAAGCAGAATGCATTACTCTCGCCACTATTGACAAACATCGCAGATACTTCTGCATATAGCACTCCTGAGCTTAAAAGGCGCTATCCAACCAATGTGTTGCTCCAGCTCGATGGAGAACTCCTTACCCCCGATATTTCTTTCGATATTCAAATAACAGGGTATCCGGAGCAAGTGATTACTCCTGCCGGTACACCTTTGCCGCTAGGCGCTAGCATACAGGCATTTAAAAATACTATTAAAACTGACGAGCAGGAGATGAAGCGGCAGGTATTCAGTTTGATTATCCTTAGAAGGCTTTCACCGATCAATAGTTTCAACGTGGGCACTAACTCCATCGGAAGTAGCGTGAGCGAATTTGTCTCCAATCAACTCAGCTACTGGATTTCGCAGGTAGACGAAAACTTGGAAATTGACATAGATCTTGCCAGCCTGGATGCCGACGCCTACAATACCTTTCAGTTACGATTGGCTTATACATTTCTCAATGGCAGACTAAGAATTTCGAGAGACGGCGGTGTCACCAGCACCACAACTCGAAATGAGCTTGGCTCTATTATGGGTGACTGGACATTAGAATACCTCCTCACCCCTGACGGAAAATTGAGAGCCAAGATGTACTCAAGAACCAACGTAAACAGTTTGACGCAGAGCATCAGCAACCAAACCAACACAAAGGCTGGGTTTAGCCTCCAATACATACGCAGCTTTAATAATTTCAAAGACCTCATGCAGGATGTAAGGGTCAAGAATAGAGAAACTCCTGAACCTGCAGATAAGGACAGCAAAACGTCTTTTAATAGCGATAAAATAAAAGAAGACGAAGGGACGGAGCACCAATAACTCACTCAATTTATTTTTGATTTTCATTAACCAAATGGGAGCTGCTTTGTTAATCCAAAAAGATGATGCCTTCCCAAGCGCCAGTGAATATTTTTTGGTTCCGCCGTGACCTACGTTTTATCGACAATACCGGCCTTTTTTACGCTCTTTCTGAGTCGCTACCTGTATTGCCGATTTTTATTTTCGATTCGGAGATTCTGTCCAGGCTTGAAGACAAAACCGATGCAAGAGTCACATTTATTTTCGACTCGTTGCTAAAGCTGAAAAAAGAACTTGAAGACAAGGGCTCATCGCTATACATTTTATATGGGAAGCCGAAAGAAGCCTTCCAAAAAATTACCAGTGAATTCAATATTCAATCTGTATTCACCAATCGAGATTACGAGCCTTACGCTAGAGAAAGAGATGCTGACATTAAAAAACTTCTAAATGAAAAGGGCATTGGCTTTTACGCATTTAAAGATCAAGTGATCTTCGAAAAAAAGGAGATCTTAACAGACACTGCTGGTGTTTACAAGGTATTTACTCCTTTCAAAAACAAATGGATTAGCCGATGGAACGAATTAAACCTGCAGGAGCTACCATCCGCTGCTATGGCTGACAGGTACTATAAAACAGCGCCTTTTCCCGCCCCAACACTTGAAACCATTGGCTTTGTGAGGACATCCATTTTCTTACCTCCAGCTTCCATTAATCAAAGTATCATCGCCCAATATGATAAAACACGTGATTTTCCATCTATCGATGGAACTTCCAGGCTTGGTATGCACCTTAGGCACGGTACAATTAGCATAAGGTCGGCGGTAAAGATGGCTACGAAGCTCAACCAGGTTTGGCTAAATGAGCTTATCTGGCGGGAATTTTATCAAATGATACTTTACAATTTTCCAGAGGTGGTCAACCATGCCTTTAAACCTCAGTACGAATTAATTCCATGGAGAAACGATGAAGAAGAGTATCAGAGATGGTGCGAAGGCCAAACCGGATACCCGATCGTGGATGCAGGAATGAGAGAACTCAATCAAACTGGCTACATGCACAACAGGGTGAGAATGGTTGTGGCTAGCTTTCTTACCAAACACCTGCTTATCGACTGGCGATGGGGCGAAGCATGGTTCGCTAAAAAACTACTCGATTTTGAGCTGGCCTCCAATAACGGCGGGTGGCAATGGGCGGCCGGCACCGGTACCGATGCCCAGCCCTACTTCAGGGTCTTCAATCCAGACTCTCAGACAGACAAATTTGACAAGCAACGAAAATATATTCGCCAATGGGTTCCTGAATTTGATAGTAAAAATTACGTATTACCAATAGTTGAACATAAATTTGCCAGGCAGCGAGCCATAGAGACTTACAAAGAAGCGTTAAAATAATTGTATGAACATAGGTGATAAAGTAAGGCTTCTTAGGGGAACTGAAGAGGGTGTGATTGTTAGAATCCTGAACGACAACACATACGAAATTGAAATTGAAGACGGATTTTCTTTCCCAGTACTTAAAAGTGAACTTGTGCTGGTAAATAAAACCGAAGGAGAGTATTTCAAAAAACCATCGATCCAGCAAGGCACAACGGATCAAAAGTCTCCAATAAAAGAAAGCGCAGCAATAGCCGAAAAAGGGATCTATCTATGCTTTGAACCTAAGGGAGATATATTTACTGTTTGGCTAGTCAATAACACAGACTATGAGCTGGTATTCAAAATCGATGAACTTCTGAAAGGTACTACCAATGGTGTGTTGGCAGGGCATCTCGAAGCAAAATCGCATCAGGCCGTAGCATCAAAATCATCTCAGAATTTCGAAAATTGGGCGGATTTGCAGATCACCTGCATGTACTTTCAAAAGGGCGTCTACAAGAACAAACCCAACCTGGGTAGAAATGTGTCGTTCAAAGCCGCTGGCTTTATGCACAAAAATGGAATGATTCCTATGATGTCAAAGGAAGGCTATGTCTATCAACTCGACGAAAACCCAACAAAAGTTGATGCAGATGCTATAAAAAATAGTTTATTGACTCCTAAAGCGGTGCTGGAACCCAAACCCGGAAACAAACCAGGTGACACGGCAATTGATTTACATATGGAGAAACTGACCGGCCAAAAAGAAGAAGTAGCAAATGGTCAGGCATTGTCGTATCAATTAGCCGTTTTTGAAAAGGAGCTGGACAATGCAATTGCCTCAGGAATGGATGAGATCACCTTTATACACGGTGTAGGGAACGGTGTTTTGCGGGAAGAAATCCACAAAAGGCTAAGTAAAATGAAAAATATCTTGTACTTTCAGGATGCCCAGAAGCAAAGATTTGGCTACGGGGCAACACTTGTCAAAATAAAAGACTAAATCGTATTTTTTAAGCCTATAAATAAAACATAATACTATGGACGTAAGAAAGTTGATGGAGGAACTTGCCTCTGAAGTTAACGGCCAATATTCGGAATATGATAATAACAGATCAGTTGTGATTGTTCCTCTGGAAGGTGGTAGATTTCAGTCGGTCAGAGGAGGGAAAATAGACAATAAAAAGTATGGCAAGAGTGTCATTCAGATACTGTCCAGAGTATGCCGCACGAATGAGAAAATCGATTACAACTCCGTGCTCGCTCATAACGAAGACCTGGTCACTTCCAAGTTTGTAGTATTGGGTGATTTTCTGATGGTAGAAACAGCATTATTTGACGATACAGTTACGCCTCCAAAGTTGAAGGAGATGATCATGGAAACTGCCAAACTAGCTGACCAGTGGGAATTAGCAATTACTGGCAAGGATGTTAACTAAACATCGCCAAAAGCACTAAAAAATAATAACATTTAGGAAAATGTGGTCCGCCTTATCGCCTTGCAACGGTGAAAATCGTTGTATGGAGGAAAGTCCGGGCAATATAGAGCGCCGTACTTCCTAACAGGAAGGGGCATCGTTGGCGACGATGGTGTCACAGAAAGTGCAACAGAAAGTAAACTACCCGTTGTGCCGCGGCTCAGTGGGAAAAGGTGAAATGGTGGGGTAAGAGCCCACCGCTTCAATGGTGACATTGAGGGCACGGTAAACCTTACGGATTGAAAGATCAAATATGCCATGATTCAGGGGTTGCTCGTCCCTGTAGACTGTTTCGGCAGTCTCGTTGTGGTGGGTAGATTGATAGAACCAGGTGGCAACAACTGGTCCAGATAAATGGTAAGGCTCTCCCGACTTGTTGGGAGAGACAGAACCCGGCTTACAGGGCCATATTTTCCTATTTCAAATTGCTTATGACAAAGATCCTGATCGTTGACGACGAAAAATCAATCCGTGCCACCCTGCGAGAAATTCTGGAGTACGAAAAATTCAAAGTAGACGAAGCCAAAGACGGAGAAGAAGGACTCGACCTACTCAAGCAAGGCCCCTACGACTTGGTTCTTTGCGACATAAAAATGCCTAAAATGGATGGTCTTGAGTTACTTCAAAAAGCCATCGAAGAAGGTGTGGACGCACCATTTATTATGATTTCTGCTCACGGAACTATCGACAGTGCTGTAGAAGCAACGAAAAAAGGTGCCTTCGACTTTCTACAAAAACCACTTGACCTAAACAGACTTCTGGTTACCCTTCGAAATGCGCTTGACCGCAAAGAGCTAGTCAACGAAACAAGGGTTCTCAAAAAGAAAATAAACAAGACTTTTGACATCATTGGTGAATCTCCAAAGATAGAAGAGGTTAAGACGATGATCGACAAAGTGGCTCCCACTGATGCACGGGTGCTCATCACCGGGCCTAACGGTACTGGAAAAGAGCTCGTCGCTAAATGGATTCACGAGAAAAGTAACCGCTCATCCGGCCCACTGGTAGAAGTAAACTGTGCTGCCATACCATCAGAGCTAATTGAAAGTGAACTCTTCGGACATGAAAAGGGATCGTTTACTTCAGCCGTAAAACAGCGGATCGGAAAATTCGAACAGGCGATTGGTGGCACACTTTTTCTCGACGAAATAGGAGACATGAGTCTCTCTGCACAGGCCAAAGTACTGAGGGCACTACAAGAAAACAAGATCACAAGAGTAGGTGGCGAAAAAGAAGTAAAAGTAGATGTGAGAGTGGTAGCCGCCACCAACAAAGACCTCAGAAAAGCCATTGCTGCCAATGAATTCAGGGAGGATTTATATCATCGTTTGAGTGTGATCATCATTCAAGTACCCTCTTTGAAAGATCGAAAGGACGATATTCCAATGTTAGTAGATAAGTTTATCGCAGATATATCGTCGGAATATGGGTGGGCTCCCAAGCCGATAGAGCCAGGAGCAATTAAATTACTACAAGGGTTCGAATGGACAGGAAATATCCGGGAGCTTAGAAATGTAACTGAACGCCTTATCATAATGGCGTCAACTTCGATAACAGAATCGGACGTAAAAAAATATGCAGTCCTTAGCTAAATGTTAAGAACTGCATATTGACGTTAATCAATTTTCTACCAGGTCAAGTACACTTATTAAAGCCGCTGAACAGGCTTTTCCTTCTGCACGTCTACTTTTGAATAAGTAGGACAAGTCTTCTGAGTACAAGCACCAAGCATGAAAACAGCTACAGCAAACAAGAGTAATTTTATTTTCATAACAAAAGGCTTTACTAGGTTCATTGAAACTCTAAGATAGCTAGATCGAAACATATATCAAAACGCTATTTCTGGAACGACGTAATAAATGCTACTGAATGAGGAGATTACAGCCACGAACGTCAGAATTATCAAACCTCCCCAGCACTTCAAATTCACCTGCACTTCCTACAATCCTTCCCAAATCCTTAGTTTCAACGAAAGAGCAGGAGTGTATATTTCCCAAATCAATAATATTTATTCCACCTGTTTTTCCATTACGCACGTAAGAAAAAGGATCATTTACATCCCGAATCATGGCTTTCATAGGAAACGATGGCATGAAAACACCATCGCCCTGGGAATAGGCCTGCGACATCAATTCTGTCATTCCATATTCAGAATGAATGCTATGCACATTCAACCTTTCTTTGAGTACGGCATGAAGTTCTTCTCTGGTCAGTTCTTTGCCCCTACCTTTCATACCTCCCGTTTCAATTACAATGAAGTCGCTCAAATCGAGGCGATGTTTGTTAGCCAGCTCCAACAATGCAAATGTTACTCCTATTAGCAGCTTCCTTCCCTGCTTTGCCTTCACTTTTTGTATTGCATCAATTAGCGCTTCATTGTCTTTTAAGAAAAAACCAGAAAGGTCGGACCCAGCCTCTTTCATAAACTCATCCACCATCAAAATAAGCGAAGAACCCTCTCTTTCCATATATGACGGAAGCAAAGCCAGGATATCAAATTCCTTTAGCCGTCCGTACACACGCTGAAATATTTCTTTCGACAGTTTGATATAAAAACCAGGGTCATCCAAATAATGGCTACTTTGGACAGCTCCGGTCGTTCCACTGCTAGAAAATATAAGGGAAGAATCCCAGTGTCCTGTTTTTACTTTGTGTCTCTTAAAAAACTCTATGGGTAGAAAAGGAACGTCCTCCAACTTGTGAACGTTATTTAGATCTCTTTTTAGATATAAAATATAGTCGCGATAAACTGGGTTATTTGATGCCTGCCAATGAAAGACCTCGATGGCCAGTGCTTCAAAATTATCGGCAGTGACATTAAAAAGGCGGTCTCTAAAACTAAGAAGCTCTGACATGCGTTTAAATTGCGAAAGATGATTCAATTTTAATAATTTTATGGGATTGCTAGCGATGGAAATGAAGAACAGGTTATTAAAAAGTGTATTTCTGGGAATAATTATTACTGCGATCGTTTGGGCCTGCACCCCCCCCGTGGGGTTCCGATCATGCGTAAAAGCGCTTATGAAAAAGCCCATTTTTTCGTTGCGCATAAGGCAACGGAATCGGGATTTTTTTTT